>NZ_JBHWFB010000006.1:0-443973 GCF_042733915.1 Nocardia sp. NPDC059691 | reverse complement strand
TGGGGGTGTACCTTTACGGGGGGGTTTGTGGATTTGTTGCATTTTTTTTTCCGGCCCCCGCGGGTTCGGCGGGGGGCGCCGCGCCCCGGGGCGCCCCCCCCCCCCCGGGGGCGGTGGCCCCCGCGACGGGCGCGGGAATCATTCAGCGGGAGGGTACTGCTGGGCGCCGAGCACCCGGGCCAGGTGCGCGGCGTTCCTGGCCAGCGCCGCGGTCGCCGAAGCCACCGCCTTCGGCACCGAGTCGAGGTCCTGATAGTCGGTGCCGCCCATGGCCTGATCGTTCCAGTACGTGCACCCCTGTGCCGGGATGGTGAATCCGATGTCGTTGAGCCCTTGATACAGGTCGGCGACGATCTTGTGCGCGCCGTCCTCGTTGCCGACGACCGCGACCGTGGCCACTTTGCCGACCATGGCGGGACGACCCGCGTCGTCGGTTTCGGACAGTTCGGCGTCCAATCGCTCCAGCATCCGCTGCGCCACCGACGACATGTGCCCGACCCAGGTGGGGGTGGCCACCAGCAGGATGTCGGCCGCCGCGATCCGTTCGCGGATGGACGGCCACTGGTCGCCGGGGCCTTCGTCGGCGGTCACTCCGGGTAGCACGTCGTAGTCCACCAGCCGCAGCACCGTGCCCTGCACGTCGTGTTCGGCCAGCTCGTCGAGGACCTGCCGGGCGATGACATCACTGCTGGATTCGGCGGGGGACTTCTTCAGCGTGCACACCAGGGCGAGCGCGGTCGGTCCGGCCATGAAAGAAACCTCCTACGTTTCGGTTCGATCGCGGGCGACGACGCGGATCGTGCGCAGCCGGGAGTCGGCCGCGTCGGGGACGTTCATGCCCGCGTCGAGCCCGGTGCGCAGGTAGTCGACGACGGCGGCGTCGATGCGCTCGCCGGGTATGACCACCGGAATGCCCGGCGGATAGGGCGTGATCTGTTCGCCGGCGATCCGGCCGACGGCGTCGCGCGCGTCCACTGTCTCCACCGGGCCGAAGAACGCGTCGCGCGGCAGCATCACCGATTCCAGTTGCAGGTCGTCGGGCGAGGGCAACTGGATGCGTGGCGGCCGCGGATCGCTCAGTTGGTCGCGCCACGCGGCGATGCCGTCGACCAGGACATCGATGGTGTCCTTGTCGTCGGCGAGCGACAGCGTGGCGAGCAACCGGCGGTGATCGGTCAATCCCATGTCGATGCGGCGGTGCTCGCGCAGCCAGTCAGCGGCCTGATAACCGCTGGCCCCGGTACCGGACACGTCCATGAGGACCTGCAACCGGTCGAGGTCGTGGGAGGCTTCGACACCGAGCAGTTCGTCTTCCAGCACCTTGATGCCGGGGATCTCGGCGAGCCGGCGCCTGGCCTGTTCGGCTACGCGCAGCGCGGAACCGAGCAGTTCCTGCCCCCGCTCGACCATCTGCCTGCGCCAGCCGTCGAGCGCGGCGTAGACCAGCACGTTCGGGCTGGTGGTCATCAGCAGGTCGGCGCATTCGCTGAGCCTGATCGTGTCGACCAGATCGCCTTGGACGTGGAAGACCGAGCCCTGCTCGAAACCGGCGCCCATCTTGTGCACGCTGACCACACACAGGTCCGCCCCTGCGTCCATCGCCCAGGTCGGCAGGTCGTCGTGGAACGGCAGATGCGCGCCCCACGCCTCGTCGACGATGAGCGGCTTGCCGCGCTCGTGACAGACCTCGGCGATGCCGGCGATGTCCGCGCAGGTGCCGTAGGGACTCGGGCTCACGATCAACGCGCCCGCGGCGTCGGGGTGTTCCTCCCACGCCTCGGACACCTGCCGCGGCGAGGGCGGGTGGGCGAAATGCTGCTCGGCGTCCCAGCGCGGGGAGATCCAGTGCGGCTGGACACCGGAGAAGATCAGCCCGGCGACCACGGACTTGTGGCTGTCGCGCGCCACCAGCAGGCCGCCCTCGTGGCCGCCCGCCACCGTCATCATGGCCGCCTTCACCGACAGCGAACTGCCGCAGGTGGAGAAGAACGCCGATTCCGCGCGCACCGCGTCGGCCATGAGCGCTTCGGCGCGCGACAGGTAGCCACCGCGCGAGAGCCGGTCGTCGAGTCCGGCGACGGCCAGGACATCGGAGCCGAAGGCGTCGCGGCCGATCACGTCCAGGACTCGTTCGTCGGTTCCGCGTCCTTGCCGATGCCCAGGGGGTGTGAAGCCGTACCGGCCCAGCCGGTGATAGTCGGCAAGGGCTTCCAGCAGGG
The DNA here is from genome assembly GCF_042733915.1 of Nocardia sp. NPDC059691. Classification (NCBI taxonomy): domain Bacteria; kingdom Bacillati; phylum Actinomycetota; class Actinomycetes; order Mycobacteriales; family Nocardiaceae; genus Nocardia; species Nocardia sp. NPDC059691. The sequence continues at coordinate 441,754 of NZ_JBHWFB010000006.1, read as the reverse complement.
GAGCTCGTGAATGGTCCACGGCTACCGCCTACCCCGAATCCGCGGCCGCACACATCCGGCGTACCCACCGCGCACCGAGCCCGTGGCCTGCGGTGTTGCCCACGGCAAACCCCGGCGCGGTCGTTTCGGGCACAGGTGTCCGGGTAGGACGGGGACAAGTACCGACCCCGACCGAGGAGCCGCGCGGATGAAAGCAGTGACCTGGCAAGGGCGACACAAAATCGCCGTGGAGACCGTGCCCGATCCTCGGATCGAGGCCCCGACGGACGCGATCATCGAGGTCAGCTCCACCGGCATCTGTGGATCCGACCTACACCTGTACGAGGTGCTCGGCGCCTACATGAGCAACGGCGACGTCCTCGGCCACGAACCCATGGGACGTGTGGTGGAGACCGGTTCGGCCGTCACCGGGCTGGAACGCGGTGACCGCGTGGTCATCCCGTTCCAGATCAGCTGCGGCGCCTGTTACATGTGCCGGACCGGGCTGCCCACCCAGTGCGAGACGACGCAGGTCCGCCGATACGGCTGCGGAGCCGCCCTGTTCGGCTATTCGAAGCTCTACGGGCAGGTGCCCGGCGGCCAAGCCGAGTATCTGCGGGTGCCGCACGCGGACGCCACCCACATCACCGTGCCCGACGGACCGGCCGACGACCGCTTCCTGTACCTGTCGGACGTGCTGCCCACCGCGTGGCAGGCCGTGGAATACGCCGGGGTGCCCGACGGCGGATCGGTGACCGTGCTGGGTCTGGGCCCGATCGGGGACATGGCCTGCCGGGTGGCCGCGCACCGCGGCTATCGCGTCATCGGTGTCGACCGGGTACCCGAGCGGCTGGCGCGGGTGGCCGAGCGCGGCATGGAAGTGATCGACCTCGACGCCGTCGACGAGCCGGTCGGCGACATCATCCGCGGCTGGACCGACGGCCGGGGCACCGACTCGGTGATCGACGCGGTGGGGATGGAAGCCCACGGGTCGCCGATCGCGTCGATGGCCCAGCGCTCGGCGGCGTTCCTGCCCGATTTCGTGGCCCAGAAGGTGATGGACACCGCGGGCGTCGACCGGCTCGCGGCACTGCACTCCGCCATCGACATCGTCCGTCGCGGCGGCACGATCTCGGTGATCGGCGTCTACGGCGGCATGCTCGACCCACTGCCGATGCGGGTGTTGTTCGACAAGCAGATCCAGCTGCGGATGGGCCAGGCGAACGTCAAACGGTGGGTCGACGACATCATGCCGCTGCTGCGCGACGGCGACCCGCTGGGCGTGGACACCTTCGCCACCCACCGCCTCCCACTGACCGATGCGGCGCAGGCCTACGCCACCTTCCAGCAGAAGACCGACGGCGCGGTGAAGATCGTGCTCGACCCGACCGCGAACTGACCGGCGGAGCGGGTCCGCACCGGACCCGGCCGCGGTGCCCGCACCGCGGCCGCGGACGGTTTGCTCTGTGCATGCCTGGGTAGCTGCCGTGTATGAGCTTCTTACTACGCGGAGTCGTCTCACCGTGGTGGCTCGAGGCGCCGACCTCCGTTGCGGCGGAGATGGCCCGTGCGAGCGTGGAGAAGGCCGTCGATGTGGGAATGAAGGCGGCGCAGGCGCCGGTGCAGGCGGTGGCAGCGGGTGCGCGGGCAGGCGTGTCGCTGCTGAATCTGGGCAGTAACGAGGAGTTGCGCGACGAGTTGGCCGCGCTGATCGACCCGCACGCGCTGCGCTCCCGGCGCCGGGTTGCGCTCAACGAGGACCGGGCCACCGTGGAGGTGCGCGGCCTGGACTCCGGCAGGAGCGGAGACATCACCGAGGCGCTGCACCGGACGCTGGACCGCCGCCGCGATGTGCGTTGGTGGCGGGTGAACGCGGTGACCGGCCGCGTCGTGGCCGCTCTCGAGCACGGTGCGGCCGACCTGCCCGCCCTGGTGTCGGCCATCGAATCCGTCGAGACCGATACCGCGGTCGGCGATCTGGACTGGAGTCGGGGCTGCGAGCACCCGGGGGACCGGGAACCGCTGCTGGCGGCCGGGATCCAGGTCGCGGGCGACGTGTGCGCGATCGGGTTGTCCGTTATGAGCGCCGTGCTGCCGTTGCGCGGACCCGCCCGGGTGTTGCGCGCCGCCGCCGCCTTCGTCGACACCCAGCCCCGCCTCCGCAAACGGCTCGAGGATCAGCTCGGCCGTCCACGGACCGACCTGGTGCTGACCACGGCGAACGCGATCGGCAACGCCCTGGGCAACAGTGCGGCGGCGGGCACGGCGAATCTGGTGATCGATGCGGTGCACCGCGGTTTCACGCTGACCGAATCGCTCACCCGCTACGTGCAATGGCAGGGCTGGGAGGCCGAGATCGACCGCCGCCCAGCGGAAGTGTGCGACCCGCTGACCCCGCCCGACCGTGTGGTCGAGATGCCGCAGGGCCCGATCGAACGGGTCGCCGACGAAACGGCCGCGGGTGCGCTGGCGGGCGCGGTCACCTCCGTCCTCGGCGGACGTGGCCTGTTCGGCGCGGCCGACGCGCTGGAACTCGGAGCGCCCAAGGCGGCGCGGGCCAGCCGCGAGGCCTACGGCGCGCTGGTCTCCACGATGCTGGGCCGCGCGGGTGTGCTGACGCTGCACCCGCGGGTGTGGCGGCGGCTGGACCGACTGTCGGCGCTGGTCATCGATGGAGAATCGCTGCTGACCACACGGCGTCTGGTCCTCGAGGCCGAAGCGAGCGACCCGAGATGGTCGGTCGCCGAGGTATGGAGCGCGAGCCAGCGACTGCTGTGGGAGTACGAGACCGGCGAAAGCCGCGACGACGCGCAGCCCGACCACACCGGCCGCTACCTGTCGGCCGGCGGTCACCGCAGACTGGTGCATCCCGCGACCGGAAAACCCGACGACGGTGTGACGCGCCGCCCAGTGTGGCGCGAACTCCACGACAACGGAACATCGGTCGGACGGGTCCTGGTCGGCCGGGAACTCGACCGGCGGGCATACGCGCTGCTGGGCCGGGCGCGCAGCGCGGGCCTGCGCGTGACGCTCGCCGCGAGCGCCGACGCCGCCGAGTTGCGGTCCATGGCCGACGAATTCGTCTCCCCGTCCACGTCGATGAGCGGGCTGGTGCGCGCTCTGCAGCAGGACGGTCACGTCGTCGCCGTGTTGAGTCCCCGCGCGCACAAGGCGCTGGCCCACGCCGACGTCGCGATCGGTCTGGCCGTGCGGGAAGACAACGCGCTGCAGATGCCGTGGACCGCCGACGCGGTCTGCCGCGACCTCGCACAGGCCGACCGCGTCCTCGCCGCCGTCGCTCCGGCCCGTCAGGTGAGCGAACGCGGTCGCTCACTGGCCCTGTCCGGCGCGGCGCTGGGCGGTCTGCTGCTCGCGGTCGCCCCCGACAGCGTGGGCCGCTCGTCGCCCATGACCGCTGCCCACTACACCGGTCTGCTCACCGGCGCCTACACCGGATGGCGTTCGGCGCGCACCGCCCCACCGGCCACGCTCGCACCGTTGCTGCCCTGGCACGCCCTCGAACCCCAAGAGGTGCTGAGCCGGTTGCCGCGGCCGCTCGCGGTGCCCGAGCGCGCCCGGCCCGGCGCGGTCGCCCGCATCCCCGGCGTGAGCGTCATCGCGGCGGCGGCGTCGTTCGCCGGTCAGTTGCGCCGGGAACTCGCCGATCCGCTCACCCCGATCCTCGGCGTCGGCGCGGTCGCCACCGCGGTACTCGGCGCGCCGTCGGACGCGGTGCTGCTGTCGTCGGTGCTCGGCGTCAACGCGCTGGTCTCCGCCTGGCAGCGCCAGCGCGCGGAGAACGCGCTGTTCCGCCTGTTCGAAGGCGAGCAGCTCAGCGCCCGCGTGATCGACCGCGCCGACCTCGACACCGCCGAACCGTACGAGCACCTGGTGCCCGCCGACGTCCTCGCACTCGGCGACGTGATCGTGCTGCGGGCCGGGGAAGTGGTCCCCGCCGATGCCCGGCTGCTGCGCGCGGACGATCTGGAAGTGGACGAATCCGGCCTCACCGGCGAATCGATCACCGTCGAGAAACAGGTCGCGGCGACCCCGGGCCGGGCGCTGGCCGAGCGCGCCTGCATGGTCTTCGAAGGCAGCACCGTGGTCAACGGCACCGGGCGAGCGATCGTCGTGGCCGTCGGTCACGACACCCAGGCGGGCCGCGCCGCCGCCGGTGCCATCCCGCCGGAAAAGGCCGGTGTGCAGGCGCAATTGCGCCGCCTGACCGACCGAGCCCTGCCGTTGACGCTCAGCGGCGGCGGCATCGTCACCGGACTGGGCATGCTGCGCGGCAGGCCGCTGCGCACCGCGATCGCCGACGGCGTGGCGGTCGCGGTCGCCGCGGTCCCCGAAGGACTGCCGCTGGTGGCCACGGTCGCTCAGCTCGCCGCCGCCCGCAGGCTGTCGCGACACGGCGTGCTGGTGCGCGCCAGCCGCACCGTCGAGGCACTGGGCCGGGTGGACACCCTGTGCTTCGACAAGACCGGCACCCTCACCGAGGGGCGGCTGCGCCTGACCACACTCGCCGATCTCGACGAGCAGTGGCCCCCCGACGCCGACTGCGAGCACGCGCACCGCCTGCTGCGGGCGGCGACCCGCGCCTGTCCCGATCCCGTCGAGGGCCCGATCGTGCACGCCACCGACCGCGCGGTGGTCGAGGCCGCGGCCGAGGCGCTCGGCGACGACCCCCGCCGCTGGGACGCGATCGAAGAGATCCCGTTCGAATCCAACCGCGGCTACGCCGCCACCCTCGGTCACACCTCCCGCAAACTGCGGCTGATCGTGAAGGGCGCCCCCGAAGTGGTGCTCTCGCGCTGCACCGGCGTGCGGAGCGACGAGACCGACCATCCCTTCGACGACCGCCTGCGTCAACGCGCCGAACAGGTGGTTCGCGATCTGGCCGAGCAGGGCTTGCGGGTGCTGGTGGTGGCCCGGCGCGACCTGCCGACCGAACCCGACGACGTCGAGGCGGCGGTCGCCGAACTGAGTCTGCTCGGCTTCATCGGCCTCGCCGACGCCCCGCGCCCGCAGACGGTGCCGCTGGTCACCGCGTTGCAGCGCAACGGAATCAGCGTCCGCATGATCACCGGCGACCACCCGGTGACCGCGGCGGCGGTGGCCCGCCAGCTCGGCATCGAGGCGGGGGAGGTGGTGACCGGCGCGGATCTCGATCGTCTGGACGAGACCGCGCGTGCGGAACTGATCGAACAGAGCACGGTTTTCGCTCGCGTCAGCCCGGAACACAAGGTGCGCATCGTGGCGGCGCTGCGCCGCGCGGGACACGTGGTCGGCATGACCGGCGACGGCAGCAACGACGCCGCCGCGATCCGCACCGCCGACGTCGGAATCGGTTTGGCCGCACAGGGTTCGGTCGCCGCCCGCAACGCCGCCGACATGGTGCTCACCCATCCCGACCCCCTGGTGCTGTTGCACGCCCTCGTCGAAGGCCGCGGCATGTGGCAGCGGGTCACCGACGCCGTCGGCGTGCTGGTCGGCGGCAACGCAGGCGAGGTCGCCTTCACGCTGTACGGCACCGCCGTCAGCGGCCAGGCGCCGCTGGGCACCCGGCAGTTCCTGCTGGTGAACATGCTCACCGACATGTTCCCCGCCATGGCGCTGGCGCTGTCGCGGGAACGGGACGCGGTCGATCCCGACGACACCGACGACCCGCAGGCCCAAGCGCAGCGCGCGGCGGAGCGGCTGGCCGAACTGCCGCCCGCGCGCCTGGGCCCCGACCTGCTGCACACGCTCGGGGTGCGCGGCGTCGCCACGGCCACCAGCGCCTCGGTCGCCTGGACCCTCGGCCGGATGACCGGCACGCAGCGCCGCGCCGCCACCATCGGCCTGGTCGCGCTCATCGGCACACAGCTGGGTCAGACGCTGGTCTCCGGTTACCGCAGCCCGTTGGTGTGGCTCACCACGGCCGCCAGCGGTGCGGTGCTCGGCGCGGTGGTGATGACACCGGGACTGTGCGGCTACTTCGGTTGCCGCCCGCTGGATCCGGTCGGCTGGGGGATCGCGACCACCTGCGCGACCACCGCCACCGTCGCCGCGGTGCTGGTTCCGCGGCTGCTGCCCCCACCGGAATCGGAGTAGCGGCGGCGCGCTGATTGGCGTCCGTCCGCCCGGGTACCCGCCGGGCGACGGACCTCGCCACGGGCACACGATCCCCGGTCCGCGCGGCGACCCCGGTCGCCCAGGGCGCGAAAACCTGAGCCCACGAACGCATTCCACAGCGACAGAAACGAGTGTTGCGATGACCGATCAGGATGTCGTCGACCTGCTCACCGCCCAGCACGAGGAGATCCGCACGCTGCTGGCGCGACTGAAGTCGGGTAACGACGGGAAACAGGACTTGTTCACCGAGTTGGTGCGGTTGCTGGCCGTGCACGAGAGCGCCGAGGAGGAGGTCGTGCATCCGGTCGCCGGACGGGCCCGGTTCGGCGCCGACGCCGACATCGTGCAACCGCGGCTGGAGGAGGAGAACGCGGCCAAACGCGCGCTGGCCGACCTCTACGACCTCGGAGTGGACCATCCCGAGTTCGATGCCCGGCTCGCCGAATTCGCCGACGCGGTGGACGAGCACGCCGCGCACGAGGAGGCCGAGGAATTCGCTCTGCTGCGCGCCCAGTTCTCCAGCAGCCAGCTCAAGCGGATGGCCGGGTCGCTGCGGGCCGCCGAGGCCGTGGCGCCCACCCGGCCGCACCCGCACGCGGGGGAGTCCGCGCTCGCCAATCTGGCGGCGGGCCCGCCGCTGGCGCTGTTCGACCGCGCCCGCGACGCGGTGCGCGACTGGCGCCGCCAGCACGACAGCTGAACCACCCACAGCCCCGAAACGCCAGAAGGAGGACCGACATGGGGTTTCCCGAGCAGCAGCAGAAAGTCCCAGGTATCCAGGCCAAGATGACTCCGGTGCCGGATTGCGGTGAGGACAGCTACCGCGGTTCCGGCAAACTGACCGGCAAGGCCGCCGTCGTCACCGGCGCAGACAGCGGCATCGGGCGGGCGGTGGCGATCGCCTACGCGCGTGAAGGCGCGGACGTACTGATCTCCTACCTCGACGAGGACGAGGACGCGAAGGAAGTCGCCGATCTGGTGACGCAGGCCGGACGCAAAGCCGTGCTCGTGCCCGGCGACCTGTCCGAAGCCGCCCACTGCCGCGCCGTCATCGACCGGGCAGTGCGGGAATTCGGAAAGATCGACGTCCTGGTGAGCAACGCGGCGTTCCAGATGACCCACGAGACCCTGGAAGAGATCAGCGACGAGGAGTTCGAGCACACCGTCAAGCTGAACATCAACGCCTACTTCTACCTGGTGAAGGCGGCGCTGCCGCACATGCCGCCGGGGTCATCGATCATCGGCAGCTCTTCGGTGAATTCCGACATGCCCTCGCCCACCCTGGCTCCGTACGCGGCGACCAAAGCCGCCATCGCGAACTTCTCCGCCAGCCTCGCGCAGCTACTGGGTGAGCGCGGGATCCGGGTCAACAGCGTTGCGCCGGGACCGATCTGGACTCCGTTGATCCCGTCCACCATGCCGGTGGAGAAGGTCACCCACTTCGGGGACGACACCCCGCTGGGCCGCGCCGGTCAACCGGCCGAACTGGCGCCCACCTACGTCATGCTGGCCTCCGACGACGGCAGCTATGTCTCGGGCGCTCGGATCGCCGTCACCGGCGGCAGGCCCATCCTGTGACCCTCGGCGCACCATAACCCCACGGTCGGCCGATCTCCCGGATCGGCCGACCGCCGGTGGCGGCGGGTCACAGCATCGTCACCACGAGCCCGACCGCGACGGCGACGAACAGCAGGATCACCAGCGCCCCGATGAGCATCGCCAGCACGCCGGTGATCGGGAAGTGGTGTCGGGTGCTCGGCTCCGGCGCGGACAGACCGGACGTCTGTGGGGTGTCCGGTGGTGTGGCGCCGGGCGACACCCCGCCGCCGGGTTCCAGGTCGGGAGTTTTCGCGGGGTCGGGGTCCATCGCGTTCATAGCCGCTCCCTACTCGCCGTCGTTTCCGGGTGCCTCGGGTGCGTCGGGCCGTTTGCCGGACCTCTTGCGATACAGGATCACCGCGCCGACCAGCACCGCGAGTCCGAGAATCACCAACAGTTCCATGGCAGGGGCCTACCCGGTATCCGCGTGCCCAATCGAGAGGGTCTGCCGGTCACCTGCCGATGATCACGTAGTGACCGGCGGTCTCCTGGAACTCGACGGCGTCGGCGATCGCCGCGTCGTCGAGCGCGGGGCTACCGTCCGCGACGACGAGCAGCTTGTCGTCATCGTCGTAGAACCGGTGGATGATCCCCACACAGCGTCCGCGGGCGAAGACCAGAGGTTCGGACGGTCCGAGGAAGTACCCGTCCAGTTCTTGTCCGTCGGGCGCGCGGGTGAGCGGAACGTATCCGTAGTTGACGCGATAGCGGAATCCGCATCGCGGATGGTGGCTGCCGTACGGGCGGTCGATGACCAGATCCACTGTGCGGCCGAGGAATAGACGCGCCAACCGCAGCGATTCGGAATCCTCGAGTTTCACCGGATCGGTCACCCGCCCCAGGCTACGGCAGATCGATCCTGCCGTGGCGCGCGAGCCACGACGGAGTTCGACGGCATCACCCCGCACGGGTGCGGGCCGGTCGATCGGGCGCTCCGCTTCGCCCTTCCCGCCCGGCCGCCACACCTGTACGCTATGACCGACCGGTCGGTCATAGCGTGTTCAGTGAAGGAGTAGCAGGTGCGAACCTTGCTTCGATTTGCCGCATCGACGGCCACCGCCGCGGTGTGCCTCCTGGGAGCCGCGCCCGTCGCCGGGGCGCAGGAGCCCGCGAGCGTTCCCTACAGCTATCTGGCGGGGTTGGCCGCGCAGCTGGCGGCGCCGGGGGCGCCCCCGCCGGGAGCCGACGATTGGACCTGCCACCCGGGCGCCGCACATCCGAATCCCGTGGTGTTGCTGCACGGCCTGGGCAACGAGACGGTGAGCTGGCAGACCCTGTCGCCGTTGCTGGCGGCCGCCGGTTACTGCGTGTACACCACCACCTACGGCACCGGTGCGTTCGGTCCGGCGCTGGGCGCGGTGGCGCCGGTCCCCGAGAGCGCCCGCCAGATCGGAGCGTTCATCGACCGCGTCCTGGCCGCCACCGGCGCGGCGAAGGTCGACGTCGTAGGGCATTCGATGGGCGGTGCGGTGCCGTTCTACTACTTCCACCACCTCGGCGGCGCCGGAAAGGTCGCACGCCACATCGGGCTGGGCGCTCCCTATCACGGGTCGACGCTCAGCGGCGCCGACACCGCGGCGAAGCCCCTGCGGGATCTGCCGGGCACCGCGGACGCCATCGCCGACTGCGGCCCCTGCCAGATGTCGCCGGACTCGCCGTTTCTGCGGGAGTTGAAAGCGGACGCCCGGCTGGTGCCCGATGTGCAGTTCGTCAGCATCGTCAGCCGCTACGACGAGATCGCCACGCCCTACACCACCGGCATGCTCGACGGGCCGAACGCCCGCAACATCGTGCTGCAGGACGTGTGCGCCACCGACTACTCCGAACACTACGGGCTCACCTCCGATCCGGTCGCGGTGCACGAAGTGCTCGACGCGCTGGATCCCGAGCATGCCCGGTCGGTGGAATGCCCGGTGGTCGCGCCGATCGTCGGACCGCTCACCTCGGCGGCCGGGTCGTGAGGTCGGCCGAGCCCGGCCGCAAGGCACTGCTGCACGCGGGCCGCACCCTGCTGGGGGAGGCGGATCTGGCCAAACTGTCGGTGAACGCGATCGTCGCGCAGGCGAACATGGCCAAAGGCAGCTTCTATCAGCACTGGTCCAGCCGCGGCGACTACATCCGAGCGCTGCACCACGCTTTCCACGAGGACTTGTTCGCCCAGGTGCTGGACACCGTCTCCGGCACGCCGCCGGGTATCGAGCGGCTGACCGCGGGTATGCACGCCTACCTCGACGGCTGCCTGGCCCAGCCGGCGACGAAGGCGCTGCTGATCCAGGCGCGCTCCGAGGCGGGCCTCGGTGAGCAGGTCGCGGCGCGCAATCGGCAAGCCGCGCTGGTCATCACGGACGATCTCGCCGCCGCCGGGTGGGCGGACCCGGAACCGGTCGCGCTGCTGATCGTGGCCGCGATCGCCGATATCGCGCTCGCGGAGCTGACCGCCTCGCGGACCCGCCCGGACCTGCGTGCGGCCTTGGTACGCCTGGCCACCGGACACCGCGGCAACGAGGTAGCCGAACGGTAGCCGAGGCATTGCGTGTGGGCGTGGGCTGGAGGAAGGTGAGTATGTCCGGTGGCGCCACCGGGGCGCCGCCATGAGCAGTCGGGAGGTTGCCCGTGTACGCACGTTCCAGCACAATCGCGGCCCAGCCGTCATCGATGGACGACGGGATCGCATACCTCCGCGATGAAGTGATGTCGAATCTGCCGGAGCTGCAGGGGTGGGTCGGCATGTCGTTGCTGGTGAACCGGTCGACGGGACGTTGCATCGCTACGACCTCGTGGGAATCGCAGGAGGCATTGCATGCCAGCAGAGGACGGGCCCAGCAACTGCGCGACGGCCTGGCCCGCCGACTCGGCGGCGAGGTGGAGCGCGTCGAGGAATGGGACATCGCGGCGATGCACCGCGACCATCCCGCCGGCGACGCCGCCTGCGCCAGGTGCAGTTGGGTGCAGGTCGACCCGGGGCAGGTCGAGCGCCTGATCGACACATTCCGGATGGAAGTGCTGCCGCAGATCGAGACGCTCGACGGATTCTGCAGCGCCAGCCTGTTCGTCGACCGGGACAGCGGTCGAGGGGTGGGCGCGATGGTGTGGGCGACTCGCGAGGCGATGGACGCCACCCGCGAGCACAGCACTCGGATCAGGAGCGCGGCGACTCAGCGGGTCGGCGCCAACGTGCTCGAGGTGGGGGAGTTCGAGCTGGCGTTCGCGCATCTGCGCGTCCCCGAAATGGCCTGACAGCGCCCGAGTTCCGGCCGGAGCACACGCTTCCGGCCGGACATTCGTGTTCCCGCGCGGGCACGGCGACCGGAACGGCCAGGACGCCGCGGGTATCGGCGACCCTTACCCGAGAGGTAATGGCCGCGACGGCCGGCCGTTCGTAGGATCGGGGCGTGACTACCCCAACGGCAGGTGACCTGCTGCGACATTGGCGCCTGGAACGCAGGCTCAGCCAGCTGGAGCTGGCCGGACGGGCCGACACCTCGGCGCGGCACCTGAGCTTCATCGAAACCGGGCGCGCCACCCCGAGCCGCACCATGATCGTGCACCTGTCGGAGCATCTGGAGATCCCGTTGCGCGAACGCAACCGCGTCCTGCTGGCCGCGGGCTACGCGCCCGCCTACGCGCAGCCCGGTCTGGACACTCCGGCCATGAACGCCGTCCGCGGCGCCATGCGCCAAATCCTCGCGGGCCACGAGCCCTACCCCGCGCTGGCCATCGACCAGAACTGGACGATGATCGACGCCAACAGCGGCGTGGCCGTGCTCATCGCGGACATCGATCCGGCACTGACGAAACCGCCGGTGAACGCGCTGCGGCTGAGCCTGCACCCCGACGGCATGGCCGGCCGCATCCGCAACCTCGCCGAATGGCGTGGCCACATCCTCGCCCGTCTGACGCGCCAAGTAGAGGTCACCGGCGCCAGGGACCTGGCCGACCTGCTCGAGGAGCTGCGGTCCTACCCCGGTGGCGAAGTGGAGCTCACCGTGCCCGAACCCGACCAGGCGGTGGTGCCGCTGCGGATCGAGCACGACGGCAACGAGTTGTCGTTCCTCAGCGTCACGACGGTGTTCGGCACCCCGATGAACGTCACCGTCGCCGAACTGGCCATCGAGTCGTTCTTCCCCGCCGACGAGGACACTATGAAACGGCTCACCGCGGGCGCCCGGTGAGCCGCGCGGCCCAGCTGTCGGCCCTGCTGGACGCGCCCGTGCGCGCCGTCACCGATCTCGGCGCCCGCCACGCGTGGACGCTGCACCGCGCCGAAACAGCCGACGGCAGAACCGTTTTCGTGAAGGCTTCGGCCGAGCCGACATCCGTCTTCGCGGCGGAAGCTGCGGGCCTGTCCTGGCTGCGCGCCACCGCGCCCGACCCGGCCGGGGCCTTGCTGCCGCAGGTCCTGGCCGCCGACGACCGGACACTGGTGCTGCCCTGGCTGGAGGAGACCGGACCCACCCCCGCGGCCGCCGAGCGATTCGGCCGTGAACTGGCCGCGCTGCACGCCGCCCGCGCCGAGTTGTTCGGGGCCCCGTGGGAAGGCTGGATCGCGAGCCTGCCACTGCCCAACACCCCGACCGACGGTCCGTGGTCGCGGTGGTACGCCGAGCAGCGCCTCGCGCCCTACCTCGCTCGGGCGGCGGCGGCGCTCGGCGCCGACGGCACCCGCCTGATCGAACGCGTCATCGATCGCATCGATGAGCTGGCCGGCCCCGCCGAACCACCGACCCGCATCCACGGCGATCTCTGGTCGGGCAACATCGTGTGGACGCGGGAACGGGCGATGCTCGTCGACCCCGCCGCGCACGCGGGCCACCGCGAGACCGATCTGGCCATGCTCGCCCTCTTCGGCGCTCCACACCTGAACCGTATCCGCGCCGCCTACCACGAAACCCACCCGCCGGCCGACGGATGGCGCACCCGCACGCCGCTGCACCAGCTGCATCCGCTGCTGGTGCACGTCGCGCTTTTCGGCGCGGGCTACCGAGCGCGGACCCTCGCCGCGGCCGCCGCCGCGCTAGGGTCCTGACCCGCACCCGGCGTCACCCGTTGACCCGGGCGATGACCTTCTCCGCGAAGCGGGACAGGTTGGCGATCTTGGTCTCCAGCGGCTCGGTGTCCTGCTCGGTGGTGTAGGGGAGCCGGAAGCCGACGATCACATCGGTGACCCCTTTGTCCTCGAGACGTTTGATCCCGTCGACAGTGAAACCGTCCAGCGAGATGACGTGCACCTCGAAGTCCTTGCGGGTGCCGTACTCCGCGCGCAACGTGTCCAATTCGCCCAGCAGCCGGTCCAATTCGGCGCCGTCGCCACCGGCGTGCATCCACCCGTCGCCGCGCTGCGCGGCCCGGCGCAACGCGGGCCTGCTGTGGCCGCCGATCAGGATCGGTACCGGTTCGGTCGGCACCGGGCTGATCTTGATCGGCGGAATGTCGTAGAACTGCCCGTGGTATTCGAAGTACCCGCCTGCCGAAAGTCCGCGCACGATGTCGATGCATTCGTCCATCCGCGCGCCGCGCTTGTCGAACGGCACCCCCATGATCTCGAAATCGTCCGGCCACGGGCTGATGCCGACACCGAGCCCGAACCGGTTGCCGCTCAGCGCGGCCACCGACGCGGCCTGCTTGGCCACCAGCACGGGCGGGCGAATCGGCAGCTTCAGCACGAACGGCGTGAACCGCAGCGTGGTGGTCACCGCTGCCATCGCCGCGCTGAGCACGAATGCCTCGACGAACGGCTTGTCCTCCAGGAAATCCCGGTTCCCGTCGGGGGTGTAGGGATATTTCGCGTCGGACTCCTTCGGGTACGCCACGCTGTCGGCGACCGCCATGGAGGTGTAGCCCGCCTCCTCGGCGGCCTTGGCCAGAGCGAGGTAATACGACGGGTCGGTCATCGTCTCGGCGTAGGTGAAACGCATGGTGCCTGCCTTCCTGGCGCGTCGAGCGCGCCGCTCGGGTCCCGGGCGGTTGCCGAGACGTGAGGGGAACTGCCGCAGGCGCGACCGTGGCGCCGCGACGGCATCGCGGACTGCCGTGGGTCGCCGCCTACTGCCATGGGTTGGTGAATCCTTCCGGAATCAAATGGTCGAACAGCGCACGCATCTGCGGTGACAACCGCAGCAGTTCGATGTGCGAGCCGATCGGCCCGCCCTCGAGATAGGCGAACTCCATCCCGACGCCATCGAACCGGCCGCGCGCGGTGATCTCGATACCGGCCGCGGCGGCCTCGGCGAGCGCGGCGTCGTAGTCCTCGGGCACCCAGGCGGCGTGATGCAGTCCGGGGCCGACCCGATCGAGATGCTCGGCGTACAGGCTCACCCCGCCACGCGGCTCGATCAGCTCCAACTGCTGGCCACCCGCATAACCGAGCGCCACACCGATCGTGTAATCGGTCGGGGCCCCGCGCAATTCGGCCGCATCGGGCCCGAAGTGGACCTCCGGAATGGTGAACCATTCACCGACTCCGTACCGGGTGGTGAACGTCTCACGAGCCGAAGCCAGATCACCCACCACCCAGCACAATTGGAAGATCGGGCCGCCTGTGATCATCGGCGGCCTCCGAGACGGCTCAGCAGACCCGGACACCACCGGTGTGCGATGTAGGGCCGGTTCTTCCGCATGCCACGCAGGATGTGCCGCGCGGCCCGTTCGGAGCCGGTCATCCCGATCGGCATCCGGCGCAACGGTGCGCGATAGGAGTACCCGGGCAGGTCGATCCCGGAATCGACGATGTCGGTCGCGACCCCGCCGGGCACGGCCACGCTCACGCGGACACCGGCGGCGTCGATGTCGGCGGCCACCACCGCGACGCCCTGCGCGGCCAAAAGGCGGCACAGCGCGGCGCCGGGGCCGGACGCGGCATCGGTGACCACCGCCACATTATCCACGCCGTTTAATTAATCATCTGTGTTTAACATCGTCAATACTCGTGTTTAGTAGAGTGCGTGCATGCCGAGCGACGAATCGCGCACCGCCTTGCTCGACGCCGGAGAACGCCTCATCGCCGAACGCGGCCTCGACGTGCCGCTGCGCGACATCGCCGCCGCCGCGGGCCAGCGCAACAACTCCGCCGTGCACTACTACTTCGATTCGCGCACCGGACTGATCGAGGCCATCGTCGAGCGCCGGATGAACTGGCTCGAACAGCGGCGCATGCAGCTGCTGGCCGCCCACGAGGCCGACGGCCGCACCAACGACGTGCACACCCTCGTCGCCATGCTCGCGACCCCGATCCTCGAACTGCTCGGCCACGACCGGGTGACTCATCTGGGCCGGTTCCTGGAAGTGGTACGCACCCATCCCGTCGTGGCGGACGCGCACCGTCTCGCCGACGCCGACCGCGCCGCCGTCCGCATCATCGCCACCCGCCTCGACGCCGCGCTGACCGCTCTGCCGCGGCGGCTGCGCAGGCAACGCCTGGAAACCATGGCCACCGTCATGTTCGCGTTGATCGCCGACTACGAACGCACCCTGGAAGCGGGGGTGCGCACCGCCCACCCCGGGGACGCCGCGGAGATCGTGGACATGATCGTCGCCATGCTCACCGTGCCCGTCCCCGAGCGCACGGCCGCCGCGCCGGGGCACTGAGACCGGCACCCCTCAACCCAGCACCGGCCGTGTACCCGGGGCGACGACCAGCTGCCGACGCACTTGCGGCCCCGCGGTATCGGGGAACCGTCGGTGCAGCCGGTCGATATAGCGGCGCACCACGCACAATTCGCTGTACAGCTCGTGCCGCGCGGCGGGATCGTGGCGGTAAGTGGATTCGATGTCCCGCGCCAACGTCCGGGCTTGCCGGGTCAGCAACTCCAAGAAGACCCGAGCCTGGGCGAGGTCGGCGTCGTATTCCATTCGGTAGGCCGATCTGTCGTTCGATTCCTGTATCGGTCGCCCAGCGCTCCCCGTGCCGCGGTCCTCGGCAGATCGGAGCAGAACATGATGCTAACCGAGCCTCAGCCTCTCGGGCGCCGAAATGGAACCGTTCGACCGCTATCGCCTGGCGATCACGTCCGCACTCGTCGACCGAACGCCGTCGGCGGGGATGCGCCGTGCCGGACTCGGTCGGATCCCGCTCGCGCGTATGGTGATCGTATGGGCGTCATCGGGGAGCTGTTTCCTGGCAAGAAGCTGAACCATGAGGGCAGCGAGGACAGCGACGGGCAGACCCATACACCGCGGTTCGACATCGATCTCGACACCGGAGTGGTACGGGTGCCGCGCGCGGACCGGACCCCCGAGGACCACGGCGACGGGCGAGAACAGGCCTAGGATCGGCCCCGGTGTACGAAGCCATGCCACATCACCTCTGTGGCACCGCCCCGCAAATTCCGCTCGGACAGAAAACATCTCGCTGATCGCAACCCGTTACGACAGCGGTGCGCACCGGTAGCGTCGCCGCAATGGGCAAAGTTGGTGGGCGACGACGGCCTCTGAAGACCGTCACGGGAGTCAGCGGTGCGGTCAGCGTGTACGCGGCGGCCATCGATCCGTCCGCCACGACGATCGCGTCATCGATCGAGATCGCGAAAATCGCCGAACAACACAAATTCGACGCCCTCTTCGCCGCCGACCTGCTCAGTTTCGGCGCACAAGGCGCCATCGGCGCCCAGGAACCGTTGATCTTCCTGTCCGCGCTGAGCGCCGTCACCTCGCACGTCGGCCTCATCGCCACGGTAACCACCACCTTCCACCACCCCTACAACCTCGCCCGGCTCTTCGGCACCCTCGACCACATCAGCAACGGCCGCGCGGCATGGAACGCGGTGACTTCCTCGGTGGGGGAGGAGAACTACGGCGACCAGGATCTGCCGAGCCCCGAAGACCGGTATGCCCGCGCCACCGAATCCCTCGAGGTGGTCAACGCCCTGTTCGACAGCTGGCAGTCCGGCGCGCTGACTCCCGACGGGCACGGCGGCGCGATCCTGGACGCCACCCGCGTGCGGCCCATCGATCACGCCGGGCGGTACTTCACCGTCCGTGGACCGCTGAACATCCCGCCCCTACCGCAGCGCAGACCCGTGCAATTCCAGGCCGGGCAATCGGCGGGCGGCATCGAACTGGGCGCGCGATTCGCCGAGGTCGTGTTCACCTCACTGCCGACCCTCGAAGACGCGGTCACCTACACCAAACGCATTCGCGCACGCGCGAGCGAACTCGGCCGCGCCGAAGGCCTGCCGCTGATCATGAGCTCGTTCCACGCCACCTACGGCGCCACCGAAGCCGAAGCGAAGCGCCTGGCGCGGGAACAGGCCGAGGCGACCGACTTCGAAGCGGGACGCGCCGCCCTCGCCGACATGCTCGGCGGCGGCGTCGACCTGTCCGGCCTGCCGCTGGACAAGCCCCTCCCGGACAACGTGCTCCCCGACGTGGCATCCGTGCACCGCCGACGCGGCCGGGTAGAGATCTTCAGCAACTTCGCACGGTCGGGAAAGACACTGCGAGAGCTGATCATCGCCGCCAAAGACACCGGCCACTGGGCCGTCGCGGGCACCCCCGAACAACTCGCCGACGCGATCGAAGAACGCTACGACGCAGGCGTTCTCGATGTGATCTCCCTCGGCGGACTCGCCGACGAACGCACCCGCGACTTCGTCGTCAACGGACTGCTGCCCGAACTACGCCGCCGCGGCATCACCGGTTCCGACTACGTCGGCGCGACCTTCCGCGAAAACCTCGAACTACCCCCGCTACCGGACTGACACGTGCGGCACGCAGCCGCTGTCACATCAACTCGGCGAGATGGGCGCGCGACCACGCGCACATACCGTGCACCAGCCGCAGCAACTCGTCTCCGGCAGGGGTGAGGGAATACTCCACCCGAGGATTGGCCGTGTGGTGATCACGCCGCGCGACCAAACCCTCCCGTTCCAGCGAACGCAGTGTCTCGGTCAGCATCTTGTAGCTCACGCCCTCGATCGACCGATGCAACTCGCCGAAACGGCGTTCGCCGTCCCCGATCTCCTCGAGCACCCGCAACGCCCACTTCGTCGACAGCGCCGCGAAAACACGCCGGGCGAGCGCCCTGGCCTGCTGCTCCTCGGTCTCGGACATCCTCACCACTCACCTTCGAGTGCGTACTGCCGGTCGTGCCGATCCGCGCCTAGCGTCGGACCGGTGCGCATCCTGAAAACCTATGCCAGAGTCTTCGTCACCGACCTCGACACCGCCCTGCCGACCTACGAACGGCTGGCCGGAGCGAAAGCCGATCTCCGTTTCGGCTTCGAGCGCGCCGAACTCGCCGCCGTCGGCGACTTCCTGCTCATCGCGGGCCACCCGGACGATGTCGAGCGCTACCGGACCACCGTCGGCCCGGTCATCGTCGATGATCTCGACGCTCTGCTGCGGACGGTGACCGACTACGGCGCTGAACTCATCGCAGGACCACTCACCAGCGCCACCGGGACATTCGTCTACGTCCGGCATGCCGACGGAGCCGAGCTGGAATTTGTGCAGTGGTCGCCCGAGACACGAGCGCGCGTACTGGGACCGGACCACACCATCGGGCGCTAGCGGGTGAGGACCGGCGTCGACCGATGCCCTGAGGCTTCCGGCCGCGGCGGGTTCGTGTTCCGCACCCACGTGACGTTGGCGACCAAGTCGTCATCGAAGACCAGTTCGTCCCACAGCAGCCGCTCGGCGGCGTCCGGCGTCGGCTGTACCGCCGGACGCGGCGCCGCCGCGACGGCCGCGGGCTGCTCGGGCTCGGCGGGCGGCGGCGTCACCAACCACGACAGGGCCCGCATCGGGCTGAGGCCGTAGCGGCGAGCGCCCTGCGCGATCGCGGCCACCGCGGCGGCGCAGCTCAGCACGCCGGCGACCAACGCCACGGGCGTGAGTCCGGCGCTGGCCATACGCCGTTCCCCGCTGCCCGACCCACCCTCGCCGAAGATACGGTGCAGCAACCCCGCGCCGAGACCTTCACCCGGATCGACCAGGATCCGCAATTCCGGCCCCCTGGCATCCAGGTACAGCAAGGCGCTCAGCACCACGATCGCCGCCAGCACACTGGAGCCGATCACCAGGTGCGCGAACCCGCGGGTCCGCAACCGCAGCTGCGCCACCACCGCGAACACGGTGACGACCATCGCTGCCGCGGCCAGCAGACCCCAGGCGCCGCTGATGTTCACGTCACGGAATTTCGACACCGACCACTCGTCGAAACCATTGGTCGCCCCGGTGACCCGGCCGAACGCGTCGGAGCGCGCCTCGCCACCCGAACCCGACGCCGAAAGCCACGGCTGGAACAGCAAGGCGAAGCCGACCGCGCTCGCGGTCGCGGCGAACAAGAAGCCCCAATCCACACCCCGTGGTGGCGTCGCCCCGCGTCCGGTGCCTCCGGAGCCACGGCTCCGACGGTCGCGCGTTTTGCTTGCCTGCCAAGGGGTTGGTTGTACCATTGCTCCAGTTTCGCCGGTGCCGCATGAATAACCTTGCCGCCCAGAGCAATAACAGCGGAATTGCTCCAGAAGCCGAATATCGCGGCACATCGATAAGATGTAATTCGATCGGGCATCATCGGCCATCGACGAAAATCACCGTAAGTAGCTGCGCGACAGCAGGCAAGCGTGATCGATCTCCCACGCATCGCCGCAGCTCCCACGGCCTACCGACGAAGAGCGACCCAACCGGCGAGTAACTTTTCGCGCACGGCGTTGAACTCGACATTCGCAGATTTCACCGCAACGATGCCCAACGCACCGCGCCCCGATTGCTGTGACACGCTTAACAAGACAGCACTAGGACGTCGGTCACAAAATTCACGCGGCACGAACTCGACACGGCCGGAAATTCGCGAATCCCCGCCGCCCGAACGCATTCCCAGCAGCACCGCCCGAAGCGGACATCCCGCCGCTAGTGCCCCTCCGCGGCCGCACGCGCATCCGCCACCGCCCGGGCGATCCGCGCCAGACGCTCCTCCGGCACCTCCACCGCGCCGTCGGCATCGACCAGCACCGCGGTCGGATAGATGTCGCGCAACAGATCCGGGCCACCCGTCGCGGTATCGTCATCGGCCGCGTCGAACAGCGCCTGCACCGCCAGACGCAACGCCGCCTCCGCATCGATCGCACGGTGATAGGTCTTCTTCAACGACGACTTCGCGAACACCGACCCCGAACCGACCGCCGTGTAACCGAAACGCTCCTCCTGCCGGCCACCCACCGCGTCATACGACACGATCCGCCCCGCCCGCTCCGGCTCCACAGCGTCCGGGTCGTAGCCGACCAGCACCGGGATCACCGCCATATCCTGCAGCGCCGCAGGCAGATTGGCCCGCACCATCGCCGACAACTTCGTGGCCTTGCCGTCGAACGTCAGCGGCGCTCCCTCGATCTTCTCGTAATGCTCGAGCTCCACCGCGAACAACCGGATCATCTCCACCGCCATCCCGACCGTGCCCGCGAAACCCGCCGCCGAATACGTGTCGGTGACGAACACCTTCTGCATATCGCGCGTCGACACCAGATGCGCCATCGTGCCCCGCCGATCACCCGCCACCAGCACACCACCGCGATAACCGATCGCGACGATCGTCGTCCCGTGCGGCGCGACACCACTCGCGCCACCGCCGAAATCCGGATCCGGCAACAACCGCGGCGCATACCGGCGCAGATACTCCGAGAAGGACGCCGCCGGGTACCGCAAGCCGAGCGGCAGGTGACTATCGGTCGTCATGAATCACCTCTCCGGGCGGAGCGTGCCCCACCCGCGAACGCGTGCACTTCCGCCCGACGTTACCGGAACCCCACCACCACCCGGCGACAACCGCGCTAGGCCGGATCCTCCCCGACACAGGTCTCCGCCGCATCGATGTGGACACAGGGAACCGGAGCCCGCGTCGGCCGATAATCCGGCGCCACACCACCCGCGCGGATCAGCCGGGCATACGCGTCGACCCCATCGGTCGGGCGGCGCGCCAACGTCGGATCGGTCAGCACATCGACCGTATAGAGCCCGAACCGCGGCGCATAGGAACCCCACTCATAGTTGTCCGTCAGACTCCAATAGTTGTAGCCGACCACATTCATCCCATCGGCCTTCGCCCGCTGCAACCAATACACCGTGTCCCGCAGATGATCGGCGCGGGTATACCCATCCGGGCGCACCTGCCCGTTCTCCGTCGGAAGCCCGTTCTCCACCACATACAGCGGCCGCCCCGGAAACTGGCGCGCGTAATGCCGCAACGCGTAGTAGATACCCTCCGGATGCACCGGCAGCTCCCACATCGGCGGACCCCCCTCCGCACCGCCCTGCGCCGCCTCCCCGGTCTGCGGCAACGGAGCGAAGTAATAGTCCAGACCGATGAAGTCCAACTTCGCCGAAATCCGATCCACGATCGGCTGATTCACCTCCGTCTCCGCACCCGCCACATACCCCAGATTGCTGGTCACCTGAGCGCCCGACCGATAACCGTGGATGACGTCGTAGATCTCGTTGTGCGCCTGCGCGATCCGATCCAGCATCACCGGCGCCTCATCGACACCGATCCCACCCGTGCGCAACTCGGTGCCGACATACGCCACAGGCTCGTTGAACGTCACCCACAGCGGATCACGCGAGGCATACCGCTGCACCACCTTGCGCATGTTCGCCAGCCAATCCTCCACCATGCCCGGATCGCGCCACCCGCCCCGATCCACCGCCCACCCCGGATACACCCAGTGATCCAACGTCAGCATCGGCCGCATCCCCGCCGCGACGATCCGGGCGATCACATCGTCGTAGAACCCGAACGCCGCCTCATCCCAGGCATGCGGCGCCGGCTGCAACCGCGCCCACTCGATACCCACCCGATACACCCGCACGCCCAGCCGCGCCGCCAGATCGATATCGGTGAGATAGCGGCGAGCGAAGTCCACCGAATCCAGATACGGATCCGCCGTCCCACCCGACGCGATGAAACGCGACCAGTTGCTGTCCGGTGCATGGCCCTCGGACTGAAACCCCGACGACGCCACGCCCCACAAGAAATCCCTACCGAACGCGGGCAACTCCCGGCCCGGCTGAGCAGCGGAAACCCCCGAAGCCATCAGCATCGCCGCAGCGGCCGACAACGCGGCGAACCCGCGCCGGTGAGTGCGTGTACGCATCGCCGTAGCGTAACTGTGAGATTGCTGGTGACCGGGGGAGGAACTCGCGTGTCGTAGATCCCACAACCGTCACAATCCGGGCTCGCCCCAACCGCGACCGCCGCGCCAACTCCACGCCCACGGCGAACCATCCTCCGCCGCACTTGCCGACCTCGCGGTATTCGACCCGGCCGCAATAGTTCTCACCGCCTCCGCTGCCGAAGGCCCGCCGCCCGGATCACCATGATCGACAGTCATAGCCCCATCCTCCCAGCGCGTCCCCAGGAAACGCCGCACAACATCACACAAGCGAATCAATTGACCGAGCGCATCCGCCGCCGATCGACCAGACTTGCCCAGGTGACCAGATACGCATTCGATGCCGACCGCGCCGCCCTCGTCGCCACCTGGGCGACCGGACGAGGCGACCTCGCCCAGACGGTGGCCACCCTGCCCCCGCAGGTGACCACGGACCAGGCAACCGATCTGGCGTCGAACCTCACCACCCTCTCGCGGTTCCAATGGCGCACCTACACCCACCCCGCCAGCGCCGCGGGCGACCCCGACGTCCCCAACAGCGAAGCATGGCGCCGCGCCGAAGAACGCCGCAACTTCAAAGAAGTCGAAGCTGGACTGCGCAATCCCCACCTTCCCACCGACGAAGGACTACTCGTCTCCTACAGCGGCGTCGTCGAATCCGCCCACCGCATCGGCCGCACCCTGCACGACATCGACCACGCCGCCCTGCTCGAAACCGTCGCCGCCGAGGTACGCACCGAACAGGAAGCCATCGAATCCGCCGAACGCGGCGACCTCTCCGGCCGCGCCCGCCAAGCCGTCGAACTGTCCCGTCCCGACGTATCCCCGGCCCAGGTCCACGCCGCCGACGCACTCCTGCGCAACGACCCACTCGGCAGCATCGAACTGTTCACCGAACTCGACCCCGCCTCCGCCTCCGTCGCCGCGGCACACTGGCTCTACGCCGCCGCCGAAGTCGCAGGCGAGGCCGCGAACGTAGCCACCACCGATGTCGTCGCCGAAGCCGACGACATCGAAGCACTCCAAGTCGAGACACCCACCCTCGTCCTCGAACGACTCGCCGCAGGCGACACCCCGACCGAAGTCGTCCTCGACCTGATCGCCGAAGCGATGGCCGTCCACGAAGGCCGCGTCCCGGCCCCCTGGAGCCTCGTCGCCCGCGTCGCCGACATCGAAGCCCAAGCCCACCGATTCGGCGTCGACGCCGACACCCGCGAAGCAATGCTCACCAGCTTCCGCATCAGCCGACTCGACCCCGCCCGCCCCGCTCTCGACCTCTTGGAAGACCTCCTCGACGGTATCCGCGGCTGCCTGCTGCTCTACGCCGCCCACACCGAGCACGACGACGCCGAAACCGAAAGCCGCTTCGCCGAAGACGTGCGCCTCGAAGCCGACGCCGACCCCGAAGACCTTCTCTGAACGCCGAGGCGGGGCACGGCCACGCCCTGCCCCGCCGGGAGTTCAGCGAGAAACTTCATCGGACCCAGCCGATTCCGAGGCCAACCAGGTACGCAACGCGCGGTAGACCGCCGCGTGATTGAGCAACGTGAAGTGATGCGCCGATGCGACATGCATACCCTTGTCGACATCGAACCCGATGCGCCGGGTCCGAGCCCGGCCCGAGCCACTCGGTGTGAGAACCAGACCGTCACCGATCACACGCCCCAGCGGATGCCGCGAATTCCGCGTGACCGTGGCGGTAACGAAATAATGCTCCGCGTCCCGCAGCAGCGGAACCTCCCGAACCACCCGGCGACGCAGCGCGTCGGCGTCCAGATCACGCCAATCCTCGTCCACCAGGGAGCCGTCCCGAAGGTCCCGGATACCCGCGCTGCGGCGACGCAACAGCCGCCCGAATGGACGAGTTTCCGGAAACCGCACCAGCGCCGCCGACGCGTAATGCACCAACTGCTCCAGCGGCGCGCCCATATGCGGTGAACCCAGGCACACCACGTGGCGCACCCGCCGCACCCACGGCACCCCGGCTTCACTCGCCACAAAGCACGCACCTCGGGCGACCAACCCACCCATCGAATGACCTACCAGCGACACCCGCTCGATCGGCACCGGCCACCCGTCGACCAAGCCCTGCATCAGCTCGCTGAACTGCGCCGCGTTCTCCGAGATATGCAGACCGGTGTTGTACCGGACCTGCAACGACGTGCATCCCGTATCGGACTCCAGACGCTCGGCATAGGTCGGCCCGCCGCCCAAACCCCACGCGTGCTCGGTTTCCACCAAGCCGTGCAAGAACACCACGACGTGCGCGGCGGGCCGTTGAACGCGCGCACCGACGAGCTCCGCGGGCACGGGAGCGCCGTCGATCCGGAACGTCATCGGACCGGCCAGAATCGGCCGCGTCCGTTCGAGATCATCACCGATCAAACCCTGCAGCGCGGCCAGCAATCCCGAGCCGTACACCGTGCGTGACAGTGCGACGCCGGGCAGATCCGCTGCCCGTTCCGCGACCATGCCCGCCGCCACCGCGGATCCACCGACCACGCGGTAGACGTTCTCCGCGATCGCGTCGTGCATCAACTCGACCGGAGCCGCCGCAGGCCCCACGCCCCACCGCACCGCCGCGAACACGCGCTGCGCGATCGCCCGGTGCACGGCCGCGATCCCGTCGACCGCACCGCCGAGTTCGTCACCGGCCAGCCGGGCCAGCGCCCTGACCTCCGCTTGCCGCTGGGGCACACCCTCCGTCACAACCTCAGTGTACAAGTGTGCACTGAAAAGTGAACCCTACGGCACCCGCGACACGGCCACCGCCGCCTCGGTGAGACTGCCCAGATACAGCACGCCGTCCTGCTCGACCACGCCGGTCACCATCGAATAGTCGGTGCCCTCGACCTGAAGGTCGTGCACGACGTTGCCGTCGAAATCGACCGCCAGCACCCACACCGTCCGCGCAGGCTTCGGCTGCACCCACTTCGGCAGCGTCCACACGATGCGCCGCAGAATGCCAGGCAGCGGAAGCAGGCGATCCAGCAACGGATTACGCGGCGAAGGAAGCGTGATCCAGATCAGGCCGTCGCTGCCGAGGCCGAGGTTGTCCGGGAATCCGGGCAGATTCTCGATCAACGGTTCCTGCGTTCCCGCCTTCGGGCCGGTCAGCCAATAGCGCTTGAGACGGTAACCGCCGGTCTCCGCGACGACGACGCTGGAGCGATCGGGTGCCAGGACGACGCCGTTGGCGAATTGCAGATCGTCGATGAGCGTCTCCACGTTGCCCGCGGGGTCCCGGCGGAACAGGCGACCCGTGCCGGAGTGCTCCAGGATGTCACCCATGTATTCGTCGAGCGAGTACCGGCGCGACGACGCCGAGAAGTAGATCGTGCCGTCGGCATCGCGCACCACATTGCTGGCGAACCGTAGTCGCTCGCCGTCGATTTCGTCGACCAGGACGTTCAGCCCGCCCTCGGCGTCCAGCTCCAGCAGTCCACGTTCGAAATCGCAGATCAGCACGCGCCCGTCGGCGTCGGCGTGCAGACCGAGCGGGCGGCCTCCGGTGTTCGCGAGTTCACGGACGTCGCCGGTCGCCGGATCGATGCTGAGGACCGCACCGCCTTCGACGCCCGCGATGATCCTGCCGTCGGGGGAGAGGACGACATCTTCCGGGCCTGCACCCGGCAGCTCGAGGCGCCGGATGTCGGGAAGAGGTGGAGCACTACGAGTTTGATGCGCTCGTGCGGGGGAGCGCGGTGGTGTCCAGCGTTGCGGCTGCATGGTCGAGGCGAGCATGGCATCAGGGTAGCCGGGGGAGTGCGGAGGCCTCGGGAGAAACGGTGCGCGGTCGGGGACCGCTTATGGGCGGAGGCGGAGGTACCCAGGACGGATGTGTTCGCACTGCGAAAAACATGTCGCTACGTAGATATGCGCATCTACGAATGTTACCCCCATTATTCTAACCAAACTCACTCAACCCGAACGAACCAAAGCAGCATTGAAGGGAAGGGGAGCGTGCGAGATCGGCGACGACTACGCAGAACGGGCGGCCCCTCACGCTGCTGCCCAGGCCGCCTGTCGCGGCAATCGCGCCGCCGGGAGCACGGCGGCCTGGGCAGCGGCATCGAGACGTCAGGGCTGGTGGGTGATGGTGTACCAGAGAATTGCCAGGGTACCGATCGTGAAAAGCGGTGCGATGATGAAGGTTTCGACCTTGTTCCCGGTGCGCTCGATGACGGGAAGGCTGACTCGTAGGCCGAAGGGCCAGAACAGGCGGCAGCCGCGCTCGGTGAGGCAGTCGCCGAGCAGGTGGGCCAGTGCGCCGAGTCCGACCGCGAACGGCAGCCAGACCGGCTTGTCGGCGATCCAATGTTCCATGGCGAACGTGCCCGCGGAGGCGAGCACGACGATCGGTCCCCATGCCTTGAAGTTGTTGCCGGACGGGCACAGATGCAGTGCGCGCACAGCCAGGGCGAGGAGGAAGAAGACCAGGCTCAGGGTGAACCAGTGCCCGAGCCAGTGCTCGCCGGCCCACGCGCCGTAGGCGGCGGCCGCGACGAAGGCCAGGGAGTGCGTGGCGCCGCGATGGCCGCCGGAGGCCCAGGAGATGAGCTTGCATGCGGTGTGCGTGATCGGACCCAAAGTGTGCGAGATGGTCCCGTCGGGGTGGTCCGCGTCTGGCAGCAGTGCGGCCCCGGCCGTGAGAAAGACGCCGAGCAGCAGGTCGACGGTACCGAGATGTCCCGTCGCATCCTGGAGAGCCGGAAACGTCAAGATCGTGACCGGTAGCGTCGCCGCTGCCGCCGACCAGGCCAACGCGCCACTGGTCGCATGTGAATGTCCAAGCACGATTCGAACGTTAGTTCAGCTTGCTATCGGTTCGCGAATGCCGCTGTGCGAGGTCGGAAGTCGGGCGGGAAGCGTGTCCTGCGTTCGGGCTTGCGCGGAAATGAGGTAGGGGAGTGCTGGTAAGAGTCGTGGCGATGCGTAAAACGTTCTGTAGGTGAACAATCCGGTTCAGCGCGGGATGCGGGCGTGAGAACCGTTCATGCATACCTCGCGACATCATGAGCGTCGCTTGAAGCGATCCGCGGTGCGCGTGCATCAGCGCGTGAAGGAAAAAAATTGCGATACGTTCCTTTGCGTATATATGCATGATTCCCACCTGCAACCGAAGTTTCGATCCAGCCGGACTCAAACCAAAGCAGCATCGAGGCCAGGGGACCAGGCGTGATGTGAATCCAGTGCTAGAGGACGTCGCCGATGGCAACAGTCGCTGCTGCCATGATCCGGCGCGCGAGGTCGGATCCGTCGACCGGGCCGGTGGTGTCGACGGCGACGACCGGCGTGAGCGCGAGCGGTTCCGCCAGGCGCGCCCAGTGGTCCCAGTCGTGCGCGAGGTGCGCGTCGTCGTGGTACAGGGCGGCACGTGTACGGCCGCGGTATCGGTCGCGGGCGAGCTCGGGCGGAACCGAGCACCAGACCTCCACTGCTCGCGTCGCGCCCGATTTCGCGATGCCGTTGGCGGCGTAGCGCGCATCTCGGGGTTTGAACCACCACGAGTCGATCACCGCGACACCGGGAAGCGCGGCGGCCAGCGCCCAGGCGGCCTCTGTCGCGATCGCCCCGATATTCGGCAGTACCGCGGTGTGATCGAGCCCTGAGCCCAGCGCCTCTTTGATGGCGTCCCGCGTGATCAGGTGCGCACCGAGTTCGAGCGCCAGCGCCGGAGCCAAGGTGGACTTCCCGGAGCCGGGTAGTCCGTTGACGAGAACGAGTAGTTCGCAGATGGCGACGAACCTCCGGGGCGATCGAGAAGAACAAGTCGGCGAAGGGCCTGATTCTCGTTGCGCAGCGCCATGACCGGCAAGCCGGAAGGAGGGCGTGTTCGGCCAGTGAATCTATCGCCGATGGTTTCCCAGACCTGGGGATCTCACTTCGCACTCCGCGCATACGCTGCATCGCATAGCGCTAGATGATCGATAGCTATATCTCGATCCGGACGTCTGGACGAAGCGTGGCAAATGTCTGGTTTCGATCAGATCGGCTCAACCAGTGGTAGGCCCTGCGGAGGAGGTTGTGGTGGGTGAGGGGCGCGGAGTTCATCTGTGCGGCAGTGTGCCGTTGGCGGATGCGGAAACAGTCTTCACCGAGGCGTCGCGGCGAATCGGCAAGCACTTGAAGCGCATTCCGGATGGGGAGACCGGAGTTCGGGACAACTGGGTAGTGTGGCAGTTGCCCAAGATGCAGGCGCATCCGGACCTGGAAACCATTCCGCCGCCGAGCCCCGAGTACGGGCCGAGCGAGCGGGTGCGGCCCAAGCCCGGCGTGGACGCGGCGTCGATCGACTTCGGTCCCTTGGGTTACGCGGAGGCGGCGCTGGAATCCTGGCGAGTCTTCCACCGGCTGCGTGAGGACGGGACGATCCCCGCGGGCATTCGGTTCCAGGTGAGCTTGCCAACGCCTATCGCGGTGATCGGTGCGTTCGTCGCGGGTCCGCAGGGCGAGTTGGAGCGCAGGTACGAGGCGCGGCTGCTCGACGAACTCGCCGTCATCCTCGGCACGATCCCGGCGGAAGATCTTGCGGTGCAGTGGGATGCCGCGGTGGAGTTCGCCATCTTCGAAGGCGTCTTCCCGTCGTGGTTCGGCTCCGACTACCCGACGCAGCTCGAGGAAGTGGGGCGGCGGCTCGTTCGGTTGGGCGGTGCTGTGCCCGAGCCGGTAGATCTTGGTTATCACCTCTGCTACGGCGATTTCGGTCACCGGCACTTCGCCGAACCCGCCGATACCGGCAAGCTGGCTGCGGTCGCCGGCCGTATCCTGGGCGGGCTGGAGCGGCGGGTCGACTGGATTCACCTGCCGGTTCCGCGCTCGCGTACCGATGCCGACTATTTCAAGCCTCTCGCCGATCTTGTTTTGCCATCTGGAACGGACTTGCACCTCGGGCTGGTGCACGCCACCGACGGCCGTGCCGGCGCGCTGGCACGGATCGAAGCTGCCCGCTCGGTCGTCGGCGAGTTCGGCATCGCCACCGAGTGCGGTATGGGCCGCCGTCCGGCCGGTCAGATTTCCACGTTGCTGGATCTGCACGCGGAACTCGCGGACTTGCTCGCTTGAATCCGCCTCCTCGACGCCGGGTCATATTTCGGGGTTGGGCCCGGCGCCGAGCCGCGAACCGGCGCGGACACCGACCACGACCACATCGTCGTAACGCACGGCTACACGCTGACCTTCGTCATCACCACGTGGATGATGCTGCCGATGGAGGCTGGCGGTTTCGTTTCGTTCGCAACCGCGCGACCCTCAGCCTCGCCGATACGTCTCACTTGGATGCGCCGGGAGATGAGGCTTCTTCGAACCGGAGGGGCGGTTACCAGTCCTCTAGTTGACATAATGTTGATTATCGGCGCAATTTTGGGGCGGTTCGCAGCAGTGATTGTGCGGCGTATTCGTTGTCTGTCTGTCCGATCCGGTAAGGCGAGAATGATTCGGTGAGTTCAAGGGCTGTCGGGCTTCTGCTGCGATTCCGGGAGTGACCTGATTGCGTAACCTGCTGCGTACAGATTGCGCACCGCCATTTTGTCACTGTGACGTATTGCGTAGCCAGGTGTGCGCCGATACGAAGAACTTGGCAAATATGCCGTCGACGTAAGACACTCCGCGGCAGTGGATGATTGGTCGGCGACGTCGTGGAACGAACGGTTGGGCGACGTCGACCGCATCGTTGCGGACCTGCCCCCTACCCAGGATGGCAGCTCTGCCCTCGGGCAAGGTGGTAGAGACGAAAGAATCCGGTTTCGACAAACAAGAGGACACCCATGCACTGGGCTGTAGAACAGCTGAGCCGAATCATGCCGCCGCCCCCGGATGGCGGCGACCTGGTCGACTGGGACGCGCTGCGTGTCGAGACCGGATGGGAACTGCCAGCTGACTATCGCGACTTTGTCGCGGTGTATGGGATGGGGGCGATCAGTGACTCGATCGGCATCAGCACGCCCCACTTCGAGGGCTCTCCGTATGAGGACCACATGTTGTTCCGCGCCGAGCAGCGGGTCGCGGACGGGGAGTTGACCTGGGCGTCGAACGAGGCAGGTGACGACTTCCTGTGGCGATGCGTCGGCGAGCCAGAGCGGTGGGAGGTGATCTTCCGGCCCAGGAGCCGTGGTCAGGACCACGGATACGAGATGGGAATGGCCGAGTTCCTGCTGCGCCTGGTGCGGGGCGAGATCCATCCGCCGCTGGAGGCCGAACTCGCGATGCCGACCACGTTCGAGTCGTGGCGGGAAGAAGAAGGGCGTCTACTCGACGTCGATGGCAACCTTGAAGGCTTCTGATCGCCCTGCAAAGACCTTCCCATCGTGGTACCGAGCGCTCGGGTGCGGAGGCGCGACGACCGCTGTTGGAATGGGTTGGTTGACGAGTCTTGGAAATTTCCTAGATCGGGCTCGTCGAGGCTAGCGGCGGCTCGGTGGACCGGGATGGTGAGGAAGCGTGGCGGGTGTACCGCGTGGTGTTGCTGGATGGCTGTCGTCGCGCAGTCCAGTGATCGGTGATTGGCTCTGGTTGTGGTGGCCAGTTGCGGGCACGCTGGGTCGGTGCTGGTTCGTCGGTTGGTCGCGTTGTATGTCGGATTGTGGTTGTACGGGTTCTCGATGGCGGTGATGGTGCGGGCGGGGCTCGGGCTGGATCCGTGGGATGTGTTTCATCAAGGTGTGGCGCGGCACGTGCCGATCAGTTTCGGTGCCGTCACAGCACTGACCGGTGTCGCGGTGCTGTTGGCTTGGATTCCGCTGCGACAGTTGCCGGGTCTGGGCACGGTGAGCAATGTCGTGGTGATCGCCGTGTCGGTCGATGCCGGGCTCGTCTGGCTGCCGTCGTGGGATGCACTGGCGGTGCGGGCCGGTGCCATGGGGGCCGCTGTCGTGTTGAACGCGGTGGCGAGTGTGTTGTACATCGGCGCGGGTATGGGTCCGGGCCCGCGGGATGGACTGATGACTGGACTGGTCCGGTGCACCGGGCGATCGGTGTGGGTGGTGCGCACGGCGATCGAGGTGACGGTGTTGACGACGGGATTGGTTCTCGGCGGCAGCGTCGGTGTGGGGACTTTGGTCTACGCCTTCGGGATCGGACCGCTGATCCACCTGATGATCCCTGCTGTGAACCGATTCCTGCCGGGGTTTTCGCCGTCGAAGCCGGTGCTTGCCGTCGGCGGTGAAGTGGTGGAAGCTCCGGCCGGGTAGCTCGACTCCCCTACTCCTCTTCGACGCGTCTTCGAATCGTCACAGTGACGACAGGGTGTGACTTCGATGTCGGTTCAGCGGTGTGGTCCGAAGCTCACCTCGGCGAGCCGGTCCAACTCGTGCAGCGCCGCATCGTGTGGCAGAACTGGAACGATGCCCAGCAATGTGCGGTGAATTCCCAACTCCGCCAGGTATTGCAGTTGGTGGCGCTGTGGTTGGAACAGTGTCGCGATCACCGGCACTGGCGCTCGACCGTGGCGGTCGGCCAGGGCCTGTAGTTCGCGGATCCCCCTCGCCAGCTCGTCGAGTGGAATGCCGACGGGGGCCAACCATCCGTCGGCGTGGTCGAGGATGCGTTCGTGTGTGGATGGTCCCCAGCCGCCGAGCCACACTGGAGGGCGCGGCTGCTGGACTGGCTTCGGCCACGAGTACAGCGGGTCGAAATCGACGAATTCGCCGTGGAATTCGGCTTGTCGGTGGGTCCAGATGTTTGTCATCGCAAGGAGTCGTTCGCGCTGTAGCGCAACTCGTGTTCTGGGATCGGTGCCGTGGTTGCGCATCTCTTCACGCAGCCAGCCGACGCCGACGCCGAGTTCGAACCGTCCTCCCGAGGCCAGGTCCAGGCTCGCCACCTCCTTGGCCAGAATGATCGGATCGCGTTGGACGACCAGCGTTACGGCCGTGCCGATCCGTAACCGTTGTGTCGCGGCGGCTGCGAACGACAGTGTGACGAACGGGTCGAGATTGCGGTGGTAGTCGTGTGGGATCTCGTCGCCACCGGGGTATGGCGTGGTGACCGTGACCGGTATGTGCGTGTGCTCGGCGACGAACAGCGACTCGAAGCCGCGGTCTTCCACTGCCCGGGCGAGGTCGGCCGGGCCGATGCTTTCGTCGGTCACGCCGGTGAAGATTCCGATCTGCATTGGGCTACGGTAAACATTGACGCCAGCGTCAAGGTCAAGGTCGAGGTGAGTGGAATGCGGATCGGTGAACTAGCGCAGCGCACTGGTTGCAGCACGAGGGCATTGCGCTATTACGAGCGGCAGGGTTTGCTGACGGCAGCGCGTGGCGGCAACGGCTACCGCAGATTCGACGACTCCACCGTCGAGACCGTTCTTCGTATCCGTGCTCTTCTGGCAGCCGGGTTGCCCACCGATGTCATCCGTCGGGTACTGCCATGCGCCCGCGACACCGTCCCGCGGTTCGAGCCGTGTGCCGAGGTGGTAGCGATCTTGAAGTCGGAGATCGACCGAATGGACGCGCTTGCCTCGGATCTGGCGCGCTCCCGCCACCTGCTCGCCTCGATTCTGCTCGACTCCGGTGTACCGGTAGCGAGCGACCGCGCCGCACAGAGCTCGACGTAGCAACCGCGCGGTGCTACGGATCCGGCACGTCCCGCGCGCCGTCGGTGGCGTCTCACTGCGCGAGGCGCACCGAGTGGCGGACACGATGGGAACCGAGCCGCCGTCCGTCGAGGTGCTCGGGTCGATATGAGCTCGTTTCGGGCGCAGGCGTGCGGCTGACCGTACCTAGCCTGGTGACGGCGCATCCTGCCGGTGGATACTCTGGACGACCGTGCGGCGTCGTCACGTGCGAAACAGGTTGGTGCGAATGGTCTTCGGCGATTCGGTCGACGAAATGCGTGGCGGTGGATCGCGCGTGTGAGTGACAATCCGGATGTGTCCGCTCTGATGCCCGATGTGGTCGCCGCCGAAGTGTTCGCAGCCGGGACGCAGCCCACGTTGAGAGGTGAGACCGTGTTGTTGCGGCCTTGGACGAACGCCGACGCGGCGGTGATCCAGGCCGTCTACCAGGATCCGGATATCCAACGCTGGCATGTTCGCGATGTCGTTTCCGAGGCCGAGGCGCGGGAGTTGATCGCGCGCTGGCAGGCGGGGTGGCGTAGTGGTGACGGCCCGCAGTGGGCTGTCGTCGTCGGTGACGTGGTGGCGGCACGGGTCGGTTTGCGGGGCATGTCGGCGGCGGATGGAGTGTCGGGGATCGCGTACTGGACGGCTCCGGGATGGCGGGGCCGCGGCGTGACGCCCGCCGCGGTGGAGACGGTGACTCGGTGGGCGTTCGAGGTGGGTTTCCATCGGCTGGAGGTGTCGCACTCGGTGCTTAATACCGCGTCCTGCCGTGCGGCGGTGAAGGCGGGATTCGCGCCGGAGGGTGTCCGGCGCAGTGCTGGGTTGCACGCGGACGGTTGGCACGACATGCATTTGCATGCCCGCCTCCGCCCGGCATAGATCCCTGTACGGAAGCAGCTGTCCCAGATAGCCTGTGGGAAGCGATCCGGCAGAAGGTGAAAATTCATGAGTGCTACCACCATCGCCCGCCAGTGCACGTTGTGTGAGGCGCACTGCGGAATTCTCGTCACGGTCTCCGGTGACCAGGTGACGCGGATCGAGGGCAATCCGCAGGACGTGCTGTCGAAGGGG
Organism: Nocardia sp. NPDC059691; assembly: GCF_042733915.1. Taxonomy (NCBI): domain Bacteria; kingdom Bacillati; phylum Actinomycetota; class Actinomycetes; order Mycobacteriales; family Nocardiaceae; genus Nocardia; species Nocardia sp. NPDC059691. The sequence continues at coordinate 408,328 of NZ_JBHWFB010000006.1, read as the reverse complement.
TACATCTGCCCGAAGGCGACGGCGATGGGCGGGTTGCACCACGACCCGGATCGGTTGCGGACGCCGGTGCGGCGGGTGGGTTCGTCGTTCGAGCCGATCGGCTGGGACGAGGCATTCGACGAGATCGGTCGGCGGTTGCGCGAGGTGCGGCGCGAGCACGGCAACAGCGCGATCGGCATGTATCTGGGGAATCCGGCCGCGCACAGCTCGTCGGTGCTGTACGCGGTGTTGCTGCGGTCGGTGCTGCTGACGCGGAACTTCTTCTCGGCGTCGTCGATCGATCAGTTCCCGCAGGAGTTCGTCGCGTGGCGGATGTTCGGCTCGAATGTGCTGATGCCGGTGACCGATATCGATCGGACCGACCGCCTGGTGATCCTGGGGGCGAATCCGGCGGTGTCGAACGGGTCGGTGACGACCATGCCGAATGCGAAGCAGCGGATCGGGGACGTGCGGCGGCGTGGTGGGAAGGTCGTGGTGATCGACCCTCGGCGGACCGAGACGGCGCGGCTGGCCGATCAGCATGTCGCGGTGGCTGCGGGCGGTGATGTGTATCTGCTGCTGGCGATGTTGCATGTGCTGGTCGCCGAGGATCTGTGTGACGAGAGGGCGATTCGCGCGTCGAGCACCGGTTGGGAGCGGTTGCGTGCGCTGGTGGCCGAGGCGTCGCCGGAGCAGATGGCGCAGTACGCGGGAGTGGACGCGCAGACGATTCGCGGGCTGGCTCGGGAGCACGCGGCGGCGCGCTCGGCGGTGCTGTACGCGCGGATCGGGGTGTGCCAGCAGGTGACCGGCACGTTGACGCATTGGCTGGTGAACACGATCAACGCGGTGACGGGCAACTTGGATCGGGCGGGTGGGCAGATGTTCGCGACGCCGCCGATCGATGCGCCGCGGTATGCGAAGTACCTGCCGATGGGGTATGGGGCGTGGACCGACAGCTCCGGGACCTACAAGTCGTTCCGCTCGGAGTTGCCGGTGGCGGCGCTGGCGCAGGAGATGTCGGCCGAGGGGCCGGGCCGGATCCGCGCGATGATCACGTATGCGGGCAATCCGGTGTTGTCCACGCCGCAGCGCGGCCGGTTGGGGGCGGCGCTGGACGGGCTGGATTTCTATGTGGCCGTGGACATGTACGTCACGGAGACGACGCGGCACGCGGACATCATCCTGCCGCCGATCTCGCCGTTGGAGCGCGAGGACGTCAACATCCTGTTCCCGGTGTTCAGTGTGCGCAACAATCTGCGTTTCGACGCGCGCGTGTTCGAGCCGCCCGCCGATGGGCTGGAGGATTGGCAGATCATGGCGCGGTTGGTCACCGAGATGGTGCCGTTGCCTGCGCGGTGGCTCACCGCGCGGGTGCTCAACGCGGTGTTCGATCGGGTCAGCCCCGTGCGGATCGCCACGCTGGGGGTGGCGGCGGGGCCGTATGGGGTGTTGCGGCGGGGTCGCAAGGGTTTGACGGTGGGTAAGGCGCGTGCGGCGGCGGGCGGTATCGATCTGGGTCCGTTGCGGCCGAGGCTGCGGTCGCTGCTGGGGACGAAGGATCGGAAGGTGCATGTGGCGCCGGAGGATTTCGTGGCGGCGGCGCGTGAAGTTCTCGCGGCCGCGCGGCGGGGTGAGGCGGTGACCGCGCCTGCCGACGGCTATGACTTGAAGTTGATCGGTCGCCGTCATCTGCGCAGCAACAATTCGTGGTTGCACAATGTGCCGTCGATGGTGAAGGGGCGCGATCGTTGCACGGCGCTGATGCATCCGCAGGATGCGGCGGCGCGCGGGTTGCGCGACGGTGAGCCGGTGACGGTGCGTTCTCGCACCGGGGCGATCGTGGTGCCGTTGGAGGTCAGCGACGACATCCGGGCCGGGACGGTGGCGATCCCGCACGGGTGGGGACATCAGGAGCCGGGTGTCGGGTGGACGGTGGCGGCGTCGCTGCCGGGCGCGAATGTGAACCTGCTGCACGATCCGGCGGTGACCGACATGTTCTCGGGGACGGCGGCGGTGAACAACACGTGGGTGACGGTGACGCGGGCGTCGGTCGATTCCGGGGAGCGTGTGGACCTCAGCGAGCGCGAACCCGCGCCGACCGCTTGACGAGTGTGGACCGTCTGCTCGGCAGCGTCATCGCCGTTGGCTGGCGCCAAACGGCTTGACCAGCGGTTATGGCGGTGGCGGTTTGGCTGTTCGGAATGTCCCTCCGCCGGATGGGCGGCCATCGAGAGGTCGCTGGTTCAGGTCTCCCCCGGTTACCGCATGCAAGGCGTGTTGCGGGCTACAGCCGTGACTGGGAACAGCTTCGGGCCGACACGCGCCAATGTTGGCATGATGGGTGCGCCTCCGCCCGCCGGCACTGAACACCGATGTCTCGCAACGGGCTGTTGAACTGTAAAGCCAGGGCGGGTCACGAGACTCGGCTGACCCGGACAATCGCATGAATCCGGCGAGTCCGGTTCCGACGGGTCCGACGGATTGGGGAGAACCGATGACAAGCGATGCGCTCGAACGTTTGCGGCGGATTCTGCCGCCGTCGCCGGCCAGCGCGGAGTGGGCGGCGCTGGACCTGCAGGGGGTGGCGGAGGCCGAGGCGGCGTTGGGGGTCCAACTGCCGCCGGACTACCTGGACTTCCTCGCGGTCTACGGCGCCGGGTTGCTTGATGACTCCCTGCTGATCGCGGCACCGGCGACGGCGCCCGGCCACCGGTACAGCACGAGTGTGGTGGAGATCACCGGGACGTTTCGGCGGGCTGCTGCCAAGCCGTACAGGGCCGAGATTCTGGGTGACGGTGACATGTATATCCACTGGGGTGTTGATGGCGGTGGCGACTTCTACTACCTGTGGCGCGTCGAGGGTGAGTCGAGCGCCGAGTGGCCGGTGTGCGTATACGACGACGAATTGACGGTGCTGCCGTACGGGATGGTGGAATTCCTGGCCAGAGCCTGTACCGGAGGCCTTCCCGGCGAGCTGCAGTGCAAGTTCCGCGGCAACGGCCACGAATTCCTGCACTGGCAGGACCAGTACCGCCGCGACGTCGAGCAGTACGGGTCCGGGTCATACATCCCCGGCTGAGCGACTCGCTTCCGCTCCGCCGACTTCACTGCACCTGACTATGAGGGTGGAACGCTGACGACCCCCGTGGGTGTCGTCCCCCGCGAGGTGGGTCATTTGCTCACCTGGTCGACGCGGGTGCCGTCCAGCCAGGGTTGGGGGTCGGCCAGGAACGGGGTGTCGGCGAGGCGGTCGAGGTCTTCGAAGAAGGCTTTGGTGGTGCGGGCGGCTGCGGTGGTGGTGCCGACGGAGACGAATCCGGCTTGTTCGGCGTCGAGGCCGCGGGAGAGGGATTTGTCGGAGCCGAAGTAGACGGCGCGTTTGAGTTCGGCGACGACGACCGGGTTGCGGGCGGCCAGCCGGGCCGCGGTGGCCTGGGTTTCGGTGAGCAGGTCCTCGGCAGGCAGTACGCGGTTCACCAGGCCGAGACGCAGCGCTTGCTGGGCGGTGAACGGCGTGCCTTCGAGGGTGACCTCGATGGCTTTGGCGGCGCCGAGCAGACGGGTGAGGCGTTGGGTCGCGCCGCCGCCGGGAATGAGGTTGGCCAGCGTCTCGATCTGGCCCAAGCGCACGTGGTCGGCGTCGGCGGCGTAGCGCAGATCGCAGGCCAGCGCGATCTCGTGCCCGCCGCCGAGTGCGGGTCCGTTGATGGCGGCGAGGTAGGCGACGCCGGAGCGGTTCATCCGCAAGGTGGTGCGTTTCCAGCGGTAACCCCAGACCAGGCCCGCACCGAGACCGCCGCCGTGGCGTTCGACCAGATCGGTGGCGCCGGGAACGTGCAGGACGGCAGCGGCGGCGCGCAGGAACGGTGCGGCGGCGCGAGCGGGGACGAAGGGGCGTGGTTTCTCGATCATGCCGCCGAGGGCGGCGGGGTCGGCATGGGTGAGGAAGCGGCCGGGCAGTCCTCCGGTGAGCACGACCGCGCCCACGGTGTCGTCGATATCGACCGCGGCGGTGAGAAGGTCGAGGTCGCGGACGACCGCGGTGGTGACGAAGTTCCACGGGGGCGCGACCACACGCGCGGTGAGTACCCGCCCGGACTGGTCGAGTTGGATGGTTTCCAGGGGCAGGTCGGCGGCGGACATCGGCGGCTCCTTCGGTGCGCATGTCGGCGGTCGGGACGCGAGAACGGTTCCACGCGAACGCGTTTCGGAAGCGGTCCAGCGCGGTCGTGGACTACACCCTAATGTTGCGGATACACGGTGATGTTGCGGACCGGCGGGGCCGGTCCGCAACGTCGGTCAGGCCGTGGGCTTGTGGACGCGGGTGTCGTGGAATTCCAGGAATGCCGCGAGGGTCTGCTCGGGTGCCTCCAGTTGCGGGTAGTGGCCGATTCGCGACAGTTCCACGACATCGGGGTCGGTGATCAGTTCGCGGTAGCGGTGCACCATGTGGCCGCCGGAGACGGGATCGGACAGGCCGTCGACGAGCCGGACCGGGACCTGGGCCTGCTGCAGTGCGCCCACCCAGCGCTTGCGCTGCTTGCGGCGTTCGGCCATGTAGCGGATGAGTTTGTGGCCGTTGCTCTTGCCGTGCCTGCTGCACCACAGCAGCCAGAACTGGTGCAGTTCGATGTCGGTGGGTTTGGTGTCGGGCCCGAATACCGCGGCCAAGCTGTGGTGGAAGGTGCGTTCGCTGCCCAGGACGCCGATCAGCGGGCCGAGCGGGCTCGCCAGCAGCCGCTGCACCGGGCGGGGGCGGTGGGTTTCGGGGAACAAGCCGCCGTTGAGCAGGCACACCGATTCGATCACGAGGGATTCGTCGCCGGCGGCGCGGCGTTCGGCGTCGCGGGCCACAAGCTCTTGGGCGACGGTGTCGCCGTAGTCGTGGGCGAGGATGTGGTACCGGCTGATGCCCTGTTCCCGCAGCAGGTTCTCGTGGATGTCGGCTTGGTCGGTGATGCGGTAGTCGTAGTGGCGGGGTTTGGCCGACCAGCCGAAGCCGATCATGTCGGGGGCGATGACCCTGGCGAATCGTTCGCACAGGCCCGGCCAGATCCGATGCCAGTCCCAGGACGCGGTGGGAAATCCGTGGATGCACACCAGCGTCCCGTGGGTGCCTGCGCCTCCGTCGCGCCAGAAGATCTGGTGGCCGCGATGAGTGTGGCGTCGTCCGTTCGCCCGCCAGGACGCGAACTCCTCCATGTCTACCTCCTTGTCGTCGACAAGCATGGCGCGTGTGTGCGCCCGGGCACAGTAGTTCGGTCGGCCGTGCACGTGTCATCTACCGCGCGGGCCGATAGCCGATCGTGCGCTCTGCGAGAATTCCACCGTGCATGTCGCGATCGGCCTGGTTGTTCTCGTCGCGTCGGCGGCCGCGTTGGCGGCGCTGGCGCGACGGTTCGGGATCTCCGAACCGCTGGTATTGACGGTGGGCGGGGTGGCGGCGTCGTATCTGCCGTTCGTGCCGGAGATCCATTTGGAGCCGGAGATCATTCTGCTCGGTTTCCTGCCTCCTTTGCTGTATACCGCCGCGATCCGCACGTCGCTGGTGGATTTCCGGGCGAATGCGCGCACGATCGGGTTGTTGTCGGTGGGGTTGGTGTTGTTCACGACCTTCGCCGTGGCGGTGGTGGTGTGGTGGCTGCTGCCGGTGCCGTTCGCGGTCGCTGTCGCGCTGGGTGCGGTGGTGGCTCCGCCGGATGCGGTGGCCGCCACGGCGGTGGCGCGGCGGATCGGGATGCCGCGGCGGATCGTGACGATCCTGGAGGACGAGTCGCTGTTCAACGACGCGACCGCGCTGGTGGCGTTGCGGACGGCGCTGGCGGCGATGGTGGGCACGGTGTCGGTGTGGGCGGCCGGCGCCGATTTCGCGCTGGCGGCCGGTGGCGGCGCGGCGGTGGGAGTGGTGGTGGCCTATCTGCTGGCGATGCTGCGGCGGCGGATCACCGACCCGGTGATGGACACGACGTTGTCGTTCCTGGCGCCGTTCGCGGCGTATCTGCCCGCCGAGGGCATCCACGCCTCGGGGGTGATCGCGGTGGTCGTGTGCGGGATGATCCTCGGACACAACGCGCCGGTGTGGCAGAGCGCCGCGTCGCGGATCGCCGAGCGCATCAATTGGCGCACGATCCAGTTCATCCTGGAGAGCGCGGTGTTCGTGCTGATCGGGTTGCAGGTGCGCGGCATCGTGGAGGGTGCTTGGCACAGCGAGCTCGACCACGCGACCCTGCTGTGGTCGGCGGTGGCGGTGCTGGCCGCGACGATGCTGGCGCGTCCGGTCTGGGTGTTCGGGTCGTCGTTGTTGTCGCGCAGTCTCGGTGGTGGCGAGGCGGTGCCGGTGAGTCATCTGGTGGTGGTGTCGTGGGCGGGGATGCGCGGGGTGGTGACGTTGGCGGCGGTGCTGCTGCTGCCGCAGGACACTCCGTTGCTGGCTGTGCTGCGGCTGCTGGCGCTGGTGGTGGTGGCGGGAACGCTGCTGGTGCAAGGCACGTCGTTGCCGTGGCTGGTGCGGTGGCTGCGGTTGCGCGCGCCCAGTCGCGCCGAGGACGCGTTGCAGAAGGCCAACGTGTTGCAGCAGGCCACCGCGGCCGGTTTGGCCGCTCTCGAGCGGGAAGTCACGCCGGACACGCCGCCGGGGGTGGTGCAGACGTTGCGTGATCGCGTCCTGTGGAAGGCCAACGCCGCCTGGGAGCGGTTGGGGCGGGCGGAGTCGGAGCTGGTGACACCCACCGCGGAGTACCGGCGGCTGCGGTTGGCGATGTTGCAGGCCGAACGGGAAACCGTCTTGCGCGTACGGGATTCGGGCGCCGTCGACTACGAGATCCTGCAGCATGTGCTGGCGCAGTTGGATCTCGAGGAGTCGATCATCGATCGCTACGACGAGACCGAGGAAGAACGGGTCGAACCGCTGGCGGCGGCAGGGGCCGACGACGCTTGCGCGCATCTGCGGGACGCGCCGCTGGTGCGTGCGCACGGCGGGCCGGACGAATGCGGCGAATGTCTCGCGGAGGGACTGGCGTGGGTGCATCTGCGGATGTGCTTGTCGTGCGGGCACATCGCCTGCTGCGACTCTTCTCCGGGCAATCACGCGACCAAGCACTACGCCGCCAGCGGGCATCCGGTGATGCGTAGTGTGGAGCCGGGAGAGGCGTGGCGCTGGTGCTATGTCGACGAGCTGCTCGGTTAGCCGGAGCGGGTCAGCGCTGCGCGTGGGAGTAGATCAGGCGCGCGTATTCGGCCAGCAGCTGGTCCAGTGACAGGTTCTCCCCGCCCGCGGCGATCTGCTGGTAGCCGACGAGCATCGCCATGCCCAGTGAGGTGACCACGGCGGCGGTGTCGTCGTCACCGACGACGCCCTTGATCGCTTTGTGCACGGTGCGCCTGCGGGATTCGTCGACGCGCTTGAGTGCGAGGTTGACCGATTCGTCGTTGGCCGCCCAGGCGCGGATGGCGGCTTCGGCGGAATGGTGCAGTCCGGCGGCGAGGTCGGACATGGCGCGGATGTCGTCATCGGGGTTGCCCTGGTTGAACGGCATGGTGCCCAGGATGCGCACTTGGCGGTTCTCCCAGTGTTCGAGCAGGGCGTCGACGAATCCTTGCCAACTGCCGAAGTGGTGGTAGAACGATCCGCTGGTGACGCCGAGCTGCCGGCACAGGACGCCGATGTTGAGACCTTTGAAGCCGAGTTCGGCGAGCACTTCCAAGCCGGTGTCGAAGTACTGCTCCTTGGTGACCACTCGTGACATACGCGCGCCGTTCTCTTCGTTCGGTCAGGGGGAGGGACCGAACAGTACCCCATCGTAGCGTCGGCTGGACCGACCTCGGGAAGTACCGATGCGTACGCCGAGAAGACGCTTCGGTACCTGTTACCTGCTGAAATATTTAGCGCGCGTGGGTGGATCGCGCGCGGAGCCGCTCAGCGAGGTGCCCGGCAGCGGCGTGCGGGCCGTACTCGCCGTCGGTCCCCCACCCCTTTGACTCCTGTTTTCACCCCTACCGGAAGGACCCCCGATGCCTACGCTCGACTACCACGACAAGATCGCCGTTCTCGACCTCGGCGGTGACGAGAACCGTTTCTCCCCCTCGAAATTGCTGCGTCGCAAGAGTTTTCCTTCATTCCGTGGGTTGGTAATTCCTGATGGATTGCTGTGTCGCGCCTTTTACTCGACAACTCGTCGGCGTAATGCCGCACGGTGGGAGCGGGAATCTTTTCATCGGACCGGGTGATGGCCGAAGCCGGAAAGATGGCGATGAATCCCAGCTCGGCGAGTATCAGAGGTGGAAACCGGCGGTCACCCCGTCCGGTGCCGGCCGGTTTCTGTTTATTCATTCCTCGTTCACGAGAAAGACGATCGCGTCATACACGCTGCTGACTTCGTGTTTTCTACCGAAAGGGAGCGATCGTGGAATTGCTGACAGTTCTCGCCGACCTCATGACCGCCGTGTTCCAAGCCGGTAGCGGTAGCGCGGCCTGACCCGCCCCGCCGCGGCGGTCGGTCCGCGACCCCATCGCCCGCCGCGGCGGGCAGCGCAATCCGCACGGCCGGAATCACCGATCCTGTTGCCGGAGAAGTGGTTCGGTCGTGCGCGGGCGAACCGGTCGTGGATCCGGAAACGGGCGAAAACGCCCCGCCGAGCACGGTCGGACACCTACGGTCTGGGAAAGCCGGGTGTACCGAACGGGGTTGTGCGATGACCGAACCGAACACGTCCTGCGCCGCGTTCCAGCACAGCGCCGCGATCGATCCGGACGCGGTGGCCGTCCGGTCCATCGGCGGCGAACAAACGCTCAGCTGGCGGGTGTACGCCGAAGAAGTGTGCGCGGTCGCGGCGGGCCTGGCCGCGCTGGGTGTCGGCCGCGGCGACACGGTGGCGTTGATGATGGGCAACCGGGTGGAGTTCTATCCCCTGGAAGTCGGCGCGCAGCACACCGGCGCGACTTCGTTCTCGGTGTACAACACCCTCTCGCCCGAACAACTGACCTACGTGTTCGCCAACGCGGGCAATCGGGTGGTGATCTGCGAGCAGCAGTACCTCGAGCGGATCCGTGCCTGCGGCACGCCGATCGAGACCATCGTCTGCATCGACGCCACGCCCGAGGGAACCGTGGGGCTCGATGAACTGAAAGCCATGGGCCGCCCCGATTTCGACTTCGAGGCGACCTGGCGGGCCGTGCGGCCCGACGACGTGCTCACCCTCGTCTACACCTCCGGCACCACCGGCGACCCCAAGGGTGTGGAGATCACCCACGCCAATCTGCTGGCCGAAGCGCGAGCGTTCCACGCGGTGCTGCCGGTGGAGTTCGGCGACCGGCAGACCTCCTACCTGCCCTCGGCGCACATGGCCGACCGGTTCTGCTCGCTGTATCTGCAGCAGGTGTACGGCACGCAGATCACCGTGGTGCCCGACCGGTCGCTGCTGCCGGCCGCGCTGGCCGACGTGCACCCCACCATCTGGGGCGCGGTGCCGCGGGTGTGGGAGAAACTGAAGGCCGCCATCGAGTTCTCCGTCGCCGCCGAACCCGACGACGCCCGCCGCGGTGCGCTGCGGTGGGCGCTGGACGTGGCGGCGCGCAAGGCCGACGCCCAGCTGCGCGGCGAACCGATCGATGACCGGCTGGCGGCCGAATGGGCGCGGGCCGACGAGCAGGTGCTGTCGGCGTTGCGCGCCGGAATCGGCCTGGACCGACTGAAGTGGGCGATGTCGGGCGCCGCGCCGATTCCACCGCAGACCCTCGGGTTCTTCTTCGGCATCGGCATCCCGATCTCGGAGATCTGGGGCATGTCCGAACTGACCTGCGTGGCCAGCGCCTGCTCGCCGGAGCAGGCGCGGCTGGGTTCGGTGGGCCGGATGCTGCCGGGAATGCAGTGGCGGATCGCCGAGGACGGCGAATTCCTGGTGCGCGGGCCACTGGTGATGAAGGGCTACCGCAAACAGCCGCGGCAGACCGCCGAAGCGCTCGACCCGGACGGGTGGCTGCACACCGGCGACATCATGTCCGTCGACGCCGAGGGGTATCTGCGGGTGGTCGACCGCAAAAAAGAGCTGATCATCAACTCGGCGGGCAAGAACATGTCCCCGGCCAACATCGAGAACGCGATCAAGGCCGCGACGCCGCTGGTGGGCGCCATCGCCACCATCGGGGACGTGCGCCCGTACAACACGGCGCTGATCGTCATCGATGCCGAGACCGCGGCACTGTATGCCGCCGAGCACGCGCTGCCGGATGCCTCGGCGGCGGCGTTGGCGGCCGAGGACGGGGTGATCGCCGCGATCGCGCGCGGCGTGGCGGCGGGCAACGCGACGTTGTCGCGGGTCGAGCAGATCAAACGGTTCACCGTGCTGCCGGTGTTCTGGGAGCCCGGCGGCGACGAGGTCACCTTGACGATGAAGTTGCGGCGCAAGCCGATCGCCGACAAGTACGCCGAGCAGATCGCACAGCTCTACGCCGAAGACCTCGCCGCGACCGTGCACGAACCCGACGGGCAGCGATCCCGCGCCGGCGGCGCGGACACGCTCACAGCTGGAAGGTGAGCCGCTGTGGGCGCACGTAGTCGGCCGGATCGTGCAGGGTGCGCAGTTCCGGTCGCCGTGGCGCGGAGATCCGTTCCAGTTCCGCGCGCAACGGTGCGTCGTAGGTCGCCGCGCTCGCGGTGAGTCCGGGCAGCCAGTTGTCGTGATGGCTCGGCACGAACAGCGCGGGGGTGAGGGCTTCGATGTAGGTGCGGGGATCGCGCAGCCCGTTGCTGATCTGGTTGTAGCCCTGCACCGCGCCGATCTGCACGTCGGTGGCCGGGAGCGCGGCGAGGGTGTCGAACACCTGCGGGGCGCGTTCGGTGAGCGGTCCGGTCGAGTCGTGCCACACCAGGCACAAGCCCGGCACCCGGAACTGGTACAGCAGCACCCCTCCTTCGGGGTCGCGCAGCCGCGGCACACCTTGCAGCAGACCGCTCAGTGTCGGCGGGTGGGTCAGCACGATGCCCGGTTGCGGGCGGGGAAAGAAGCGCGGTGATCCGCCGACGGGATCGGACGGGGTGCGTGCGGAGTGCAGGTGCCGCACGACGGTCGCCTCGACCGCGCCCACGGCGAAATCCTCCCGGGTGCCGATCGCGGTGCCCGCGTCACCGTGCACGGCGGTGGGGAACGCCGGATCGGTGACCTGTGCGGCGATGCTCGCGCAGTGCTCGGCGGTGCCGTGTACGACCGCGCCGCTGGCCTGGGCGATGCGTCCGGCGTCGGCGGCGTGGTCGAAGTGGCCGTGGCCGATGAAGATCGCCGCGGGCGCCAGGTCCACCAGGTCCTGCGGGGTGGCGGGGACGTAACCGGTGCTGGTGAGCCGGGGCACCCACGCGTCGAGCAGGAACACCGAACCGCCGATGGCCAGGGCGAAGGTGGTGCAGCCGACCCACGACAACACGACCCGGTCGGTGTGCAGGGCGCCGGTCTGCGGGTCGATGGTGTCGGCGCCGAAGAAGCGGGCGCGCGCGGCGATCGTGCGCGAGTCGGCGGGATCGGCCGCCGGCCGCAAGACGCCTGCGCTGAGGGAGGTCAGTTTGCCGCCGGGGCCGAACAGGCCGAGGCCGGGAAGCTTGCACACCCCCGTACCCCATCACGTGCGGGGGATGCGGGCAAGAGACCGGCTACAGGCGTACGCCCAGCAGGGCGTCGACGGCGGTGGCGATCAGCGCGGGCGCGTCGGTGTCCTGGCCGCCGTAGTCCAGTGCCTGGCGGGCCCAGTTGTCGAGCGCGTCGAGCGCCTTGGGGGTGTCCAGATCGTCGGCCAGGTGCTGGCGCAGGCGGGCGACGGTGTCGGTGGCCGACGGGCCGGCGGGCAGCGCGGTGGCTTCGCGCCACAGCTCCAAGCGCTGCTGCGCCCGCTCGAGCAGGGCGTCGGTCCACATCCGGTCTTGCCGGTAGTGGCCGGCCAGCAGGCCGAGGCGGATGGCGGACGGGTCGACGCCGCCGCGGCGCAGCGTGGACACCAGCACGAGGTTGCCGCGGGACTTCGACATCTTCTCCCCGTCCAGCCCGATCAGGCCGGCGTGCACGTAGTGGCGGGCGAAGCGGCGGCCGGCGATGAGCGACTCGGCGTGCGCGGCGGAGTATTCGTGGTGGGGGTAGATCAGGTCACTGCCGCCGCCCTGGATGTCGAATTCCGGGCCGATGCGGTTCAACGCGATCGCCGAACACTCGATGTGCCAGCCGGGTCGGCCCGGGCCGAAGGGGGCGGGCCAGGACGGCTCGCCGGGCCGCGCCGAGCGCCACAGCAGCGCGTCGATGGTGTCGCGTTTACCGGGACGGTCCGGGTCGCCGCCGCGTTCGGCGAACAGCCGCTGCATGGTGGCGCGGTCGTAGCCGGATTCGTAACCGAACTGGTCGGTGGCGTCGGCGCGGAAGTAGATGTCGGGGTACTCGGCGTCGTCGACGACGTAGGCGGCGCCGGAAGCCAGCAGTTTCTGCACGAATTCGACGACCTCGTCGACGGATTCGACGGCGCCGACGTAGTCGCGGGGCGGCACGATCCGCAGCGCGGCCATGTCCTCACGGAACAGGTCGGTCTCCGCCGCGCCGAGGTCGCGCCAGTCCACGCCGTCGCGGGCGGCGCGTTCGAACAGCGGGTCGTCGACGTCGGTGACGTTCTGCACGTAGTGCACGTCGTGGCCCGCGTCGCGCCACAGCCGGTTGACCAGGTCGAAGGTCAGGTAGGTGGCGGCGTGCCCGAGGTGGGTGGCGTCGTAGGGGGTGATGCCGCAGACGTACATGGTGGCGGTGGGGCCGGGGGTGACCGGGCGCACCAGACGGTCGGCGGTGTCGTACAACCGCAACGGCGGTCCTGCTCCGGGGACGGTGGGGAGGGCGGTATCGGACCAGGACTGCATGCTTACGAGGGTAAAGGTGTGGTGGAGCTCATCGTTCCCCGGCCCGGTGGCCCTGGTCGTTCGTGTGGTCGGGCTGCCCGCCACGACCTGCGTCTTCCAGCAAATCGTGGGATGTCAATAATTACGGTTTCGCTGAATCAGCTGTCGGCGCCGCGGGTGGGATCGGTGACGGTGTTCGGGCCGATCGCGAACGTCCCGTCCAGTTCGGGGATGTCGGGATCGGTGTCGGCGAGCGCGAGCTGGGTGAATTCGCCGCGCGCGACGTCGAACTCGAGTTCGTGATAAGCGACCGTATCGCCCCAGTCCGCGGAAGGCAACGAGATGAACCGCATGGTGAACCGCCCGGAGTCCACCGAACCCTCGGTCATGACGTAGACGCCGAAGTGGTTCTCCCCCGCCGAGCTCAGCCAGTAGACGCCGTTGTCGTAGAGGTGCAGGTCGGTGTCGGGGTAGGGCTTCTTGTCGTAGAGGTGCACGTAGTGCAATGCGATGCGGTAGGTCGGCGCGCCGACGGCGACCCGCACGACCGGCGCCGCGCGATCGGGAGTGGAGTGGGGCATCGCGTCCTCCTCGTCGTCGCGCCGAGCGCTCGAAGCTTCAACTGTGCCAGGAAACCCCGCCCACGGCAGCGGTCGCGATCAGAACGCCGGCCACGGAATGGGCCGCGAGGTGCGCGGCAGCGGCATCACCGGGTCGTCGAGCACCTGTTGGGTGCGTTCGATCAACGCGTCGATCTCGGCGTCGGTGATGTGCTCGCCCAGTGTGTCGGCGAACGCGCCCGGCAACTGCTTGGCGAAGGCGGTGATGTCGGCGATCAGCCCGTCGTCGATGGGCTGCCCGGCCCAGCCCCACAGCACCGTGCGCAGTTTGTGGTCGGTGTGCAAGCAGATGCCGTGGTCGACGCCGTAGACCTGCCCGTCCACCCCTTCCAGCGCGTGCCCGCCCTTGCGGTCGGCGTTGTTGAGCAGGACGTCGAGCACCGCCATGCGCTGCAACCGCGGATCGTCGGCGTGGATCAGCGACACTTCGTTGCCGACGTCGTCCACCGCGCGCAGCACCTCGCGGAAGCCGTCGGGCACCGCGCCCGCCGGGCACAGGTCGATCAGGTCGAGGCGGTCGCCGCGGTCGGTGTGGTTGTCGGCGCCCACGACCCAGCGTTGCACCATGCCGGAACCGAAAGGGCCGTCGCGCAAGATGGTTTCGGGGATCACGCCCCAGCCGATCGCCTCGGAGATCAGATACGAGGCCACCTCGCGCCCGGCCAGGGTGCCGTCGGGGAAATCCCACAGCGGTCGTTCGCCGCGGATCGGTTTGTAGACCACCCGCAGGGGTGTCTCGCCGGTGGCGGTGTCGTTCACGTCGCAGACCAGGGTGACGTTGCTGGCGGTGCTCACCCGCCCGATCACGGTCAGTTCACCGTTGTGGAATCCGTCCCCGGCCTCGGCCACCGAATCACTCCTCCATTTCGGCCGCGCCGAAGATCTCACCGCGTTTGTAGCCGTTGGTGCGCACGCACATGTGCCCGCGCGCCGACAGCGGCTCACCGCACAGCGGGCACGGCGGGCGGCCCGCCGCGATCACCCGGGTGGAGCGCAGCGCGAATTCGCGGGCTTGGATCGGGGTGAGGAACACCCGCACCGCGTCGGGGCCCTCTTCGGTGTCGTCGAGGACCACCGACTCGTCGACCTCGGTCTCGGTGATCGCCAGCAGTTCCACCACCACCGCGCCCGCGTCGGCGTCCCAGCCCAGGCCCATGGTGCCGACACGGAACTCGGCGTCGATGGGGGTGACCAGCGGTGCGTTGTCGGCGACGTCCTCGGCCTGCGGGGGCACTTCGGCGCCGAAGCGGCGCGCGACCTCGTCCAGCAGCAGACCCATCCGGTCGGCGAGCACCTTGACCTGCTGCTTTTCCAGCAGCACGCTGACCACGCGCGGTTCCTGCACGGCCTGCAGATAGAACGCGCGATCGCCCGGCTCACCGACGGTCCCGGCGACGAAACGATCGGGGGTGCGGAATACATGGATTGCGCGTGACACATGCACCTCCTGATATGACCCTGATCGACTACCCGCGGCGCGGGGATCCCATACAACGACCGCTCGGTTGTTTACAAGGAATCTCGACGCTCCGCATTCCCATTATCCGCACTTGCGCTATTGCCGAGCTCGCCACCGGGGACTGGTCCGGAGACCTCGGGTCCCGGCGTCGACGACGACGACGCCTGCTGTTGCCCGCCGGAGGCGGCGAGGGCCGACAGGTCGGCGCCGGTGTCGTTGAGCCGCCACACGTACGGTGCGGTCGGGGTGTAGCGCACGACGCTGAGCGAGGCCGGTTCGACGAGGATCCGTTGGAAGCCGTCGAGGTGGATGCCGAGGGCATCGGCGAGCACCGACTTGATCACGTCGCCGTGCGTGCACGCCACCCACAGTGCGTCGCGGCCGTGCTGGGTGGTCAGGGCGTGGTCGTGTTCGCGGATCGCGGCGACCGCGCGGGCTTGTACTTGCGCCAGCCCTTCTCCGCCGGGGAACACCGCGCCGGAGGCGTGCCGTTGCACGACCTTCCACAGCGGTTCCTCCAGGAGTTCGGCGATGGGCCGCCCGGTCCACTCGCCGTAGTCCACCTCGAGCAGCCGGTCGTCGAATACCGGTTCCAGCCCGAACTTTTCCGCCAGCGGCGCGACCGTGCGCTGGCAGCGCAGCAGCGGGGAGTGCACGATTCGTTCGATCGGCAGCCCGGCCAGTCGTTCGGCCACGGCCCTCGCCTGCTCCTCGCCGCGCTCGGTGAGCTCGACGCCGGTGCTGCGACCGGCCAGGGTGCGGGCGGTGTTCGAGGTCGACACACCGTGCCGCAACAGGATCACCGTCATGCGGTCAGCCTAGCGATCATGTCGCCGAGACCACCCCGCCCGCCAGCAGACCCAGGAGGATCGCGCCCAGGACGATGCGGTAGCCGACGAACCAGTACAGCGAGTGCCGTGCCACGAAACGCAGCAGCCACGCCACCGACGCGTAGCCGACCGCGAACGCCAGCACGGTGGCCACCAGCAGTTGCGGTCCGCTGGCGTTGAGGCCCTCACCAGCGGGTTCGAACGCGTCCGGCAGGCTGAACAGGCCCGAGGCGGTCACGGCCGGGATGGCCAGCAGGAACGAAAACCGTACGGCGGCTTCGCGCTCCAAGCCCAGGAACAGGCCCGCGGTGGAGGTGGCGCCCGAGCGCGAGACACCGGGGATCAGCGCCAGGCACTGCGCGAAACCCATGGCCAGCCCGTCACGGGTGGTCAGTTGCTCGATCGGGCGATCCTTGCGGCCGAAGTGTTCGCCGGCGGCGATGACCAGGGCGAAGAAGATCAGCATGAACGACACCAGCCACAGATTGCGGGCGCCGGTGCGGATCTCGTCTTTGAGCAAGAATCCCAGCACACCGATCGGGATGGTGGCGATGATCACATACCAGCCGATGCGGTAGTCGAGTTCGCGCTGGGCCTGTTCGTCGAAGACGCGTTTGTGGTCGGCGGTGATGACCGGAAGTCTCGTCGTGGGCTGATCGTGCAGCGGGATCTGCTGGCGACCGCGCGTGGTCAGTTGCTCGCGCAGACCCGCGAACCAGGCCAACAGGATCCGCCAGATGTCCTTGGCGAAGTACACCAGCACCGCGGCCTCGGTGCCCAGCTGGGTGACCGCGGTGAACGAGGCGCCCGCGTCGTCGCCGAAGAAGACCGACGAGACGATGCGCAGATGCGCCGAGGAGGAGATCGGCAGGAACTCCGTCAGTCCCTGCACCAGACCCAGCACCAAGGCCTGCACCCAGGTCATCGACTCGCCTACCACGAACCATCCTCCACTTCCGCGCGGAATACGCGTTGCTACCTGGGCATTGGTGCGGCGATCGGTCGCTTCTTCCTGACCACCGCGCCAATCACGCAGCGACAGTACAGTGTCGAGGCCGCGGCGGCGTGCCCGGCCGTGGCGCTGCCGCCACCGCGCGGGTCGCGGGGGTGCTCGCCGCACCCGAGCGCGACCCACTGTGCTGGTGGCCGCCCAGTCGCGTATCCACACTCTAGGCTTGGCGCCGTGACGAATGCGCGGACACGGTGATGGAACAGCGGACGGTGGGCCGCAGCGGCCTGCGGGTGTCGCGGATGGGCCTGGCGACCCATACCTGGGGTGCGCACACCGACGCCGAGGACGCGGCGGGGCAACTGGTGGCGTTCGTCGAGGCGGGCGGCACACTGGTGGACACCTCCCCCGCCTACGCGGGCGGGGCCGCGCAGCGGATCCTGGCCGAATTGCTCGGTGACCTGGTCTCCCGTGACGAGCTGGTGCTCAGCGGTTGCGCCGGGATCGCGCCGTGGGGATTCGCCGGGGCGGGGATGCCGGAGGCGGCGCAGGTCACGGTGGACACCTCGCGGCGGGCGCTGCTGCGGCAGCTGGACCGCACGCTGCTGGAGTTCGGCACCGACCATCTCGACATCTGGAATGTCGCGGTGTGGGATCCGCGGACGCCGTTGGAGGAGGTCGCCTCGACGTTGGAGCAGGTGGTGGGCTCGGGCCGGGTGCGTTACGCGGGGGTGCGCGGGTTCGGGGCCTGGCAGCTGGCCAGTCTGGCCGCGGTGGCGCCGGTGACCGCGGCGCAGACGCCGTATTCGCTGCTGGCGCGGGGGGCGGAGACCGATGTCGTGCCCGCCGCGCGGTTCCACGGTGTCGGGGTGATCGCCTCGGCGCCGTTGGCGGGCGGCATCCTCACCGGCAAGTATCGCGACGGTGTTCCCGCTGATTCGCGCGGCGCCGACGAGGCGACCGCGGCGGAGATCCGCAGTGGTCTCGACGACCGCGCCACCCGGGTGGTGGATGCGCTGGTGACCGCCGCGGACGGGTTGGGCACCTCGCCGCTGGCGGTGGCGCTGGCTTGGATCCGGGACCGGCCGGGTGTGGCGAGCATGATCGTCGGCGCCCGCGATATCGGGCAGCTCACCGGCGTGCTGGCCGCCGAGACCCTGGAGTTGCCGCGGGCGATCGCCGCGGCCTTGGACGACGTCAGTGCACGCGCGGAGTGACACAGATTAGCCTTGCCTGCATGAGCACTGCAGCGGCCAGGGGTGGGAGTCGGATCCGAACCGGATGGCGGCGCGCCCTGCCGATGTTGTTCGCGGTGAGCTTGCTGTCGGTGGTGGTCGCGTGTGGCAGCGACGCCGGGTCCTCGCACGGCGGGCACGGGCCGACGACGGCGACGCTGACCGATCTGGATCCGGTGCCGATCGGGCCGGAGCCCACGCCCACGCTGCCGGTGACGGTGCGTTCGTTCGACGGCGCCGAGGTGACCGTCACCGACGCCTCCCGCATCATCGCCGTGGATCGCTACGGCACCCTCGCCCAGATCGTGTACGCGCTCGGGCTGGGGCCCAAGCTGGTGGGCCGCAGCACCTCGGCGGCGTTTCCCGCGGTGCGGGATGTGCCGAACGTGGCCGGGGGCAACGGGTCGCTGAATGTGGAGTCGGTGCTGGCGATGCGGCCGTCGGTGTTCTTGACCGACACCACCAGCGCGGCGCCCGCGGTGCGTGAACAGTTGCGTGCGGCGGGGGTCACGGTCGTGTACTTCGATCCGGAGCGCACGATGGACGGGGTGGTGCCGCAGATCGAGGCGGTCGCGGGCGCGTTGGGGGTGCCGCAGCGGGGGCAGGCGCTGGCGCAGCGAACCCGCGACGAGATCGCCGCCGCGAGCGCCGCGGTGCCCGCGCAGGACCCGCAGCTGACCATCGCGTTCCTGTATCTGCGTTCCACCGCGATCACGATGCTCGCCGGCCCGGGGTCGGGTGCGGACGCGTTGATCGCGGCGCTGCGGGCGCGGGACGCGGGCGCGGTGGCCGGGGTGAAGGAGCCGTTCACGGCGATCACCAGTGAGGCCATGATCGGCGCGGCGCCGGATGTGCTGCTGGTGATGTCGGACGGGTTGAAGTCCGTCGGCGGTGTGGAGGGGCTGGAAAAGGTGCCGGGGATCGCGCAGACCCCGGCGGGCCGCGACCGGCGTGTGGTGGACATGTCGGATGCGGTGCTGCTGAGTTTCGGGCCGAACACCGGCCGGGTGATCGCGGCGTTGAGCGCGGCGGTGTACGGCACCGGGCACGCATGAGCGTCTCGGAGACGGATACCGCGCGGCCGCCGGTGCCGCCGCTGCCGAAGTCGCGGGGCCGTTCGCGGGTGCTGCTGGTGTTCGCGGTGGCGGTGGCCGGGCTGGTCGCGCTGGCGGTGGCGTCGGCGGCGATCGGTCAGGTGCCGACGACGCCCGCCGAGGTCGCGGGCAGCGTGTTGCACCGGATCGGGCTGGATGTCGGGCCGATGCCCGCGCATCCTGCTGGTGAGGTGACGTTGTGGCAGGTGCGGTTCCCGCGGGTGGTGCTGGCGATGCTGGTCGGTGCGGCGCTGGCGACAGCGGGTGCGTTGTTGCAGGGTGTGTTCGCCAATCCGCTGGCCGAGCCCGGCGTGATCGGGGTGTCGGCGGGGGCCGCGGTCGGTGCGGGCACGGTCATCGTGGTGGGTGGGGCGTTCGTGGCGGCGTGGTCGGTGGCCGCGGCGGCGTTCGTGGCGGGGCTGGCGACCACGTTGCTGGTGTATCTGCTGGCGCGCTCGGGTGGCCGCACCGAGGTCGTCACGCTGGTGTTGACCGGGGTCGCGATCAACGCGTTCGCGGGCGGATTGATCGCGCTGCTGCTGTTCGTGGCCTCCCCCGCCGCGCGCGATCAGATCGTGTTCTGGCAACTGGGGTCGCTCAACGGGGCCACCTGGGAGTCGGTGGGTGTGGTCGCGCCGCTGGCCGCGGTCGGGGTGGCGGCGGCGGTGCTGCTGGCGCCGCGGCTGGATCTGCTGGCGCTCGGAGAGTCGGCGGCCCGCCATCTGGGTGTCGACGTGGAGCGGTTGCGGCGCAACGTGATCGTGGTGGTGGCGATCCTGGCCACCGCCGGTGTCGCGTTCACCGGCATCATCTTGTTCGTCGGTCTGATCGTGCCGCATCTGGTGCGGATGCTGGTCGGTCCTGCCCACCGGATCCTGATCCCGCTCAGCGCCGTCGTCGGCGCGGTGGTGTTGCTGGCCGCCGACGTCGCCGCCCGCTCCCTCGTCGACAACGCCGACCTCCCCCTGGGCATGCTCACCTCCCTCATCGGCGGCCCGGTCTTCTTCTACCTGCTGCGCCGCACCCGCGCCCGGGCCGGAGGCTGGGCATGAGCGGGCCGCGCCGAGTGGCACATGGCCGCGGCGAACGCCGAGAAGACCTCTCGATGGTGTGCCACTCGACGGGAGATGCGGGGTGAAGGTGCGGGTTGTGCACGAGGTGCCGGGGTGGCCGCGGCGGGGAGATGTGACGGTGCGGGCGGCGGGGGTGAGCGTGGAGCGGCGCGGGGGCGGGCAGGCGCGGCAGGTGCTCGACGGTGTGGATTTCGAGGCGGTGGCGGGGCAGGTCGTCGCTCTCGTCGGGCCCAACGGGGCCGGTAAGTCGACGTTGCTGGCCGCGTTGGCCGGGGAGTTGGCGCCGAGTGCGGGGACGGTGGAGCTCGACGGGCAGCCGTTGGCACACTGGACGACGTTGGACATGGCCCGGCGGCGGGCGGTGTTGCCGCAGACCCACACCGTCGGGTTCCCCTTCACCGCGCGGGAAGTGGTGGCGATGGGCCGCGCGCCGTGGGTGCGCACCGAACGCCGCGAACACGACGAGAAACAGATCGCCGCCGCGATGGCCGCCACCGATGTCGCTCATCTGGCCACGCGATCGTTCCCGACCCTGTCCGGTGGTGAACGCGCCCGGGTGGCGTTGGCGCGTGTGCTGGCGCAGGACACCGCCACCCTGCTGCTGGACGAGCCGACCGCCGCGCTGGACCTCGGCCACCAAGAGGCCGTGCTGCGTCTGGCCGCCGAGCGCGCCGACGACGGCGCCGCGGTCGTGGTCGTCTTGCACGATCTGGGTGTCGCGGCCGCCTACGCCGACCGCGTCGCGGTCCTGGACTCAGGTCGCATCGCCGCCGACGGTCCACCCCGTGACGTGCTCACCACCGAACTGCTCACGCGGGTCTACCAGCACCCGGTCGAAGTGCTCGACCACCCGGTCACCGGGGCACAACTGGTGCTGCCGGTGCGCCGCTGAGCGCAGCGGCGACACCGCCTGCCGGGGGTGCGGTCAGGGATCGTGTCCTCGGGTACATGACGAACCGAGACCACCGCTGTCGCAGTGCTCATGTCGCCAGGAAGGTTCTGATGGCTTCGTCGCTGGAGAGGTGGTTGGCACTGATGGTGACGTCGATCGTCGGGTAGTTTCTGCGCACGGCCTCGGCGATGCCGGTGAGTCGATCGGCGACTACTGCGGGGTCGCGCAACGAATCCTGCCCAAGGCCGTCGAAGCCGGGGAACCCGTCGGCGACCAGGTTTACCTCGGGGTTGGTGATGATGTCGTCGTAGGTTTGGAATTCCACGCTGACGATCTTGGATGTGTCGACGCGGCCCGGGGTGGTGAATACGCGGTCGCTGACTCCCTCGACGTAATCGGCCGCCGAATGCCCTTCCGCGGCCATCGATGTTCGCGACCGTCAGCCGTGCCGGGGATACAGCCGGGTCGAGCCCGAAGCCGCCGTCAGGGAGACCTTGTCGTCGCGTCCCGGAGGCCGCGGGCGGCGGGGTCGTCACCGACCGCTCGTGCGGGCGGGACCGAGCGGGCGAGCCGGTCGAGTTCCGGTGCCACGAGAGTGTCCTCGGCGCGGAGCGCCGCGCGCGTCCGGTCCGGCCCGGGACGCTGACGGTTGGTGCCTGTCGATCCGTGGACGGGACAGCTGCGTTGCCCGGTGCTGCCGAGCTCACCCGACCGGTCGCGCTGAGCGGTGAGATCCTTTGTGCCCGTGCAACAGCGGGCGTAGCCGATCAACGTGCCGGACATGCCCGAAAGCGTAGACGATTGCCGGTGTCCTACCGCCAGATCAGTTTCAGCACCGCGGGTGTCAGCAGCATGCGGATGACGGTGGCGTCCAGGATCAGGGCGGCGATCATGCCGTAGGCGATGTATTTCATCAGCACCAGATCCGAGAACCCGAACGCACCGGTGACCACGATGAGGATCGCGGCGGCGGAGGTGATCACGCCGCCGGTGTGGGCGATGCCGTAGCGGATGGCCTCGGGGGCGTCCGCGCTGGCGGCACGCGCTTCCGACACCCGCGACAGCAGGAATACCTCGTAGTCGGTGGACAGCCCGAACACCACCGTCACGATCAGCGCCAGCACCGCGAACATCAGCGGTCCTGGCGTGAACTGGAAGATCCCCGCGCCGTGCCCCTCGACGAACATCCAGGTCAGCATGCCGAGGGTGGACACGAGGCTGAGCGCGCTCATGGCCACCGCTTTCAGGGCGAGCACCAGCGAGCGGAACGCCGCGTACATCAGCGCCAGCGCCGCGGCGACCAGGATGGCCAGCAGTACCGGCAGGCCGTCGAGCAGGCCGTTGATGCTGTCGCGTTCCAGGGCCGGCACGCCCGCGACCATCACCTGCGTGCCGGGCGGTTCGGGAATGGCGCGCAGTGCGGCGATCA
The DNA here is from genome assembly GCF_042733915.1 of Nocardia sp. NPDC059691. Lineage (NCBI taxonomy): Bacteria > Bacillati > Actinomycetota > Actinomycetes > Mycobacteriales > Nocardiaceae > Nocardia > Nocardia sp. NPDC059691. The sequence goes on along the minus strand of NZ_JBHWFB010000006.1, from coordinate 385,908 downwards.
CCCGGTCGGCGTCGCGTTTGTCGGTCAGCCCGGCGGCGAGCACGTTGATGCCGTCCTTGGTGGGTGCGGCGGGTTCGAAGCGTCCGGTCAGGCCGGGGATCTGGTTGGCGGCGTAGCGGATGTCGCTCAACTGCTGTGGGTCGGCGCCGACCACCACCAGTTTCAGTGGCTCGGTGCGGAAGCTGGGAAACACGGCGTCGAAACGTTCCTGCGCCACTCGCGCCGGGTTGTCGTCGGACAGATAGCGTTCGCTCAGGCCGCCGAATTCGATGTGACGTATCGGGATGCTCAACGCCAGCAGGGCCAGCACGATCGGTACGGCCACCGCCAGGGGGCGGCGCATCGCCCACAGCGCCAGGCGAGAGAAGAAGCCGGCGTCGATCTGGGCCTCGGTCTTGCTGCGGGAGAAGCGTTTCCAGCCCAGGAAGTCGATGCGGCGCCCGACGATGCTCAACGCCGCGGGCAGCGCGGTCACCGACAGCAGCGCCGCCAGCAGCACCGAGCTGATACCGCCCAGCGGCACCGAGCGCAGCACCCCGTTGGGGAAGATGAACAGCGCCCCGAGGCTGAGGGCGATGATCGCGGCGGAGAACAGCACGGTGCGCCCGGCGGTGGCGACGGTGCGGGCGGTGGCCTCTTCGACGGTGTGGCCCGCGGCGAGTTCCTCGCGGAAGCGGGTGACGGTGAACAGGCCGTAGTCGATCGCCAAGCCCAGGCTGACCAGGGTCATCACGGCGCTGGCGAAGACGTTGACGTCGAGGTGGTCGGTCAGCGCCCGCAGCGCGCCCTGGGTGCCCAGGATGGTCATGCCGCCGATGAGCACCGGCAGCAGCGCGCCGATCACGCCGCCGAACACGAAATACAGCAGGATCGCCACCAACGGCAGGGCGATCATCTCCGCGCGTTTGATGTCGCGTTGCATGCCGGTGTTGATGCCTTCGACGATCGGCTGCAATCCGGCCAGTTGCACGGTCGTGCCGCCCGGGCCGCCGCCCGCGTGTCCGGCGCCGAGATGGTCTTCGATCGCGGCGTAGTTCTGCACCGTCGCGGTGCCCGAACCGCGCAGGCCGACGCTGGCGAAGGCGTGGGTGTGCGTGGCGTCGGTGGCCTGGGCGGAGAACGGGCTGTCCCAGTAGCTGTCGATCTTCTGGATGCGGTCGGGGTAGGCGGCCAGCAATCCGGCCAGGTGCTGGGTGACCGGGCCGCGGACGGCCGGGTCGTCGACGGTGGCGCCGTCGGGTGCGGTGTAGAGCAGGATCAGGTCGCTGTCGGTGTCGCGGCCGAAGGTGCGGTCGGCCAGTTCGGCCGCGGCCACCGATTCGCTGCTCTCGTCGAACCAGCCCTCCTGGGTCAGCCGCCCGGCCAGGTCGCGGCCGTACCAGCCGGAGACCAGCACGAACAGTACGAACAGGGCGAGAACGAGGTAGCGGTTGCGGTGGACCCACCGCCCCCACCGCAGTGATCCGGAACGGCGCATCGCGTCGCGGGTCAGCCGCAGGCCGGGGTGCGGTAGTCGGCCGAGCGCAGGATGCCGCACAGGTCGGTGCGCGAGATCTTCCACTTGCCGTCGACGAGCACGAAGTGCACGACGGTGGTGCGGACCGCGGCGCCGGTGCCGTCCTTGTCCAGCCGCATGGTGGCGGTCAGGGTGCCGTCGTGGTTGTCGAACACCGGATCGGTGACGCCGTAGACGGCGCGCGGGTTGTCCTGCAGCGCCTTGTACATGTCGGGGATGGCCTGGCGGAAGGATTCCCCGTCCTCGATGAGGGCGGTGCGTTCGCTGTCGGGCAGCGCCGGGTCCAGTGCCCGCTTGATCTGGGCGTCCAGGTCGGCGGCGGTGGGCAGCGGCGGGTGGGCGGCACGGGAGGACACGGCGATCGAGGACGACAGCGACGCGTTCGCCGAGGACCGGGCGGCGTCGACGGCGGCCTCGTCGGTTCCGGTGTCGCACGCGGCGAGGACCGCCGTCAGCAGCAGACCGGCGGCGGTGAGCGCGGCGCGGGCGAGTGGTGTGTGGGTCATCACTTCCTACATACCTTCGATGACGGAGCTGATCCGTCCCAGCAGGGCACGCACGGTCGTGACGTCCCGTCCCGCGGCGGCCTCGATCGTCGCGGTGTCGGGGATCATATCCCGCACCAGGGCGGCGACACTGCGCTCGTCGTCGAGGTCGATGTCGGTGACCGTGGCGTCGGCGGTGGCGAGCACGTCCTCCGGGCCGGGGACGGCATCGCCCAGATCGCGGCGGTAGATCTCCAGTGTCAGGGTGGCGCGGACCGTGCGGAACGCGAAGGGGTGGCCCTCGGCGGTGGTCCCGAAGCCGTGCGCGTGGGGGCCTACGGTGATGTCGTCGATGACAAATCCCGACGTATGGTCGGCTTTCAACCCGGATCTCCCTGTATCGGACAGTGTGGTCTCCACCGTAGCCGCCGCCGACGACATTCCGCTCGAGCCGCCACCCCGGTCGGTCGGTTGGTTGCCGCATCATGGTCAGATGGTGAGGTTGCGGAAAATTCGTCGGTAGAAGGAGTTCGGTGGATGCGTCCTCGCGGCTCGCTCGTCTCGGTGTTCGCGGGTGCGGCGGTGCTGGTGTTGCTGGCCGGCTGCTCCTCCGGCTCGGGCGGCCCTGATCTGCCGACAAGGGAACCGGCCACCCCCGCGGTCGCGCCTGCGGTGACGACGCCGCCGGTCGGGCGGGTGCTGCCCGCCGGTCCGCTGGCTGAGCTGCAAGCCGATTCCGGCGGCGGGTTGCTGGCCGGTCTGGACGGTTCGGTCCTCACCGTGCTCGATCCCGCCGCCGCCGCGCCGGTGGTGCGCACGGTGACGTTGCCCGATCGCGCGGGCGGTCTCACGCCGGGCAAGCCGGGTGAGATGCTGGCGGCCGCACCGGGGCGGGTGCTGCGGGTGGACCTCGCCTCCGGGGCGGTGTCCGCGGTGGCCGTCGACGGCGATGTGCGGTCGGTACGCGCACGCCACGACGGCGGGTTGCTGGTCGGGACCGCCGACGGCCGGGTGCTGGACCTGGCACCCGACGGTGCGGTGACCCGCACGGTGTCCGGGCTCGTCTCCGCCGACGTGCTGGCCGAAGCCGGCGGGAACCTGACCGTGCTCGACCGGCATCAGACCGCCATTTTCGAACTCGACCCGGGCGAACAGCGCCCCGGATTGGCGCTGCGCGCCGGTGACGGGGCCACGCAGTTGATCGGCGACACGCGCGGACGGTTCGTGGTCACCGACACCGCGGGCGGCGAACTGCTGGTCTACACCGCGGGACCACTCGTGTTGCGGCAGCGTTTCCCGGTAGGATCTTCGCCTTACGCACTTGCCTACGACCAGCGGTCGGACACCGTGTGGGTGACGTGCACGCAGCGCAACGAGGTCGTCGGATTCGACCTGTCGACTGGTATACCGAAGGAAGTGGGCCGCTACGCCACCGTCAGGCAACCGAACTCGGTGGCTGTCGAGCAACGCACCGGTGATCTGTTCGTGGGGTCCGCGACCGGCGACGGTCTGCAACGGATCGGTGCGGACGATCGGAAGAGAGGGCACTGATGGCTCGGACACCACACGCGGACGAGGATTCCGCGGCATCTACCGAACCGGCAGCACATCGGGGGCGCGGGCGCGCACTGCCCGCGGGCTGGGAAACCACCAGCGACGACTACGAGTACGTGCCGTTGCGGCTGCCGCCGGATGTCACGCGGGTGACCGCGTCCATGCGGCTGGCGATCCAGGCGGAGTTCGGCGGTTGGGAACTCTCGCGGGTGCGCGCCTACACCGACGGCAGCAGGCGGGTGCTGCTGCGGCGGCGAAAATCCGCCCTACTACCCCAGCCCGAACCCGGAATGTGAGCCGATGTACGCCCTGCTACTCCGACTGATGTTCCTGGTCGCGCCGGAACGCATCCACCACCTGGTCTTCGCGGTCATGCGGCTGGCCGCCTGGCTCGCGCCGCTGCGCTGGGCGATGAGCAAGGTCCTCGTCAGCCGCGATCCGATCCTGCGCGCCGAGGCGTTCGGGGTCGAGTTCCCCGCGCCGCTGGGCCTGGCCGCCGGTTTCGACAAGAACGCCGACGGTGTGGATGCCTGGGCGCCGCTGGGGTTCGGTTTCGCCGAGATCGGCACCGTGACCGCGCAGCCGCAGCCGGGCAATCCGGCGCCGCGGCTGTTCCGGCTGCCCGCCGACCGCGCTCTGATCAATCGGATGGGGTTCAACAATCACGGCGCCGCCGCGGCCGCCGAACGGCTGCGTGCCCGGCGTGGTGGGGTGCCGATCGGCGCGAACATCGGTAAGACGAAGATCGTGGCGCCCGAGGCTGCGGCCGCGGACTACGCCGCCAGCGCCGCGCTGCTGGGGCCGCTGGCCGATTTCGTCGTGGTCAACGTCAGCTCCCCCAACACGCCGGGCCTGCGGGATCTGCAGGCGGTGGAATCGCTGCGGCCGCTGCTGCGGGCGGTGCTGGACAGTGTGCGGGTGCCGGTGCTGGTGAAGATCGCGCCGGATCTGTCCGACGAGGACATCGACGCGGTCGCCGATCTGGCCGTGGAACTCGGCTTGGCGGGGATCGTGGCCACCAACACCACCATCCGCCGGGACGGTCTGCGCACCGACGCGGCGCAGGTGGCCGCCATGGGGGCGGGTGGCTTGTCCGGTCCGCCGGTCGCCGACCGTTCGCTCGAGGTGCTGCGGCGGCTGTACCGGCGGGTGGGTGATCGGCTGGTGCTGATCTCGGTCGGAGGTATCGAAACCGTCGACCAGGCGTGGGAACGCATCCTGGCCGGGGCGACGTTGTTGCAGGGCTACACCGGTTTCATCTACGGCGGCCCGTTCTGGATGCGCAGGATCCATCGTGGGCTGGCGCAGCGGTTGCGTGCCGGGGGCTATCGCAGCATCGGTGAGGCCGTCGGCGCGGAGCACAAAGCCCACGCCTGAATCAGGTGGTCAGCCGAGCACGAACGGTGGTTCGGCAGTGCGGGTGCGCACTCGCCGGGATCGTGGTCGATGCCCCGGCGGTGCCGGATCTCCCTTCGGCCGCAATTGCTGGCCCAGCCGAGCGGCCATTCGCTTGGCGAGCAGGATCACCGCGTGGTCGCGCAAGATGCCCAATTGGTCGGCATAGGCCTCGACGCGGGCCTGGGTCATGCGGTCGTGCACGACGTGCGGGTCGCTGAGCAGTTCGTCCAAAGACATCCCGGCCAGTGCCTGGCCCCGGGTCAGCCGCCGGTCCGGTAGCCAGCTCAGCCGCCAGCTGTCGGTCGCGTCGGTGTCGCGGTAGGCCGATTCCGGGGTTATGTCACTGGTCATCGTCCATTCGGTGGTGTGTATGGTCATCGCGGTCTCCGGTGCAACAGGTGGAGTGAGGCCGGCTCCAGGGTGCTGAGTTCGATGATCACGAATGCCTCCTGTCGTGCATCCGCTGGTGCGGCGCGGTGCAGGCGCCGCATCGTGTGTTCCGCCGGTCCGGCGGGCGCGGTGGGTGTGCCCGGGCCGGAGAAGTCCGCTGCCGGGCCGGGTGGTCCAGGGGATGGCTCGCTGCTGTGCGGCGGCCGGGGGCACCGCGGTATCGGGCGAGTCGGTGGGCGTCGCGCGCCGAGGGTGGCGTGCGAGGCTGGATCGGCGCGGTGGCAGGCGCCATGGCTGTGGGATTCGGGAAGCGGAGTGGGTAGCGGCCGTCGGGCCGGGAGGCCGGGGGCGCTACGGCGTGTGGTCGGTGTACCGGTGTGCCGCCGCGAGGCGGGTGCTGACCGGTGCGTTGCCGCGGAGAGTGTCCGGCGGCTGGTTCAGTCCCTCACCTGCTTGGGCACCAGCTCGGTATCGGATCCGCCGGAGCGGTGTTGCCGTCGCCGTCGCGGCTGCCGTATCTGAAGAATCATTCTCATCACCAGCCCTCCCGATGTGCCTGGTGGTGCGATGGGGATCGCCACATACAGTGTGGCATTTGCCGTTCCCCGCGCGCAATTGCCGTTGTAATTTGGTAATTGACAATTTGCCCGCTGGCTAAACCCGATTTGCGTGGCCAACATGCGCGCGACGGCCCGGTGTCGCGCCGATAGAGGAGGGTGGCATCGCCATGGTCCCGCAGGATTCGGGAATGGTTGCCGTTCGCAATATCCTCACCCGCTTGTGCAAACGCTCCGGCCTGAGCTCGGATCGGTTGCGCAGCACCGAGATCGACGTACTACCCCTGCTGGATCTGCTGGCCGTGCGGCAGTACGCCCGGCGTGCGGGCGTCGACCGGGAAGAGGCGGTGTTGCCGCTGGTGCGCGAACTGGCGCTGCGCTTGGACCCCACCCACCGGCTCGTCGTCGACGCGGAACTGTCACTGGGGCTGCTGCGCGAAAACCCGCCTGCCGGAGTGGATCCCGGCCGGCTCTACGCGCCGGACCTGGGTGAGCGGCGCGAATATCTCGCCGAGCGGTGGGCGGTGTTGCACGAATCCCTTGGGGCGCAACCGATTCCCGGCACACTGACGGTGCGCTCACTGCGTGGCGCTCCCGAGCGCCGGGCGTTCACCGAACTGGCCGCGCAACTGGCCACGGCATCGGTGTTCGACGGCGCGCACGTCGTCGACTTCGGTGCCGCGACGGAAACCGCTGCGGCCGAAACCGTTCCGGTGGACGACCGCAGTGTGGTCACGGTGATCGGCGACGCGGTCATCGACCACATGTACGTGGTCGACCGTATCCCCGGCTCCGGCGCGACCGCGCGCGGCAGCTACCGGGAGCATCCCGGCGGCAAGGGCCTCACCCGCGCCGTGGCCGCGGCCCGGCTGGGGCTGCGGGTGCGGTTGATCTCGGCGGTCGGCGACGACGACGCGGGCGATCGCATCCTGGAATACCTGCGCAGCGAACGCGTCGAGACCGAACTCGTCAAAGTGGTGCCTTTCGCCCCGACGCCCGTGACCGCGGTGATCGTGGCCCGTACCGGAGCCGCGAGCACGATCGGCTGCAAGGACGAGCGAATCCGGTTGAGCGCGCAGGAATTGCGCACCGACGCGATCCGTTCGGCGATCGCCACCGCGGACGCGGTGCTGCTGACGTTCGAGCAACCCACCGGCGTCATCGAGCAGATCATGGGGCAGCTGCGCGAACTGCCGCGGCGGCCGCTGGTGGTGGTGCATCCGGCGCCGCGATTGGAACGCCCGCAGTACCTGTATCAGCATCTCGGGGCGGTGGACTACCTCGTCGGCGGCGACAAGGACCTGCAAGCGCTGGCGATGGCCGGCGATGACGCGACCCGGTGTGGCGAGCCGACCGCCACACGGCTGCGCGCGCTCGGCGTCGGCGCGGTCTGCGCGATCCAGGATTTCCGGTGCGAGGTGTGGTCGGACCGGGTCAGCGACCGATTTCAGCCGTTCCCGACGGCGCTGGAGGACTCGGTGGGCGCTCACGCTGCCTTCTCCGCCGCCCTGGTATATCGTCTCGTTTCGACGCGCCGCCCCGCCGAACGCAAAGACTACGTCTGGGCGACCGCCGCAATGGTGGCGACGCAATCGATCGGGGATGTCCCCGGGGCAATGCCACTGGTGAGTGAGGTCGAGCGAATTTACAAACTCGCTACGGAGGAGCATTGACCAACGTTGTGGATCCTGCCGACACCGAGCATCGGTTCCGTCGCAACGGGCAAGATCTGCGAGTTCGGGTGGTGGAGTTGACCGGGGAGGGCGAGAAGGGGCACCTGCTGCTGTTCGGCGCGGTCGCCGACGGCTGCCTGGTGCGGGTGCACTCGCGCTGCCTCTACGGAGAGGCGCTGCGGTCGCAGGACTGCGACTGCGGGCCGGAACTGGACAAGGCGCTGGATCTCATCCAGGCCGCGGGCTCGGGCGTGCTGGTCTACCTGGAACAGGAGGGCCGCGGCGCGGGCCTGATCGCCAAAGCGCTGGGCTACCGGGAAAGCGAGCGCTCGGGCGCGGATACCTTCTCCAGCTACGAAGCCCTCGGCTACCCCGCCGACGGGCGCACCTACGTGGCCACCGCTCGCGCGCTGGCCGAACTCGGACTGCGTTCGGTGCAACTGTTGACCAACAATCCCGCCAAGGTCGAGGCCCTGCGGCAGGAAGGGTTGCGGGTCACCCCCGTGCCGTTGCGTACCCGGGCGCTGAGCGAACGCGCCCGCGAGTACCTCGAGGCCAAGCGCACCCGGCGCAAGCACTGGATCCCGACCGACTCCGCGCCGTGGGCGTTCGACGAGCACGACAGCGATCCCACCGGCGAACCTCGGGGGGCTGTGGACGCGGTCGTGCTCGCACCCGGTGAGAACGTCCGTCCGCGTCCAGGGCCCGGCGCCGCGCCGGATCTGATCGGTGCCTGAAGGATTGTTGAAGTTTGCCCCACCCGGCTTCCCGCCTGTGGCTACCATGAGTGAGCCGCGCCACATGTGGCGCGCCGACTCGTAGGACCGACAGCGCCTTCGTCGCGCTGTGTCACGGCTTCGAGTCCTGGATCGGGCGTCGGCGCAGACCGGCGCCCGGTTCACGCCAGCGCTATCGGGAACAGGGATATGACGACAACAGAAATCGGATACGCGCATCAGTCGGGCAAAACGGTGTACACCGTTCCCGCCGCATTCCAGGAGACCGCGCGGCTGCGCCCCGACCAGATCGCCTTGCGCAAGGTGGGCGGCACCCAGCAGTACACCTGGCGCGAGTACGCCGAACGGGTGCGTTCGATCGCCGCGGGCCTGGCCGGGCTCGGCGTCGGCCACGGCGACACCGTCGGCATCATGCTCACCAACCGCCCCGAGTTCAATCTCGTCGACACCGCCGCCCTGCATCTGGGCGCCACCCCGTTCTCCGTCTACAACACCAGCTCCCCCGAGCAGATCACCCACCTGTTCACCAACGCGGGCAACAAAATCGTTGTGACAGAACAGGTCTTCCTCGACCGGATCACCGCCTCCGGCGTACCGGTCGACCACATCATCCTGGTCGACGGCCCCGCCGAGGGCACCGTCACCCTCGAAGAGGTGGAGGCCGCGCCCGCCGCCGACTTCGATTTCGACGCCGCCTGGCAGGCCGTCGGCGCCGACGATTTGGCCACCCTGATCTACACCTCCGGCACCACCGGACCGTCCAAGGGCGTGGAGATCACCCACCGCAACGTGCTCGCCCAGATCATCGTCCTGGTCAGTGGCCCGCTGCAGGTCGGCCTGGACGACCGGGTGGTGTCCTACCTGCCCGCCGCGCACGTCGCCGACCGGATCTCCGCCCACGCGCTCAACCTGCTCACCGGCATCCAGATCACCACTGTCCCCGACCCGCGCGAAGTCGCCGCCGCACTGCCCGACGCGCGCCCGACCACCTTCTTCGGCGTCCCGCGCGTCTGGCAGAAGATCAAGGCCGGTGTCGAGGGCAAACTCGCCGAGGAACCGAGCCCGGTCAAGAAAGCGCTGGCCAACTGGGCGATCAGCACCGGAATCGCCGCCGCACGCGCCGATCTGGCGGGCAAAGGACGCAGTCCCCTGCTGAGCGCGCAGCATCGGATCGCCGAGACGCTGGTGCTGTCCAAGCTGCGCCACGCCTTGGGCCTGGATCACCTGAAAGTCGCCTCCTCCGGCGCCGCGCCCATCCCGCCGGAGACCCTGGAGTACTTCCTGGGCCTCGGCTTCACCGTCAGCGAGGTGTGGGGCATGTCGGAAACCACCGGCGTGGGCACCTACACCGAACTGGACAAGCCTCGGCCGGGTTCGGTCGGGCGCGCGGCCGACGGCGTGGAGGTGCGACTGGACGCCGACGGTGAGGTGCTGGTGCGCGGCGCGATCGTCACTCGCGGCTACCGCAACATGCCGGACAAGACCTCCGAGGCCATCGACTCCGACGGCTGGCTGCACACCGGCGACATCGGCACCTTCGACGCCGATGGTTACCTGCGGATCGTGGACCGCAAGAAGGAGCTGATCATCAACGAAGGGGGCAAGAACATCGCCCCCAGCAACATCGAGAACTCGGTGAAGGCCGCCTCCTCGCTCATCGGTCAAGTCGTGGCCATCGGTGACGCCAAGCCCTACATCGCCGCCCTGATCGTGCTCGACCCCGACGTCGCCGCCCTGCGCGCCAAGGAACTCGACGCCACCGGCGAGGACATCGCCGCCCTGGCCGCCCGGCCGCAGATCGTCGAGGAAGTACTCGCCGCGGTCCAGGCGGGCAACGCCAAACTGTCCCGCGTGGAACAGATCAAACGCTTCACCGTCCTGGGCGCGGTCTGGGAACCCGGCGGCGACGAACTGACGCCGAAGATGTCGCTCAAACGCGCGCCCATCGCGGCCAAATACAGCGCGGAGATCGAGGCGCTGTACGCCAAGGAGCCCTCCGGCCAGGTGGTCAGCGTCAAGTAAGTCCGTCGAAAAGCGCTGTGGCCCAGAGCATCACGCCTGGGTCCACAGCGCCTTGTGGTCCCGGGCCTCAGAGACGAAGATCGTGGCCGTCATGCGACTGTCCCCACGCGCGACGAGATCAACAGTGGTTCCGGTAGTAACCGCGCGAAAAGCAACGGATACGGCGAAGGCGCAGTTCAGCGGCGGCGGTTGGCTCCCGGACCGAGCAACGCGGTGAGATCGCGCATCGCCTGCGGCGACGGTTTGAAGTAGCGGCGCAGGTTCTCGGCTTTGCGGTGCCGGGACTTGGCCATCAGCTCCAGCAGGCTGGCCCGGACTCCCCGAGGTGCGTCAGGCCGGAGTGTCGGAGTTCGTGCAGATCCCAGCCGGTTGCGGGTCCCTCGATCGCGGTGGCAGGGTCGAGCAGGTCCCGCGCCTGGTCGTAGGACAGCTGCGCCGGGCCGGTGTCAGGCAGAGGTCGCGCTCGGCGAGGTACTTGCCGGGCCCGGGCCGGCGGTGAGTGACGAACACCGGTCCCGGGTGCGTCCTCGGAGCAGTCGCGGCAACAGCCGGGCGGTGCCCGCGTCCCAGTACACCTTTTCCAAGACGTGCTCATGGTGGGCGGCACCGCGGCGGTGGGTGCGGTGTTCGGCGCCTTTGGACTTCACCCGGGCGCACCGTCCCGCCTGGTCCAGTTCTTCGATGTCGAGTTGGAGCAGTCCTCTGCGCGAGCGCATGTTTCGTAGAGCATCCGCCACAGTGTCTTCTCCTGGACATGGACCTCGCGGCGCGCGAGCGCGCCGGGGTGTCGAAGTCCGGCGAGGTCGACCGCGCAGCCGAGGCGGGCAGTTCCGGTCCGTCCCAGCCTTGTTCGGCGCACCAGCTCAGCCATTTGCCTACCGCGCGGCGCGGCGCGCGTTCCGAGTGTTGACCGCCGCTGCGCCCCACAGCGATTCCAGCGCTGCGCCGATCTCTGCGTCGGACACCGAGTCCAAGGCGCGCGAGCGCGCGATCAGTCCTTCGGGGCCGTGTCCGTCGAGGGCGTCGACGGTTTTGACGATCGCGATGCCGGAGGCGCGGCGGGTGTTCGCCGATCCGATCGTGTCCAGGAACGCCTCGGCGCTGCGCAGGGTCCGAGCCGGCGGGGTGCGCAGCCGGGTCACGGTCGCGGCCATCGGCCCACTCCCCTGGCTTGCCCCGGATAAGGGGACCGGGCATGTTGCGTCGCAGTCCGATCGCCGCAGTACGGCACTGACACTTCCCCGGATAGCAGACTGTCATCCGGGGAAGGAGATGCGCAGGCACAGCCCACCGAACATGTAGGCAGTATGCGGAGCATGATCGTGCGTTCCGCCGACTGGCTGGCCGCTTCAGGCAGCGCGGCATGCGGCATGAGCGTGCGTTCTCGGCACGCCCGGTGGAGCGTCGAATCCAGGATTCGACAGGTGAACACCGTGCTCGAATCCGCGACCTACACGACCGAATGCATCGGAATGCGGGTCGCTGATAGAGGTCACGGTCACGATCCTGGCCGCCGACGGCCCGACCGATCTGCAGCTTGCCACGGGTAGCGCCACGCCCGTGGCGGTGATGCAGGCTCTTCGAAAGTTCGGAGCGCTCTCCTCGCCGAAGCCCCTGCGATGGCCGAGGAGCTCTGTCACCCGGGGGCTCAACGGAACCGGGTCGAATTGGAAGTTCTAGCGATTGCGCTTCGCGCAACGGGTGCGCTTGTCACTACCCGGTCCTACGACACAATTTGACGGCATAATGGTGCGTCGCCGAGCGTTGAATGGCGGTGGACAGGGGGACTTGTGACGTCCGATGAGTTGCGCGGCGAATGCCGCGATCTGGTGGCGGTGCGTTCGCCCGACGGACACATCCAGCGCTGGTCGGTGACAGCGCGAGCCCTTGACACAGGTCGGTGGCGAGTCACGTTGACCGATGGGGCCGGCGGGGAATGGGTCGCTGAGAGCGACGATGTGTTCGACGGGTTCGCGGCGGTGCGAAAACTTCCGGAGGGCAGTGGTTTTCGATTTCTCGTTGTCGGCGCACGGCCGGAGTATTGGCCGACCTCGATGAGCAGTGGGATGGGTGGTGGGTTCGAGTTGTGGGCCCGCTACCGGTGTGGCCTTCGTAACGTTTTTCGTACTGCGATCGCAGGTGTGTCGCGAGGTCGCGGCTACCGGTACATATTTTCGCCCGCGCCCGCGTCGAAGGTTTCGACTGTCGAGCAACAGCACGCCTACCGCGAGCAGTGGCTGGCCTGGAGTCGGTTGAACTGATGTGACATTGGTACGAGCGCGCCTGCCTCCGAGGCACCGGCCAAGCTGTCCTGGCGCGCGATATGCGGCATGACAGTGCGTTAGCCGGTCAGAGCGGAGCCTCAGTCTGCCCGCCGCAGCCACTGAACCGTCATGACCGGGCGCGCTTCCAGCCTCGTGCTCGCTGTGCCGTTGCCGCCACTCGGTCCGGACACCACGGCGGCCGGCCCGGTATGAGCGGTTTCCGTGCTCGTGCGCTGCCGGTAGCTTCCCGAGCAAGGTCAGGGTTGGAAGGTGATTGCGGTGAGTCGTTCACCGTCGGCCCATAAGCGCGCGTCTCGCCTACCTGAAGTGGCCGCTGCCGCCGCTCACCGGGCGAGCCCCAGCCTGGCATCGGAGCTTGTGGTCGGGCCGGTGGCGGTAACAGGCATGAGGTCGCTCGCCGACGGGTCGAGGTGTGCGCAGCAGAACCCAGGCCCTCCTCGAAAGTTCCCGCCGCGGCGGATCCCTATGGATCTCCCTGGCAGGCACCGTGATTGCTGCCCTCGTGGCGACGTCTGGACCTCACGCAGTTGGCTTGCACCCACCGCAATAGGCAACACTTGTAGTAATCGCGCGGAAAACACCACATATGGCTGGACCAGCGGCGATGGCGTTGTGATCGGTTCGGGCTGCGGGCGGCCGCGAACACCTGCGTCGCCACGAAACCCGACCTCCACCACGCCGACCAACCTCATCGGTACCCGAGCCGAGCACCAAACACGCTGCGCCGCAGTCCGAACCAGTCGATCACCGCTGGTGAAGACAACTTCGTTGTTTTTCGCGCGATTACTACCAGAACCCCCAACACTCAGAACCGTAGTTCGCCGACAGTGTTGAGATCGATGCCGTGCCGCGCGTAGATCTTGATCGTGTTCTCGCCGGTCAGATCGGCTTCGGTGTAGCCGAGCAGTCCGGCGATCCGGATGACGTCGTCCTTGGTCGCGGCTTCGATCTCCAGATACGGCGGGATCCGCGGCCAGGTATCGATCTCGAGCTGCGCGCCGTCGAGGACGAAGCTGATCCGCTTGGTCTCCTGATAGGACTTCGCGGTGAAACCCAGCATCTCGAGCAGGGAATTGGCGGCGGCGAAGTCGTCGACGCTCACCTCGACTTCGTGGGTGCCGTCGATGGCGTCGCTGGTGATGTGCTTGACGGCGAGCGTGGTCCCATTGCCGTTGTCGCGCAGCCTGATCCACTTCGAGTCATCGCCCGGCGCGATGTCGTAGACGTAGCGGCGCATGAACCGCTCACCGAGTTTCCGGCCGCCCTTGTCGATGATGTGCTGTTCGATGGCGCCGGGGTCGATGTCGAGAATCTTGGCTTCGTGCTCGATGGGCACTGCTGACTCCTGTTTCGGATGGGCGGTCGATCGAACTTACCCGCCGCGCGCCGCTGGTACCGCCAACTCCTGCTCAGCCGACCTTGTCGACTCGGGTCGTTGCCGCTGTGAGGGGCTTGCCTGCCGGGGTTTGCGGGCGCAGTTCGGCGACCGGGCTGCCGTCGAGGTCCAGGAGTGTGGAGCGCGGCTCGTTGCCGGTGAAGGCGTGGCGTTCTCCCCACTGGCGCAACGCGACAATCGTGGTGAAGAGGTCCTGCCCGGCTTCGGTGAGTTCGTAGATGTGCCGCTTGCCGCCGGGGTTCGGGCTGCTGGTGAGGATGCCGTGATCCACCAGCCGACGGAGGCGGTCGGCGAGGATGTTCCGGGCGATCCCCAGGCGCTGCTGGAATTCGGTGAACGCGGCCGCGCCGTCCATGGCCTCGCGCACGATCAGCAAGCTCCACCGATCGCCCACCAGGTCGATCGTTCGGGCCACGGGGCAGGTGGGGTCGGTCCACTCGCGTGCGGAACCGAGCGGCGTCGTCATCGCACTCCTCCCTGTCGGTTGCAATACGAAACCATTATGCCTACGCTGTAATGGTTTCATTTTGCTACCAATTGTGGAGGTGTGGTGTCGACCGGAGTCACACGATCGCAGCGATGGATTCTGGCGCTGATCTGCGCCGTGGCGGTGTCGACCATCTACGCGATCCAGCCCGTAACCGAAGCAGCGGGACGGGATCTGGGGCTGTCGCCGCAGTCGCTGGGCGGGCTGGTCGCCGCCGGACAGATCGGCTACTTCGCCGGTCTGGTGGTCTTGGTGCCGCTCGGAGACGTGGTGAACCGCCGCCGCCTCATCACCGCGCATCTGGCACTCACCGCGGTGGGCACCGCTATCGCGGCCGCCGCACCGAACGGTGTTTTCGTGATGGCGGGGCTGGCGATCGCGGGATTCTTCGCAGTCGTGGTGCAGGTGACGGTCGCGTATGTCGCTGCCGTCTCCGAGCCGGGCGAGCGGGGCCGCAATATCGGGGCCGTCACCTCGGGCGTGGTGATCGGCATTCTCGGTGTCCGTGTCCTCGCGGGCGCGCTGGGCGATACGGTCGGCTGGCGAGCGGTCTACGCGCTGCTCGCCGCGTCCTGTGTGGTGCTCGCCATCACCGCCCGAGCGAGGCTCCACCCGGACCACAGGACGAGCGAGGTGCGATACACGCAGGTGCTGGCATCGATAAGACGGCTCGTGCGCACGGATCGACTGTTGCTGAGCCGGGGCCTGATCGCCCTGTTCCTGTTCGCGTCCTTCGGGACCCTGTGGAGCGGGCTCGCGCTGCCACTCGGCGCCGAGCCGTGGAAGCTGGGCACCACCGAGATCGGGCTGTTCGGATCGGCCGGGCTGGCCGGAGCGCTCGGGGCCGCCCGTGCGGGACGATGGGCCGATTCCGGTCGCGCGCAAACGATCACCGGCTGGTCACTTGCTCTGCTCACCGGCTCCTGGTTGCTCATCGCCCAAGCCCGATCGAGCCTCTGGCCGCTCATCGCCGGTATCATCCTGCTCGACTTCGCCGTCCAAGCCGTGCACGTGAGCAGCCAGCACCTGCTGACCACCGCGCATCCGAACCGCGCCAGCAGCGTCATCGGCGTCTACATGGCCTTCTACTCCCTCGGATCCGCCCTCGGCGCCATCACCACCACCTGGGCATACAGCTCGTGGGGATGGCGGGCCTCCTGCTGGGTCGGCGCGATCTACGCCCTGTCGGCACTGATGCTGTGGGGGCTGGGCCGACTCGGCGGCATCGCGCGCCCCGCCGACTCGAGTGCCGAAGGCGCGAAAGCGCGGACGAACGCCGACCCTCGGCTCTGGATTCCACAGCCCACAGCTCGTTCCGCGAGCGCCCCGCACTCGGAGCTGGAGTGCCGAGCCGGATCGTCGGAGCATCCTTGACGGATGGCAGGCATCCGGCCTGCCACTCACGCCTGCGCGCTCGGCGCGACGATCAGCGTCGAATACCACCGGCACGAAAACCGCTGTGCCAGAGTGTTTCCCGGGCTCCAGGATGGCTGGATGCCTGACGAGTTTCACGCTGCGCGTGGCCGTATGCGGCATACGGGGGATGGACGCATGCGGGTGCAAGCCGGGCGCAAGGACGGTGCAATCCCTACCCAGCACTCTCGTCACCATGACCAAGTCAGTAACGATCATCGGCGCCGGACTCGGCGGGCTCGCTCTGGCCCGCGTCCTGCACGTCCACGGCATCCCGGCCACGGTGTACGAGGCCGAACCGACCCCGACGGCACGCACGCAGGGCGGCATGCTCGACATCCACGACTACAACGGCCAACTCGCCATCGCGGCGGCCGGACTGATGGACGAATTCCGCGGCCTCATCCTGGAGGGCCGCCAGGCGATGCGGGTCCTCGACCCGAACGGGACCGTCCTGCTGGACAAACCCGACGACGGCACCGGTGGACGCCCCGAGGTGCAGCGTGGCGAACTGCGACAACTGCTGCTCGACTCGCTGCCGGCAGGCACAGTCCGATGGGGTCACAAATTCAGCGGCGCTCGCGCTCTCGGCGCGGGCCGCCACGAGGTCACCTTCGCCGATGGCAGCACGGTCGTCACGAGCCTGCTGGTCGGCGCCGACGGCGCGTGGTCACGGGTCCGGCCGCTGCTGTCCACCGCCGTACCCGACTACACCGGCGAGTCGTTCGTCGAGACCTACCTGTTCGACGCCGACACCCGCCATCCCGCCGCCGCGGAAGCGGTCGGCGGCGGGTCGATGATGGCGCCCTCGCCGGGCCGAGAGATCCACGCGCACCGGGAAAGGGGCGACACCTTGCACGCCTACGTGGTGCTCGCCAGGCCGTACGACTGGTTCGCCGCCATCGATTTCACCGATGCCGCCGCGGCCACCGCACGGATCGCGCAGGAGTTCGACGGCTGGGCACCGGAACTCACCGCACTGATCACCGACGCCGACCTACCGCCGGTCTGGCGCCCGCATTACACCCTGCCGATCGGGCACCGGTGGGATCGGATACCAGGGGTGACCCTGCTCGGCGACGCCGCCCACCTCATGCCCACGAACGGCGAGGGCGCCAACCTCGCCCTGCTCGACGGCGCCGAACTCGGCAACGCCCTCGCCGCGCACCCCGACGACATCGAGACCGCCCTGAGCGAATACGAGCAGAACATGTTCGCCCGCAGCACCGAGGTCGCCACCCAAACCGCCGAGCTCTTCGGGGACCGGAACGACGGAACGGCCCAGGGCCTGGTCGCCGCGTTCACCGCACGCGAGCACACCCCCTGACCTCGAGCCACTCCGTCGGGCATTCGTACCTGACGCGGGCGCGCGTTGATCGGCCACCCAGCTTCGCTCCGGATCGGTTGAAAAACCAGCCTTGTCAACGCGCGCTCGCGCCGAACACCCACATCGACCGGCAGCTACCCGAATTTCGATGGTTGCGCGACTACGACCGGAACCCTGCCCGGGGCCGCAGCGCGTTCGGGCCGACTTTCACGGCTCCAGATACAACCGCTCGCACGGCAGGCGCGGATGCCCGTCGGTGTCGTCCATCGACACCTCGACCGCGTCGTGCCAGTGCCGGGCGCGCCATTCCTGGACGAACAAGCACGCGGCGGTCACGCAGGCGACGAAATCCATCCGGACGCCGTGCCAGAACACCGACAAATGGACATCCGGCTCGGACGGCAGCGGAGACACGCCGCGCTGATCGCCGTTCACCGTTGCGGCTCCGTCGGCGCGTGTCGAACATGGAGACCGCAGCGTTCGAATCCGCCGATCCCGCAGCGCGTCAACGTGTTCCACACCGCAGGCGCATCATGCATACGCGATGCCCCGCTTCCGGCGAGCAATGCTTTCGGCCACGCATCCACGGATAGCGGCCACGACGACGCTTCCCGAGGGACGAAAAGCGCTGGCGGGTTGAGTGACCCACGCACGGAACGTGGTACCGCGATCGGCCGGACTCGGCAACGCCACGGTTCCACCAGCGCCCACGAGCGAGACATTGAGCCGGAACATCTCCGCGAACAGCGTGATGTCATCGGGAAGGTCGGGCTGCGTCAGATACGTCCACCGCTTCGACCGAGGATGCGACATGATCGGCCCGATAGCGTGGTGGTGCCGCTGCATCCATACCTTCACGTCCTGCCCCAGCGTGGCGGGCATGATCACCGCCCACGCCACCCCCATGCGTAGCACTATGCGCCCCACCTGAGGCGGATCGACCTCTGCGGGCAGATCGCACACCTGCCGGTAGTAGGCGCACCGGGACAGCGGCGTGTTCCCGAAAGGTACCCGGCCCATCATCAAACCCCCTGCTCAGATCAATCGACGGTCGAGATGCGCCCGATCCCGCGAATTGCGGAAGTCGCTCGGAAGCGGGAGTGGGCACGCGGTGAGATTCGCGCTGAGCTCCCTCTGGCCGGGCGCGTATTCAGCACACACTTCGGAGGCGTGGCGAGTAAGGTCGCAGCGGGTGTTGAAAGGTGGTGGATCGGCTTCTTCCGGTGACGAAATGGCGGGCGTGATGAACAGTGCGAACATGCACCTTTCCCAGTGGCTGGCCCGTTCCGGCTGGAGTCGCGGCGAATTGGCGCGCCGCGTGCGCACGCTGGCGGTCGAATGGGGCGAACCCCAGATCAGGCCCGACGCGTCCAGCGTGCGGCGCTGGGTGGACGAGGGAGAACGCCCGCGCCCGCCGGTTCCGGCAATCCTCGCGGATCTGTTCTCGGCGCACTTCGGATATCGCGTGACGACCTATGACCTCGGTCTGGGCGAGATGCCGACCGTTGACCGCGCCCTCGCTTACCACCCATCGTGGATACGGACACTGGAAGCGGTCGCAGACCTCGGGAGGGCAGACGTGGATCGCAGGAAGCTCCTTGCCACAGCTCCGTTCGCCGCCGTCGCGGCGATCGGGCCGTCCCGCGACTGGCTGCTGAACACTCTGGATCAGCTACCGGATGAACGTCGGCGAGTACGGCTCGAGGACGTCACCGCCGTGAAGAACATGTTCGGCACATTCCAAGAAATGGATATCTTCCAGGGCGGTGGCTCGGGGCGGCTGGTGCTGGCGGCCTACATGAACGAGCACGTGTACCCGCTGCTGCGGCGCACGCACACAGAAGACGTCCGCGTGGCGCTGTGCGGCGCGGCGGCCGAACAGACCTACCTGCTCGGATGGATGGCGTTCGACAACGGCGAGCACGGCGCGGCGCAGCGGTATCTGATCCAGGCGCTGCGCTTGGCCGAAGAGTCACGTGATCCCGCGCTCGGCGCGCACGTCCTCGCCGGACTGGCCGACCAGGCGACCTTGCTCGGGCATCCGCACGAAGGCCGACGCCTCGCCCAGGCGGGTCGCCAAGGCCTGGCGAAGGTGGACGCGCCCGCTTGCCTCGCGGACTTGTGGACCTTGGAGGCTCGCTCGCTCGCCGTCATCGGTGACAAGGCAGGTGCCGCGCGTGCGATCAACGCCGCGGAAAACGCGTTCGCTCGTGTCGAGCCCGATCGTGAACCCGAATGGGCTCTGTACATCGATCAGGCATACATCTGCGGTGAGTGGGCGAACGCGTTTCGCGACCTGGGACAGCCGAAACAAGCCACATCGCACGCCCGCCGATCGATCGCCTACGCCCGTGCGCAGAACCGCGCACGGCGAGGAGCGCTCTCGCACGCCGCGCTCGCGGTCACCCACCTGCAAAGACGCGACCTCGAGGCCGCTCACGCCACCGGGGTGCGGACACTGGATCTCGCCCGAAAGGTCAAGTCTTCTCGCTCAGTGGAAGCCGTGCGCGACATCCAACGGCGCATGGTCGCTTTCGGTCCACATCCTTTGGTCGCGGACTTCGCCGAACGCACCAGATCTTTGCTCGCGGCCTGACCGCGCAGCAGCCGGCTGGAAGGTAGCAGCGTTTCCGCGCAGAAGTGCACACGGTGTGGCGCACTCGCTCGTTCAGCGACGAATTCGAGACGGTGGACCGGCGGGTCATGCCAGTTGATCCACCACTTCACCAGCGGTTTCCGAGTGTCGATCTCCGTAGTCGCCGCCGAGCGCGGGAGTGGCTCGATCTCGGCGACTATCCGATCCTGTTCTCCGGTGGTCTTTCCGAACGGATTCGTGTCACGATGCGCGATGCGGTCGAGTATGGGGTTGAGGTCCAAGTCCGCGGAATCCGGCGCTGAGAGCCACCGGTAGCTATTCACATTGTGCGGCAACGAGTTTCAGCGGTGTCGTCTTGCGGCATCGATCTTCGTGCACGGGTCGACATCTCGACACCGGCGTTGACCCCTGCTGGTTCGTTACACGGCGGGCAGCAACCGCGTGCTGGGCGCATGATGCCGGCGAGGGGCGGGCATGATCCTTCCCGCGATCGGGTGCAGCCTTCCCGTGCCTGGCGGGCGGTTCGATAAAGGAGCCGAGGACAATGAGGTCGCGTGAGGATCGGAACGAACCCGTTCGGGCGGAGCGGGGTAGCGGTGTGTTCGAGCGGCCATGGATGAGCACCGGCGTGACAGGCTGTCGATCGAATCTGCCCGCCGGCTCCAGCGACAGCTGCCGGCCGAGATCACACCGGGGCTGACCGACAGCGAATTCGACACCATCGAATCCCGCTACAACTTTCGATTCGCCGACGACCACCGAGCCTTCCTGGCAGCCGGACTCCCCGTGGACAAGCCTGGTGAGTCCGGATGGCGAGGCTGGCCGGACTGGCGACGCGACGACACGGAAGTCTTGCGTGCGTGGCTCGCTCAACCCGCCGAGGGTGTGCTTTTCGACGTTGAACACAACGGTTTCTGGCACCCAGCATGGGGAGACCAGCCCGCCGATCCGATCCGATGTCTGGAGATCGCGCGCCGCGGGCTCGAGGCCGCGCCGCGGCTGGTTCCTGTGTTCGGTCATCGGTTCCTGCCCGCCATCGCGGGGCAATGGGGTCACCCGGTGCTGTCGATTGTCCAGACCGACGCGATCTACTACGGCCTGGACCTTTCCGACTATCTTCGGCACGAATTTCTGGGACAGGCCAGCGACCTCGACTTGGCTCACGCAACAGTTCCCTTCTGGAACTACCTGCTCGGCGACAGCGGCGGACCGCCGACCTCGAGGGTCGTCGCACCGTCTGATCCCTACGCTGTCAGTCCCGACCAGGCCGTAGAACGACTGCGCATGCTGGCGCTGGAGCGTCTCATCGGACAACCGGTGGAACCGGAAAAGCTCATCGAAGCCGCCCTCGTCGCACTGGTTGTCGATATCGACAGCGAGTCCCTGCCTCTGCTCGGCGGACTCACCCGAGCAGAGCAAGACCAAGCCGAGGAACTGTTCGACCAGGTGCTGAACGAACTCGACATCGTGGCAACGATTCCCACCGATGAGCGCGATGTCCGGCACCTGCTGGTTCGATGGTGGCTTCGTCAGATCACACAGGGCCATCTGCCACCCGTGATCGGTGCCGAACTGATCGCGACCCAGGCTTGGATGCAGCTCAACCGGCCGCAATCGCTGCGCCCGCTGCTAGAGCTCACCGACCGCTACAGCGACTGGGAAGCCAACCAAACCGCCACGCCTTCCCAGCTTGCTACAGACATCGTTACTGCGGCGCAGGGGCTACTGAACGGCTCGTGGGGGTACTGATCAACTCTCGGGCAGGCGAAGACAGCGCGACCGACAACACCGATCGTCTGATGCTCAGAATCCGCGACGCGGATCGGATGCACATGATCAGTTGTGCAGCAAAGACATTGGGCGTAGGTTCGCCCGCGCGGCTAGCCCAATTGCTCGACAGCGAAGCCGACCAGTAGCACGGCGAATCCGCCGATCTCCCCCATGATCAAGGCGGCGAGGACGAAACGCATCGACGGCGGCGGGTTGCGCATCTGGTTGTCGGTCTCGCGCTGTAGTCCGAGCCGGATGTAGTTCGCGATCGTCACCACGAACAGCAGGATGACGGCCCCTGCCGCGGTGGCATTCACCGCGGTCGGCCAGCCCGACAGCTCGACGAACCACGCGATCAATCCGGTCGCGAACGAATACAGCAACGCGGCCCGGTGGGCGATGTCGACGTAGGGGTGGGCCAGACCGTCCGGCGAAGTGGTCATCGCCTGCCACTTCCACACGCCGAGCACCAGCGCCCACAGGAAGATTAGCCCGGCGAAGAAGAGCACCCAGGCGGTTTCCGTGCGAATGATCACGTTCTTACCCTCATCAATCCGTCGCGCCCACCTGGGCGGCTGTCCAGCGGCAGCGTAGCGCCTGGATAAGCCCCTGGGAATACCGCGGCGGCGCAGCCCTGTCCGGGGCGGCGCGCTTCTGGCTACGCCGATTGAAGGGACCTGACAGCATGGACGTCATGGGTTCCGCTGCAACTGACCCGCGCGTGTTCCCGAGCTTCTCGTCACGAACCAGGTGAGAACGGCGGCAGGGCTGTCCGCGCCCGGCCCCAAGGGCGGAGACAGGCCACTGCAATGCCAGCTCCGGCCATCAGAGTGCGTAAAAGACCGCACGTGACAACGATTTCCGAGGGCGCAGCCGAATCTGGCTCGGCCTTCAGGATCGATTCGGCCGGTCGGTGACGGCCCGTGCGACGGCGTGCACGGCCGCGAGCGTAGTGGGCAGCAACACCGCGCTGCCCAGCCAGGTGTGGGTGTCGTCGCGCCGAACTCCGGCCCGGCCCAACGTTCGCCAGGCCCACAGCGAGAACGGAATGACCACCGTCGGCGCGGTCGCCACCCCGGGCGTATAGCCTCGGTGCGCCACGGTGAGCGCGAGATGACCGACGCCGTGGACGCCGAAGCCGAGCAGCGTGGCTTGAAAGAACCGGGAGCCGCCGCCGGTCCGCGCGCCTGCGGCCGAGGCGGCCAGCACGATCAGCCCCATCAGTGAGATGGCCACCCGCGAGTGCGCGGGCGAGACCTCCGTTCGAAGCCATACCGGCCCCGGCAGCGGCTTGCCGCCCTTGGCTGCGTTGGTTCGCGACCACCGCGACATCGTGAACCACTCTTCGGCGTCGTTGGCCAACCAGGCCAGGAACAGCCCCCACGTCACTGACTTCCGCATCTCGATCTACCCACTTTCATTACGTGATGTAACGTAACTATATGGCGACAGGGCGACCCCGCAATAGTGAGATAGACCAGGCGATCATCGCCTCGACGATCGACCTGCTGATCGAATCGGGCTACGCCGATCTCACGATCGAGGCGGTCGCCTCCCGCGCGAGGATCGGCAGGCCCACGGTGTATCGGCGCTGGCCGACCAAGGACGAACTCGTAGTGCGCGCGCTCATCGAGGCGGTTCCGCCGTTGGAGGCGCCCGACACCGGCGACGCGTTGCGCGACCTCACGGAACTCGCCGTCACCTTCGTGACCCGACTGGCCGCGTCACCACTCGGACGAGTGGTGCTCGCGGTGCACGCCGACGTCGGCCGCAACGCCACGCTCGCCGGTCAGCTGCGCGAGCATTACCTGCGACCGCGAAACGACGTGATCACCGCCGTGATCGAGCGTGCCCGCCGACAAGGCGGGCTGCGCCCCGACCTGCCGACCGAGACTGTCCGCGACCTCGTGTTCGGCCCCCTGGTCTATCACTGGCTGATCACCAGCGAACCCACGGACCGGACCACCGCGGACACCCTGGTCGCGGCAACACGCCGCGCGATCAGTAACTGAGGCCACCAGTCATCGGTGAAGACCCCGGATGCCCGAGAACCAGCACTTCCCGAGCTTGCCGAGCCAAATCCGCCCGATTACGGCGGCAGTAAGCGCTCCGTGCGCCACCGAACCCATGTACCGACGAGAACGAGTCAACACTGGAACTGCCGACGGGCCGGATCAAGTCGCAAGCCCGAGTTCGCCATACGGAACCACATGGTCGCGATCCACCGTGCTCTGCCAGCCCCGCTCGGTCGCCGCCAGGGCGTGGCCGCTCGCGGCGGGATCCCTCGGCCACGGCTCGCGCAGGTGGATCTGGATATCGTCCTGCAGAACCTGCACGAGCCCCATCGCGAACTCTTCGGCAGTCGTACTGCCCGGGTCGCTGGGATCCAGGGCTATGGTCGTGCCGACTTCCGGCACCGAAATGCTCACCCACGCCGTCGGGATCGGACGCCCCGCCAGCCCGTGGAAGCGGCGCCACGGTTCGGGGTACTCGGTGCCGACCCTTGCCGAGAAGCCGAGGGACCGTTCGATATCGGCAGCGAGCAGGCGCGCGCCTCGGACCGCTTCAGAGATGTCCATAGGGCGATTCTCGACGGCGCAGGCGATTCGCGCCCGCGAATTCCTTTGCATGAGCGCTGCCACCAGAAAGCACCGTGGCCCCGAGCGTTTCGCTCAGGGCCACGATCCGTGCGGCGGTTCCTACTTCTGCTCGTAGGTGGCGATCAGGGTCGCGCGGGCAAGCGTGTGGGAGAACAGGTTGAAGCCCAGGTAGGCGGGGCTGGCGGTCTCATCGATGCCCAGGCTGTCGACGTCGACGGCGTGTACGACGATGAAGTAGCGGTGCGGGCCGTGCCCGGGCGGAGGGGCCGCGCCGACGAAGCCGTGGAAGCCGCCGTCGTTGCGCAGGGTGATCGAACCGGTCGGCATCGCGCCGCCCTCTTCGCCGCTGCCCGCGCCGGCGGGCAGGGAGGTCGCGCTCACGGGGATATCGGCGACGACCCAATGCCAGAAGCCGGAGGCGGTGGGCGCGTCGGGGTCGTACACCGTCACCGCGAAACTCTTGGTCTCCGCAGGGAAACCCGACCAGGACAACTGCGGGGAGATGTCCTGGCCACCCGCCCCGAAGATGCCGCTGACCTGCTCATTTTTGAACGGCTGCCCGTCGGTGACGTCGTCGGAGGTGAGCGTGAACGACGGCACCTGC
This sequence comes from Nocardia sp. NPDC059691, assembly GCF_042733915.1. Taxonomy (NCBI): domain Bacteria; kingdom Bacillati; phylum Actinomycetota; class Actinomycetes; order Mycobacteriales; family Nocardiaceae; genus Nocardia; species Nocardia sp. NPDC059691. Next base: position 361,098 of record NZ_JBHWFB010000006.1, on the reverse strand, counting down.
GGAAGCGCGTCGTAGGGGTTGTAGGTCATGAAACCTCTCTTCCGGATCGGATCAGCTGTGCAGTAGGAAGTGTTCCAGCACGCGGGTGCCGAATTCGAGGGCCTTCACCGGCACCCGCTCGTCGACGCCGTGGAACAGGGCGGTGAAGTCCAGCTCCGGCGGCAGCTGCAACGGCGCGAAGCCGAAGCAGCGAATACCCAAGCGGGCGAACGCCTTCGCATCCGTCCCGCCGGAGAGCATGTAGGGCACGGTGCGGCCGCGCGGGTCGTGGGCCAGCACGGCGTTGTTCATCGCTTCGACCAGATCGCCGTCGAAGGTCGTCTCGTAGGAGTCGAGCTTGGTGATCCACTCGCGTTCGACGTCGGGGCCGATCAGCTCGTCCACCTCCCGCTCGAACTCTGCCTGCCGTCCGGGAACCACACGGCAGTCCACCACCGCCTCGGCGGTCTGCGGTATCACGTTGGCCTTGTAACCGGCCTGCAGCATGGTGGGGTTCGCCGTGTCGCGCAGGGTCGCGCCGATGATGCGGGAGATGGTGCCCAGCTTCGCCAGCTGGCCCTCGATGTCGGGACTCGCCGGATCGAACTCCAGACCCGTCTCCTCGGCGACGGCGGCAAGGAACGCGGCCACCGAATCCGACAGCACCAACGGGAAGGTGTGTTTGCCCAGACGGGCCACCGCGTCGGCGAGGATGGTGACGGCGTTGTCCTCGTGCAGGAATGAGCCGTGGCCCGCGCGGGCCTTGGCGCGCAACCGCATCCAGCCAAGGCCCTTCTCGGCGGTCTCCACCAGATACAGCCTGCGTTCGGTGCCGTCGGGCCGCGGCACGGTCAGCGAGAACCCGCCGACCTCCCCCACCGCCTCGGTGATGCCGTCGAACAGATCGGGGCGGTTGTCCACCAGCCACTGCGAACCCCACTTGCCGCCGTTCTCCTCGTCGGCGAGGAAGGCGAAGACCAGATCGCGCGGCGGCACCGTGCCCTCGAGCTTGAACTGGCGGGCCACCGCCAGCGCCATCCCGACCATGTCCTTCATGTCGATCGCGCCGCGACCCCACACGTAGCCGTCGCGCACCGCACCGGAGAACGGGTGCACGCTCCAGTCCGAGGCCTCGGCGGGCACCACGTCCAGATGCCCGTGGATCATCAGCGCGCCGCGACTCGGGTCGACTCCCTCCAGTCGCGCGAAGACGTTGCCGCGCCCCTCCGCGCCGGACTCGACGTACTCGGTGACATACCCCGCTTGATGCAGTTGGTCGGCCACCCACTGCGCACACTCGCGCTCCCCCTTGGTGGTGGCCAGGTCGCCGGTGTTGGAGGTGTCGAAGCGGATCAGCGTGCTGACCAGCTCCACCACTTCCGACACCGCGCGGGAGTTTCTGTTCGGGTCGAATCCTTCGCCAGTTGCGGACACGCTCCCTTTCCTACCACCCGCGCGGCAGGGCGAACGCGCGGACGGGTGTCACGGCGAGGCGACGCGGCCCGCACGGTGCGCGATCACCTTCGACAGGGTTGTCATCAGAGTGATCGGAACTCACACCGGATCGGGCGGCTGGACCTTGTCGGGGAACACCACCCGCACGAAGGCCCAGAACCGGAACACCATCCCCAGCGCGGTGCCGATCAACTGGGCGGCCACGAAGTCGGCCACGTTCTGGGTGAAGCGGGAGACCTCGGGCACCTCGAGATGCAGCACGTACCGCGACACCCACAGCGGTGCGGTGTTGATCGCGACGGCAAGGAAGCTGACCAGGTAGAACAGCGCGGCCTCGTGATGACCGCGCCGCCCGCCGCGTTCGTCGAAGGACCACTGCTTGTTGAGCACATATGACAGCGTGATCGCCGCCAGCACAGCGACGACTTTCGCCGTCACCGGATGCGGCTCGAGCACAGTGCTCTTCAAGGTCAGGAACACCGCGGTGTCCAGCGTGAACGCTGCGACACCGACGGAAGCGAATCGGAATAGTTCTCGACGCCGTGCCTCGCCCCCCAGCGCGGACGTCACCCGGGCGAAAACGGGGCGTTCGGAAAACAGCACAGGTAAAGTCTCCGACACATGTCCCGACCCCACAACAAGATCGGCAGATTCACCGCACCGCCTGTTGCGCGAGTGCACGGTCGGTGGATCGCGGGCAGGTGAGTAGCGTGAAAAAGACCAAGCGGCGCAACGGTTCTCGGCCGGACCGCGTCGGCGCGGAGCCGATCGCCGTGATCGGCATGAGCTGTCGCTTCGCCGGCGGCGCCGATTCTCCGGAAGCCTTGTGGCGGTTGCTGATCGAGGAGATCGACACGATCGCCGACGAGCCGCCGCCCGGCCGCTGGTCCGGCGACCACCGCGGGCGCGATCGTGCCGCAGTGGGCAAGACGGTGTCGGTCGCGGGCGGGTATGTGGCGGATGTCGCCGGTTTCGACGCCGAATTCTTCGGGATCACCCCGCGTGAGGCGGCCGATATGGATCCGCAGCAGCGCTTGGCGCTCGAATTGGCCTGGGAAGCCTTCGAAGACGCGGCGATCCGGCCCGACCGGGTGCCGGACACCGGCGTGTATTTCGCCAACAAATTCAACGATTATCGCGCCGTCAAACTCGCCAGGGGCGCCACCGCCATCACCCCGTTCACCAGCACCGGAGATGTCGAGGGTGTGATCGCCAATCGGGTGTCGTACTTCCTGGGTTTCGACGGTCCCAGCATGACCGTGAACGCCTCCTGCGCCGGATCGCTGGTGGCGGTGCACCTGGCCTGCCAGGCGTTGCGGACGGGTGAGAGCGCGCTGGCCGTCGCCGGTGGCGTGCAACTGAATCTGATACCGGAGACCGCGATCGGGTTGTCCGCGCTGGGTGTGCTGTCCGCGCGCGGCCGGTCACACACCTTCGACGCCTCCGCCGACGGCTACGTGCGTGGCGAAGGCGGTGCGGTCGTCGTGCTCAAGCCGCTGCGACAAGCGTTGCGCGACGGCGACCGCGTCTACTGCACCCTGCTGGGCAGTGCCACCAACAACAACGGCAGGCACCGCTCCATGCCCGCCAGCAGCGCCGACGGTCAACGGCAGCTGTTGCGGCGGGCCTGCGCGCGAGCGGGTGTGGACGCCTCGACGATCGACTACGTCGAGGCGCACGGCACCGGCACCGCCGTCGGTGACCGCGCCGAATTGACCGCACTGGCAGAGGTTTACGGCACCGGCAGGCCGCCCGGCGCACCGCTGATCGTCGGCTCGGTCAAAACCAATATCGGACACACCGAAGCGGCCGCGGGCATGGCCGGACTCGTGAAAGTCGCGCTCGCCCTGTCGCATCGCCGGATCCCGCGCAGCCTCCACTTCGACCACGCACCCGCGGAATTCGATCCCGCCGCGACGGGAGTGCGCGTGGCCGACACCGCGATGCCGTGGCCGCGGCACGACGCCCCCGCGCGCGCCGCGGTGAGCGCGTTCGGTTTCGGCGGCTCGAACGCCCACGTCATCGCCGAAGCGGCACCCGCGCACGATCCGGTCGATGACGGCGGCGTCTCGCAGCGGCTGGTGGTGCTGTCCGCCCGCACCGAAGCCGCGCTGCGGGAACACGCTCATCGGCTGCGTGAGCGTCTCGTGCGCGACCCGGACATCCGCCTGAGCGACCTCGCGCACACGCTTGCCACGAGAACCGCCTTCCAGCATCGAATTTCGACGGTCGCCGACAACGTGGGCCAGGTTGTCGAATTTCTCGACGCCTACCTCGCCGAGGATGGGGACACCGAGGGAGACGACAACGAGGCGCTGAATCTGCTGCTGGCGGCGGCTCTGCGTCCCGGCACAGTGGACCACCGCGACCTACTGCACGCGGTGGGGAGGCTGTTCGAGCGTGGCATCGAACCCGACTGGACGGCCGTGAACCCGGCGGGCCGCCCGGTCTCGCTGCCCACCTATCCGTTCCAGCGCGAACGGCATTGGGCGGACCCGCAGGCCCGCGGCGAGGCACACGGGTCGCCCTCGTGGGACGCGGTGCCCATCGAAATCGCTGCCACTACTGGCATTTCGAGTCCAAGATCTCGGTCCGCGGCGTCGGCCACAACTGCCGAATCGGTCGAATCCATCGCGATGATCGCCGACTCGGCGGCGCGCCCCGTGGCGATCGCGTCGAGTGACCCCACACCTTCCTCCGCGCCCAGCGTCGCGGCGCTCGCCGCCCTGGTCACCACCGAACTGGCCGAAGTCGTCGGCATCGAGCCCGACCGGGTGGCCGCCCGGCAGAACTTCGAACAGCTCGGAATCGGCTCGGTGCACGCCGTGGAGCTGTCGGCCCGCCTCGGAGCCCGCCTCGGCATCGAGGTCCCCGCCGCCGTCATCTGGGGCTGCCCCACCGTGGAGCTGTTGGCCGCCGAACTCCACGCCCGCCTCGAACCCACGAACCCGGCGACGGCGCCCCCGGAACCCACTGCGTCGGCGGCGGACCCGCGACCGCCGGTGCAGGAGGAAGCTCTGTCGACCGCTGAACTGCTCGCATTGAGCCGGGAATTGCTCGGCTGAACCGAAATCGCAAGCGAGAGCATCTGCGGTGCAGTCGATTCGCGCTTTCGCTGCGGTCGATCGCACTCTCGTCCGGCCTGCGGGAGATCAGCCGGAGAGGTGGGACAGCGCGACGTCCTCCCAGTGGTCCGATCAGTGGGTTCGGGTGGTGCGCGTGGGTGCCGACAGGTGCCCTCGCGGGAAGATCCCACGACCTGGTCCACCTGGCGTGCCCTGCGTCCACACATCGACGCACTCCTCAGCTACACCACTACCGACACCGTCCCCGGCATTATGGGATGCACCAGGTGGGGCGGGATTACGCCGTGGGCGTTTCAGTGCGGCTGATGGCGCGCGGGATTTCGAGGGCGGCCAGTTTGTCGGGGTTGCGGATGCCGTAGCCGCTGACGATCTGGTCGTCGGCGATGTCGAACACGAGGACGGCTTCCAGTTTGTCGCCGATATAGCACGCGAGTGCCGGTTGACTGTTGCAGTTCACTGTCTCGATGCGTACTTCCGGTCGCCGCTGCGCGTATCTGAAGACCGCCATGAGAATCGCGCCCACTCGTTCGGCGCCGACCATGACCAGCTCCGGCAGTGCGGTCACCTTGCCGCCGCTGTCAGTGGTCCAGGTGATGTCCGGCGCGAGCAGCGACAGCAAGCCTTCCATGTCCCCGGTGGTCGCGGCCGTGATGAAGCGTTCGGTGACCGCGGCGGTTCGGACGGTGTCGACGGGGCCGTAGCGCTTGCGCCGGGAATGGACATGGTTGCGGGCGCGGCGGGCGGTCTGATGCACGGCGTCGACAGATTTTTTTGTTGCGGAGGCAATTTCGTCGTAATCGAAGCCGAAGACCTCACGCAGCACGAAGACCGCCCGCTCGGTGGGGGTGAGCGTTTCCAGCACGATCAGCATCCCCATCGAGACAGATTCGGTGAGTACCACATCGCTCGAGGCGTCACCGTCGGTGAGCAGCAGCGGCTCGGGCAGCCACGGTCCGACGTACTCCTCGCGACGACTGGCGCCGGCCCGCAACGTATTCAGTGCCTGCCGCGTGACGAGCTGGGCCAGATAGGATTTCGTATCCCGGACCGTGGCCAGGTCCACCCGCCGCCACCGTAGATAGCTGTCCTGCAGCACGTCGTCGGCTTCGGTCGCCGAGCCCAGGATTTCGTAGACGATGGTGAACAGCAGCGGTCGCAGGTGAACGAAACGCTCGGTGTGCTCGTCGGTGGAGGTCATGGCTTCGGAACTCCCTGCGGTTCGGCTGCGCTCAGATCCTTACGCCTGCCCAAGCCCAGGAAGGTCGGGATCGCGCCGGGTTTGCGGGCTTCCTTGCGGATGGTCCCGATCGGGCCCGCGAGACCCACCCGTTCCTTGATCCACCCGGCAGTTCGCCCGCCGAGATACATCGGCACGGGTGTGTCGTCACGCCGGCTGAATTGCATCGCACCCGCGCGGCTCCCCAAACCCGCGGTGCAGGCGGTGAAGGCCACGTCCAGCACAGCAGGTTCGTCCCCGGCGATGCGGGCCAGTACATTGTCGGCGGCCTGCGCGCCCAAGGGTTGGGCGGCATAGCAGCTCATCCGCAGTGGGCGGCCCGAGGGCGCGACCGAGTCCCCGGCGGCGACGATGCGTTCGTCATCGATACTGGTCAACGTCTCGTCGGTCAGCAGCCGGCCCAGGTCATCGGTGCGCAGCCCACTGTGTGCCGCCAGTTCGGGCACCCCGAATCCGGCGGTCCAGATCGTGATCGCACCGGGCAGCACATCGCCGTCGGTCAGGACGACCCCGTCGCGCCGCACCTCGCCCACCCGCGCCTGCTCACGCACCTTTACTCCGTTCTCGGACAACCACTTCGCCACCGATCGCCGGGCCGGATTCGAGAAGTTCGCCGCCAACTTACCGCCACCCACCAGTGTCACGGTACGGCCCTGCTCCACGAGTTCGGCGGCGGTCTCGATGCCGGTGAGCCCGCCGCCGACGACGACAATCGGCGCCTGGACCGGCACCTCCGCCAGCGCCGCGCGCAGCCGCTGGGCGTGTTCGAATTCGGCGATCGGATAGGCGAATTCGGTGGCACCGGGCACCGACGCCGGCACCGCCGCGGTGCTGCCGACCGCGTAGACCACGTAGTCGTAGTCGAGCGCGCGCCCGGAACCCAGTTCCACCCGGCGGGCGGCGGTATCGATGCGGATGGCACGATCGACGATCATCCGCACCCCGGCGCCGAGCAGTGTGTCGTAGTCGACGGCAGCCTCATGGGTGCCGGCCACGAACTGGTGCAACCGCATGCGCTCGACGAACCGCGGACGCGGATTGACCAGTGTGATCTCGACATCGCGCCGCAGCCGCAGCCGATTGGCCGCCACGGTACCGGCGTAACCGCCGCCGATCACAACCACTTTGGTGATGGCATTGAAATCAGTCATGCCCTCCAGACACGCCACACCGTCCAGATCTGACACGAAGTGACAGCCGTCACGTTCGCAGCCCGTCGCCAGCCCGCCGAGATCGTCGATCCGGGTATCTGAAGAGTGCGAGGACTGTGCAAGGGTGAGCGAGCATCGTTCTAATGTTTTCGCAGGTCAGCTTGTTTGAACAGTTCATCTGTGTTCGTCACGCCCCGGGAGTTCCGATCGCCGAAGCGGTGCAGTGGGGGCTCGCTACTGGTATACGCTGCGCGGTCACTCCTCGGCATACTTGGCCGCGATCGGTTCGAACCGGTCGACCTTCGGCGACGGCCACGGGCCGTGCGGCAGGTCCCCGTCGCGAAGCCGGGCCCGGAAACCAGGAGTTATGCTGCCTGCGGTCCGGGTGGCCGGGTCTAGAAGGGGGCCAGAGGTGTTGAGGCAGCACGAGTCGTTCGCCGGCTACGTGATCGAAGGCGTGCTCGGGCAAGGCGGTATGGGCACCGTCTATCTGGCGCGGCACCCGCGCCTGCCGCGGCTGGTGGCGCTCAAACTGCTCAATCGCGCGGTGTCCGAGGACGAGGAGCTGCGCAGGCGGTTCGAACAGGAAGCCAATGTGGTTGCGCGCCTGGATCATCCGGGCATCGTCGGCGTCTACGACCGCGGCACCGAGGGCGGGCATCTGTGGATTTCCATGCAGTACGTCCGTGGCACCGACGCCGCACGGCTCGATCCCCGGAGCGCCCGCCCCGAACAGGTCCTGCAGATCGTCGGCGATACGGCGAAGGCGCTTGACTACGCCCACAGCCGAGGTGTGCTGCATCGCGACATCAAACCGGCCAACATCCTGATCGCCGAACCGGAAGCCGGTCGCGAAACACGTGCTCTGCTCACCGATTTCGGGATCGCGCGAATACTCGACGCCGATACCAAACTGACCGCCACCGGAACGTTCACCGCCACACTCGCCTACGCCTCGCCGGAGCAACTGTCCGGTGAGCCGGTCGATCACCGCGCCGATCAATACTCCCTCGGGTGCACCCTCTACACGATGCTGGCGGGGCAACCACCGTTCCCCTCGACCAACCCCGGTCAAATCGTCGCCGGACACATCGCCAAGCCGGTGCCGCGCCTCAGCGATACCCGACCCGAGTTGTCACGACGACTCGACGAGGTGATCGCCCGCGCCCTGGCCAAGCACCGCGACGAACGATTCGCCAGTTGCGGCGACTTCGCCGTGGCCGCGGCGGCGGCCCTGCGCGGCGACACTCCCGCCGTGGCGCCCGCGCCGACTTTCGTCGACCAACGCTCGGCCCACCCCGCCACGGCGGTCGACCCGTGGCCGCGTTCGGCCCCGACCCTGCTCAACCAGCCTTCGGAGCCCCGGTGGCGCGCCGAACAGCTACCGCCGCTGCAACCGCTCACGCCCATCCACGATCCGGCCCGGCCATCCGGCGTCGTTCCCAGGATCGGCGCTGTCGTCGCGTTCGGCTTCGGGCTGGTCTTCTGTCTCATCATCGCCAACGGGGTGATGGAGTTGACGACCCCGCACATCGAATACGGTCACCGCCAGACGCTGCGTGAGGTCGCCCTCGAACTTCTCGCCCCCATGGCGATCTCCACCACGATGGCGCTGGTGCTGCTCGGCGGCTCGATCGCCCTGTTCCGGCGCAAGCGCGCGGGCCGCATCGCCGTGGCGTTGGGTACCGGGATCCTCACGCTGGTCGGATTGGTCGGAGCCGGAGCCAGTCTGGGTGGCGACAGCCGTACCAGCGACCTGGTTTTCGTCGGCACGCTCCTGTTTTTCTCCTGTGCGGGGCTGCTGTGCACCCTGTCCCCCGCGACCAGGCGCTGGCTCGCTGACAAGCATCCCAGGAACCGGCCATGAGCCCGCAGAGCGCTCAGGGCACCACCACGATCTTTCCGGTGGCCCGGTTGTCCTCCATGTACCGATGGGCTGCGACGATGTCGTCCAGACCGAAGACACGGTCGAGGTTGGGTCGATAGACACCGGCCTCGACTTCGTCGACGACGCGCTGCAGCACGGCCGCGCCCGCGCTGCCCTTCAGGTTGTCGCTGTGGAACGCCGTCAGTTTGGTTCCGGACGGGATCATCGCTATCGGTTCGAAGTCCGAGATCAGCCACCCACTCAGCGAACCCGCCACACATACCGTCCCGCCCCGGCGGACCAGGCGCAGCGAGTCCACCGCCGTGCGCGCTCCGACGAGATCCAGCACGTAGTCGGGCCCTTCGGGCCAGACCGCCTGCACGCCGGCCGCCAGCGACCCGCCGTCGTCGACGAGTACGTGGTCGACGCCGATCGCGGTCAGCGCGTCGATCTTGTCGTGCCGTCGGGTCGTGGCAGCGATCTCGATGCTGCGGCCGGACGCGATCGACGCTGCCGCCATACCCACCGACGATGTCCCACCGCGAATCAGCAACCGCCCCTGGCTATCCGCCACGATGCCCAATGCGTCGAGTGAGCCCTGCGCGGTCAAGTATGTCTCGGGCAGTGCGGCCAAGACCTCCCACGGCAACCTGGTGGTGACCGGCATCAGCAGCGAATTCGGCAACAACGCGTACTGCGCGTAGCCGCCGTCGAACTCCCGGCCCATCTCACCCATCACCGCCGCGACGGTCGCGCCGACCGGCAACATGGGATCGGTCGAGGCTGCCACGATTCCCACACATTCGATCCCGAGCACACGGGGGAACCGGACGTTCGGCGAATGTCCCTGACGGGTTCGCAGCTCCGATCGGTTCAAGCCCGCGCCCTTCACCCGCACCAGGCTCCAGCCCTCCCGAATCGCTGGTACCGGTAGCTCACGGATCTCCAGTACCTCCGGGTCACCCGCCCGTACACAGACGGCCGCTCGCATCGTCGTACTCGTCGTCTCACACCGCATCGGGGCGGCGGTGGTGTCTGAATGGAGGTCATCGCGCATGCGTCCACTGTCGCCAGGCGAGCGTGTGGCCGTCTACCGATAGAATGCCAACTCATGCCCGTTGGCCGCCAACTTCCCCGGCTCGGCCCGACATCCCAGCTGTGGCCGTCCGGAGGGGTGCACCTGTGGCCGTCGGGGGGAACGAGCTCGGTGCACTCCCATCCGCGTGGACACCTGGTCTACGCGGCTCGCGGCGTCCTGTCCGTGCACACCGAACGGGGCACATCGATCGTTCCGGCCAATCGAATCGCGTGGACCCCTGCCGAGTTCGCGCACTACCATCGGGCGCACGGCGACACCGACATGCGGATCGTCTTCCTACCCCCATCCCAGGCGCGGCTCGTGCCGAACCGTCCCGCCGTGTTCCTGGCTTCCGGCCTCGCCCGCGAAATCCTGCTCACCCTCACGAGCCCACGCGACCACGACCGCGCCGCGCGCGCTCGCCTTCGCCGCGTCCTCGTCGATGAACTCCAGGAAGCACACGAACAGCCACTCGTGCTGCCGAAACCTCAGGACGACCGGTTGCAAGCGATTGCGCGGATCCTCTCCGAGAACCCCGCGGACAACACGTCACTGGCCGAACTCGGGCGCACGATCGGAGCCAGTGCCCGCAGCCTCAGCCGCCTGTTCCACAACGAACTCGGCATGACCTTCTACGAGTGGCGCACCCAGCTCCGCGTCTACCACGCACTCGTCCTGCTCGCCGACGGCCACGACACCACCCGCGTCGCCCACGCCTGCGGCTGGGCGAACCCCAGCAGCTTCATCGCCGCTTTCACCAACCTCGTCGGCACCACCCCGGGCCGCTACCGCACCACTCCATGACCTCGGCACCACGTCACAAGGCCCCGCCCGTCGGTGGCGACCAACGACGTCGACCCGACGACGGGGCGAGCGCGCGCTGGTAGCGCTCGCTGATCGTCCGCAGGGTCCGCACCAGTTCGGGTGAGTCCACGATCTCGAAGTCGGCGCCAAGCAGCCCGAGGTAGAGCGCCAGCATTTCCGGATGGTCGGAGCCGGGTTCGAACGCGCACCGGTCCTCGCTCAACGGCTCGACGTCGACGGGAATCGGGAGTCGGCTGCGCACGTGATCCGCGGGTGCGTGCACGATCACCCTGGCGCGGAAGCGCCACGTCGACTCGCCGATTCCGCGGGCGACTCGTGCGGTGATCTCATGGTCGGGCGGCAGCGGCCGCGGCGTAAAGCGGGGGCCGGTCGGTGTGCGGGGCCGCATCCTGTCGACGCGAAAGGTCCGCCAGTCGACGCGGTCGAGGTCCCAGGCCATCAGGTACCAGCGTTGTCGATCGTTGATCAGGCGATACGGCTCCACCGAACGCCGACCGGCGGCCCCCGAATGCGTCTGGTAGTCGAACCGCAGTCGTTCATGGTCGCGGCAGGCGTCGGCGATCACGGTCAGCACATCCGGGTCGACGAGCGGGCCGCGCGGGGGGAGCGCGAGGGTGTGCGACCCGAAGGCGTCGACGCGACGGCGCAGCCGCGACGGCAATATCTGTTGCAGTTTCGTCAGTGCACGCAACGAGGTCTCCTCGATGCCCGCGATGGAACCGGCTGCGGCGCTGCGCATCCCGATCGCGATCGCGACCGCTTCGTCGTCGTCGAGCAGCAGCGGCGGCAGCGCACCTCCGACACCCAGCCGGTACCCACCGTCGACACCCGGCCGAGCCTCGACGGGATAGCCGAGCCGTCGCAGGCGGTCGACGTCGTTGCGGACGGTGCGCACGGTGACCTCCAGTCGAGCGGCCAACTCGGGTCCGGTCCAGTCGCGGCGCGCTTGCAGCAGCGAAAGCAGACGAAGCAGTCGTGCCGAGGTTTCGAACATTGATCGATCTTCTCCCGAATCGAGGAACCAACCTTTCCGCAATGGCAACTACCTTATGTTTCACCGGCGCGAAACGCTCGCCCGAGCCGACGGAGAGAACCCCAATGAGTGACGCAATTCAGCCCTTTCGCATCCACATCGCGCAGTCCGATCTCGATCACCTGCACCACCGGCTCGCCGATGCCCGCTGGCCGGCCGAGTTGCCCGATGCCGGCTGGAACCGCGGCATACCGCAGCTCTACCTGAAGGAGCTGGCCGAATATTGGCGCACCGGCTACGACTGGCGTGCGCAGGAAGCCGTGCTCAATACCTATCCGCAGTTCACGACCGAGATCGACGGCCAGCGCATTCATTTCCTGCACGTCCGCTCCGGCCGAGCGGACGCGACGCCACTGCTGATCACCCACGGCTATCCCAGCTCCATCGCCGAATTCCTCCACCTCATCGAGCCTTTGGTCGACCCGGCCGAGGGGCCTGCGTTCCATGTGGTCGCGCCGTCGCTGCCCGGTTACGCCTTCTCCACTCCGCTCAGCGCGACCGGCTGGGCGATGGGCCGCACCGCGAACGCGTGGATCGAGCTGATGCGCAGGCTGGGCTACCAGCGCTACGGGGTTCACGGCGGCGACGTCGGCGCAGGCATATCCGGCCTGGTCGGCGCCCGCGACAGCGAGCATGTCATCGGCGTCCACGTCGTGACCGATCCGCTGACCGCCGCCAATGTGGCGACGTTCCTTCCCGGAATGGCCGAGCGCCTCGATGCCGACGACCCGGTCGACAAGCTGATCCTCGAGCGCATGGACGCGTTCCGCAAGGAGGGTTCCGGATACTTGTCGATCCAGCAGAGCCGACCGCAGACCATCGGTTACGGTCTCGTTGATTCGCCGCTACTGCAGCTGGCGTGGATCGCCGAGAAGTTCGAGGAATGGACCGACTTGCCGATCGATCGCGACCAATTGCTCACTACCGTCAGCCTTTACTGGTTCACCGGAGCGGGCATCACCGCGGCGCACACCCTCTATGACCAAGCGCACTCTTCGGATTGGGGCGCGCCCGCGGTACCGCAGGGTTTCGCGGTGTTCGGTGCGGACGAGACCGTGCGCAAGGTGGTCCCGGCGCCGCCGGACGCGCACTGGACCGAATTCGAGCACGGCCTGCACTTCCCGGCCATGGAGGCGCCGGCTCAACTGGCAGCTGATCTGCGAACATTCTTCGAACATCTGCGATAGCCCGAACCCGACGGTGCAGAACCTCGCGAGCCATCGCTACCCGGTCAGCCGGTAGCCGTCCCGTGGAGTGGTGATGCTCGGTGCAGCCGTGCGGCCGGCGAACAATGGTGCCGATCAGAGGCGTGTCGCGGTGCGGACGAGGTCGGCAACGGCTTTGGATCTGCTGTGTGGCGGCCAGGCGATGACGGTCGTGACCACCGGTGCGTCCGGCACCGCCACCACGGCATGATCGTCGCGTAGCTGAGTTCGCAGCGACTCGGGCACGACCGCACAGGCCAGTCCGAGCGCGATCAGCTGGAGCAGTTGGGTATGGTCGCGCACCCGCGGGCCGGGGCCGTCCGGATAACTTCCATCCCGTCGCGGCCAGCGCGGCAGAGGCAGATCCGTCTGGGCGTTGAGCTCGGCGAACGACAGATGCGCCCGGTCGGCGAGGGGATGACCCGCGGGCAGGACCGCCACCTGCTGTTCAGTATGCAGATCCTCGGTGTCGAATCCGGCTGTCGTGTCGTAGGGCCGGTGGAGCAGCGCAACGTCGGCACGCCCGTTGCGCAGCAGGCTTTCCGGTTCGCCGGGCCCGCACAGCATCACCTCGACGGCCACGGCGCCCGGTTCGGCGGCGTAGGCGTCCAGCAGCTTCGACAACAGTTCCCTGGACGCACCGGCCTTGGTGACCAGCACCACACCCGGCTGGTCGGCCGCGGCGCGGCGGGTGCGGCGCTCGGCGGCTTCGACCGCGTCGAGCGCGGTCCGGGGTTCGCGCAGCAGCACCGTCCCGGCCTCGGTCAAGGCGATGGCGCGAGCGGTGCGGTGCAGCAGAACGACTCCGAGCCGCCGCTCGAGCTGCTGGATGGCTCGCGAGAGTGGTGGTTGCGCCATGGAGAGCCGTTGTGCCGCCCGACCGAAGTGCAACTCCTCGGCGACGGCGACGAAATATCGCATCTCCCGCGTCTCCACCAGGCCATGGTAACCGGCGATGACCTCGACCGATACCCGTGCGGTATCGACGCAAACCCGACCGGTCTTGGACGCCGCACCCGCGACCGCAGCAGGATCGACGGTGTGAGTGAACAGACGATCGCGCTGGTGACCGGCGCGAACAAGGGAATCGGATACGAGATCGCCGCCGGCCTGGGCGCGCTCGGCTGGCGAATCGGTGTGGGCGCGCGGGATCGGCAACGCCGCGACACCGCGGTGGAGAAGTTACGCGCGGCCGGGACCGATGCGTTCGGTGTGCCGCTCGACGTGACCGACGACGCGAGCGTGGCCGCGGCGGCCGAATTGATCGCCGACCAGGCCGGCGGGCTCGACGTCCTGGTCAACAACGCCGCGATCACCGGCGACCTGCCGCAGACACCGACCACCGTCGATCCCGCGACCGTGCGAATCGTCGTGGAAACCAACGTGATCGGGGTCATTCGGGTCACCAACGCGATGCTGCCGATGCTGCGCGCCTCGGCCTCACCGCGAATCGTCAACATGTCCAGCAGCGTCGGCTCGCTCGCCCTGCAAACCACACCCGGCATCGACATGGGCCCGGTTCCCGCCGCCTACTTGGCGTCGAAGACCTTCCTCAACGCCCTCACTATCCAATACGTCAAGGAACTCAGCGACACCAAAATCCTGATCAACTCCGGCTGCCCCGGCTTCACCGCCACCGACCTCAACGGCTTTCGTGGCGTCCGCACACCGCAACAGGGGGCGGCCATCGCGATTCACCTCGCGACCCTGCCCGACGACGGACCGACCGGCGGATTCTTCGACGACGCCGGAACAGTGCCCTGGTGACAAGAACACCGGTGCCCACCGTTCCCGTTCTCGACGTCAGCCGCGCGCCGCGCGCCGAGGGAGAAGCAAGACCATGACAAAGGCAGTCAGATACGACGAGTTCGGCGGAATCGAGGTCTTGCGGGTCGACGACGTCGACCGGCCCGTACCCGAGGACGGGCAGGTCCTCGTGCAGGTAAGGGCGGCAGGCATCAATCCCGGTGAGGCGGCCATCCGTACCGGCGCGATGGCCGACATCTTTCCCTCGACATTTCCGTCCGGGCAGGGCAGCGACCTCGCTGGGGTTGTCGCCGAGGTCGGCGCCGGAGTCGACCGATTCTCGGTCGGCGACGAGGTGATCGGGTTCTCCGAGAAGCGGGCCGCCCAGGCCGAGCTGGTCCTGGTCGACGTCGACAACCTCACACCCAAACCGCGCAACGTCTCATGGGAGGTGGCGGGCGGCCTCTACGTCGCAGGCGTGACCGCCTGGCGGGCAGTGCATTCCGTACAGCTCGAGCAGGGTGAGGCCGTTGTGGTCTCCGCGGCGGCCGGCGGAGTCGGCTCGCTCGCCGTACAGCTCGCTCGCCGTGCCGGAGCCACCGTCATCGGCCTGGCGAGCGAGCGCAACCACGAATGGCTGCAAAGCCACGGCGTGATTCCGGTAGCCTACGGAGCCGGCGTCGCCGAACGGATCGAGACCGCCGCACCGGGCGGCGTCGATGCCTTCATCGACACCCACGGCGGCGGCTACGTCGAACTGGCCCTGGCTCTCGGCGTCTCGGCCGAACGGATCGACACCATCGCCGATTTCGCGGCAGCCGCGAAGTACGGAGTCAAAACCGAACCCGGAACCGACGCCAGGCCGGGCGCCGAGGTGCTCGCCGAATTGGCCGTCCTGATCGCCGACGGGCACCTCGAAGTCCCGATCGCGAACGTCTACCCGTTGGCGCAGGTCCGCCAGGCCTACACCGAACTCGAACGCCGCCACACCCACGGCAAAATCGTGCTCGAGCCCTGACCTGCACCGACACAATGCAGCCTGCTCCGAACGGCCTCGCCCATGGCCGCGGCGCGTGCCTCCGTGGTGATGTGCAACGCGGACGGACCAGGCGAATCCCGACCTGCCCTGGCTTCGAACGCGTCCGAAAGGCCGAACTGCATCGAGTTGCGGTAGCCGCGGCTGTCGCGGCTCGACACATCAGGCCGTTGCTCCGCGCGGTTTTTCCGTCCGGCAGCAGTCCATCAAAGGAGACGTGCACTTAGTTGGCGCCGCGTCGGCGCCGCGCCTCCCGCAACTCGGGGTCGAGACGTTCACGCATGAAACCGTCGGCCCCTGGGCCGGCGAGGAAGGCGAGGTCGACGGCCGAGAGGGGGCGTCCGCTGTGCTGGTCCACGAGGCCGGGCATGACCTCCTCCCCGGTGTCCCGATCGGTGAGGACCACGCTCGGCGCATCCGATCCCGTGTGTTTGCGGCCCCAGGCGTACAGGGCGACGAGTACCGGAGAGAGGTCTCGCCCCTTGTCGGTGATGACGTACTCGTAGCGGGGCGGGGACTGGCTGTAGCGCCTGCGTTCGAGCAGCCCGGATTCGACCAAAGTGCGCAATCTCCTGGTCAGCATATTCGGGGCGATGCCGAGGTTGCGTTCGAACTCGTCGAATCTGGTGAATCCGTCCAGCGCGTCGCGCACGATCAGCAGCGTCCACCAGTCGCCGACATACTCCAGAGCGCCCGCAATCGGGCACCCCATCGCCTGGAAACTCGTTCGCCGCACCTGCTGATCCTTTCGTCATCCACAGTAACCCTACAGTAACTTGCATAATAGTAGTTACCAGTTCTAGCGTGGGCGTCGCAGCCGGACCACGAGCTGCCACATCTCACCCTGGTGAACGATCGGAAGGCGCACTTGTGACTTTCTCCCCCGACAGCCCCCGAACCACCACGCTCGTCATCGGTGCGGGCGGACGACACGGCGGCACCGGCTCACATGTCGTGCGGCGTCTTCGTGAACACGACTGCGGGGTCCGCGTGCTGGTCCGCGCGGATGACGAACGCGCACAACACCTTCGCGCTCTCGGCGCGCAAATCGTCGTGGGCGATCTGCTGGATCGCCGGACGCTGGATGCGGCCGTGCGGGACGTGGACACCGTGTATTTCACCTATCCGGTCGCTCCCGGCATCGTGCAGGCCGCCGCCAATCTCGCCTCCGCGATCCGGCACGCCGAGACCACGCCGCGACTGGTCGTGATGTCCATGGCGGTCTCGGCCCCCGACAACCCCAGTGGGCTGGGACGCGCGCAATGGGCCGCTGAACAGGTGCTGTCCTGGGCGGGACTGGAACCGACGATCTTACGGATCAAGGCCCTGTTCTACGAGAACATCGTGCTGTTGCACGCCGGATCCATCCGCCAGACCCGCAGCTTCGCCAACAGTTTCGGCGATGCGGCGGTGCCGTGGATCAGCGGTCTCGACGCCGCCGATCTCGCCGTGGCGGCGCTGACCGACCCGGCGCGATACCCTCGCGGCACCACGCTCTACCCGCAGGGGGCGACCGTGCACAGCCACGCCGAGATCGCCGCTCTCATCGGTGCCGAAACGGGAACACCGGTCCGATACACCTCCATCCCTGCCGGTCAATGGCAGCGCGAACTGGAAGCCCTCGCACACAACGGCACCGAACCATCCGTCAATCCAGCCATGGCGCAGCACATTTCGGCCATCGGCGCGATGTTCTCCCAGCTGCCCTCGGCCCCGCCGGGCGATACCACCGCACTCACCGAGGCCATCGGCCATTCGCCGCAGACGTTCGCCGAGTTCCTCCGCGAACACAGTCACCAGTTCGTTGCGGCCCCCGGACGTTGATCCATCGGGTCCGGGCGTGTGCGCACTGAGAGCTGAACAGCGTGCGACCGCCGCGGAGGGCTGCCCCCTTCGACACCACCGTCTGACCGTTGGTCGATGGATGATGCAGTGGGGTCGCCCTCGGCCCGCGCCGCGGTGAGCGGCTCGGGCCGAGGGGGTGCATCGCAGCGCGATCGTGGGCACTGCCCGGTGTCGATTTGGGAGCCCCCTTTGCCCACGTGTGGACACTCGCGCGTACCCGAACCGGTCCATGCCTCGAACTGGCCCATAAAGGGCACTTACTGGCACCCCGTCAGGCATGCTCGAAGCTCCTGAAGTGTGCGGCCACGGCGGGAGGTCAGGTCGTCACGGGTTCGGTGACGCGGCGGACCGGGCGGATGCGGATGCCGAACTCCGGGCGCAGGTTCACCGAAGCCAGCGGCACCACCGGGTGGGTGTCGTCGAGTTCGAGGCGGAAACGCTGCACCGTCATGGCCAGGATCAGCACCATCTCCGTCATCGACATGTCCTTGCCCAGGCAGATGCGGGGGCCGCCGGAGAACGGGAAGAACGCGAACTTGTGCCGTTCGGCCACGGCGGCGTCGGCGAAACGCTCCGGACGGAACTGCTCCGGGTCGTCCCACAGACGTTTGTCGCGGTGGACGTAGTACATGCACAACGTGACCCGCGCGCCCGCGGGCACGTGGTAGCCACCGATCTCGTCATCGGCGATCGGCGTGCGTTCGACGATCCAGGCGGGCGGATACAGCCGCATCGTCTCCTCGATCACCATGCGGCAGTAGCTGAGCTGTCCCAGATCGGCGAAGGTGGGCGTGCGGTCGCCGATCACGGAGCGCACCTCCTCGGCGAGTCGCTCTTGGATCTCGGGATGGGTGGCCAGCAGGTAACACGCCCACGACAGCGCGTTGGCCGGTGACTCGTGACCGGCCACCAGCAAGGTCTTGATCTCGTTGAGCAAGTCCTCCTCCCGCATGCCCTGCCCGCCCTCGTCGCGAGCGCGCACCAGCGCGGTGAGCACGTCGCTGGTGTCGCCGCCGCGGCGGCGTTCGTCGATGAGATGGCGCACCACGTCGTCGAGTTCGCCGACCTTGCGCGCGACCCGGCGGGCCTCCGGCGTCGGGAACGACTGCGGTAGCTTCACCGGCGCGTTCACCCGCTTCATGATGAGCGCGAACGCCGCGCGCATCGCGTCGGTCACCTGTGTGGTGTCGGTGGACAGGTCGATGCCGAACAGGATCCGGCCGGTCACCGCGAGCAGCAGCTTGACGTAGTCGTCGTAGATGTCGCGGAATTCTCCGGCCGAGGCGTCCCAGCTGTCGAGCATCGCCGCGGCGCTGTCGGTGATGTCGTCGGCGAAACCCTTGACGTGCGAGTGGGAGAACGCCGGGGAGATGAGTTTGCGCTGTCTACGCCAGTACTCCAGGTTGTTGGTGGTCAGCTGCCCGTCGCCGAGCAGGATGCTGAACTCGTCGTAGATCGGGCTCTTGCGATAGTTGGTGTAGTTGTCCTTGAGGACGTACTCGGTCATCGCCGGATCCGCGACGAGGTAGACCAGCATCGGGCCCGCCTTGACCCGCACGACGTCGCCGTAGCCGTCCAGCAACGCGCCCACCGTCGTCAGCGGGTTCTTCGCCAGTTTCGGTAGCATGCGTCCGGTTTCCACCAGACCGGGCCCGGGTGCTTTCATGGTCCGACCTTTCACTTCAAGAGCTTGGCGTGCTTGCGCAACTGGTTCACGTAGTCCTGTTTCTCCACCACCAGCGGGTACTGATCGCCGTGATAGAGCCGCAGCCCGGCGTACAGGTCGGGCTGGCGGCCCTGGGTGGCGCGGTCGAAACGCTCGACCCGCACCGGGCCGTTCGCCTTGGCGCGAAGATATTCGGCGACCAACTCGGCCTGCTTCTCGTAGACGTCCCAGTGCGAGCCGATCGGGCGCACCATCCCGATCACGAACAAGTCGCGGGTGTGCGGCGGAAAGATGTTGAGATACAAATCCGGTCGCAGGCTGCCGTCGGCCCAGTTCAACAGAGTTCGATCGACGACGGGGTAGTTCGGCACGAACCCGGTGGCCAGCACCACCAGGTCGACCTTCTCCTCGGTGCCGTCGGCGAACGTCACCCGGTCGTCGTCGATCGATGTGACGTCGGGTTTGGGTGTGATGTCGCCGTGCGTGTAGTAGTGGTGCAACTGGTCGCCGAGCATCGGGATGACGATGCCCTCGGCGAAATCGGGCACCGGAAGCCCGAACGAGCGGGAGCGGCCGCGCAGATAGGAGAACAGCCGCTCGAAGGCCCGCTTGCGCAGCGGCCGCCACATCCGGCCCTGCAGCATGCTGTCGGTCGGGCGGCCCAGCATGTACTTGGGCATGCAGTAGAACCCGCGCCTGCTGCTGTGCAGGGTCAGCGCGGCGTTTACCGCGCAGTCGGACAGGATGTCGGCCGCCGACTGCCCGGCCCCGATCACCAGCACCCGCTTGCCGAGCACCTGTTCGGGATCGCGGTACTCGCTCGAATGCAGCACGGGCACCGTGCCCGAGCCGGGGATGTCGATGCGGCGCGGGGTGCGGTCGTGGCCGGTGGCGATGACGACTCCCGCGTAGCGTCGCTCGGATCCGTCGGCCAGCGTCACCGACCAGCCGTCATCGCCGGGCTCGACGTGCTGCACCGCGGTGTTGAACCGGATGCGCGGCCACAGCTCGAAAGCGTCGGCGTAGGCGTTGAGGTAGCGCAGCACGAGTTCGTGCCCGGGATAGTCGGGATAGTCCTCGGGCATCGGAAACCCCGAAAACGCCTGCACCCCTTTGGAAGCGATCACGTGAGTGTTGCGGCTGACCGGCGAGTCCGGGCGCCGGGCGTCCCAGATCCCGCCGATACCGTCGGCCGCTTCGAGTACCTCGAAATCCAAGCCGTGCGCGGCGAATTCGCGTGCGGTCGCCAGACCGGCCGCACCCGCGCCGATCACGCAATAGGTGCTCATGCCGCGGAGACCCGTTCCGTTCGAGGGGAGTCCTCCTGCGGCGGCGTTGCTTCCGGCTCGGTGCCCGCGCTCGCCCGCCAGGCCACGAAGAAGCAGGCCACGTAGATGATCGTCTGCGCCACCAGCGTGAAGTAGACGTTCTCGTTGTAGACCGCGATGATCAGCCAGGCCACGGTCAGCAGGGCGACGGTGCGTTTGCCGCCGCGCATCAGCCCCGCGTACACCGCCAGCATCCACACCGCGCCCACCGCGATGTACACCCACGGCCCGAACGGCGCGCGGAACGACGCCAGCGTCAGCACCGCCAGCCAGATGGCCAGCTGCTCGGCGCGCACCCGCGGCCCTTCGGCCCCCGCCGACAGCCGCCGGTGGATGCGCACCGCGGTGACCGCCACCAGGATCAGCAGCAGCAAGGTGTAGACGTTGGTGATCAGGCGAGCGGGACCGACGGGATCGCCGATGTCCCAGCCCATGATGTTCGCCTTGTAGGGCAGCCCGAACGGCGAATAGTTGACCAGCTGATTGGCGCGTTCGACCAGCACGAACTGGTGAAACTCCCCGCTGGCCAGCCGCTTCCAGGTGCCGTCGGAGAAGAACTGCCGCCACGGCTCCCAACCGAAGATCGCCAACGTCGCCAGCGAATACAGGCCGCCGAACACGGCCGTCCAGGCCGCGGGCCGCCAGCGCCGCTGGACCAGCAGATAGACCAGCAGAATCGCCGGGGACACCTTGGCGACGATCGCGAACGCCAGCGCCGCGCCGCCGAAGATGTTGCGCCGCAGATGGAAAAGCGCCATCGCGCCCGCACCGCCGACATACAGCACCAGCACGTGGACGTTGCCGATCTGCATGGTCGCCAGCGTCGGCAGGCTGATCCACACCACCGGGGTCAGCGCCGCCAGCACCCCGCCCTGCCTGCCGCCGATCCAGCGGGCGATGGCGAACATGGCCACCAGCACGATCGCCACGTACAGCGAGTAGTACAGCGCCCGCAGCGTGGCGAAGTCGTGGCTGAACAGCAGCAGCAATCGCGGCAGCAGCAGGAACGGCGGCGGGTAGAGGTAGGCGTCGCGATCCTGCGGTGTCACCGCGGGCAGGATCGAATCCGCCTGGGGCGACTCGTAGCGGTGACGGTCGTAGAGACCGGCCGGGTCGTGTTCGGCCATGAGCGCGCCGCTGATGTAGCCGGACAGGTGGGTCTTCTTGACCAGGAAGTCGTCGTCGGCCGACAGCGAGGCGTCCACGTTGTCGGCGTCGAGGATGAACTGCGTCAACCGGGCCAGGACCGCGACGACGAGCACGATCACCAGGCTCCACAGCACCCGCACCACGATCGGTTTGCTGCGCACCACCTCCCGCCACTCGTCGGGCACCCTCGGCACGAACAGCACGAACAGCACCGCCGCGCACACGATGCCGAGCACGGCGGTCACGGGGCCCGGTAGGCCGGTGAGCGCGAGCACGATCATCACGACGGGGACGAGAATGCCGACCACGAACACCGCGTACATCGCGGCGTAGTAGTCGAGCGAACCACGGAACCTGGTCCATGTCCTGGATATCATCTGCAACCTACGGCTTTCGGTTCCCGCGCCGCCCGGTTCGGGCCGCGCGGACGGTCTATCTGGTCGCTGCTCCGGCGTGCTCGGCCAGCAGCGGAACAACCTGGGACACCACGTCGCCCGGTGCGGGCGCGGCGCGCAGGTCGGCGCCGATCTGTTCGGCGGCGGCGCGGAAACGCGGCTCGCGCAGCAGCGTGCGGATCGCGGTGGTGAGCGCCTCGACGTCGCCTTGCCCGGCAGCGGTCTCTGCGGTCAGCCCGGCCCCGCTGCGGACCAGGCCCCTGGCGTAATCGAACTGGTCGAACATCTGTGGCAGCACCAACTGCGGCAGGCCGAACCAGCCCGCGGTGAGGCCGGTGGTCGAGCCGCCGTGATGCACGAGCAGATCGCAGCCCGGCAGGAAGAGGTTCAGCGGAACCTCTTCCACGACACGGACATGGTCGGGCAGTTCGCCGACCGTGGCCCGGTCCGGTGCCGAGAGCGCGACGACGACCTCGGCGTCGTCGACGGCGGCCAGCGCGGCGAGCACGGACTCCAGCGGCCGGGGTCCGGTCAGGCCGAGCGTGCTGCCGCCCATGCAGACCGCGATCCGTTTGCGGCCGTGCTCGTTGCGGTGCCACGGCGGCAGCACGCCGGTGCCGTTGAACGGGACGTAGCCCAGCCGGATGCTCGGCGCGGCGTCGGGCGCTTGCAGCCGCGGCGGGCAGATGTCGAGCACGGCGACCGGGTCGGCCAGCCGCGTGCCCGCCTCCTCGGCGAGTGCGGCGGTGCGGTCGGTGAAAGGACCGCCGGTGGGGTCGATGCCCCAGCGGTGCACCAGCACCGGCAGATCCAGTTGCGCGCCGAGCGCGCGGCCGATGGTGGCCAGCGGGTCGGTGAGGATCACCTCCGCGCCCCAGTCGGTGGCTACCGCGGCGAACGTCTCGAGGTACTGGCGGGCGTGGTTGTGCCAGTTCTGCGCGGCGATCTGCCACAGGCCCTGTCCGCTGGACCGGTCGCGGTCGGCGAACAGCGGCAGCGGGAACATGCCCGGGTTCACCTGGGTACGCAACTGGTCCATCGGCACGTTCAGCGCGGTCACCTCGACGGCGTTGAGCCCCGAGCGCAGCGCTGTCGCCGTCACGTCGTCGCGCGAAGCGACCAGCACTTCGTGGCCCGCCTGGCGCAGCGCCCAGCAGAACGGCACCATCGCCAGCAGATGGCCCGACGAGGGCACCGGCACGACTAGAAACTTCATCCGATCACTCCTTCGGCTTCATCCACTCCATCGGATTGGTGTGCCGAGGCACCCATGATGGAGCCGATTGCTCGGCATTGCGGCGTTTTTCGATCACCACGATGTTGTGGTAGAAGTGCAGCGCCCCGATCCAGTCGTCGAAAGCGCCTGCCGCTCGGCCGGATTCCTTCTCGAATTCCTGGTGGTGCAGGGCGTCCACCAGGGTTTTCAGATAACCGATGGTGGTGGCCGGATCGTCGGTCGCGGTGCTGCTTCCGCCCCAGCCCGACCAGTAGGAGGTCTGAGTGTCCTCCACCACGTACAGTCCGCCCGGCCGCAGGTGGGCGAACAGCGCACCGAACGAGGCGATCACGTCGCCGCTGATGTGGCTGCCGTCGTCGATGATGATGTCGAACGGGCCGAGCGAGTTGCCGAGCCCGTCGAGAAACGCCGGATCGCCCTGATCGCCGCGCAGGGGTTGCAGGCGCGGCTCGGCGATGCCGGACTTGTCGAAGTAGTCCAGCCCGAACACCAGGCCGCGGCGGAAGTACTGCTTCCACATCCGCAGCGACGCACCGCCGACGTCGGGGGCGGTGTATCCGCCGATGCCCAGCTCGAGGATGCGGACCCGGCTGTCGCGCAGCGGCGCGAAATGCCGCTCGTAGTGCTGGGTGTACCAGTGCCCGCCCCACTTGTCCGAACCGAAGTGCAGCGACAGCGCGTCGAGGTCGTAGTGGTGGGGACGGCAGGCGGTGACGATGCGGTCGGCGGCGACGGCGGCGGCGTCGCGGGCCAGTCGCCACGGGTCGTCCGGGGCGAAACTGCCCGGCCCCGGCTCGTCCTTGATCGTGATGGCGCGGGTGCCCAGGGCGGCGTCGGGCGGTCCGTAGACCGCGCGCAGCAACTCCACCAGATCCTGGCGCACCACCAGCCACGGATCCTCCAGGGTGCCCGGCGCGATCGCGGGGTCGTCGGCGCCGAAGGTGACCAGGTAGTCCAGCTGTTTGCCCTCGTGGATCAGCTCGAACACCGCGGTCACCGGTTGCCCGGGGCGCGCGCCGTAGCCCGCGCGCCAGGCGATCTCCTTGAGCACCGCGTCGGCGACGGTCTCGGTGCCGATCTCGCCGATCCGGGCGGCGGTCTCCTCGGGGACGCCGTCGGCGACGGAGATCAAGTGGGCGGCGAGAACGTTCTCGTCGTTCAGGGTCACGTCATCCATCCGTTCCGCCGGTGCGTACCGGCCTCGATTGCTCAGCAAGGCGCACGCCCTCGGCGACGAGCATGGCCCGCACCATGCCGTGGAAATCCACCGAAGGGCGCCACCCGGTCCGCGCGCGCAACTTCCTCGCCTCGCCCACTCGCGGTCGCCCGCCGCGGGTGAGCACCGAGGACCGTTCGCGGACATGGTCGTGCCAGTCCAGTCCGGCCATGCCGAACGCCGCCGCGCAGAACTGCGCGACCGTGTGGTGTTCGCCGGTGGCGACGACGAACTCCTCCGGCTCGTCGAGCGCCAGGATCCGCGTCATCGCCTCGACGTAGTCTGGCGCGTATCCCCAGTCGGCGCCCGCGTCCAGCCTGCCCACCTCCACCGTGCCGGTCTCACCGCGCTGGATCCGGGCGACGGCGCGCACGATCTTGCGGGTGACGAATTTCTCTGCACGCAGCGGAGATTCGTGGTTGAACAGGATCCCGGCCGCCGCGAAGACGCCGCGGGCACGGTAGGCGCGGCAGGCCAGCAGGCCGGCCGCTTTGGTCACCCCGTAGATGGAGTCCGGCCGCAGCCCGCTGTTCTCGTCGCACACCGCGTCGCCGTCGGAGCCGAAGACGTGCGACGAGGCCGCGTAGAACAGGCGGGTGCCGGTGCGGTGGCGATCGATCGCCTCCGCGAAATGCTGCACCGGCAGCGTGTTCACGCGATGCGAGGCGCGGGCCAGCTCGTGCGGGTCGCCGTGGTCGTCCTGCGAGGAATGTTGCACCGCCGCCAGCAGGTAGACCTGCCGGGGGCGTTCGGCGGCGACGAGTTCCTCGACCGCGGCGGCGTCGGTGATGTCGACCGGGCCGTCGCGGCCGATGCGCAGCACGCGCTCGCCGCGCCCGGCGAGCAGGTCCGACAGCAGCGTGCCGTCCTGCCCGGCCGCGCCCGTGACGACGATGGTCATCTCACACCACGTCCAGTTCCGGCAGCGGGAACACCAACCGCCCGCCCGCCGCGCGGAAAGCGCTCTCCCGCTCCAGCATCATGGTGCGGAAATGCCAGGGCAGCACGAAGAACTGGTCGGGCGCCATGGCACGCGCCTGCTCCTCGGACACGATCGGGATCGCGCTGCCGGGGGTGAACTTGCCGAACTTGTCGTCGTTGACCTCCGCGATGCACGCCAGATCCTCCGGCCCGATCCCGCAGTGCTGCAGCACCACGTTGCCTTTCGTGGAGGCTCCGTACCCGAGCGTGCGCAGGCCGGCCTTGCGGGAGCGGTCGAAGAACTCCCGGACCTGTTCGCGGTGCTGGTCGACCCGTTTGGCGAATTCCGCGTACGGCTGCGAGGTGTGCAACCCGAGCGCGGACTCCTCGTGGCGCATCCGATCCAGCGCGGCGGCGTCGGCAGGCGAGGCGACTCCTTGCTTGCCGAGTGTGAGTGCGAAGCTGCCGCCGTTGACGGTATTGCGTTCCACCTCGAGCACCACGAATCCGCACCGCCGCGCCATCCACTCGATCTGGTCGAGGGTGTAGTACTCGAGGTGCTCGTGACAGATGGTGTCGTAGGAGGTGGTGGCCAGCATCGCGGGCAGATAGCTCTGTTCGAGCACCCAGATGCCGTCGTCGGCGAGGCTGTCGTACACCGCGCGCATGAACTCCAGCGGGCGCGGGACGTCGTAGAACATGGCGATCGAGGTGATCACCTTGGCCCGCCGCCCCTCGAGCACCGATTCGGCCAGCTCGTGGTCGAAGTAGCCGGTCACCAACCGCACGTGCGGCGGATAGAACCGGCGGAACTTCTCCCCCAGCGGGTCGATGCCCAGAATCGTCGCCGACCCTTCCGGATAGGCGCGCAGCAACGTCGCGTCGTTGCTGCCGATGTCGATCACCACGTCGTCCGGTGACAGCGGCACCCGCTGCCGGATCCTGTCCACCCGGTGGGCGAGGTGCTCGATCATGGATCGATTCAGCCCGGAGCGGTATCCGTAGCCGGGGGAATACATTTCGCCGAAGTCCGCGGTGTGGCGCAACTGCACCAGCCCGCACTCCTCGCTGCCTTCGGGCACGCAGCGCACCAACTCCAAGGGGTAGCGCGGCACCTCGGTGGGATCGGTGGCCGGGAACACTCCCGTCAACGCCATCGTGCCGAGGTCGACGACCGTTTCGAGCCGGGTGTTCCCGCACACCCGGCAGCCCTGCACCGCCACTGCTTGCGTCACGCGTTCTCCATATCGTGGGCGACCATCAACTCGACGAGTTCGGTGAAACTCGTCCGGGGCTGCCACCCGAGCTTCTCGCGCGCCTTGCTCGGGTCACCGGTGAGATGATGCACCTCTGCGGGGCGGAAATAGGTCGGATCGACCTCGACGAGCACTCGCGAGGTTCGTCGGTCGATCCCCTTCTCGGTCAATCCGGTTCCTTCCCAGATCAATTCGACACCGGTGGCGGCGAACGCGGTCTCGCACAGCTCGCGCACGCTGTGCGTCTCGCCGGTGGCGATCACGTAGTCGTCGGGTTCGGACTGTTGCAGCATGAGCCACATCGCCTCGACGTACTCCTTGGCGTATCCCCAGTCCCGGCGGGCGTCCAGGTTGCCGATGAACAACTTCTCCTGTTTGCCCTGCGCGATGCGCACCGCGCCCCTTGTCACCTTGCGGGTGACGAAAACCTCGCCGCGCCTAGGTGATTCGTGGTTGAACAGGGTGCCGTTGACCGTGTACATCCCGTAGGCCTCGCGGTGGTTGACCGTGATCCAGTACGCGTACAGCTTCGCCACCGCGTACGGCGAGCGCGGATGGAACGGCGTGCGCTCGCTGAGCGCCACGTCGTGCAGGCCGCCGTAGAGCTCCGAGGACGAAGCCTGGTAGAAGCGGGTCGCGATGCCGGTCTTGCGGATGGCGTCCAGGATGCGCAGTGTGCCGATCGCGTTGGTCTCCGCGGTGAACTCCGGGATCTGGAACGAGATGTGCACGTGCGACTGCGCGCCCAGGTTGTAGATCTCCGCCGGTCGTACGTCCTCCAGGATCCGGTTGAGACTGCTGGAATCCATCAGATCCCCGTAGTGCAGGAACAGCCGGCGTTGGGAATGGGTATCGGAATACAGGTGGTCTATGCGGTCGGTATTGAAATTCGACGCACGCCTGACAATCCCGTGCACCTCATATCCTTGCTGCAACAGGAATTCTGTCAGATAAGACCCGTCCTGGCCGGTGATGCCGGTTATCAGTGCCTTTCTCATCAAACCTCCAGCCCCGAGACTAACCGGTCGTCAAATGGCGGGCAATACCTATCTTTCGGTCGCCGCCGGTATTAGAATTCGATTGCATGAGCGCGGCCTCCGAAAAAACTCTGGTAATGATTCCGACGTACAACGAGCGTCGCAACGTGGGCCCGTTGCTCGCTCAGATCCTGGAACAGGGCTCCGATTTCGACGTCCTGTTCGTCGACGACAATTCCCCGGACGGTACCGGGAATCTGCTCGATGAGCTGGCCCGACAGCACGCGCCCCGCATCCATGTGCTGCACAGGGCGGGACGGCAGGGCGTGGGCTCCGCACACCAGGCCGGTATCCGCTGGGCATACGCGCAGGGATATGCGCACATCATCACGATGGATTCCGATTTCGCGCATCCGCCGTCGTATCTTCCGGCATTGCGCGCCGCTTCCGACGGTTTCGACATCGTGGTCGGATCGCGCTATCTCAAAGAGGACAGCCTCGCCGACTGGACTCCCTTCCGCAAGGTCCTCACCCGGGTCGGGCATTTTCTCACCGTGACACTGCTGCGGATGCCCTACGATGCCACCGGCGCGTTCCGATACTACCGGTTGGATACGGTTCCGGTGGCGGCTTTCGATCGCGTTCGCTCGACCGGCTACTCCTTCTTCTTCGAAAGTCTCTACATCCTCGCCGCCAATGGTTTCCGGATCGAACAGGTGCCGATCCACGTCCTCAACCGCACCGCGGGCGCGTCCAAGATGCGCACCCGCGATGTCGCGACCAGCGTGCGTTTCCTGCTGGTGCTGTGCGCGGAGAAGTACCTGCGCCCCGGCAGGCATCGCGTCACCTCGCCCGCGCATCGCTGACCCTCCGCCCGGCCAGCCAGTCGATCACCGCCGCCGCCTCCGGCCAGTCCGGGCCGGTGGCGGTGGTCGGGAACTGGTCGTCGACAACATTTTTGGCGAACTGCGAGGACGAGCCCACCGCGTCGCGTACCTCCGCCAGCGTCACGGTGGTGCGTGCGCCGACCTCGCGCAGGCCGGTGTCCTCCAGGTGGGCGGCGATCCAGTCGGCGCACCAGTCCACCGGGGCGAAACTCTGCCGCGAGCGGCCGCTGGCGAACACCGGACGGTCGGCGGCCATGTCGGCCAGCACACCCTTGCGGTAGTCGCCGCCGTACATCGGGCCGAGCCGGACGACGAAAGTGTCGCGGCCGGAACACATTCGCTCGGCTTCCGCGCGATGGCGGCCGTAGACCGTGTCCAGCTGGGTCCGTGCGGAGATGCTGCTGATCTGCACGAACCGGTCCCAGCGCCACTGCTCGCGCAGCAGGCGCGTCTTGTCCACCGTCTCCCGGCGATCGTCGCCGGGATGCTGCTCGGCCCAGAACCGCTTCGACGGGCAGGCGGCGTTGATCAGCACGTCGTAACGACCTGCTGTGCAGTGGGATTCGTGGTCGTCGCGCACCACGGGCACGACCTCCCATCGCCGCGTCCTGCCGAGCGCCTCGACCAGTGCGGCGCCCACGTATCCCGCGGCGCCGAGCACCGCCACCCGCATCCCGCTCATGCGAGGTCCTGTCCGGCACGGGCGGTCGCGCTGGTCGGCCGCACCGATATTCGGCCGCTCACGACTTGCCTTCCAAGGTGTGCGGCAGCGGCGCCACCTGCACGATCGGCGGATCGCACTCGTCCCACGGCTTGGTCAGCATCGCGACGAAGGTCAGCGGGGTGATCGAGTACACAGTGTGCATCACCCCGATCGGCGTGCGCGTGCAGATGCCCTTGCCCACATGGATGAACTCCTCCGGGCAGTCCGGATCCTCGTAGTCGTCCTTGGTCACCAGCACGCCGTTGCCCTCGACGAACAGCAGGTACTCGACGAAATGCGGGTGGTAGTGCAGGCCGCGCACCTTGCCGGGGTGCATGTAGATCAGGTTGAACTCGAGCAGGGGTTCCGGCGGGACCCAGGTGAAAATGCCACCGCGCCCGTCGCGGACGGTGTCGAGGTTGCACGACGGGGTGAGGACTTCGACCTTCATTACTGCATCCCTTCATCAGGCGGATACCGCGTCGGGGCGGACAGCGGCGAGCTTGTCCGCGAGCGAGTCGAGCAGCGCTGCTCGCTGCTCGACGAGAAAGAAGTGGCCGCCGGGCAGCAGCTCGGTGGAGCGCAGTCCAGGCAGGACGTCGCGCCAGGCCTCCAGCTGGGAGGCCGCGACCTGGCGGTCGTCGCGGCCGCCGAACAGGTGGGCCGGGCACGACGGCGCGGCGGCGGGTGTGAATCGGTAGTCGTCGAAGATCTCGAAGTCGCTGCGCAACGCGGGCAGGAACAGCGCCATCACCTCCGGGGTCTCGCGCACTTCCGGCGGGATGCCGCCGTAATGGCCGACCGCCGCGACGAACTCGTGGTCCGGTAGCTCCGACAACCGACCCGGCCTGGGGAGATGCGGGGCCACCGCGCCACCGAGGAACAACGCGCGTGGCGCGATCCCCTCGGGCAGGCGGCGGGCGACCTCGTAGGCGGCCAGCGCGCCGAGGCTGTGGCCGAAGAACGCGAACGGAAGATCGGTCAGCGGCAGCACCGCGGTCAACGCCGTCTCGACCAGATCGGTGAATCGCCGGATCGGCGTCTGCGCCAGATGCCGTTGGCGGGCAGGCAGTTCCAGAACGCACAGCTCGATCCAGTCGGGCAGCTGGCGCCGCCACGGCGTGTAGGCCGCCGCCTTGCCGCCCGCGAAGGGCCAGCAGAACAACCGCAGGCTCGGCGTCGCAGCGCTCTTGCGATGGATGGTCAGCCCTTGCGCCTCGCGAATCGGTTGCGCCGCAACCGCCGTCGGAGAGGTCATCGCGGCCGGACCAGTCGTAGCGGGTTCCGGTGCGACCGGCATAGCCGTTCTCGGTGTGACCGGCGCAGCCGCTGTCAGTGCGGCTGCCGAGGAAATCGCCGAGACCGCCTCAGCCGGAGCGGCTTGCGATAGGGGCAGCGCACGTACGTCAGCTACTGTCGCGATCCGGGTCACCGGGGCATCCAGCGTCGCGAAGAACTTCGACAGCGGTGCCGACGGGCCCACCTCGTAGCGGGGTGTGCCCGAGCGCAGCAACGCTCGCATGTTGGCCGTCCAGCGCACCGGGGCGGAGATCTGGCGGACCAGATGCTCGGCGAGGGTTTCGGGCCGATGGAACTCCCCGGTGTAGTTCGAGGTCACCGCGACCGCGCGCTCAGCCCGTATGCGCGGTGCGCATTCGGCCAGATGCCCCGCGAACTCGTCCTCGATGCCGCGCATCCAGCGGGAGTGGAACGGCGCGCTGACCCGCAACGGGACGAACCGCAGTTCCGGGAAGCGCTCGCCGAGCACGCCACGTGCGGCGGCGACAGCGTCGCGTTCACCGCTGATGACCAGCTGATCGGTGGAATTGTCGTTGGCCACCTCGACGCCAGCCTCCGCCACCAGATCGGCCACCCCCGAATCGGCGATGCCCGGCAGGATCAGCGCGGCCATCGCGCCCGCGCCCTCCGGCACGGCCTGCTGCATCAGCGCGCCGCGCGTGCGCACCAGTCGTACCCCGTCGGCGAGTTCGAAGACGCCCGCCGCGACCAGCGCGGCGTACTCGCCGAGACTGTGCCCGCCGAAAGCGACCGGTTGCCAGCCGGATTCGCTCACCAGCACCCGGTAGGCGGCGATCTCCATCGTCAGCACGCACGGCTGGGTGTACTCCGTGCGATGCAGTCGCGGATCCCGCTCCACGCAGATCCGCAGCAGGTCCTCGCCCACCGCGGCGCTCGCCTCGGCGAAAGTGTCTCGCGCGAGCGGGAATTCGGCGCAGAAATCCGCTCCCATCCCGGTGCGCTGCGCACCCTGCCCCGGGAAGACGATCGTGCAGCTCACCGCAGCGCCTCCGCGGTCGGCTCGGCCCCGCGGGGTGCGGGGATGTAGCCCACCTCGGCGCAATGCGCCAGGTACACCCGCACCAGATCCTCGGTCGGCGGGCAGTCGATGCCCGCCGCGCCGAGCACCCGCCGGGTGTAGGTGCAGTCGGCGTAGGAACTCTCCTCGTAGTGGATGGTGCCGAACAGTTCGATGCCGTACTTGAACATCTCCAGGGTCTGGCTGTCGTACACCTCGTCGGTGCCCAGCCGGTAGATCTGCCGGTCGGTGGCCCTGCGGTGGAATTCCTCCAGCGGCACCAACGCCACCTCGTACCCGGCACGCTGGACGTAGCGGACCACGTCGTAGTAGCGGCGGATGTCCGGATTGGTCAGGTGGTAGGTCTCCCGGTAGGTGGCGCGGCGCGTGGCGATGTGCACGATCGCGGCGCTGACGTAGTCGACCGGACTGATGTCCCAGTGCACCGGCGTCAGCATCGTCTCGCCGGTCTCGATCATCGTCTTGAGGATGTCGTAGTACGCGCCTTTGACGCTGACCTCGGAGAACGGGTACCGGCCGGTCCGGCTGTCGCCCATGATGTTGCCGGGGCGAACGATGTC
Source organism: Nocardia sp. NPDC059691 (assembly GCF_042733915.1). NCBI lineage: Bacteria > Bacillati > Actinomycetota > Actinomycetes > Mycobacteriales > Nocardiaceae > Nocardia > Nocardia sp. NPDC059691. Next base: position 328,922 of record NZ_JBHWFB010000006.1, on the reverse strand, counting down.
CCACAGCAGTCCGCGTTCGCTCGCCTCCCGGATCAGCTTCTCCGACTCGTATTTGGTCTGCTGGTAGGGCAGATGGTCGTAGCCCTGGCCCAGTTCGAGGTCCCGCTCGGTGAACGGCGGGTTGTTGAAGTTGAGCCGATCGCCCAGCGCGCTGAAGCTCGACACGTACACCAGGTACTTGCCGCGCGAGCGCAACGCGAATTCCACCGCGCGTCGGGTTCCTTCGACGTTGATCGGGGCCAGGGCGTCGTAGAAGGTGACCAAGGTGGTGCGGCCCGCGGCGTGGATGGTCAAGTCCACGTCGTCGGCCAGCCGCCGCCAGGTGACCTCGTCCAGGCCGAGCCGTTCGCTGGAGACGTCGCCGAGCACCGCGGTGACGCGCTGCGCGAACGCCTCGTCGAGGGTCGACTCTGGGTCGTAGGTGCTCAGGAAGTGCTTGATCCGCCGCTCGGCCGCGGCCACGGTCTTGCCGCGCACCAGGCAGGTCACCCGGACGTCGGTGCGGGTGAGCAGATCGTGCAGCAGCTTGCCGCCCAGCACGCCGGTCACGCCGGTGATGAAGACCGACCGCACCGGGATCGGGACCTCTGTCGTCACCACGGGGATGTCCTGCTGTGCCGCTGTGGCCGCGGCGACCACGGTCGGGCGTGGGGCATCGTCGTGTGCCGTGCCGGAGATGATGCCTTCGGCCACCAGATAGTGCGACAGCGACGCGATCGTCGGATGCAGCTCGGTCGATTCCGCCGGGATCTTGACGTCGTAGTGCTTCATCAGCCGGTTGAGCATCCGGACGGTGGCCACCGAGTCGAATCCGAAGTCGGCGAATTCCGCGTCGAGGTCGAGATCGGCCGGGTCGGACTTGGTCAGATCGGCGAAGATCTCCCGGATGTACTCGGCGAGACGGTCGCACAACTCGCTGTCGAATTCGTCACCGGAGGGCTCGGTGACGGCCGGTGCGGCGACTTCGGCGGTGGGCGTTTCGACCGGTTCCGGCGGTGCCGCAACGTCCTGAAGCGCTGTGCCGTTCGGTGAGTGCCCGTTGCGCTGCTCCGACTGCGGTGGCTCGATCTCCTGCGTGACCACCGTCTTCGCGACCACGTGCGGTGTTCGTCTGCGGTAGTCCTCGGGCACGATCCAGTACCTGCGCCGGGCGAACGGATAACCGGGCAGACTCACGATCCGGCCGAAGGGCTGCTCGTAGCCCTGTTCCCAGTCCACGGTCCATCCGCCTGCCCACAGTTCGGCGACTCGCGGCAGGTTGCCCGACCGCAGCAGGGCGCGCACTTCGGCGCGGTCGGCATCCGATTCGCCGGGCAGCTCGTCGAGGTCGCGGTGGGTGCGGGCCACGCCGCGGAAGACCAGCAGCCCCTCCGCCGGTGCGGGTGCGCCGGCATCTGCTGTGCTGTCGAGTAGTTCGACGAGTTCGGCCGTCGAGGTGGCGACCACCGCGAGGCGATGTTCGAACGGTGTCCGGCCGACGGCCAGCGTCCACGCCACATCGGGCAGCGCGAGCGGGTGATCGCGCAGCCGATCGGCGGTGCGGGCGGCCAGCTCCGCCAGTCGGTCGGCGTCGCGGGCGGACAACACCACGATCCTCGGCCGCCCATCTTCCGGCGTTGCCGCGACGGGCTCGGCGTCGGTGAGGATCATGTGGGCGTTGGAGCCTCCCGCGCCGAACGAGCTGACGGCGGTGACGCGTGGTGTGCCGTCGCCGGGGCGCGGCCAGGGTGTGGGCCGATCGATGACGTGGAACGGTGTCGCCGCGAAGTCGATTCCCGGGTTCGGTGGATCGCTGTGCAGGTTCGGCGCGATGGTGTCGTGGCGCAGTTGTAGCAGCGCCTTGACCACGCCCGCCGCGCCCGCCGCCGCTTCCAGATGTCCGACACTGGATTTCGCCGAGCCGATGCCGCAGTAGCCCTGCTCCGCTGTCGAGCGCCGATAGGCCTTGGTGAGGGCCGCGATCTCGATCGGGTCGCCCAGCGCGGTACCGGTGCCGTGGGCTTCCACGTAGCCGATGTCGGCCGCGTCGACGCGTGCCGCGGTCAGGGCTCGGCCGATGAGGTCGGCCTGGGCGACTGGGTTGGGGACGGTGAACCCGTTGGTGCGTCCGCCGTGGTTGACGGTGCTGCCCCGGATCACGCCGTAAACGCGGTCACCGTCGGCGCGTGCGTGCCGCAGCGGTTTGAGGACCAACGTGACCACACCCTCGCCCGGCACGTAGCCGTCGCCGCCCGCGCCGAACGTCCGGCAGCGGCCGTCGGTGGATGCCCAGCGGCCGTAGCCGAGCAGCAAGTACTTGCCGGGATGGATCGACACGTTGACCCCACCGGCCAGCGCGTAGGCCGCTTCGCCGCGGCGCAGACTCTCGCAGGCCAGATGCAGCGCGGTCAGCGACGCCGAGCACGCCGTGTCGACCGCGAGAGACGGGCCGGTGAAGCCGAAGTGGTAGGACACCCGATTCGCCACGGCGAAATACCCCGAGATCGGCACGCCCACGAACGCCTGGTACTCGGCGTAGCCGACCCCGGCGAAGACGCCGGCATCCGGCAGGCCGCGTGCGGCGGCGCTGCGGCGTACCCGATCGGGCGAGTAACCCGCGTCTTCCAAAGCCGCCCAGGAGGTTTCGAGGAACAGCCGCTGCTGTGGGTCCATCTCCTCGGCGTCTTTGGGGGTGATGCCGAAGAAGCGAGCGTCGAACTTGTCGACGTCGTCGATGAATCCGCCCCAGCGCGCGTAGGTGGTGCCCGGTTCGTCGGGATCGTCGGACAGGTATTCGCGGTGATCCCAGCGTTGCGGCGGCACCTCGACGATGCAGTCGCGACCGGCGACCAGGTTGGCCCAGAACTCCTCGATGTCCCCCGCCATCGGGAACTTGCCCGCCATGCCGATGACGGCGATGTCCTCGGCGTCGTCCGCGTCGTCGGCGGAATGCTCGGCGGGAGCGGTGGGCTCGGAGGCGACCGAGCCCACCGACGCGGGTGCGCCGCCGGATGCCGCGGTTGCGGTCGTCGTGTCGTCGGTGATGGCGGCCAGACGCGGCCCGTGCTCGTCGGCGAGGTAGCCCGCGAGGTCGCGGACGGTCTGGTATTCGAACATCAGCGTGCTCGGCATCGGTCCGAAGTCGGTTTCCAGCCGGTCGTTCATCTTGCTGATCAGCACCGAGTCGATGCCATAGTCCTGCAGCGGGATTCGGGTGCGAATCCGCTGCGGGTCGAGTCGGCAGTACTCGGCGAGCAGGCCTTTGAGGTAGGTCTCGGCGGACTGCCGTCGCTGCGTGGGGTCCGGCGATGTGGGCAGGACATGATCAGACGCAGCAAGTCCACGAGCCCGATCGTCGGCAGCGTTCTGGAGCGCGCTGTTGTCCTGGAGCGCAGCGGCCGTCTGTGTCGCGGGCGCCGACGAGCCTCCGACCGCTCGCGAGGATGTCGCAGGTCCATCGAGTGCCGTCTCGACCATGGACGTGCCGGATGCCACCGCTGCGGCGGTGCTGAGCTCGCGGGGCGCCGCGCCGGTCGATGGGGCTGCGGTGCGCTGCGTCGCGGCGAGGTCCTGGGCTTCGCCGACAACGGAGCTGTGCGACGGGCGCGCCGTGTGCTCGGACGAAGGGACGCTCGAGTCCGGTGCCCAGCACCGTTCCCGGTCGAACTCGTAGCCGGGCAGATGGATACGGCGCGCGGCCGGGTCGGCCCAGCCCGCATGTGAGACGTGCCCGCCCTCGACCCATTGCCGTGCCACCGCCTCCGGGTCGTCCAGCACGGTGGCAGTGTCGCGGTCCGCGGCGGGGGTGTCGGTCGTTCCGGTGTAGACCCCGGCAGGCCGGTCGCCGTCGGCGAAGGCGGCAAGCCGGGCCACGACCGCATCCACCGAATCCCCGACCACCGCGAGCCGATGCTCGAATTCGCTGCGCCCGGCCGCGAGCGTGCGCGCTACGTCGGCGAGCGACAGGTCCGGATGCGCCGCGAGATGCCTGCGCAGCGTCCGCGCCATCCGCGACAGGCTCGTAGCGCTGCGCGCGGAGAGCACCACCACCTGCGGTACCCCGGGCCCCGCACGCCGTGCGGTCGCGACGGCCGGTGCGCCGTCGACCACCAGGTGCGCGTTGGTGCCGCTGAAACCGAAGGAACTGATCGCGGCTCGGCGTGGCGCGCCGTCCCAGGCCCGCAGTTCGGTGTTGACGAAGAACGGCGACTGCTCCAATCCGAGCAGCGGATTCACCGAAGCGACGTGCAGTGACGGCGGCACCTGTCCGGCGCGCATGGCCAGCAGCACCTTGAACAGGCTCGCCATGCCCGCGGCGTGCGAGGCGTGCCCGATGTTCGATTTCACCGATCCCACCGGGATGACGCCGACCGCGTCGGTGTAGCGACGGAACGCCGCGGTGAGTGCCTCGAGTTCGATCGGGTCGCCCAACCGCGTTCCGGTGCCGTGCGTTTCGACGTAACCGATGGTGGACGGATCGATCCCGCCGTCGCGATACACCGCCAGTTCCAGTTCGGTCTGCGAACGAACGCTGGGTGCGGTGATGCCGTTGGTGCGGCCGTCGTGGTTGACGCCGATCCCGCGGATCACCCCGTGGATCGGGTCGCCGTCGCGTTCGGCGGCGGCCAACGGCTTGAGCACCACCACGCCGACACCCTCCGCGATCACGAAACCGTCGGCGTCGGCATCGAAACTCGCGCATCGCCCGCGTGGTGAGAGCATGCCCATCGACGAGGCGAGCAGGTGGTATTCGGGTGTCACGAACACCGCGACACCCCCGGCCAGCGCCAGCTCCGACTCCCCCGCGGCGAGACTGCGGCAGGCCTGGTGCAACGCGACCAGCGCCGAGGAACACGCGGTGTCCAGACCGAGACACGGGCCGGTGAGATCCAGGTGATAGGCCACGCGGGCAGGCAGGATGGCCGGGCTGTTACCGGTGAACACGTGATGGGAGCCGACCGTTCCGCGGTTGCGCAGCAGGGTGGCGTAGTCCGAACCGGGTGACCCAGCGAAGACGCCGCACCGGGTGCGCCGCAACGACTTCGGGTCGATGGCGGCGTCTTCCAGGGCCAGCCAGCTGTGTTCCAGGAACAGCCGCTGCTGCGGGTCCATGTAATCGGCTTCGGCAGGCACTATGTCGAAGAACGCCGGATCGAACTCCTCGACGCCGTCGAGGAAGCCGCCCCACTTGGAGTAGGTCTTGCCCGGCGTCGCCAGGCCGGGACGGAAATGCTCGGCGATCGGCCAGCGTCCGGCGGGGATCTCGGTCACCGCGTCCCGCCCTGTGGCGAGATCGCGCCAGAACTCCTCGAGGTTCGCCGCGCCCGGGAACTGCCCGGACATGCCGATGATGGCGATGTCCATCGATGTTGACCTTTCGCTGGGCCGTGCGGGCGGCGCGGTGGCGGTTCGAGGAGCCGAAGCGCCTTGTTCGGCCATGTGCCTGCTGAGCAGCCGCACCGACGGATGGTCGAACACCACCGTGGGTCGCAGCGTCAAGTCGTAGCAGGCGTTGACTCGATCGATGATCTTCACCGCGAGAATGGAATCGACGCCGTAGTCCGACAGCGGCAGCTCCGCGCGCACCTCGCCGCGCCCGACACCGAGGCCCTCGGCGACGAGGGCGACGAGTTCGGCTTCCAGGGCGGCCGCACCACTCACGGTGGCCGGTTCCGCGTCCGGCCGCGCACCGGCGGGCGGGTTCCCGGTATCGGCGAGGCCGACTCGCGCGGTGGCGGCCTGCACCTCGGTCGGGGGTAAGGCGACAGCGGGCAGCGTGGTGGCGCTGACCGCGGCCAACACCCGGAAACTCGGCTCCGGGTCCTCCGACAGGCCGGGACCCCAGGCGCGGATTCCGGAGAAACCCGCCGCACTCATGGCGTCCCGCCACTGCGATTCGGACAGCAACGGCGAATACGGGAGACGCGCCTCGGGATCGCGATACGCGTGCCAGCCCTCCAGCAGGCCGAACGTCAGCGCGAGAACCTCGAGGTCGGCGGTCGCTTCGGTACAGGCGAGCACGCCGCCGGGCGCGAGCAGCCGCCGGACGTTGCGTAACGTCGCGTCGATCGACCGCGTCGCGTGCAGGACGTTGGCACAGATCACCAGATCGGCCTGGTGTGCGGGGAAGCCTTGCGCGATCGGATCCGCCTCGATGTCCAGCACCCCGAACCGCACGTTCGACCGCGTACCGAAGGTGCGTCGCCCGTGCGCGACGAAACTGTGCGACACGTCGGTGTAGTGATAGTCGAACGCGATCCCGCGTTCGGCGAGCGCGTCGAGCACCGCGTGCGTGGAACCTCCGGTGCCCGCGCCGACTTCCACGATCCGCACCGGCCGGGTCTCGCCGTGCCGCTGCGCCACGGCCGACACCAATCCGGCGAGCAATCCGTTGGTGAAGTCGTAGGCGGCGTTGCCGCGATAGATCGCGCCGACCAGTTCGAGGTCTCCGGCGGGGAACAGCACCTCGGTCGCGGACATCTCGCCGCGCAGGACGCGCGGATAGGCGGCCAGGCAGGCATCGAGCAAGGCCACGTACGGTTCGGTCTCCGGGAAGCGCGCGAGCAAGTCCGCGCGCATCCCGCCGGTGCCCGGTGGCGGGCCGGCGACTTCGATCCGGCCCTCGTGCCATCGCACCAGCCCGTGTCGCCGCAGAATGTCCAGGCAGCTGGTGCGTAGCCGGTCGAATTCGGGCCGCACACCAAGGCGCGCGTCCAGCGACGGCGTGGTCCACTCCCCCGGCGTGAGCCCCATTCCGGCGAAGGTGGCGAACAGCAGCATCGCCGCGTAGCGGCCGAGTTCGGCTTTACCGGGCTCCACTGTGCCCGCGGGCTGGATGGACGCTTCGAAGCCCTCCACCGCGGCGTCGAATCCCGAGAGCGGCGGTGCGATGATCCAGTAGTCGGTGCGCTCGAAAGGATAGCCGGGCAGCGGGATTCGCTGCCGCGGCCCGCCGCGTCCACGCCAGTCGACATCGGCGCCCGCGACCCACTGCCGGGCCAGCTCTCGGTCGTCCGCCGCGGGCGCGTACAGCGGTGGCCGGGTGTGTGCGTCGACGCTGCCGGTGATCACGGGGCCGAGCTGGTCGGCGCCGAACTGGTCGAGCGCGTCGGCCACCTCGAGCGGCGAGGACGCGACCACCGCGAGCCGGTGGGCCAGTGCGGGCCTGCCCACTTGCAAGGTGCGCACCGCGTCGAGGAAATCCGCGGGATCGAGGGTGCGGAAGTGCCGTGCCATGATCTCGGCGTAGCGGCGCAGCCGCTCCGGAGTGCGCGCGGACAACACGAAGATGTCGGGTTCACCGGTGGCGCCCGGACGCACTCGGTCGTCGATGAACTCCGCGAGCACCACGTGAGCGTTGGCGCCGCCCGCCCCGAAGGCGCTGATACCAGCGTGCCGCGCCACCGCGACGCCGTCGACGGTGCGGCGCGGCCAATCCTCCAGTTCACGCGGTAAGCGGAACGGCACCGAGTTGAACGCGATGGCCGGATTGACCTGTGCGGTATGCAATGTCGGCGCGATCCGGCCGTGACGCAGCTGCAACAGCACCCGGGTGAGACCCGCGACGCCCGCGGCCGCTTCCAGGTGGCCGATATTCGACTTCGTCGACCCGAGTGCGCGGGAGCGGCCGTCGCCGTTTCTGCCGAAAGCGGCGGCCAGCCCGGCTATTTCGATCGGATCGCCGAGCGGTGTGCCGGTTCCGTGCGCCTCGAGGTAGTCGATCGCGGCGGGGTCGACCCCGGCGGCGCGCAGGGCCTCGCCGATCACGTCGGCTTGCGCCCCTGGATGCGGCACGCTGTACCCGGAGGTCTGCCCGCCGTGATTCACCGCGCTGCCGAGGATCAGGCCGTGGATGGTGTCGCCGTCGGCGCGGGCGGCCGACAGCGGCTTCAGATACAGCGCCCCGACGCCTTCGCCGGGCACATAGCCGTCGGCGCTCGCGGCGAAGGGCCTGCACCGGCCGCTCTCGGACATCATGCCCAGGCTGTGCAGCAGCAGGAATTTGTCCTCATGCAGCAGCAGGTTCACCCCGCCGACGAGCGCCGCGTCGCATTCGCCGTCGAGCAGGCTGCGCCGCGCCAGATGCAGTGCGGTCAGCGACGCCGAACACGCGGTGTCCACGGTGAGGCTCGGTCCGCGCAGACCGAGGGTGTAGGAGGTGCGGTTGGCGATCGATGACGGGATCGAGGCCACCGCGACCGGATTGCCGTCGCGGCTGGCCGCCACTCCGAGCAGCCGGTAGTCGCTCCAGGTGGCGCCTACGAACACACCAACCCGGCGGTCGCGCACGGCCGGGTCGGTGTGGTGGTAGCCGGCGTGCTCGAGCGCCGCGTACGCCTGCTGCAGGAACAACCGCTCCTGCGGGTCCAGCAGCGGCGCCTGAACCGGCGGGATGCGGAAGAACTGTGGGTCGAAACCACCCACGTCACGCAGGAATCCGCCGGTCATCGGTGGCGCGCCGGGCGTGCCTCGGACGGAGGTGAGCCACCAGCGTTCGGCGGGGACCGGGCCGACCGCGTCGTGTCCGTCGCGCAGATTGCGCCAGAACTCCTCGATGTCCTCCGCGTCGGGGTAGCGGCCGCTGATTCCGACGATCGCGATGGGCTCCTCGACGGACTTGCGATGCTCGTCGACCGGCACGGTCGCGTGATGCGCATCGCCCGGCGCGTGTGGCGCGTCAGACGGTGCGGTTGCCGGTTGTAGTCGTTCTCGCAGGATGTCGCTGTGGCCCCATACCGCGGCCAGTTGTGCGCGGTGGAGCGTCGCGCAGGACAACAGCAGGTCCAGTCCGGTCGCGGTGGGCAGCAGTCCCACACCGGCGCGCCGCAGCGCGGCGATCTGCTCGGCGGGGGGATGCATACCGCCGTCGGCCCACAGCGGCCAGCCGATGCTGATCGTCCTGCTTCCGGCTCGATCGCGCTGTTCGGCGAAGACGTCGAGATAGCGGTTAGCCGCCGCGTAATCGGCTTGCCCCGGGTTGCCCAGCACCGCGGAGACCGAGGAGAACAACACGGTCAGGCGGGTCTCCGGCAGCGCCCGCGTCAAGTGCTCGACGCCGTAGATCTTCGGTGCGAGAACGGTTCTCGCGTCGTCGCGGCTGCTGCCGGACAGCAGTCCGTCGCGCAACTGACCCGCACCGTGGTAGAGCACGTCGACCGGCCCGAAGGTGGCGTGGGCGATCGCGGCGACGCGTTCGGCGTCGGCCGCGACCGACACGTCGGCGCGCACGTGTACGGCTTCCGCGCCGAGTTCGCCGAGCTCGGCCAGCAGTCCCGCGGCCGACGCGTCGAGCGGACGGCGCGATACCAGCACCAGCCGTGCGCTGTACTCGGCGGCGAGGCGGCGGGCCAGGTGACGGGCGATCCCACCGAATCCGCCGGTGACGACGACCACCGATCCCGTGCGCAGCACCGCGTCGCCGGAACTCGGCGTGGCATCGGTGAGCGGGCGGGTCCGGCGGATCCGGCGTTCTGCGCCGTGGTAGCGGATCTCGGTGGCGGGGTCGCGTTCGTCGATGCCCAGCTCCGTGGCCACGATGTCGTCGATCGGACGGGCGGGGTCGCGTTGGATGGCCCGCAGCAACGGTTGCGGCTGCTCGAGCCGCAGTGTGCGGGCCGCACCGCCCAGGAGGGCGCAACTCGATTCACCCGCGGGTGTCGCCGGTGTGAGAGCCAGCACCAGGCGCACCGGCGGTTCGGACACCGCCGCGACCGCGCGCAGCAGATCGCGCAGCGGCAGGTACACCCGTTCGATCAGCGCCTGCGGGTCACTGTCTGTCGTCGTTTCGGGCCACAGGTACACCGCGGCGTCGAAGCGCAGCCGCCGGGCCGTCAGCTGGTCGACCAGCAGCTCCATGTGCCGTGCGTCCGCCGGGTCGACGACGAAAGCGTCTGTACCGGAGACGAACTCGCCACCGGGACGGACCCGGATGACAGTCGCGGCCGCGCCGTGCGGGTAAGGGTGCTCGGCGGTATCGAAGACGAGCAGGCTGGTGGGTTCCCGACGCGTATGCGCGGTGGTGTCGGGCTCCCAGTCGAACCCGAAAACGACGAGGTCTTCCGCCGCTACCGATTCCGGCGACGCGACTTGGTCCACTGTCGGCGGTCCCGCCACCTCTGCGACCACGATGGATTCGGCCGACGTGGCGGGGCGGTAGTTCGCGCCGACGATGTCGGCGAGATGTCCGGCGAGCGCGTCGATGGTCTGGTACTCGAACAGCAGCGTCGGATACAGCGGCTCGCCGACCCTCGCCTCCAACTCGGCGGTCAGCCGCAGCAGACGACCGGAATCCAATCCGAGCTCGTAGAACCCGACGTCGGTGGCGATCCCCGCGGCGTCGGCGCCGAGTTCACCGGCCACGAGAGCGGCCAGATCGGCGGTGATCACCGCACGCGGATCACCCGAGGCCACCGGCACCGTCGTCGGTCGCGGCGTGGCTTGCCCCGGCGATACCGCCTGCGGCCGCGTCAGCAACCGCTGGATATCCGCGCTGCCACGCACACGCTTGGACGTCAGCCGATACCGCGCCACCGGCGCTCCGTCTTGGTCGTAGAGCGCCACATCGGCTTCGAGCAGATCCCCGCCGTGCCCGCCACCGCGGACCGCCGCTCGCACGAGCACCTCCTCGGGCGTCGCGCGCCAGGCGCGGACGTCGCCGAAGAAGATGGGGATGAACGCGCTGTCGTCGTCCACGCCGAGCCGCTGCGGATCGATGAACGGCACGATCGTGGAGGCGTCGAGGAACGTGGGGTGCAGCAGGAAGCCGGGCAGATGCGCCGCGGCCTCCGGACCGAGACCAAGCGTCGCGGTGACCACATCGTCGCGGCGGGCGAAATGTCCGGTGGCGCGCATGAATTCGCGATGGTCGATACCGCGGCCGCCGGTCTGGGCGTACAGCTCCGCCATGCCGCGCGCACGCGACGACGCCCGGAACTCGGCCGCATCGATCCCCGGCGGCTGATCGGAGGAAGCAGACCGCACCACAACGCATTCCGCGACAGGCTCGATCGCGCCGACCGGCACGCCTTTCGCGTCCAGACTCTGGACGTCGATGGCGATCCGGCCGGTCGGACGATCCACGCGGAACGTGATGCGCACCGCGCCGTCGTCGGCGAGGGCGACCGGACGCTGGAACAACGCCTCCCGGATCGTCAGCTCGCCGGGCCGGTACCCCGCCGCCATCGCCGCGCGCAGGATCATGTCGAGATACACCACGCCCGGCAGGATCCGCACACCGTGCACGCGATGGTCGCGCACCACCGGGTCCTCGGCGCGCAGGGTGGTGGCGAAGCTGTCCAATTCGATCCCGCTCATCGCAGCGGCTCCACCTGGAGGAACGACGGTGCGGGCGCGCTGATCGGCACCACGATCCGCGGCGCGGGCTCCGTCGATGTGCTGGGAACCGTTTTCGGCAGCATGAAGCTCCTCTTGCGGAAGGCGGGTGGATCCAGGGGGTGGCGTGTCGGACGGTGCCCATCGGGCGCCTGCTCGACGATGAGGTGGGCATTGGTGCCGCCGAAGCCGAACGAGCTGACGCCCGCCGCGCGGGGCCTGCCGTCGGCCGGCTGCCACGGGCGCAGTTCTCGGTTGACCTGCAGCGGCGATCCGGCGAACTGGAATCGCGGATTGAGGTTGTCGCAGTGCAGCGACGGCGGCAGCGCCGCGTGGTGCACGGCCAGGATCGTCTTGACCGCCCCGGCGATGCCCGCCGCGGACAGCAGATGCCCGATATTGGTTTTCACGCTGCCGACCGCGCACGGCTCCGGGCCGCGCGACCGGTCGCCCAGCACGGTCGCCAACCCCTTCAGTTCGATGGGGTCGCCGATCATGGTGCCGGTGCCGTGCGCCTCCAGATACGACAGCGCGTCCGGGGACATGCCCGCCACTTCGAGCGCCGCGGTGACCACCTCGATCTGCGCCCGCATGTTGGGTGTGGTGATGCCCATCGTGTGCCCGTCGTTGCCGATCGCCGAGCCGCGCAGCACCGCGTAGACCCGATCGCCGTCGGCGAGCGCGTCGTCCAGCCGCTTGAGCATCAGCAGCGCCGCGCCCTCGCCCGGCACGAAACCGTCGGCGTCCTCGGAGAACGTCGCGCACCGCCCGTTCGGCGAGAGCACACCCGCCGCCGACAACGTGACGAACAGCATCTCGTCGAGCAGCACTTCCACCCCACCGGCCAGCGCCGCGTCGACCTCGCCCGCCCGCAACGCCTGGCAGGCCAGATGCACCGACAGCAACGACGACGAGCACGCGCTGTCGAGCACGACATTGCCCGCGTGCCAGTCGAAGAAGTCCGAGATGCGCGCGGCGATGAAGTTCTGCCCGATGCCGATGATGGTGTGCCGGTCGGCGACCGGGATGCGGTTGAAGTAATTCGCCGCCCTGCTGCCTGCGTAGACGCCGACTCGCTTGCCCGCCAACTCTTCGCGCCGGTATCCGGCGTCGGTGGTGGCCAGCACCGACGTCTCGAGCAGCAGCCGCTGCAACGGGTCCATCTGCCAAGCGAGTTCGTCGGTGACGCCGAAATACTGCGGATCGAACAGATCGATGCCGTCGACGAAGCCGCCCCATTTGCTGTTGGTCAGACCGGGTCCGCCGCCCGGGCGGTAGAACCGGGCGGGATCCCAGCGGGCCGGGTCCACCTCCCGGATGCCGGAGGCGCCCGTGGCGAGCAGGCGCCAGAACGCGTCCGGAGTGTCGCCGCCCGGAAGGCGGCAACCGATGCCGACCACGGCGATGGGCTCGGCTGCCCGGCCACGGCGGGCGTCGGCCGCCCAGGTGGCCGCACTGGGACGGGATGTCCCGCGGTCGGATGTGCGTTGATGATCAGCCGGTGGCCGCTGCGGATCGGCCGGTGGATCCGGCGGCGCTTCGGGCGCGAAACGTTCCGGGAATTGCTCGGTCAACAGACCCGCCAAGTCGTCCAGGGTCGGGAACTCCAGCACCAGCGCCGGGTCGAAGGGCGCGTCGACGACCTGCTCGATCCGGCGCACCGCCGAGGCGATCAACACCGAATCCGCGCCGTACTCCTCGAACCGTTTGTCGCCCTCGAAGCGGGCGGGGGCCAATTTCAGTTCGTCGGAGAAGATGCGCAGCAATTCCTGATACGCCGCCGCGGAGCCGTTCGCCGCCGTGGGCCGCGCGGTCGGCACGGGCGCCACCTCTGCTGCAGGTCGATTCGTCTGTGTCGAAAGATGAAGTGCCGCACCGTGGTAGGGCAAGACCACCGGGGCGGGTAGACCCAGTGCCGCGTCGAGTAGTTCGAATCCTTCCGCGGCGCTGAGGGTGGGCAGGCCGGTGGCGCGGTAGGCCGCGCTGGTCACCTCGCCGAACCCGGTGTCACGGAACGACGGCCAATTGATCGACCGGAACCAGTGTCGTCCCAATGCGTGCTGGGCCTCGGCGAAGCGGTCGAGGTGCGCGTTGGCCATCGCGTAGTCCGACAGGCCCACCGACAAGCCGGGCAGCACGGCCGACACCGAGGAGAACAAGACGAAGAAGTCGGGACGGTCGGCGGCCAAGACGTCGGCGAGGACCGCGGTGCCCGCCAATTTGGGCGCGAGCACGGTCGCGACGGCGTCGCCGGTCTTGCGCACGAACGCCGGGCTCTCCGCGGATACGCTTCCCGCGCAGTGCAGCACGCCGCCGATCGGGCCCAGCTCGTTGCGCACTCGATCGAAGAAGCCGGACAACCCCGCCTCGTCGGTGAGGCTGCCGAAGTAGGTGCGCACGGCGACGCCGCGGTCACGCAACTGCACCAGCCGCCGAACCTTCTCCGCCTCGGGGCCGGTTCCAGCAGCGACCCGGTCCCATTCCGTCTGCGGCGGTAGCGGTTCCCGGCCGAGGACGGCCAAGCGGCGCGCTCCGCGTTCGGCCAACGCCGCCGCGAACGCCGCACCCAGTCCGCGCGTGCCGCCGGTCACCACATAGGTGCGGGCGGGATCCACCACCAGACCGTCGCGTGCTGTCGCGTCGGTGAGTTCGACGGCTTCGCGTATTCCACCGCGATACCGCACCCGCGGCGCGCTGTCCTCGGTGGCCGCGCTCTCCGCGCCCAGTATCGCCAGCAATCGCGCGGGATCGGCGCACACCGCGTCGCGCTCGTCACCTATATGGACGCTCCGTGTGCGCACGTCGCGGATCTCCTCGGCGAGCGCGGCGACCAGGCCGCCCAGCGGCGCGGACTCCGGGCCGTCCGCGCCGGGGTGTCCGGCGGCGATGTGCAGCAGCGCGAGCGAACCGGCGCGCGCCTCGATCACGCCTTGGTAGAAACCCATTCGGCCGAGGTCGCCGGTGGGTCGTCCGGTCGCCGCGGGGACGAGGTCGCACACATCGAGGACGCAGTCGGTGTCGGGATAGCGGGCCGCGAGCGCCCGGCCGAGCGCAGCGCCCGCGTCGAAGTCGTCGCGGTGCAGGTCGCCCGGTAGTTCGGAGAGCCGCACCAGGCGGCCCGGATCACCGGTAGCGGCGGTCAGCGCCTCCAGCAGGTGGTGCGGGGTTCGCGCGTCGTATACCAGCAGGGCGCGGCGGGAACGCAGGTCACCGCCGGGCAGCGCGGCTGCTCGCCAGACCGGGACCAGCAACCGTTGCGCTGCTGCCCGGCGGGTCGGCGCGGACTCCCGCATCCCGGCCTCCGTCTCGAATCCGCCCGTCGAAAGCTCCGACAACGGCTCGAGTGCGAGCCATTGCGCTGATACGGGTTGCGGTGCTCCCGATTGGAGCGTGGCCTGCCCATTCAGCGCAGGGAGCGCGACCGGAACAGGTCCCGAAGTCGACGTGGGCTGCGGCAGCGAGGTGTTGTCCGGCGTGAATGTGGACTGGTCACTGTGCCCGGCACCCGGTTCCACGCTGGGCGCGACGTCCGGAATCCAGTACCGCTCACGGGCGAACGGGTACGTGGGCGCGGGAATCCGGCGTCGTGGTCCCGGATCACGGACGGTGGCCCAATCGATGTCCTTACCGCCGAGCCAACGCGCGATCCGGGAATCCTCCGCCGCGTCCCGGCAGGATCTGGCGCCGGGCACGTCCTCGACCCAGGCGCGGACCGCGGCGCGCAGCTGGCCGATGTCGCGCGCGACGAACGCGGCGCGCGCGCTGCCCGCCTGCCGACCCACCTGCATGGTGAAGGCCAGATCGGCGAGGTTCGGCTGCTGCCCGGAGAGGAAACGGTCCAGCGCGGTGACGTACTCCGTGAGCCGCTCGTCGTCACGCGCGGAGACCGGGACGACCTGACCGCCGCTGAACCGCGTCTGCGGCCTGCGATCCACGTACTCCTCGATCACCACGTTCGCGTTGGCCCCGCCTGCCCCGAACGAACTCACCGTCGCCCGGCGCGGCCGCGCCGGATCTCCGCCGGGCCATGGCAGCGGGCGGGACGGGATTCGGAACGGTGTGGCCGCGAAGTCGATGTTCGGGTTGGGCGGCGTGGCGTGCAGCGACGGCACGATGGTCCGGTGTCGCAACTGTAGGAGCACCTTCGTCAGCGCCGCGACACCGGCCGCGGCCTCGAGGTGGCCGACATTGGACTTCACCGAACCGATCGGCAGCTCGGCCACGCCGGACGTGCCGAACACCTTTGCCAGACCGGCGATTTCGATCGGATCGCCCAGCGCGGTGCCGGTGCCGTGCGCTTCGACGTAGGAGACCGACGCCGGGTCCACGCCACCGGTGCGCAGCGCCGAGCGGATCACCGCCGCCTGCACGTCGGGATTGGGCACCGTGAACCCGTTGACCCGGCCGCCGTGGTTGATCGCGGTGCCCTTGATGACGCCGTAGATGGTGTCGCCGTCGGCTTCGGCGTCGGCCAGCGGCCGCAGCACCAGCGCCCCCACACCCTCACTGGCCACATACCCGTCGCCGCCTGCGCCGAAGGAACGGCAGCGGCCGTCGGTGGAGGCGAACTGCCCCTGGCTGAGCGCGACGAACTTGTACGGGTGCAGTGACAGATTGACGCCGCCGACCAGCGCCAGCCTGCATTCGCCGGTCCGGATGCTCTGGCAGGCCAGGTGCAGTGCGGTGAGCGAGGACGAGCACGCCGTGTCCACCGCCATGCTCGGCCCTTGGAAGTCCAGGGCGTGCGAGACACGATTCGGGATGCTCCAGAACGTCGACCCGGGCAGCGTGCCGCGCCCGAGCCGGGACTCCTCGGCCCCGAACATCTGATAGGTGCCCCACATGACACCGACGAACACACCGGCCTGCTCCGGACGCAGGCCGCCACGGGCCAGGTCGGCCCGGGAGTGTCCGGCGTCTTCCAATGCGGCCCAAGCGGTTTGCAGGAACAGCCGCTCCTGCGGGTCCAGGATCTCCGCCTCACGCGGGGAAATGGCGAAGAACAGCGGATCGAAGCAGTCGACGTCGTCGAGGAACCCGCCCCACTTGGTGTACGCGGTGAAGGGGTTGTGGCGGTCGGGGACGAAATAGCGGCTGTGATCCCACCGCTGCCGCGGGATCTCGGTGACGCAGTCGCGTCCCTCGACCAGCACCCGCCAATACTCGTCGAGCCCGTCCGCGCCCGGGTAGCGTCCGCTCACGCCCACGATCGCGATGTCCCCCACCGCGTCGGTGTGGTGATCGGTGTTCGAGATGGCGGCCGCGGTCGGTGTCTCGCGCGATGCGAACGACTCGGCCGACGCATGTCGGGCCTCCTGCTGACCGACGCTGGGCGCGGTCGGCGCGGACGACCCGAACGGGTCTGCCGATGCGTGCGCGGTCACGGGCCGCCGGTCGCGCGAAGCCGAGCGGCCGGCGGCGGCAGCCGCGTCGTTTGTGCCGGTCTGGTGAGTGCGCGGGGCAGTATCCGTCGCCCGCGGCGGCACGGCCGCGACGCCGTTCGACATGGGCACGGTGCCGCCCACGGCCATCTCCACGTTCAGCCGGGGAGCGGGCGTCCGCGCCGCCGTCCGATGGGTGTATGCGCATGTGCTGTCGATCGGCGGCGGCGCGGACGGCGCTTGCGCGGAGGCCAGCCGCACCAGCAGGCCGACCACCGCGCGCGGGGTGGGGTACTCGAAAGCCAAGGTGGCGGGCAGGCGGTGACCGCTCGAGCGCGACAGTTCGTCGCGGATCTCGAGCGCCGCGACCGAGTCCAGCCCGAGTTCGTGCAGCGGCCGATCGAGATCATCGCCGGGCGCCAACCCGAGGCAGCGGCGCACCAGCGCCTCCGTCCGCGCGGACAGGTCAGTGGCCGAATCGGTTGGCGTAGACGTGTTTTCGATCGGCGCGACGAAGTCCAGCAGCACGTCCGGCACGTCGGCGGCGATCACACCCGACATCGTCAACGGCATTGCGGTGACCGCCGGAGCCGCGGAACCGATCAGTTCGGCGAGCGTGCCGAAAGCCCGGTCGGGCCGCAGCAGGCCGTAACCACGGCGGGCCAGCCGTTGCACCGCGCCGCTGCTGAGCCGCTCGACCATTCCCGTGTCCGCCCACGGGCCCCACGCGATCGACAGCGCGGGCGCGCTCGCCGCGTCGCGCGACTCGGCCACGCCATCGAGGAAGGCGTTCGCGGCGGCGTAGCCGGCCTGACCGGGCAGACCGACCACCGCCGCGGCCGAGGAGAACAGCAAGAAGAAACGCAAGGACCGGCCTTCGGTCAGCTCGTGCAGATGCCATGCCCCGAACGTCTTCGGCGCGAGTACCCGCCCGACCCGTGCGGCCGTCTGCTCGGCGATCACGCCGTCGTCGAGCACCCCGGCCAGGTGCACCACGCCCGCCAGCGGCGGCAGCTCATGGTCGATCCACGTCAGCGTGGCCGCCACGGCCGTACGGTCGGCGACGTCGAGCGACCGCACCTCGATCCGAGCGCCGCGCCCTCGCAATTCGGCGATGGCGGACTCCGCTCGAGCATCGGGCGCGGACCTCCCGGCGAGAACCAGGTCCGGCCAACCGCGGTCGACGAACCAGCGAGCCAGCCGCAGACCGACCCCACCCAGGCCGCCGGTGATCAGCACCGTCCCACCCGCGCCGGAGGCGACCGTCGGCGCGCTGGGCACTGTCAACGGCACGAGCCGAGGCACCCGACGACGCCCCTGACGCAGCGCGAGCTGCCGCGGCGACGAGGGTGTCACGAACGTGTCGACCACAGAGCGAACGTCGGCATCCTTATCGAGATCGATTACGTGACAGCCTATTTCGCGGTGTTCGAGCTGCGCGCTGCGGGCGAATCCCCACAGCGCCGACTGCTGCGGCGCCACCCGATCGGAAGGCTCCACTCGCTGACCGTGACGGGTGAGCAGCCACACCGCCGGTTCTCCGGCCAGCGCCGCGGCCTGCACGAGATGCAGCGCGCCCACCACCAGACGTTCCGCGGCCACCGGTGCGGGCGCGTCCTCGTCGGACAACGCGACCGCGGAGACGATCCCGCGCAGCGGTGCGCGACCGTCGTCCACCGCGCCGAGCAACGCCCGCACGGCCGCGGGCACGCCGAGGTCGATCTCGAACTCGTCTTCCCCGCGGAACCTGAACCCGTCACCGGGCCTGGCGACTACACACTCCCCGCCACGTGCCCGCACCTCGTCCGCGACATCGTCGGCGAAGCTTCCGGGCGCACCGATGACGAGCCAGCGCCCGGCCGCGGAGGCCGGTGCCGCCGGGCCGGTCTCCCGCCAGTCGATACGGTAGGTGTCCGCGACCGACCGATCGGGAACCGCCGGGGCGGACGACTGCCCGGCCGAATTCGGCGTGGGCATCACTCGCAATCCGTTCGCGACCAGCACCGCAGAGCCCTCCTCATCGAGCAGTCGAACATCGGCGACACACAGCTGCGGCGTTTGCTCGAGGACGCGCACATGGCCGAATCGAACGGTGCCCGCCACGGCGGAGACGAGTACCTGGTCCACCGCGAACGGCACCCACGTCTGCTCGTCGGCCCGCGGCGACATCGCCGCGTAGGTGGCTTGGAACGCCGCGTCCAGCAGAACCGGGTGCACCGCCCCAGGGCCGGTATCGGTATCGAAATCCGACAACGTGGCCAAGGCTTCGCGCCGACCCAGGCGCAGGCCGACGACACGGCGGAACGCCGGTCCGTAAGGCAGGCCCGCGCGGGTCAGCCGTTGGTAGAACTCCGCTGCGGCCAGGTGTTCCGGGCAGGCGCCGATGATCTCCCCGAGAGAGGCACCATCCGGGATCCGGTGCGTTCCGGTGCTGACATGGGCGCGGGCGTGTGTGCCTGCGCTTTCCGTCCGCACGTGCACCGCGAATCCGTCGGCGGTCGGGTCGAAGACGATTCGTACCTGCTGCGGGCCGGTCAGCGCGAGTCCGCTGGTGATCACGAGGTCATCGATCGCGACGACGTCACCGGCGACGAGTCCGCGCGCGACGTCGGCGATGGTGGCGACGAACCAGGCGCCCGGCACGACGACAGTCCGATCCACGACATGGTCGGCCAGATATGACGGAGAATCCGGCCCGAGCGTCAGATCGAAATTCGTTGCGGTGCTGCTCGATATCGAATGATCTGCCTGCCGGGCCGCAGCCGCATCGATCTCTTGCCGCGTCCGAGGACCCGCATAAGGGACGGCATCCACCTCGGCCGACGGAGGCGCGGCCACGAGGTCCGTCAGAGGATTCGGCTCGGCTGCGACGCCCGATCCTGGGACCGTCTCGTGCCCGCGAGTTGGATGGGTCGTGACGCTGCGATCCGATAGCTCGGCATGCAGATGCGTCGAAACCATCGAGTGTCCTGCGCCTGCGGCCTCAGAGTGCGAAAGGACTGCGTCGACCGGACGCGTCGAGTAGCCCACGGCGGGTGTCGGTGCGGTTCCGGGCTCCGCCGAGACGCTGCCCGACCGCATGGAGATAAGCGTGTGCCCGTCGCCATCGCTGCCCGGTGCCGCCACAGCGGCGTAGGACCGGGATTCGACCCAATAGCGTTGCCGCTGAAAGGGATACGTCGGAGCGAGCGCGCGCCGACGATCGTGCGGACGGTGCACCTGCTCCCAGTCCACCGCCACGCCCCCGACATACAGGCGTCCCAGCGCCGTCATCATCGTCTCGCGATCACCACGGCCGCGACGCAGCGACGCGACGAACCGCGCCGAGTCACCCAGCACGCGCCCGCCGAGCGCGGACAACGTCGGATGCGGCCCGATTTCGAGGAACTCGTCGATCCCCAGCTCGGCCAGCGCACGCAAGCCCTGTGCGAACCGGACCGGCTGACGCGCATGCCGCGCCCAGTACCGCGGGTCGAGTTCGCCCGGGCGCAGCACCGCACCGGTGAGGTTGGAGATCAGCGGAATCGCGGGATCGGACATCGTCGCCCGGGACGCCGCCGCGGCGAGGTCGTCGAGAATCGGGTCCATCGCCGCGGAGTGGAAGGCGTGCGAGACGGTGAGATCGGCGGACCGTATACCGTTGGCCGACAACTGCTCGCGCAGCGGATCGAGTGCGGCTCGCGGTCCGGCGACCACCACCTGAGCCGGTCCGTTGTATCCCGCGATCGACACCGCGGGCGCATACCGTGCGACGAGCGGCGAGATCTGCTCGGCGGGGGCGTCGACGGCCACCATCGCGCCTCCGTCCGGCAGGCGCTGCATCAGGCGACCGCGCACGGCGACGAGCCGCAGGGCGTCCTCCACGCTCATCGCGCCTGCGGCGCAGGCCGCGACGTATTCCCCGACGCTGTGCCCGAGCACCGCCGCCGGGGCGATCCCCCACGACCGCCACAGCTCCCACAGCGCCCACTCGACCGCGAACAACACCGGCTGGGTGAACACCGTGCGACGCAACAGCTCCGGACCGTGATCGCCGTAGAGGGCCTCGATCAGCCCGATACCGTCCGCGATCGGCCCCAGCACCGCGTCACAGTGTCGCAGCGCGTCGCGGAAGACCGGTTCGGAGTCGAACAACTCGCGTGCCATGCCCGGGTACTGCGATCCCTGCCCGGTGAACAGCAGCGCCACCTTCGTGCGCGCGGTTCGCTCTACCCGGCCACGGATCGGAATCGGCCCACGCAGCTCTCGCGCCACGGCGGCGCTGGTGTCGGCGACCACCGCGAGCCGTTCTTCGAAGTGTGTCCGCGCGGTCGCGGCGGTGTAGGCCAGATCGCCGAGTGTCGCCTGCGCCGAGTCGATTCGGTCTGCCCAGCGTCGCGCGCTGTCGGCGAGGGCGGTCTCGTCGCGCGCGGAGAGGACGAGTACCTGCGCGGTCGGCGATTCCGGTCGCGGCGCGGGTACCGGATCACCCTGCGCCAGGATGACGTGCGCATTGGTGCCGCTCATCCCGAAAGAGCTGACGCCGATCGCCGGTTCGTGCCCGGTGCGCGGCCAGTCCCGCGCCTCGCGCACCACTTCCAACGGCAGCCCGGCCCAGTCGATCAGCGGGTTCGGAGTGTGCAAGTGCAAGCTCGGCGGGATCCGGCGGTGCTGCAACATGAGCACGGCTTTGATGACGCCCGCGACGCCTGCCGCCGCCTCGGTGTGCCCGATATTGGTTTTCACCGACCCGATGAGCAGAGGCTGCGTGCGGCCCGATCCGTACACCTCGGCCAGCGCGGTGGCCTCGATCGGATCGCCGAGCGGGGTGCCGGTGCCGTGTGTCTCGACGTAGTCCACGGCGTCCGGCCGCAGGCCCGCCCGTTCCAGCGCGTCGGTGATGACGCGCTGCTGGGCCGGGCCGTTGGGTGCGGTGAGACCGTTGGACCGTCCATCGTGATTCACCGCGACGCCGCGCACGATCGCCAGCACCCGATCGCCGTTGCGCCGGGCCTGCGACAGCCGGGTCAGCACCAGCACGCCGCAGCCGTCGGCGCGGACGTAGCCGTTGGCGTCGGCGTCGAACGCTCGCGAGCGTCCATCGGGCGACAGCGAGGCCAGGCGGCAGAAACCGATGGTGGTCTCCGGAGCCAGCTGGAGGTTCACCCCGCCCACCAGTGCCAGATCGCAACGGCCCGCTCGCAGCCCGTCTTCCGCCGCTTGCAGCGCCACCAGCGAGGAGGAGCATGCCGTGTCCAGCGTCATCGCCGGGCCCTGCAGCCCGAGAACGTAGGCCAAGCGTCCGGCCGCGACGCTCGGCGCCGAACCGATCACCGAGTATGCGCCGATCGCGGTCGGATGGTCGGCACGGGTCGGCGTCGCCGGATACTCGCTGAAGCACAGTCCGACGAACACGCCGGTGCGGCTGCCCGCCAACGCGCCGGGTGCGCGGCCCGAGCGCTCCAGCGCCTCCCACGTGGTTTCGAGCAGCAGGCGTTGCTGCGGGTCCATCGCGCGTGCCTCCGCCGCGCCGATACCGAAGAACGCGGGGTCGAACTCGTCGGCGTCGTCGACGAAACCGCCCCAGCGGGTGTACATCGTGCCCAGGGACGCCGGGTCCGGGTCGTAGTAGGCGTCGATGTCCCAGCGCTGCGGCGGCACCTCGGTGATCGCGTCGTGTCCGTGCCACAGCAGGTCCCAGAAGTCCTCCGGTGTGCGCACCCCGCCGGGGAAACGACAGCTCATGCCGACGATGACGATCGGGTCGTCGTCGGGCCGGTCGCTCTCGAAGTCGATGCCCGGCGAAACATTCTGTCTCACAAGCCGTTCTGGCGGAGCTGCGATCGGGTACCGCGGCGTGGGCGCGACCGGGCTCACCTCGTCAGCGACCGGGGGCGCATCAGCTGCGACCAAGGGCACGTCAGCGGGCACCGGGGACACGTCGGCCGCGACAGCGGACACGTCGAGCCCAGGCAAGAGCACGTCAGCCGCGACCAGAGGCACGTCGGCGACGACCGGGGGCACCTCAGCCCCGGCGGGGGACAAATCGTCAGCCACGGCCAGAGGCAAACCGGCTGCGTACGAGGGCACATCAGCGGCGATCACGTTCGCGCCGCCGGCGGGAGCGGCTGCGCCGGCGCTGGGAGCGGCTGCGCCCTTGCGGTGCAGGAACCGCGCCATCTCACGCACGGTCGGATAGTCGAAGACGAGCCCGGCAGGCAGCGGCATTCCGACCTCGACGGCGAGCGCGGCCCGCAGTTCCATTCCGGTCAGGGAGTCGACGCCCGTGTCGTGCAGTGGCAGATCAGGATCGAGTTCGCCCGCGCGATCGAGTACCCGCATCGCGACGCGCTGGACGAGCGCCTCCCACGGTGCGAGATCGTCGGACGCCGACTGCGTTCGCGGTACCCCGGTGGTCTCCCGTGGAATCGTCGGCGGTACGGCCGGCGCGATCTGCGGCATGCGCTGCGCATACCACCGCTCGGGCACGAATTCGAAGACGCCAGGGGCAGCACTGTCGTGCCGGACGAGGTGCTCCAGCGCCGCGGCCGCGTCGCCCGCGGACAGCGGAGGCAGCCCGCGCCGCACGAGACGTGCTGCGACGTCGGGCCGATCGGCGGCCATGCCCACGTCGGCGAACGGCCCCCATCCGATGCTCAGCGCGGGCAGTCCCTCGGCACGCCGCCGCCAGGCCAGCGCATCCAATGCCGCGTTGGCCGCGGCGTAATTCGCCTGGCCAGGGGTGCCGAGTACGCCCGCGACGGAGGAGTAGGTGATGAAGAGTTCGATCGGTTGATCGCGGGTGAGCTCATCGAGGTGGCGCGCCGCATGGTATTTGGGTCCGAGCACGGTCTCGAACCGCGACCAGGTCTGCTCGCTGATCACGCCGTCGTCGAGCACTCCCGCGCAGTGGACCACGCCGCGCAGTGGCGGGAATCCGGATTCCGAAATGCCTTGCAGCAGTTCCGCGACGGCCGCGCGGTCGCCGACATCCGCCTGCCGCGCCGTCACTCGAGCGCCGGTGCCGCGCAGCGACTCCAGCAGCCGTTCCCCTGCCGGATCCGGCGCGCGTCTGCCTACCAGCACCAAATGCCGTGCTCCACGGTCGGCCAGCCAGTGCGCGGCCTCGGCGCCGAGGCCGCCGAACCCTCCCGTCACAAGATAGGTGCCATCGGACAACCGGTCGCCGCGCGCGGCGACCGGGACGTCTTTGCCGAGCAGGACGACGCGACCGGGATGATCTCGTTGCGACATGGCGCGGAACGCCTCGGCGGCACGATCGATGCCGTAGGCCGCGTGCGGCAGCGTGGTCAAAGCGCGCTGCTCGAACAGCGCCAGCACACTGCGCAGGGCAGCGCCCAGTCGCCGCGGGTCGATAGTGGCCGGATCGAAGGTCCGGTGGTCGACATCCGCATGCCGATGCACCGTTCCGGTCTGCACCGGGTCGACGATCTCGACGAATCGGCTTCCCGCATGCAGGATTTCGGATGCGTGTGCGGCGAAGCCGTCCCCCGAGGTGTGCACGACGACGTCCAGTCCGTGCCCGGCGGTCGCCGCCCGAACCCGTTCGCCCAACTCGTGGCTGCGCCAGGTATGGATCTGTGTGACCGGCAGACCCGCGTTCCGCGCCCAGCGACACAGCGCGGCGGTCGCGCACACCTGCGCTCCGGCGTGCACGGCGAGCTGGACCGCGGCCATGCCGATGCCATCGGCGGGGCCGTGGACGAGCACCCGGTCCCCGGCGCGCAGACCGCCGAGGTCGAACAGCGCGTGCCAGGCGGTGGTGAAGGCGTAGGGCACGGTCGCGCCGTCGGCGAAGGGCAGGTCGTCCGGCAGCCGGGCCACCATGGCCTGGTCCACCGTCACGTGGCGGGCGAAACTGTCGGCCGCCAAGGCGACGACGCGGTCACCGACCGCGAATTGCTCGACCCCGGCGCCAATCGCGGTGATCCGGCCCGCGCACTCGGAACCCAGCGGTCCCGCCCCATCCGGATGGATGCCCGAGGCCACCCAGAGGTCGTGGGCGTTGAGGCCGGTGGCGGCGACGGCGATCTCGACTTCGCCGGCTGCCGGTGGGCGTCGGATACCGGCCTCCAACCGCATCCGTTCGAACTCGCCGGAACGGTGCGCGACCAACCGGTAGTCGGCGGACTCGAGGCCTTCGGCGACGCGCGCGGTCAGCCAACGGCCGTCGCGGAAGGCGAATTCGCCTGCGGCGCGGCCGCTGAGCAAACCATCGACGATCGGGGCGCTGTCCACGATGGTTTCGGCGGGCAGGTCCAGCAATCGGCATCCGAACTCGGGGTGCTCGGTGGCCAGCGTGCGTCCGAAACCCCACAGCAGCGCTTGATCGGGGTCCGGACGGTCGGTCGGGGTGACGCGCTGGGCGTTCACGGTCAGCAACCACAGCGCGGCAGGCCGGTGCGCTGCCGAGTCCAGAGCGCGCGTCAACCGCAGGGCGGCTTCGATGCGAAGCCGGGCGGAAGCTGCCGTCCACGCGAAGACGATGCCCTGAAACGAATTCGCGGACTCGGAAGACAGGATCTCGTCGGCTGCGTGCCCGTCCTCGGGGCGAACCATCACGATTTCAGCGCCCCGCACGCTCAATCCGGCGGCGACGGCGTCCCCGACCGCTCCGTCACCGAAGATCAGCCATCGACCCGCAGGTTCCTCGCGCACGCCGCCCTCGGCAGCAGCCCATCCCACGTGATGCAGCAGGCGTGCGAGCCTTGTCGAGTCCGGCTCCACGGCAGACGATTCCGGCAAGGTATCGAACTTCGCGGCCAGCAGGCTCACACCCTGAACGCTGGCCAGTGGCCGCCCGGACGCCGAGTACAGGGTGGCGTCACCGACGATGATCCGCCTCCCTCGTTCGGTCACCCGCACCCGGCACCGCACGGTCGCATCCCCGGCTGTCGGGTTGCCGAAGAATCGGACACGATCGATCTCCGATGGCAAGAACAACTCCTCGCCCCCGGTAGCTGTCACCACGATGCTGTGCAGACAGGCATCGAGCAGGATCGGATCGAGCGCTGTGCCGTCACCGGGCAACCGGAACGCTGTCTCGGCCTCGGTTTCGCTGATCCGCCGGAACTCCAGGGCACAGCGGTAGTCAGGGCCCAGGTCCAGGCCCAGCCGGGCGAGGGTGTCGTAGTAAGTGGGCCAGATGCGCGCATCGGAATGAGCGGAGTCTGCCGCATACGGTTTCACCGGCTCAGGCTGCGCCGCAGTGAGTGTCGCTTGCGCGTAACCGGCTCGGGCGTCGTCGGAGCCGAGGAAGCGCACATCGTGGCCGTCGGGGCCGGGTTCGACCACGACCCGCACCACTGCTTCGGCGGTGACCTCCAACGGCGTGATCAGCCGCAGCTTCCTGACTTCCCATGCCCCGGGCAGTCGAGTGGCGATCTCGTTCAGCTGAGCGCTCAGCCACGCCGCGGGCACTGTCGGCAGACCACGCAGCCGATGTCCTGCGAACATCTCCGGGGTGAGCCGCAGGGCGCGTGACGAACTCGAGCCGTCCCGGCGCGGCGTCAGCTCCAACCAATGCCGTTTGCGCTGGAACGGGTAGGTCGGGACATCGACATGTCGCCAATGGTGACCGGAATAGACGGCACCCCAATCGATCTCGGCGCCATCGACATACCGTCGAGCCAGTTCGAGCGACCCGCTCGACACCTCAGCGACCGACCCGCTCACTGTGACCCCGGAGGCGACGTTCTCGAGCGCGGCACGCAGCTGTGCGGCAGTGTCGAAACCGATCGCCACGCGCTCACCGAAGTGTGTTCGGCCCAGCGCGGCGCGCGCACACAGATCCACCAATGCGATCTCAGGGTGGGCGACGAGTAGATCCCGGTAGCGAGCCGCCAGTTCGCGCAGGGCATCGGCGCTTTTCGCCGACAGGACCAGCAAATGAGGCCCGGCATCGTCGGGGGCATCGGCCTCCGAGACCTGTGGCGGTTCTTCGATCACCACGTGCGCGTTCGTCCCGCTGATCCCGAAGGCGCTCACCCCCGCCCGCCGGGGCCGTCGAGAACGCCGCCACGGTCGCTCTTCGGCGACCACCCGGATAGCGACCGAATCCCAGTCGATATGCGGATTGCCCGAACGGAAATGCAGCGAGGCGGGAATGCGCTCGTGGCGCATCGACTCGATCACCTTGATGATGTTCGCGATGCCCGCCGCCGCCTGGGTGTGCCCGAGATTCGACTTCACCGACCCGATCCACAGCGGCGTGGTTTCCGTGCGACCCTCCCCTAGGGCTGCGGCCAGGGCGTTCACTTCGATCGGATCACCGAGTGCCGTGCCGGTGCCGTGTGTCTCGACGTAATCGATGTCCCCCGCCTCGACGGCCGCGTCCGCCAGCGCCGCGCGGATGACCCGTTCCTGCGCCGGACCGTTGGGTGCGCTCAATCCCTGGCTGCGGCCGTCGGAATTGACCGCGGAGCCGCGCACCAGCCCCAGCACCCGATCGCCGTCCCGCCGCGCGTCCGCCAGCCGCTTGAGCACGAGCATTCCCGCGCCGTCACTCCAGACGACGCCGTCGGCGCGTGCGTCGAAGCTCTTGCACCGGCCATCGGCGGCCAGGCCGCGCGCCCGCGCGAAGTAGATGTCGAGCGAAGGCGTCAGCACCACGGTGGCGCCGCCCGCCAGCGCCAGATCGCATTCGCCGCTGCGCAGACTGCGCACCGCCGTGTGCACGGTCACCAGCGACGAGGAGCACGCGGTATCGATGGTGAGGCTCGGCCCCTGCGCGCCGAGGAAATACGACAGTCGGCCGGAGGCGACGCTGGAGAGGTTTCCGGTGCCGAACCAGGCATCGGGCGCGAGGTCGGCCCGCGCCATCCGTTCGGCGTAGTCGTTGGACATCACACCGACGAAGACGCCGGTCCGGCTGCCCTCCAGGCGGCTCGCCGGGTAACCGGCGTGTTCGAGCGCCTCCCACGCAGTTTCGAGCAGCAGCCGCTGCTGCGGGTCCAGCATCCGGGCCTCGCCGACGGAGATGTCGAAGAATCCGGCATCGAAATCCTCGACACCGTCGACGAAACCGCCCCAGCGGGTGTAAGTCTTGCCGTCGGCATCCGGGTCCGGATCGAAGACGGCGTCCACGTCCCAGCGGTGCGCGGGTACCTCGGTCACCGCATCGGTTTCGGTGGTCAGCAGGCGCCACAGATCGGCGGGCCCGCGCACGCCGCCGGGATAACGGCAGCCGACGCCGACGATCGCGATCGCGTCGGCGTAATCGTCCGGGGCAGGCTCGGCTTCGCGTGCTGTGAGCTGAGACACGTTCGGTGTACTAGGTGTAACCGGAAGTTTCGTTGGGTATACCGGGGCTGTGAGCTGCTCGGAGATGCGCGTGGTCGGTCGCTGTTCGGCCTGCTGCCCTGCCGTGCGGCCGGGGGCGGACGTGGCGCCGAGCCGGGCGATCTCCTCCGAGACCGCGGCGACCGTCGGATGATCGAACAGCAGCGTCGCCGGAAGTCGCATCCCCAGATCCGCGGACAGCGCGTTGCGCAGCTCGACCGCCATCATCGAATCGAGCCCGAGTTCTCGCAGCGGCGTGCGGTCGGAAACCGCTGTCGTGCGGCCGAGTGCCGTCATGGCGTGGGTGCGCACCAGTTCCCGCAGTTCCGCCGGATCGCGCGAATCCTGGGCTTCGACCGCGGCGACCGGTTCCGGCTCCGCCGGAACCTCCGTGACGGCGGGAAAGACCGACACGACTCCCTCCGCCGACAGCAGCCAACGCAATGCTCGGACACCGTCTTCGGCGGCCAGTTCGCCGACACCGTGGCGCGCCCACGCGCGGCGGGCGGCGTCGCTCAGCCCTTCGGCCATGCCGGTGCCCGCCCACGGCCCCCACGCGATGCTCAGGGCAGGCAGTCCTCGAGCCAGCCGCAGGCGGGCGAGGGCATCGAGATACGCGTTCGCCGCGGCGTAATTGCCCTGCCCGGCGGTGCCCACCACGGCGCTGACCGAGGAGAACAGCACGAACAGATCGAGCGGCTGTCCCGCGGTCAGCTCGTGCAGGTGCCACGCGCCCGCGACCTTTCCCGCGAACACCCGGTCGATGTGCCCGGCGGACTGCTCGAACAACAGGGCGTCGTCCAGAACTCCCGCACAGTGCACGACCCCGGCCAGCCTCGGCAACTCCACGCCGAAGCGGCTGATCAGGCGGGACAACGCATTCCGGTCTTCGACATCGACCACCGCGGTCTCGACTCGCGCCCCCGAAGCCGCGATCCGCGCCATCTCCCGCTCGTCTCGCGAGGTCGGGCCGTTGCGCCCGGCCAGCACGATCGTTCCCGCGCCGGCCTCGGCCAGCGTCCGCGCGGCAGTCAACCCCAGCGCGCCACGTCCGCCGGTGATCAGATACGCACCGCCACGCTTCACCTCGGGCGCCCCGCCCGGTTCGTCGGAGGGCTGCATCCGCGTCGTGTAACGGTGACGCCCGCGCAGCGCGATCGCGGAATCAGTGGCGCCGGAGCGAATCTCGTCCACCAAGCGGTGGTCGTCGCAGCGCGCGTCCGCGGGCAGGTCGATCAGGCGGCACCGCAACTCGGGCAGTTCGGTGCGCGTCACGGCACCCAATCCCCACAGGGTCGCGGCGGCCGGACGCACGGGTTCCCCGGCGAGCGCTCCGGTCGCCCCCATCGTCACCAGGTACAACGGTGCGTCGGAAACCAGCCGAGCCATCCGTTGCACCACCGCGAGCGCGAATCGCGTTTCCACCCGTGCCGATTCGGCGCTGTCGTCCGCTTCGGCATCGGCGATGTAGATCACCGCACGGTCGTCGCCGGGCCACACGTCGGGATCGGTCGTACGCTCCGCGGATACCGCATCGGTACCCGCGGCGCGCAGCGCTGCGGCGAGCCGGTCCGCCTGCTGCCCGACGCCGACCACCAACGCGGCGGCGGGCGCCCGTCCGCTCGGCGACGCCACGACGCGCTCCCAGGTCGGACGGTGGGTAAAGCCGGACATGCTATCCCGATCCTGCGGCTGCCCGGCAGTGCCGGACTCGGCGAACCATACGTCTTCGATATCGCAGACCACCGCGCCCGCGGTATCGAAGACCGTCAGACGAACGGTGCGGCCGGTGCGCTCGGCCAGCGCCCACGCCGTTGCCCCCGCACCCTGGCCGGACAGACGCAGACGGCCGATACCCACCGGCAGACGCGCCGCGTCGCCATCTGCGGACACCAACGCGAGACCGGTCTGGATCGCGGCGTCGAGCAGACACGGCAGCCAGGCGTCCGGTTCGTCGGTGAGTTCCGCCGGGCGCGTCAGTTCGGCGAGCACGCGGCCCTCGCCGGACCACAATCGCGTGATCCAGCGGAATCGCGGGCCGAAAGTCAATCCGGCATCGGCACACCGGCGGTAGAAAGCCGCGACATTCTCCTCGGTGGACAGCGCGAGCCGCGCCGCGGACAGTTCGTCGGAATCGCGGGGTCGATTCGTGGCGGCTCGAACCGTCGCGGACACCGCGGTGACCGCGCCCTCGTCGACGTGGAACCGCACCTCGGCGCGACCGCCCACATCGGAGACCAGCGGCTCGGACAACTCCTCCAGCGGCACCGGTCGCGCGGCGACGAAGTCGATCAGCTCGTGGCCTGCGCCTCCGGCCGCATGCAACGCGCGCAACGCGAGCTCTGCCGCGGGCACCACCGCACGGTCGCGAAAGCGATGCTCGGCGAGATACCCCGTGCTCGGCGACGCGCTCTCGATCGGCACAAAGACCCGCTCTCGTTCGAAGGGGTAGGTGGGCAGGCCGTTGCGCCTGCGCGCGTCCAGCGGAACCACTGCGCTCCAGTCGATTTCAGCGCCCAGGCGATACAGCTCGCCGAGCCCGGTCAACAGCACCTCGTCGTCGGTGGACGTCCGGCGCATGCTCGGCACCCACACAGCGGCGGGGTCGGTGTGCCGCCCGAATTCCGACAGCACCGGATGCGGTCCCACCTCGAGGTAGACATCCACGCCCGACTCGGCGGTCGAGCGCACACCCTCGGCGAAACGGACGGTGCCACGGGCATGCGCGCGCCAGTACGCCGCATCCATGAGGCCCTCGATCCGCGTGCCGGTCACGTTCGACACCAGCGGAATCGTCGCCGCGCGCGGGACGGGAACCAACTCGGCGACCCTGGCTTCGAAGTCGTCGAGCATCGGATCCAGCAGGGGCGAGTGGAACGCCGCCGTCCCGGGCAGCCGCACGGCACGGATCGACCGTTCCTCGGCAGCCCGCACAACCCGCTGCACCCCGTCCACCGATCCCGACACGACGAATTGCCCGGGGCTGTTGACCGCCGCGACCGACACACTCGCCGAGAGCTCGTCCAACAGTGTTTCGAACTCCACGGGCGCGGCGAAGACCGCCGCCATCGCCCCTTGCTGCGCCACTGCCTGCATCAACCGGCCCCGTTCTGCAGCCAGACGCAAACCGGTGGCGAGATCGAACACGCCCGCGACGGTCGCCGCGACCAGTTCACCGAGGCTGTGCCCCAACACGACGTCGGGGCGGACGCCGAACGCCGACCACAGCTCGGCGCAGGCCCATTCGAGCGCGAACAAGGCCGGTTGCGCGTACTCGGTACGGGCCAGCACATCGTCGTCCGCCGCGAACAGCACCGACCGCAGACGCAGGCCGTCGCGAAGCGGTCCCAACAACTCGTCGCACCGGTCGAGCGCCGTGCGGAAAGCCGGGTACCTGCGGTCGAGCGCCGCGCCCATCCCGGCGTACTGTGCGCCCTGCCCGGTGAACAGCATCGCGACCCGCGGCTTGCCCGGATCCGGATCGATGGACCGATCTGACGGTGCCGCGAGATCGAGCGCCGCTTCTTCGGCTGTTCTGGACACGACCGCTCGCCGGTACGCGAAATGCGTGCGTCCCAGCGCCGCGGTGGCGGCGACGTCGGCGAGCGGCATCTCCTGCCGGTCCAACTGCTCCGCATAGCGGTGGGCCAGCGCATCGAGGGCCGACCGGGTGCGCGCCGAAATGACCAACAGCGCAGGCTCATTCGGATCGGCACGCGCCAGGGGCTCGGGTGCCTGCTCCAGCACCACATGTGCGTTGGTGCCCGCGAATCCGAACGAACTCACCCCTGCCAATCGCGGCTGCCGCGTCTGCGGCCAGGCGACGTCGTCGGTCGGCACCGCCAGCGCCGTGCCGTCGAGCCTGATCTTCGGATTCATTGTGGCGAAATCGTGCTGACGTGGAATTCGTTCGTGCTGCATCTGCAGCACCACCTTGATCAGCCCGGCGACGCCCGCGGCCGCCTCGAGGTGCCCGATCTGCGACTTCACCGAACCGAGCAGGCACACCGACCCATCCGCACGTGGCACGCCGACCACCTGCGACAACGCCTCGATCTCGATCGGATCGCCCAGCGGCGTGCCCGTGCCGTGCGTCTCGATGTAGCCGATCCGATCGGCTTCGCACCCCGCGTCGACCAACGCGGCGCGCAGCAACTCGCGTTGTGCCGTCGGATTCGGTGCGGTCAGCCCCATGGAACGACCGTCGTGGTTCACGCTCGAGCCTCGGACGAGCGCCCTGATCTCGTCACCATCGGCGAGCGCTCGCGAAAGCGTTTTGAGCACAACGACACCCGCGCCCTCGCCACGCACATACCCGTTCGCGCGCGCGTCGAAGGGGCGACAGCGCCCATCCGGAGAGAGCGCGCCCATGCGGGCCAGCGCCTCCGAAGTCAGCTCGGATTGCAGCAGATTCACTCCGCCCGCCAACGCGACGTCGCACTCCCCCGCACGCAGACTGCGGCACGCCTGATGCACCGCCACCAGCGACGACGAGCACGCGGTGTCGATCGCCACCGCCGGACCACGCAATCCGAGCACGTAGGACACCCGCCCCGCCACGATGCTCGACATCGTCCCGGTGAGCGTATGCGCGTCCACCGAACTCACCCAGTCCGGGGTGATCGTGCGCTGGTATTCCTGCCAGCTGACACCGAGGAACACCCCTGTGCGGGCCGCGGCCGGACCACCTGGCATCAGTGCGGCGTCTTCCATTGCCGCCCAAGCCACTTCGAGCACCATCCGCTGTTGCGGATCCATCGACGCCGCTTCGCGCGGGGCGATCCCGAAGAACTCCGCGTCCATCGCATCGATCGGACCCGCGAGCAGCCCGGCTCGCCGCCGCGCCCGTCGAGGCGCCGAATCCGTTACCACCCAACGGTTCTCCGGCGCCTCGACGATCGCGTCGCGGCCCGAGGACAGCAGTTCCCAGTACTGCTGCGGGGATTCCGCGCCGCCGGGAAAGCGACAGCCGATTCCCACGATGGCGATCGGCTCGCGCTGCGGCCGCGCCTCCAACTCCTGAATCCGGCGGAGCGCCCGCGTCAGCAAGACCCGTAGGCCGTACCCATCATCCGACATCTGCGAAGCCACCCACATCTTGCAAAAGTTGTGACGTGGAACATACGACGCGCCCGGTTAGGCGTCAATTACCTTCGGTGTGCACAAAATTAACTCAAGTTACCAACTAGTAGCTTGATCTTCCGCTGAACCATGTTGCCCAAGTGAAACATTCACTTTTGAAGGATTCACTTCCGAGCTACTCATGCACCCGCCGCGCGCCGATCCGATCGATCCGCTCCCGCCCCCACGCACCCAGCGGCTCCAGCGCGGCGTTGAGCGCGACACCGATCTCGGTCAACCGGTACTCCACCCGCGGCGGCACTTCCCGATAGACGGTCCTGTCGACGATGCCGTCCTCCTCCAGCTCCCGCAGCTGCTGGATGAGCATCTTCTCCGAGATGCCGGGCAGCCCCTTGCGGAGCTCGCCGAAGCGCCGAACCCGGTGGTTGTCCAACTCCCAGAGAATCAGCGCCTTCCACTTGCCACCGACGACATCCATCGCCGCATCGATCCCGCAGAAGTACGGCCCCGACCGCTTCGAGCCCATCGTCCACCCTCTCCACCTGTTCACAAACCATTCGGTAAGTACCCCACAAAATAGTAGGTACTTGCCCGCCCGCCGGTCGTCGAGCACTCTTGATTTCAGCGCGCTGACCAGGATTTTCTCGACCTCAAAGGAGCTGAACCCGCAATGGCGGAGACCACGAATACCCCGGTGACCATTCTGGGACTCGGCGCGATGGGGCAGGCGCTCGCCGCGACCTTCCTGAAGGCGGGGCTGCCGACCACCGTGTGGAACCGCACCCCCGGCAAGGACGCCGACCTCCGCGGCGCCGGAGCCACGAGCGTCGCCACCATCGCCGAGGCGATCGACACCGACGGCCCGATCATCGCCGTACTGCTCGACCACGCTTCGGTGCACGCCACCCTCGACCCGGTAGCCCACCGACTGGCCGGACGGCCACTGATCAACCTCACCAGCACCGCCCCCAACGAGGCCCGCGAACTCGCCGCCTGGGCGGCCCGCCACGACTGCGACTACCTCGACGGCGGCATCATGGCGATACCACCCATGATCGGACAGCCGGGCGCGTCCATCCTCTACAGCGGCTCGCGGACGGTCTTCGACGCACACCGCGAATCCCTCGAATTACTCGCTGCCGCA
The DNA here is from genome assembly GCF_042733915.1 of Nocardia sp. NPDC059691. NCBI lineage: Bacteria > Bacillati > Actinomycetota > Actinomycetes > Mycobacteriales > Nocardiaceae > Nocardia > Nocardia sp. NPDC059691. The sequence goes on along the minus strand of NZ_JBHWFB010000006.1, from coordinate 294,725 downwards.
GAACACTTGGGCGACGACGCAGGCCTCGCCTCGACCTACGACTTCGCCCTGCTGGCGGCCATGTACGCCATGTTCGGCGGCTTCCTGCACGGCGCGGCCATGATGCGGTCGGTTGGCGTCCCCGCCGCCGAATTCGGCCGGCGAGCCGCCGCATGGCTCAACGCGATGACCCAATCCTTGCCGCACCAAGGCGCCGTCATCGACACCGCCACCTACACCGACCCCATCCAGTCCATCGCCTTCCACAAAGCCGCACTCGACGCGATCAACCGCGCCAGCCGCGACGCCCACGTCACCCTCGACTTCGTCGCCCCCTTGAAAACCCTCCTCGACCGCCAGGTAGCCGACGGCCGAGGAGCCCTCGGCTTCGAACGCACCTTCGAAGAACTTCTCTGAGTCCCCCGCGTAGGCCGCACTCCTTCCACCGGTGCGGCCCACACGCCCGTCGCCCGCAAACGCTTAAGAATCCGCAGGTCAAGCCGCGATTTGGTCCACACGGAGATGATCCGATAATCTTGCTGGGCACACCGGTCCGGGTGGCGGAATGGCAGACGCGCTAGCTTGAGGTGCTAGTGCCCTTTATCGGGCGTGGGGGTTCAAGTCCCCCTCCGGACACAGACACTACGCACACGGGTGGTTGAGGAGCAGTTTTGCCACGACCACCCGTTTTTCGTGGTCGTAGGTGAGCTTCAGGCCGAGTTGCCGGTAGACCTCGAGTTTGTCGGTGGGGTCAGCTGCCTTCAGTATGTGGACCAGGCCGCCCAGCGACGCCACAAGCTGGTGGATCTCCTCCTTGTTCATGTGGTGATCCGCGCGTTGCTCGGCTTCCAGCGCGGTGAGCTGTGCAGCGGTGGCCTGGCGTTCGCGCTGAACTTGTTGGGTCCAGCTCGTCACAAGGGCCGGGTCGGTGCCCGCTTCCAGTGCTGCACGGTACCGGGACAGTTTGCGGTCGTGTTCGGCAAGCGATCGTCGTGCACTCTCGATGGCGGGTGTGTTGTCGGCCTGGGCGTCTTCGAGCATGGTCAGCGAATGCTCGATCCGGTCGGGGTGGAAGATGTCGGCCAACCATGCATCGATCGGGCCGCTGAGCTGGTCTTCGCGCAGGTAGACGGTCGTCGGGTGGTCGAGCTTGTTGGCGAGGGCGTACTCGGATGGATACCGGCAGCGGTAGTGCGGCAGCCCGTGGTTCCAGTTGCCTTGCATGCGGCGTCCGCAGGCGTCGTGGAACAGCAGTCCCTTGAAGGCGTACGGGTGCTGGCGGCGGGTCGTGGTCCTGCCCGTCGATTGCGGGCCTCGGGCGGCGAGCCGTAGTTGTGTCTGCTCGAAGGCGTCCTTACTGATGAGTGCGCTATGGGCTGGCTGGTCGGAGTAGACCCACTCTTTTTTCGGGTTCCACGCCAAGCGGGTGTGATGGCCTAAGGCGACGTCATCGACGTCGATAAGGGACTCCTGCTTGCGTTGTTTGTTCCACACCTCGTAGCCGGTGTAGCGCGGATTGCCCAGGATCGCGCGCACCGCGCTCTTGGACCACGCGGCGCCCGAGCGATGGCTGTTGCGCCTGCGGTCGTAGGCCGACGGGCACAAGATGTTGTCGGCGGTGAGGCGTTGCGCGATAGCGAAAATCCCTATGCCGGATAAGTACTCGCTGAAGATCCGTTGCACCACTGGCGCGGTGACAGGGTCGCGTTCAAGGGTATGCAGCCGTTTACCGTCGGCGGCTTTGCCCGGGTTTGGATGGGGCCCGGCGTCTGCGAGGCGGTACCCGTAAGGTGGCCGACCGCCGAGGTAGCGGCCCTCGACTTGCGCTTGCGCGGCCATGGCGGCGCGGACGCGGATCTTGATGCGGTTGCGTTCGCCTTTGGACATGCCGCCGAACACCGACATGATCAGATCGTGCGCTTCGCATTCCGGGTCGATCGGGCCGCCGACCTCCGGCACCCACAGCTGCACGCCGTAGTGAACGAAGACCGGAAACGTCAGCCCGAACTGGTTGCCGTAGAACGCTCGCTGCGGTTCGCCGATCACGACCGCGTCGAACCCTCGCTCGGGTTCTTTGAGCAGCTCGAGCAGCCGCCCGGCTGCGGGGCGGCGCTTCCACGGGATCGACCGGGACTGCCCGATGTCGAAGAACTCGACGACGATCTGCCCGTGCTGACCGACCAGGGCGTTCGCTCGCCCGAGCTGCCAGTTGCGAGATGCTTCCGGGTCTTGCTGGTCTTCGGTGGAGACCCGCCCGGCGAAAGCGAACCTGATCATTGCTGCGATTTCTCCTGCTGGTTGAGAAAGACATCGGCGTTCGGTGGTGACTTGGCCGAAGTACTCCATCCTCGGGAGTTGAGATGGAGGGAGTCGGCCGTGGTGTTGAGGCTGGACTCGGTCGGGGACTATCGACGGTCTCGCCACGAGTCTCGCGGACGTGTCGGAGAATGATCTCCAGCAACACTTTAGCGGCTATGGCGTTGAGCTGAGGCGGGTCCTCTGGAACGACGACAGTGACATCGTTCGTGCGGCTTCTGGCAGCCTGATCATGCGCGTTGCTGCCATCAGGGCGCACGGCGCACGTCCTCGGCTACGCTGGCCGACTGGTAGCTGACCGATGACGACCGGCACCTCGTTCTGTACCAATCACGAGCCGCGCGCGTTCGGGCGTGGCAATCCCTCCGCCAAGAACGACAGACCGGTGTGCTGGTGCGAGTAGAGGTGAAGGATGAGCGCGCCGCCGCGGGAGACAAAGGCCCAGGACGAACTCTGGCGCCGAGATGGCCAGTAGAGGGCTCACCGTGGAGATCGAAAGGCATGGCTCCTCCAAGCCTGCCGATTCTCCCGCCTTCCATGAAAGCCGAAACACGGCGATTTCGCCACCACCTGTAGCCGAGGGTCTGTCAGAGCACCGACAGATGCGCACTCGAGCTCCATACTCTGTTAGCTCTCAATGGATGCGCGTGGGCGGCGATAAGCGCAGGCTGTGGGTGGGGATTTCGGCCAGGTCTGTGGCGCTGGTGATTCAGGTGATACTGGCGGTGTGAACGGGACGTGGGAGGCGTGGGGTCGGGTCGTGGTGGCCGCGATCGCCGCGATACCGGTAGCCGGTCTCGTGGCCTGGTGGCTGGTTGGGCGGCGCGGGTGGCGGGCGGCGCTGTGCGATGTCGGGATGGTGACGGGTACCGCGCCGTGGTTGTGGATGATTCTCACGCCGACCGGAAGAGGCCGTTCGGTAAATCTCGTGCCGCTGCGTGATCTGGCCGAGCAACTGGCCGACGACCGGGTAATCGAGCAGTTCGGCGGGAATCTGTTGGTCTTCGCCGCACTCGGCTTCCTGTTGCCGGTGCGCCGACCCTGGTTCGCCCGCTCGTACCGCATCCTGTTGGCGGGAGCGGCAGCATCGATCGCGGTGGAGACTGCACAGTTCGCCCTCGCTATCGGCCGTCACTCATCGGTCGACGACGTACTGTTGAACGCGGCCGGTGCATGCCTGGCGGGCCAGCTCTCACGACATCTGTGGGCGTCGCGCGCAATTACCGACCGCTCCGAACCGGCATTACCCGAAGAGCCGACACGGGGCATCGTCTCCGAGGGGGACGGCGTCGGCCAGCCGACTTCCCCGAGTAGGGAGATCACCGAGAAGTGCGTAGCCGCTGGGCGATACCAGCCATCCGCGACGCGCTGCCCCGATCGATAGATCCACACTCGAGACCGATCCCGCTGGATGCGCGGAAATCGGCGTGAGCGGAGATCCTGCGCCGCAGTCGATCTCGTGACGCCGACCACCCGCACATCGGCACTACCGCGTGTCTCGGCACGTGATGGCTGCTCGGCCGAGTCCTTGACCTGCTCTGCCGTCGGCATTCATGAACACTTCCGAAGAGGTATAGGTCGCGACACGCCGCCAGGATTGGCGAACAACTGACGTCACAGTTCGCGAACAGAGCCAGCCAGGCCCATGCAACCCTCAATTCATTCGATCTCACAGAATATTCGAATGCTCAACTCGCAACTAGCATGTGCTCCCACCGCTATCCAACCAACCTCTCGCCAGCCCTTCCGCTAAACTAAAAACCGGCCACTACCAGCACATATGAACAAGAATCTGCCACACCTCATGCTCCCTGGTCGCGGAAACATCACGGTCACTTCGCAATAAGAGCGCGTACGGTGGATTGTGTGATGTCACTGGCAAAGCTCGGCAGTGGCGACGGCTACACCTATTATCTCCGCTCGATCGCCACGCACGACGTGAACGATCGCGGTCCGCAGGACCTTTCGACCTACTACAGCGAGCGCGGCGAATCCCCGGGCCGCTGGCTGGGTTCCGGCCTGCCGAACGTCGGTATCCAGGCCGGTGAGGTGGTGACCGAAGCGCAGATGCGGGCGTTGTTCGGTCACGGTCTGCATCCGAATGCCGAGGCGATGATCGCCGCCGAAGTAAAGGCACTCGCCCCGGAGGGCATCTCGCGCCGCACCGCGCGGGCGCACGCGGTGCGGCTGGTCCGGCTGGGTGCCCCGTTCACGACACACGCGGTGGCGGAGTACTCCTACCGCTACGAGCGGGCCCGCGCCTACGCCGCCTACAACGCCGAGCACGGCCGCGTCGACTACGCCCCGATCCCGGCGGAGCAGCGCAGCCGCATCGCCACCGAAGTCTCCCAACGCATGTTCGCCGAGGAATACGGCCGCCCACCCCGTGACGACCGGGAGCTGTCGGGCTGGGTGGCTCGCGCCGGCCGGGCACCGTCGAAGCGGGTCGCCGGGTTCGACCTCACGTTCTCGCCGGTCAAGTCGGTGTCGACGTTGTGGGCGCTGGCGCCTCGCGAGGTGTCGGAGAAGATCGAGGCCGCCGTCGATGCCGCCCTGCGGGATGTGCTGGCCTATATGGAGGAGCACGCAGTGTTCACCCGGGTCGGGCGGCACAGCCGCCGCCAGGTCGACGTCGTCGGCGGCCTGATCGCGACCGCCTTCCAGCACCGCGATAGTCGCGCTGGTGACCCGAATTTGCACGTCCACGTGGTGATCTCGAATGCGGTCAAACGCCATGACGGGCAGTGGGGTGCACTCGACGGCAGGATGATCTACCAGCACAACGTCGCCGCGTCCGAGCTGTTCAACACCCGGCTGGAGCACTACCTCGAGCAGTCCCTCGGCGTGCAGTTCGCCGAACGCCACAGCAGCAGCCGACGCCGGCGCGGGAAGCGGCCGGTCCGGGAGATCGTCGGCGTCGAGGAGCGCCTGGCTGAGGAATGGTCGAAGCGATCGGCCGCCGTGGACGCCGAGCTGACCACCCGTACGACGCGGTTTCAGGCCGAGCGTGGCCGCGAACCCACACCGGGTGAACTGCACGACCTCGCCCAAGAAGCCACCTTGAAAACCCGCGGCCACAAGGTGGCGGTACGCTCGCGTGCTGAGCAACGCGCTGATTGGCGACGCGATGCCGTGCAGTTGCTCGGCGGTGAGAGCACGGTCGATGCGATGGTCGCGACCGCCCTGGGACAGCCGATCCCGCAGCGGGAGGTCACCGACGCCGCGTGGGTCGCCGCGACCGCCGCGAGAGTGGTGGAGGTTGTGTCCGATTCCCGGGCGACCTGGCAATTCCGCCACATTCGCGCCGAAGCCACCCGCCAGCTGCGCGGCAGCATCGACCCGGCCGATTGGCACACCCTCATCACTCAGGTCACCGACGCCGCCTTGAGCGAGCCGCTGTCGATCCCCCGCGGCACACCAGAGGCCGAAGACATCGCACCCGCCGTCGAGGCACTCACCCGCCGCGACGGAACCAGCGTGTTCACCACCTCCGGCTCCCAGCTCTACACCAGCCCCCAGATCCTCGCTGCCGAGGAACGCCTGATCGGGGCGAGCCTGCTCGAAGGCGGGCGCACTATCCCGGCGGCCGCGGTGGATGCCGCGATCATCGAGCACGCCGCCAACAACAACGGCCAGATGCTCAACGACGGCCAAGTCCAGTTGCTGCGCGAGTTCGCCACCTCCGGACGCCGGTTACATGTCGCGATCGCCCCAGCCGGGACCGGAAAGACCACCGCCATGGCCGCGCTGGTGCGGGCCTGGACCACCGAAGGCGGCACCGCGCTCGGGCTGGCACCGGAAGGACCAGCCGCCGGTGTCCTCGGCAGCGAGATCGGCGCGGACTCCAAGACCGTAGACATGCTCGTCACCGTGATCAACGACATCCGGTCGGGCGAGCGGGCCCTCGACGACGCACCGGACTGGGTGCGAGCGATCGGACCCCGCACCCTCGTCGTACTGGACGAGGCCGCGAAAACACCCACTCTGAAACTGGATTCGACCGTGTCCTGGCTGATCGAACGCGGGGCCAGCGTGCGCGCGGTCGGTGATGACAGGCAACTGTCCTCCGTGCAGGCCGGGGGCGTGATCCGCGACATGGTCCACCACGCCGGAGCCGCCACCCTCACCAGGGTCGTCCGCTTCGACAACCCGAGCGAGCGCGCCGCCAGCCTCGCCCTACGCCACGGCGATACGGCCGCGATCGCCTTCTACACCGACCACGGCCGCGTCCACGTCGGCACCCTCGGCGCCGCCGTCCACGCCGCGTACCGGGCCTGGCGGGCCGACTACGCCCAAGGCCGTGACGTCGCCCTGCTGGCGCCGACCAACGAACTGGTGCGCCAGCTCAACGCCCTCGCCCGCGACGAACGCCTCCGCCGCGAAGGCCTGCACGGACCGGAAACGCTGCTGTCGGACGGGCTTTCGGCCTCGGTCGGGGACATCATCACGACCAGGGAGAACAACTATCGGCTGCGGATCTCGCAGACCGATCACGTCCGCAACGGCTACCGCTGGAAAGTGCGTGCCGTCCACCCGGGCGGGCGGATCACTGCCACCCACATCGGATCCGGCCGCAAAGTCACCCTGCCGACGGACTACGTACGTGAGTGCGTCGAACTGGGCTATGCCCGCACGATCAACTCCGCGCAAGGGCTGACCACCGATACCTGCCACGGCGTGCTGACCGGCAGCGAGGACTGCTTCCAGCTGTATGTGCTGGCCACCCGCGCCCGCGCCGGCGGACACCTTTACCTCGCCACCGCAGGCGACGGCCAGGACGCTCCTGCCCAGACGTGGAGCGCGCTGCACCCGCCCACCGCGATCGACCTGCTCACCCAAATCCTCGGCCGCGATGGCGGCCAAGTCTCCGCGACCACCCAGGCCCGCCAAGCCGCCGACCCGCGACGGCAGTTCGCTGGAGTCGTCGACGCCTACCTCGAGGCGCTTGGGGCGGCCGCCGACGCAGTGCTCGGCGACGAGCACCACGCCGCCGTCACCGCGGTCGCCGAACGCTTGGTGCCCGGTCTCACCGACGAGGAGGCATGGCCAGTGCTGCGCCAGCACCTGGCCATAATCGCCATGAACGGGCGCGATCCGATCACGACGCTCACCGACGCCATCACCGCGCGGGAACTCGACACTGCCGACGACAAAGCCGCCGTGCTGGTGTGGCGCATAGGCCAGCACGCCATCGGCAGCGGCCCGCTGGGATGGATCCCGGTGATCCCAGCCGTCCTGCGCGACGACACCGACTACGGCGAACACCTGCGGGTACGCGCGGTCCAGATCAAGGACCTTGCCGCCCAGATCGGCGCTACCGCCCACGCCTGGACACCCGAAACCGCACCAGTGTGGGCGCGGCAGCTCGTCGAACACGACCCGAACCTCATCGCCTCACTCGCCATCTGGCGGGCTGCACACGCGGTCCCCGACCACGACCGCCGCCCGACCGGCCCGGTGCAATACCCAGTCGACGAACGCCGCACCCAGCTCCAACTCGATGCCGCAGTGCGGTCGCGTCTCGGACACCTCGACACCAACACCCGCCGCTGGAGCCCACTGGCCCGAGAGGTCGATGAGCGGATCACCACAGATCCGTACTGGCCACAACTGGCCGAGGGGCTGTCTCACGCCGCTGACACCGGACTCGACGTAGCGACTGCCGTCCGCACCGCAGCCGCGCAGCGCCCGTTACCGGATGAACAGCCCGCCGCCGCGCTGCGCTGGCGACTGGTCGAAACGCTCGACGACGCGCAGCGCCGCCACGCCGACCAACTCGCCCGCGCGGTCTCTGAACTCCGGGTCGACCAGTGGCGCCGCATGAGCGATCGGGAACTGGAAGACGAGATCCAGTCTGCTCGACGCGATTTCGATCTCGACCCGATCCTGGACATGGGTCTCATCATCGAACGTAGCCAGCGATCTGAGCGTGGCAGCGACGCCGACGCTGTACGCCGCGCTCACGCCGAACTCGATCAACAAGCGGCAGCGATCTACACCGCCCGCACCGCACAGGCCGCAGTCGTGACCGCCGAACACGCCCTCACCCTCGCTCAACGGCAACAGGCGACCGCGCAGAACAACCCACCAAAGATTCCTTGGTGGCGCCCCGACGCCGCACGCGCCGCACGCGCGGAGCACGCTTCTCACCTCGAGCGCCTTCGCCAAGCCCTCAACGACGCCCAACAAAACCTGCTGGCCGCCCGGGAGATTGCCCGCCGCAACCAAGCCGCAGTGCAGCTCGCACAGGACGACTGGAACTCCACCCTCCACCGTGCCGACAACCACGCCGCGCGCGCCGCCGAGCTGACCGCCGCAGGCCACAGCGACAATGCCTTCGCACGGAAACTGGCGCAGGCAGAACAACGCTGGCTTTGCGAAGAGCGCCAACTCGACGACGCGTTCACAGAACAGCACCGCCGCACGCAGTTGACACCGCCGCAACGCGACCTCGAAGACCGGGCTCGGCGCCATCTCGATCGCGATGCGCACGACGGACTGGCCTTTGCGCAGCCAACAGCCCTCACCGAGACCGGGGCGAGCCGCGAAGAGCCAGTCGACACTCCGGAAATAGGCACTGACTACGAATACAGCCACTACGACTACGACTACGACTACGGACTGTAGTACTGCTGCTTCAGCGCCGAGCACACCGAGCTGGTAGCCGCTCGGCCTGACCACCGCGATGGTCGCCGAGTACGACGCACGAGATCATGACACCGCCTGCCAGACTGCGGCATTGTCGCCGGTTCGCAACGATCGGATGCGATGTCGTAGTTCTTCGGCCGCCGCGGGCTTGGTCGGTGCGAGCCGGATGTAGGCGCCGAGCGAGTGCAGTTCGGTGATGTCGCGCAGCAAGGTCCATCCGGGCCAGTCGAGCAGGTCATATCCGTAGGCGGCTGCGAAGCGTGCCCGCTCGTGTTGTGGTTGATGAAAGTGATCGGGCAACCCGTTCACCAGGTCGAGTTCACGTGGCCCGATGCTGCATTGATCCCAGTCGATCAGCACCCACTGACCGTGATCGCAGACGGCGTTCTCGCTGTGGACATCGACATGCACAAGCCCCTCCCCGAGCGGGAACTCGGTCTGCGTGAACTGGCCGACGAGTGCCTCGGCGCGGGCGCGCAGCCACGCTCGCTCAGAGTCGGTGAGTGCGGGTGTCGTTCGCTCGTCCTCGAGAGCTAGGGCTTCGAACAGCCGCCGCAGCGGCTGGTATCGCGGCACGGGGAACGGCGGCTGCGCTACCGAGTGCAGCCGCCGTACGAGTGTGCCGAGGTCGGCCGGGCCCGGCCGACCCGGCGAGGGTCGGTAGGGCCAGAACGTAGCGATCGCGCCGCTGGCGACAACTGGCTGCGTTCCGGACGCCGGAGTAAGGGCGACGGGTAGGGGTTCGGTTGCCAGCCACCGTGTGACGGCGACGGCGGTGTGCGCGCGCTCGCGCCGGTAGGCGGTGTCGGGTGCCAGGCGCACGACCAGATCAGCGTGCGGCAGCAACCACACTGCGTTCGACCGATGATGCAGCAGTTGCGCGTCCTGGTCGTCGACACCGAACTTCTGACAGGCGGCCCGCACTGCTGCGCGACCGGGAAGCTGGCTTTCTGTGGTCATGAGGCCGCTGTAGTGAGGACCGCCCTCAGATCGCCGCGCAATTCAGCAACGATGGGGTCGCCGTCGTGCTCGGTGGCGATGGTGTCCAGGTCGCGGAGGCGGACGTAGCAGCGGGGTGAGGACAGCTCGGTGATCGCCGTGATCGCCTCACGCCCGTACCGGTTGGCCGAGTCGAAATCACCCGCCTGCAAACAGGCGCCGGCAAGGGTGGGTAAGGCGACGGCCCGGCTGCGCGCATGTTCGCTGGCGTGGCCAGGGATCGCTGTGGACAGACGCTCGACCGCCGATAGCGCGAACTTGGGATCGGAGAGCGACAGCAAATAAATCGCATGGCCGTGTTGAGCGGCGATTTCCGCGGGCGTGACGAACCATGCCCAGGAGGGAGTGGTGTCGGGTTCGGCTGCGGCGTAGCGGTCTTCGGATAGCCCGACGGCGCGCTGGGTGGCTGCGGAGTCGTTCAGGGAGGCCCAGCACCAGCCCATTACCGTGGCGATGTATCCGGCGGTGATGGTGCTGACCGGATGGCGCCTGTTGGCGGCGGTCGATGAGGCGAGCTGCACGAATTTCAGTGCTTCATCAGGTCGTTTCAGGTGCAGGGACTGGTGGGCCATGTCGAGCAGAATGCTGACCGTCAGGTCGGTGCTGCGCGGATGGTCTTGGCCGCGGTGCGCGGTTTGCAGGGCGTATGTCCACAGTTTGCGGGCCGAGTCGTGTTCTTCGATGTCGTAGGCCAGCCAGCCGGCCATGCTCGCCAGGTCGGCGGTGGCGATCCACAGACGTGTTCGAACGGTTGTGGTGCATGCGGCGCCCTCCAGGGCGCGGACTTGGTGCAGTTGGGTGAGTGCCGCGGTCCGGCAGAGTCCGCCGCCGTGCGCGAGGTCCCATCGCCGGAATCCTTCGGTGATGGCTTCGATGGCGTCGATGTCGGCGGATCCGATGTGGGGTCGGGTGACTGGCTCGAGCCGGTCAGGGAGGATGCTGCCCAGCCGGTCGAGTTGTGGGTGAAGATGGGAACCGAGTGCGGCTGCGGTTGCCAGGGTGATGAAGTCTCTGCGTTCCACCCACGTCACCTCCTCGCGGGCCAGATTACTCGCAGTTCCGGAGCCGAACCCGAGTAGTGAGGCGGGGATGGCGAATGTCTCGGCGATTCTGGCGACCAGCTTGGCGCTGGTGAGACGGCGTTCTCCGCGTTCGACGGCTGAGATTCTGGACTGCGTGAGGTCGAGCAACGCGGCCAGCTGAAGTTGTGAGAGGCCGGTTGCTTCGCGAATCAAGGTGAACACGACGCTGAAGTCGTGGTCTGCCAGCGCCGCGCGGATCGTGGGATCGTCGAAGAAGTCGGCGGTGAGCGCGTGCTTGAACCCGGCAGCGCAGGCGCAGTCGGCGCAGAGGTTTCCGGCGTGTTTTGTGGGCAGCGCCGTGCGGCATGTGCGGCAGATACGTCCCCCAGTATTCATCTCTCACCTCAGTCGGTTGACCGCAGTTTGTCTCACAGTATGCGGTGGATGGCTTCTACGTGCACAAATGCCCCTTTCGCCTGATCCCAGCCCCTTGTTGGCAATGCGCAAGCCCCAGTGGGGCTAGCCCTGTCGGGCGTTGGGACGGCAAGCCGCGGCCGCGAATCTGGGACCAGCACCCGATGCCGGGGCATGCGGTCGACTCTGTTCCGCCCTTCGCGAGTGATCAGCAGTGGGCGGAGCTGGATTCGGGCGTGTGCGACTGGGCCCGGCATCGGCGTGCCCACCCACCCACCGACTGTCAGGAAGCTGTCGTGAGAATTTCACAGGACACACGGGATTTGTGGGCCGTGCAGTATCGCGACTGCGCGGTGGAGCCCATTGATTTGGATCTGGACCGCGCCCGCTTCATTCTCCACGCTCATGCCGCCCATGGCGGCGGATGTCTGCCCTATCTCGCGGCGATGGCCTACTCGTTCGGAACCAAGGTGTAGCCCGAGCATGCCCACCGAACGCCACACACCCATCCTCACGCGTTCATCGCAGATAACAGCGGCTGCGCGACAGAATGTCTCGCTCTCCGGGCCGGATTCTCGGCTGCCTCGGATTCCGGACTGGCACGGGCTCTGCGCGGCATTCCGCGGCGTGACGGGCCACAACCCGGGCGACCATCTGATCACGCGGTGGGCGCAGGCGCTGGCGCATCTGCACCGCACACGCCGCGTCATCCCTGAACGCGCGGCCGAAGTCGACCGACGTCGAGACGATGTCGTCACGTTGATCGACAACTGGGTCAGCACCCACATTCAGCCACGACGCGGCACCGAACGCATAGGACCGGCAGTGGATGCCCTGGCCGCCGCGTACGTCGATGCCGAACTGACGCTGGCGGCTGCCGAGCACGCGTCCGAACCCGTCGTGCATGAGGCATGGATCCACGTCAGCGCCCTGGCTGTCGACTGGGCTGACCTGATCACCGAAGTCGTCGACGGCCAACCGCCCGCACCGCGGCCTACCGGGCCCACCACTCCGATACGTCCCTGATCGAAAGGACACACCAAATGTTCACCCTCGCAACAGATCCCCAGTTCATCGCCACATGTCAGGCCGAAGACCTCGACCCTGACACCGCCGCCCGCCGAGTCGAAAGCGGCACCCTTGTGTTCCTGCGGTCGCACGCGAGCCGACACATGACGGCCTTCACACCGCTGCTCGTCGGTGAGGACACCCGCCGCAAAGTCGCCGCTCTCGTCGGACTGGGGCCGCGTGACCGCGACCGACAGACCATCGTGGAAAGCATGGCGGTCATCCTCGCCGCTGGACCCGACGCTGTCATGGACCTGACCACCAACCCCGAAGGGGTGGCGCTGCGCGCGGATCTGAAGGAAGTCATGGGCGTACCGCTCGGCGCATGCCTGACATACGACCTGTTCGCTGACCCGCGGAAGAAGCTGAGCCGCAACGAATTCCCGGACCGATTCGAGCTCGGACTGGCCGCTGGCGCCGACTTCGTCCTCATCCACGCAGGCATCAACCCCGCCCTCGCGCAGATGAGCGAAAAATCCGACCGAATCATGCCCACGACCTCACGAGGCGGCGGGTTGCTGGCCCGCTACATGCGTATCCACCATTGCGACAATCCTCTGATCGAGTACTTCGACGGAATCCTGGACATCTGCCGCCGCCACGAAGTCGTCCTCGACCTCGGCGACATCTTCCGCCCCGGCGCCACCGCCGATGCGGGCGACGACCTGAAATGGCACGAGATCCACCTGCTGGCCGAACTGCGCAAAGACGCGTTGAACGCCGGAGTGCAGGTGTTGTGCGAAAGCGGCGGGCACATGCCGCTGCACCGGATTCCCGAACTGATCCCCGCCTACAAAGAAGCGCTGGGCGGTGCGCCGCTGTGGCTGGCCGGACCGATGGTCATCGACAACGGCGTCACCCTCGACGACATCGTCAACGCCCTCGGTGTCGCGGCGGCCGGACAGTGCGGCGGCGACATGTTCGCCTCCATCACCCACAACGAGCACTACGCCATGCCCACCGCGCCCGACACCGCCACCTCCCTCCGCATGGTCCGTGTCGCCATCACAGCGCTCGACCTCGTACGCGGCTGGGAACCCGAAATCGCACGGCAACGCGCGATCAGCGTGGCCCGCCGCGCCAACGACTGGGACATCCAGCAAGGCCACGCCCTCTACCCCGGCCTGGCAGGCAACGCGTTCATCACCCACGGCCTGCGCAAAGGCGCGCCCTGCACCATCTGCGGATCACTGTGCCCCCACATCACCGCGAAAAAAGCGCACGAGGAAACACCTGTCCCCACCCATCAGCCCGGACCCGTTCTGCTGCCCATGCCCGCGTCTTCCATCGAACCGGAGGCATGAAGTGGACACCACCGCCTTGGCCCAACGCATCACCTCCCGACTCCCCCACGCCACCGCCGTCGCCCAGGAAGCCCTCGATATCGCCGAAGACCTCCGCACGCTCGGACACTGCGTACCCGCCGACGACTGGCTGATCGTCGGCGGCTCCCTCGCCCGCGGCGAACCCACCTTCATCCGCCACGGCGGTAAGCCGCTGCTGATCAGCGACGTCGACCTCCTCTACGTCCACTACGGAGACCACCCCTCAACCCAGAGCCACGAACTCGTGTCCCTCGCCGAGAAACACTTCACCACACTGGATTTGATGACCTTGCCGCTCAGCGACTACCGCGCCATCCAAACCTCCCTCGGGCACGACTTCAAAAACCTCGGCCTCCCCGTCACCGACCGCGGCCTACCTGAACACCACCCCGTCACACTCGACGTCCGCGACGCCTACGAAATCCTCCTGTATTACACCCAGGCCTACTTCTGGCTCGGCCTCCACGACCAGTGGTCCGCCGGAACGGCTTCCACGCACTTCCACCTGCTCATCAGCCGACTGTGCGTGAAGATCCTGCGAGCTACCGCCATGCTTGAGGGCGCCTACGCCCACCACGACTTCGGTCACATGGCGCCGCACCTCGCCGAACAGATGCGCGCCGAGCTGCGCTGGCGAGCCGACCCCGCCCAGCCGCCGATGGATCCGGGACGATTCTGGACCTACCTCCATCACGCCTTCACCCGGTTCGACGCCGAGTTCGGACAACCACGCCCCGACGCGGTCAACTACACCCGCTACGCCATGACCAGCAGCGGCCGAATCGTCGCCCGCCACCACCAAACCGTCCACGCCCTCGCACGCGCCATGGCCGACGCATGGCACACAACACCCGACCCGATCGCATTGACTACGGTGAAGCAGCGCGCCTGGGAACGCATCACCTGCTGGACCGGCAGCGCACACCGAGAAAGCCCCGAAGACCACTTCCGCGCGCACAAACACACCATCCACGACCACCTACTCGCCATGAAAGTGCAGGTCAGATGAAAATCCTGGTCACCGGGGGTGCAGGATTCGTCGGAGCCACCGTCACACGACTGCTCCTCGACGCCGGACACAACGTCACCGTCATCGACGACCTCTCCCGCAACGACGACCGCCAAATCCCCCACGACGCCGAATTCATCAAACTCCGCGTCCACGACATCGCCCAAATCCTCACCCCCACAGCCGGCTACGACGCCGTCCTGCACTTCGCCGGCCTCATCGCTGCAGGCGAGTCCATGCACCACCCCGAATGGCACTGGGACAACAACACCCGCGCCTCCCTCGCCCTGCTCGAGGCCATACACACCGCCCACGTCAGCCGACTCGTCTTCTCCTCCACCGCCGCCGTCTACGGCGAACCCACCCACCTGCCCCTGCTCGAAACCTCACCCACCAACCCCGTCAACACTTACGGCGACACCAAACTCGCCATCGACAAAGCCATCACCACCTACACCCGCGCCTCCACACTCGGCGCGATATCCCTGCGCTACTTCAACGTCGCAGGCGCCCACGACTGCGGCGACGGCACCATGATCGGCGAACGCCACAACCCCGAAACCCACCTCATCCCCCTCGCCCTCGACACCGCTCTCGGCCACCGCGACAAATTCACCCTCTACGGCGACGACTACCCCACCCCCGACGGCACCTGCATCCGCGACTACATCCACATCACCGACCTCGCCCAGGCCCACCTCCTCGCCCTCAACCATATTCACCCCGGCGAACACAAGATCTACAACGTCGGCAATGGGATCGGCTACTCCAACCGCCAAGTCATCGAAGCAATCCGCGACATCACCGGAATACCCTTCGACATCGAAACCGCACCACGACGACCAGGCGACCCCGCCACCCTCTACGCCTCCTCGGAACTGGCACAACGCGAACTCGGCTGGACACCACAGAAACCAGACATCACCGACATCGTGCGTGATGCGTGGAAGTTCCACAGTCGGCATTCGAGATAGCTGCAACGCGGTGCCGGGGCGCGCGGCGGAATCCGCCGTGCCGGTATCGCACGCCATTCTCTCGCCGACATTTGGAAGAAGCGGCCGACCGTGACGAATTCGCTGAGCCGGTCGCTGCTGCCGACCTTGTGGCGTGCAGGGTGTTGTGATGCGCGATGATGTTCTTGTTACGCACCGGCTGCTGCAGCCTGTGCGCCGCCTGTTTGGACGGCACGCACGGGTCGCGCTGGGCGTCCAACATCCACCGTCGAGCGAGCCTCGTAAGGAGCCGTGTGAGCACCCTCGGTAGTTTTATCTGGTCGATCGCCGACCAACTTCGGGGGCCCTACCGCCCCAATCAGTACGGCAACGTGATTCTCCCGCTCACGATCCTGCGCCGCCTCGATTGCATCCTTGAGCCCGACCGGGAGACGGTGCGCGCGCTGGCGGCGAAGTACGACAACCCACACCGGCTCAGGATCGAGGTCAAGAAGGCGACCGGCAGGCCGTTCTACAACACCTCGAACTACTCGTTCGCCAACCTCCTTAAAGACGCCGACGGGCTGGCGGACAACCTGGCCGACTACATTGACAGGTTCTCGCCCGATGTCGACGTGTTCGAGTACTTCGACTTCAAGAAGGAGATCCTCGCGCTAGAGAAGGCGGAGTTGCTGCGTGAGGTCATTACGTCCTTCAAGGCCGTCGACCTGCATCCAGACGTCGTCTCCAACGCCGACATGGGCGATGCGTTCGAGTACATCATCCGCAGGTTCAACGAGGCCGCGAACGAGACCTCCGGTGACCACTACACCCCGCGGGACGCGATCCGGCTGCTGGTCGACCTGCTCTTCGCCGAGAAGGACGCCGACCTGACCGAGGCCGGCATCGTCCGCACGCTGTATGACCCCACCGCAGGCACCGGCGGCATGCTCGCCCTGGCCGAGGAGCACCTGCTCGCGCAGAATCCCGACGCGAAGCTGAGCCTGTACGGCCAAGAGTACAACCCGCAGTCCTACGCGATCTGCAAGTCCGACCTCCTGGCCAAGGGGCACGACGCGACTAACATCGCCTTCGGCAATACTCTCACCGATGACGCGTTCAGAGGCCGCCAGTTCGACTTCTGCATGTCCAACCCCCCGTACGGCGTCGACTGGAAGCAGTACGCCAATGCGGTCACAAAAGAGCACGACGAAGCTGGTCCTTACGGCCGGTTCGCCCCTGGCCTCCCGTCGACCTCGGACGGGCAGATGCTCTTCCTGCTCCACTTGGTCCACAAGATGCGCGCCCGCGAGGATGGCGGCGGCCGGGCCGGGATCGTGATGAACGGCTCACCGCTCTTCAACGGCGCCGCCGAGTCCGGCCCCTCCAACATCCGCAAGTGGCTGCTGGAGAACGACCTGGTCGATGCCATCGTCGCGCTGCCGACCAACATGTTCTTCAACACCGGCATCGCCACCTACATCTGGATCCTCGACAACACCAAGCACCCCGATCGCGAGGGTCTGGTCCAGCTCATCGACGGCACATCGTTCTGGACCAAGATGCGTAAGAACCTTGGTGCCAAGAACCGCGAACTCAGCGAGGCGGACCGTGTCGAGGTGGTGAAGTTGTACACCGACTTCACCGACGCCGACCCGGACTACTCGAAGGTGCTGCGCAACGACGAGTTCGGCTACTGGACCATCACCGTCGAGCGCCCCCTCCTCGACGAGTCCAGTAACCCCGTCGTCGACCGCAAGGGCAAACCCAAGCCGGACACCAAGAAGCGCGACACCGAGAATGTCCCCTTCACCTACGGCGGCTCGATCGCTGGCGCCGCGGGCAAGGTCGAGGTCATTCAGGCATACTTCGACGCCGAGGTGAAGCCGCACGTCCCCGACGCCTGGATCGATTGGGCCAAGGTCAAGACCGGCTACGAGATCCCCTTCACCCGCCACTTCTACAAGTACGTCCCGCCCCGTCCTCTCGCCGAGATCGACGCCGACCTAGAGAAGCAGGTCGCCAAGATCCTCGACCTGCTGAGGAAGGTGGAGGGGTGAGCATCCCGGAAGAGCTATCAGCAGCGCCTGTGGTGCCCCTGCGGTATCTCGTATCATTTAACCCTCGCCCCACGTCGGACTCCGGCGGTAATGCGGTGTACCTGCCGATGGAAGCGATCTCCGAATTTGGCCCACCAGATACGAGCCGTCGCCGCCCATTCGACGATCTGCGCCAAGGGTACTCCTACGTGGCGAACGGCGATGTTGCGTTCGCTAAGGTGACTCCCTGTTTCGAGAACGGGAAAGGCATTGTCGCGCGGGATCTTCCGGACGGCCAGGCCTTCGCGACGACAGAAGTGACTGTGATGCGTCCGTCAAACAAAGTCAAGGCGGACTACCTCGGTTGGATTCTTCAGTCATCGCCCTTTCTGAAACTGGGCGAATCTCATATGACGGGGTCGGGCGGCCTTCGCCGTGTCCCGGACTCTTTTGTCAGGTCGTACTCAATACCACTACCTGGCCGTCGAACACAGCAGGCTATAGCGAACTTTCTCGACCGCGAGACCGCCCGCATCGACACGCTGATCGAGGAGCAACAGCGCCTGATCGAGATGCTCCGCGAGCGACGCCACTCGCTTATTGACGGAGTCTTCGACGGTCATGCACCCAACGCCCGGCTGCAGAACGCCTGCATCGACGTCGTCGACTGCCCGCACACCACGCCAGAGGTCTCAGACGACGGCGAGTATGAGGCAGTCCGAACCGCCTCCGTCCGCAACGGAAAGTTTCGCCCGGGGAACGGATTGCCTGTCGACGCAGACACATGGAAGGCCCGAAACGGGACAGGAGCACCAACCGTCGGAGACGTTCTCTTCACACGTGAAGCGCCCGCTGGTGAGGCATGCATGGTTCCCAACGATCGGATTTGCCTAGGACAGCGGATGGTCCTGCTGCGGATCGACCGCACGGCATGCGTCGGGACATTTCTGCTCTGGCAGATCTACTCAGATCGCGTGCAAGACTACTTCCGGCTCTCAGCAAACGGTTCAACGGTCGCAAACGTCCGGCTGCCGGTCTTGCGTACAACGCCCATCTGGCTCCCGGATCTCACAGAGCAGCACCGCATCGCTGCCTATCTCGACGAGGAGACTGCGAAGATCGACAACCTCATCAAGGAGACCGAGCAGTTCATCGAGCTCTCGAAGGAGCGGCGGTCGGCGCTGATCACGGCGGCGGTGACCGGGCAGATCGACGTACGGGAGACGACGTGATGGCCGATCACAACGAGGTCGTCTTCGAGTCCGAGATCTGTGCGTACCTGGCCGAACACGGGTGGCTCTACTCGGCGGACGACACCGGCTACGACAGGGAACGGGCGCTCTTCCCCGAGGACCTGTTCGCCTGGCTGAAGGAGACCCAGCAGGCGGCGTACGAGAAGGCGTTTAAAGCTGCGGGCTCGCAAGCGAAGTTCCTTGACGTGCTGACCACCGCGCTCGACAAGCCCCTCGAACACGGTGGTGGGACGCTGAACCTCCTGCGCAGCGGGGTGCATTACATCGGCGGTGGCCGGTTGAAGATGGCGCAGTTCCGTCCCGAGACCAGTCTGAACGCGACCACCAACGAGCAGTACGCGGCGATGCGGGTGCGGGTGATGCGGCAGGTGCACTTCTCCACTGCTGATTCGCGCAGCATCGACCTGGTCTTTTTCGTGAACGGGCTCCCGGTCGCCACCGTCGAGTTGAAGACCGACTTCACCCAGTCTCTCGATGAGGCGATCAACCAGTACCGCAAGCACCGGCATCCGCTGACCAACGGGCGGCCGGAGCCGCTGTTGTCGTTCGGGCACCGGGCGCTGGTGCACTTCGCGGTCTCCAACGACCTGGCCGCGATGACCACCCGGCTCGAGGGCGAGAAGACGCACTTTCTGCCGTTCAACATGGGTCACGACCGTGGCGCTGGGAACCCGCCGGGTGAGGGCGGGCGGTCGGCTACGGCGTACCTGTGGGAGCGGGTCTGGGCGAAGGACGCCTGGCTCAACATCATCGGCCGACTGATGATCGTGGAGACCAAACAGGAGTGGGATGTCGCGACCGGGACGTCGGTGCGGCGTACGAGCATGCTCTTCCCTCGGTTCCACCAGTGGGAGGCCGTGACGAACATCGTGGCCGCGGTGAGCGAGGAGGGGGTGGGGCGCCGCTACCTGATCGAGCACTCGGCAGGGTCGGGGAAGACGAACACCATCGCCTGGACCGCGCACCGGCTGGCGCGGCTGCACGTGAACGACGAGAAGGTCTTCGACTCGGTGATCGTGGTCGTGGACCGCACCGTGCTCGACGGGCAGCTCCAGGAGGCGATCCGGCAGATCGACGGGTCGGGGAAGATCGTGGCCACGATCAGCCCGGAGGACGTCCGCAAGGCGGGGGCGAAGTCGAAATCCGGGCTGCTGGCGACCACTTTGAAGAACGGTGAGCTGATGATCGCGGTGACGGTGCAGACCTTCCCGTTCGCCCTCGACGAGATCCGGGGCGACTCGTCGCTGAAGGGGCGGCGGTTCGCGGTGATCGCGGACGAGGCGCACTCCTCGCAGTCCGGCCAGATCTCTTCCAAGCTCAAGGCCGTGCTGACCGCGGAGGAGATCAAGGAGATCGAGGAGGGCGGTGATGTCGACGTCGAGGCGATGCTGGCCTCGGAGATGACCGAGCGAGCCGAGTCGCCGAACATCTCCTACTTCGCGTTCACCGCGACGCCGAAGAACAAGACACTGGAGCTCTTCGGCCGCAAGGGCCCTGACGGGAAACCGGTCGAGTTCCACCTCTACTCGATGCGGCAGGCGATCGAGGAGGGCTACATCCTCGACGTGCTCAAGGGCTACCAGACCTACGACACCGCACTGAAGATCGCCGGCAAGGCCGAGGCCGGCGACGGTGGCGAGGTGGAGGAGGCCGCGGCGCGTAAGGGGCTGATGCGGTGGGTGAAACTGCACCCGACCAACATCAGCCAGAAGGTACAGATCATCGTCGAGCACTTCCACGTCAACGTTGCCCACCTGCTGGAGGGCAAGGCGAAAGCGATGGTCGTGACCGACTCGCGCAAGGCGGCGGTGAAGTACAAGAAAGCGATCGACGCCTACATCGCCAAGCGGGCCGCCATGGACGCCTCCTACAACTACCGCACCCTGGTCGCCTTCTCCGGCTCGGTGACTATGGCCGAGGACGAAAAGTGGGCTTCGGACTGGGGGCCGCAGCCGAGCAAGGACGACGAGTTCACCGAAGCCAACCTCAACCCCGGCGCCGGCTCGGACCTGGCTGCCGCCTTCAAGGGCGCGACCTACAAGATCATGCTGGTCGCCAACAAGTTCCAGACCGGGTTCGATCAACCGTTGCTATCGGCGATGTACGTCGACAAGAAGCTCTCCGGGGTCACTGCCGTGCAGACACTCTCCCGGCTCAACCGCACCCATCGCACTGCGGGCGGGGAGCAGAAGCGCAAGACGTTCGTCATCGACTTCGTGAACAAGCCTGACGACATCCGGGCCGCGTTCGAGCCGTACTTCACCAACGCCACCCTGGAGACCGAGACCGACCCGTACATCGTCG
This sequence comes from Nocardia sp. NPDC059691, assembly GCF_042733915.1. Taxonomy (NCBI): domain Bacteria; kingdom Bacillati; phylum Actinomycetota; class Actinomycetes; order Mycobacteriales; family Nocardiaceae; genus Nocardia; species Nocardia sp. NPDC059691. The sequence continues at coordinate 273,417 of NZ_JBHWFB010000006.1, read as the reverse complement.
TCCACCTCGCCACCAAGCTCGCCCAGGCCGGGATCTACACGCCAGAGCAGGTGCGCGAGGTCGCCGAACTATGGGTCATCCGCAAGGGCAACAACGCCCTCTCGGCTGCGATCAGCCCGGCCAAGCACGAGTTCGCCCGCCGCTACGCAGCGGCGATCGAGGCCGACGACAAAGTCACCCTCAACACCCTCGACCTATTCCGCAAGGACGTCTCCACCTATGTCCGCCTCTACGACTTCATGAGTCAGATCGTCGACTATGGCGACCCGTACATGGAGATGTTGTCGATCTTCCTGCGCCTGTTGGAGAAGGTCATCGCGGACGCCTCCTGGGCCGCAGAGGTCGACCTCTCCGACGTGGTCCTGGTCGGGGTCAAGCACAACAAGCGCACCGCGGTCGACATCTCGCTGACCGGTGATGGGGAGCTCAAGGGCATCAGTGGTGCGGGCACCGGCACCCGGAAGGAGCCGAAGTACGTCGCACTACAGGTCGTCATCGACAAGATGAACGACCTCTTTGGTGCCGAGTCGTTCGCCGAGTCGCAGGTCCGTGAGTTCGTGCAGGGACTGGTGCAGCGGCTGCTCGCCTACCCGGACCTGGTCAACCAGACCAAGGTCAACTCGAAGAAGCAGTTCATGGAGTCCCAGGACTTCCAGGCGGCGGTCACTGAGGCGGTCCTCGACAACCAGGAGGCTCACAACACCATGGCCGACTACTTCTTCAGCGACGGCCCTGGCATCAGCGCCGTAATCATGGCGCTCGCGGACGCCTTCTACGAGGCAGCGATCGATCAGCAGACGGACGTGTGAGCGGCACGGGCCCGGAAGGGGCCGTGCGGCATCGGTTGAGCAGCTACAACGACCGCGACGCCGCCGTCATCGGCGAACGAGGTTCGACCGCTCTTCGCTACGGAGGAGGCGTTGATCTGGTCGGCGGCGAATGTTGCAGCACAGGCGGTTTGTTCCGGGCACGGTGCGCGGCATGTGGGGGCTGATGGCCGCGCCGGGCGTCCCCGGTGCGGGGTGACCTTCGCGCAGCGGTTCGGGTCCGTGATGTCAAAGGCGGCGGACGCGTCCGTCTGCAGGCCTTTCCACGCTGAGAAACACGGTTTGACAGTGGTCGCCGCCTACGTAGAAGTCGGTCGCACACTACGAGTGGTCCTGGTCCAGCTAGGAAACAAACCTGTTCGGGTCTACCCCGTTGGTTCGGTCGAGGGACAGATCACGATCACCTGGCCCGATCGGCGCGGCAGCCCGGGCGCGCATCCAACGCCGCGTGCGGCGGCGGGTATAGACGCTGCCATGCAAACCCAAAGGAAGCAAACCCGTGCCGCGTCCCACCGCGGCTCGGATCCCCCGTAACACCTCGCCCCGCCCTCGTCACTCATACCCGGGTTCGACGCCCGGCCCTTGAGTACGTCGCCGAGTGCAGACCCGCCCCGGCCGCCCGGGCCGGGTGCTGCGGGGGTCCAAACATACTCAGCTTTCATCATCGCCCGGTTCATCTTCTTCACTGTGAATGAGCTGCGCCAGATCCCATAGACTCCGCCCGTCTCCAAGCAACCAGCGCATGGTTCCTTGGTTCGCGACCGGCCGATCGTCCCATCCCGCGTCCCACCACATTTTCGACACGAGCCCAGATGGAGAGTACTGCTGTTCGTCGTATGCCCACAGGATCGATTTGGTGCGGTGATTGACCCACGTCGCCTGCCGTCGCCTTTCATCTTTCGCGAGCCAGTTTTCCAAGGCTTTACGCTCGGGCTCGGTCTGCGCGACATAGTGAAGCGCTGATCCCTCTTTGATAACGCGACGGTCAACTAAGAGCGGTACTGTGTTCTGGCGGCGCGGCTTACGTTGCTTCGCGGGTGGTTCGGGAACGGCTATGCCGTCCGCCATTTGGTCGAGGACTTGTTTGGCCAGCTCTTGGCATCGCTTTGCGGATTGAAAAGTGGCTCTGATCAATGGGCGGTGCTCATCGAGAGTGATCTGGTGCGCCAGTCGACGCACCAGTTCCTCCACAGTGGTTGGAACCTTCTCGAGGACCTCACTTTCCCAGTCGAAGTCGGGGTCGTCGATGCTTGTCGCGCCGAGGTACTGGAACAGCAGGTGCGTAACGAGAAGTCCGCCGTGTTCGGCAACTGCGGCCTCACGGCCGTCGAGTTCATTGCCCCGCTCATACACCGCGCTACGAGTGGCGCGCAGCGTCAGTACTGAAGGGACTGCCCCCGGTTTGGTTGACTCCTGATCTGTGAGGATGCGTCCTCGCGGTGGAAGGATGACCACCATGCCCAAGCCCTATCCCGAGGAGTTCCGCCGCGATGTTGTCGCGGTCGCCCGTAAGGGCGAGATCCCGTTGACCCAAATCGCGAAGGACTTCGGGATCTCGCAGAGCTGCGTAAAGAACTGGGTCAGGCAAGCTGATATTGAGGACGGACACCGCCCCGGCGCCACTGCCGATGAGTCGGCCGAGTTACGCGAGGCCCGCAAACGAATCCGGCAACTGGAACAAGAAGCCGAGGTCATGCGCCGCGCGGTCGCCTATTTCTCCCGCGACGTCAACCCAAAATGATGTACCCGCTGGTCCTGGACCTGGCCGCCGACAAGATCCCTGTCGCGGTGACCTGTCGGGTGCTCGGATTCTCCACCCAAGCATTCTTCAAATGGAAGAAGAATCCTGTCTCGCAACGTGATTGGGACGATGCGCATCTGATCAACGCCGCCTACGACATCCATGCCGATGACCCGGCGTTCGGTTACCGGTTCATCGCCGACGAACTGCCCGCCCGCGGCATCCGCGCGGGCGAGAACCGAGTCGCCCGATTATGCTCTCAGCAGCAGATCTGGAGCGTATTCGCCAAGAAGCGCGGGTTGAACCGGAAGGCCGGCCCGCCGGTCCACGACGACCTTGTCGACCGCAAGTTCACCGCTGATGTCCCGAATGCGGTGTGGCTGACCGATATTACCGAGCATGCCACCAGCGAGGGCAAGCTCTATCTATGTGCGATCAAGGACGTGTTCTCCAACCGGATCGTCGGCTATTCGATCGATTCCCGGATGAAAGCGTCGCTGGCGACCTCGGCGCTGCGTCACGCGGTCGCGTTCCGCTCGCCGACCGCGACGATCGTGCATTCGGACAGGGGCAGTCAGTTCCGCTCTCGGAAATTCGTCAATGCGTTGTCGGTCAACGGGTTACGAGGGTCAATGGGCCGAGTCGGCGCGTGTGGTGACAACGCGGCGATGGAGTCGTTCTTCGCGCTCCTACAGAAGAATGTTCTCGACCGGCAGCGCTGGGCAACCCGGGCCGAACTGCGGTTGGCGATCGTGGTCTGGATCGAGAAGACCTACCACCGAAAACGGCGGCAACGCACACTCGGCCGCCTGACGCCGATCGAGTTTGAGACAATAAACCAGCCCGCGCTTGCGGCCTGAAACACCACACCCGCGAGTCAACCGAACTCGGGGCAGTCCCGGGCGAATCTGGTGTTTCTAAGCCATAAGAACCACCGAACCTGTCAAAATTCACCCAAACTGGGTGTCCTTTGTCCATTGACGGGAGCAACGAGGCGAGGCAATGCTGAACTCGTGCCAAGGCAGAAAGATTCGACTCGACCCGACTTTCGGGTCTACTACGTCAATGTCACTGCACGACCAGATAGATCCGGTCTGCGCCATGCCGGCAGCGGTCTCCCATGCATTCGTATCTCTCCGTTGACACTCAGCCAGTTGGCGGGATCTCGTGCAGCACAACGCACTTTGGCGAGTTTGCAGTTTCCGGCGGTGCTCTGTCCGACGAAAGTGTCCGATGGCCGACTCAGGTGCGAAAACGTGTATGGTGATGGCATGTGCACACTAGCCGTGCACAGCTGCTGCAATTCCGGTGTACGACTCCCCCTCCGGACACAGAAAACGACCTATAGAAATCGGGTCCGGGCACTGTCCGGACACTCCGCCTATGGCAACCTCCGTGACCTGCGGTTCTACCCCTGGACGGGGGGAATTATGACCGAGGACACAATTCTGCCGGTGCTTCCGTCCTTCTCCGCGGCCGACCGCGCCGGGGGCGGTCGCGCGATGTCGAGCCACACCCGCCGAGCATCGCGGTACACAGATCCGCCCGGTCGATGCCGACGGCCGTGTGGTCGACAAGGCGGTGTTGACGGCCTTGGACTGGCGGCCCGGGGATCTGCTGTCGTAGCGGATCGCAGGCGGGTTGATCGTGATCACCCGCCCGGCTACGGCCGCCGCGGTGCCAGCAAGTACGGGCACCTGTCGCTGCCGGCGCCGGTCCGTCGCGGGGCGGGCATCCGCATCCACGACCGGGTTCTGCTGGCCGCCGACCCACAGCAGGCGCTGTTGGTGGTGTACCCGCCGCATGTGCTCGACGACATCCTCGCGCGCCGCTTCGCCGAGGGAACAAGCGCATGAGCACGCGCGCCGCGGCCGACATCGCCACGGTCGCGATGATGATGGACCGTCTCGGGCTCACCGTCGCCGACCTGTCCGCGCAGACCGGGTCGACACGGGCGGTTCCGACGTTCGCCGAGTACATCCCGACAGTGCTGGCAGCGATGCCCGACGGGCGAACCCGAACCCACTACCAAACGTATTGGAACAAAATTCTCGCTCAGCCCGGGTGGGCGCAGCGGCGCCTGGACGAGCCGACGCCCGCAGATCTGCGGCGGCTGTGCGAGACGATCCGCGCGCAGCGGGTGATCCGCCGCAGCGACCGCGGGGGTCGTGAGGTGGTCGGCCATGTCATCGACGTGTGGCGGCGGCTGTACAAGCATGCCGAGGACAACCGGATCATCGAATACCGGGACAACCCCGCCGCCCGGCTGACCAAACCCAAACGCACCCGCTCGAACCGGCGTGCCTTGCAAGCGATCTGCTCGCGCAGATCGTGCATGTCGCGGCCACTACAGGCAATGACCCGCAGCTGGATACGTTGTTGCCGCAGCTGCACACCGAGACCTACCTCGACGTGCGCGCGCAACTCCCCGCTGCTGGTGGCAGCTGGCGCAGGTTTGCCGACGCCTACCGCCGCTACGGCCGAGGCGCCGATGCCGCCATGCGCCGCGACTGGCTCTCCGCCTGCCGGTGGGCCGCGCACAAGTTCCTGTCCGTGGCGCACAAGCAAATAGACACAGGGGCACACCCAGACTCCGACCAGCGGCGGTGGCAGCCGCGACCGTGTGGGTGCACGCGCAGTGGCCTCGGTCCCCGCGGCGGTGGACGGTGCTTGCGGTGCTGCAGGCCTTGGCGTGGGCTTCCGCAGTCGGAGAGCAGGTCGCGCGCGGGGTACCCGTCATCGAGTTCGGTGGCCGGTCACTGTCACTGGCTGTTGGTGACCTACCCGGATCCACCGTGTGGGGCGTGCTGCGGGAACTACGCGACATGCCCGGCGCACCGATCCTGCGCACCCGACCCGGCCGCCGACCGCTACGCCCTACGACGGCGGCTATCTGTTCGGCCCCAGCCCGAGGCAACGCCGACTTCGGGCACTGCTCGACCTCGATACACTGGCACCGACGGATGGACGGCGCTGCTGGGCAGCGCGGTCCGCCGCTCGCCACCGCCGCGCGCAGTTTGACCGCGGGCACCCGCTGTGCGCGGTGGTGGCGCCCGGGTGGCGGGATCAGGCCGGCTCGCGAGGAAGTAGTGCCTCGACCAGCGATCGGGCCTGATCGGCCGGGCCGGTCGGGCCGAACGCCTGTGTCGTGGCGTAGACGCCTTCCATCACAAGCATCAGCTGGTCGGCGAGTGCCTGCGGATCGGTCATCGGCGCGGTGGCCGCGAGTTCGCCTGTCAGCGAACAGAACTGGGCCCGCACCCAGTGCTTCATCGCCACAGCGCGTCGGTGACCGAGCACGTCGTGCTCGGGCAGTTCTCCGAGCGCGATGAGGAAGGGGCAGCCGCGACAGGATTCGGGACGCACCTGTTCAGCCAGCGCGTCGAACAGGGCGAGGATGCGCTCACGGGGCCCCTCCCAGGCTCCGCGGCGCGGAACCACTCCCGGTAGCGGTGCTCTTCTCGCTCGAGATACGCGGCGACCAGATCGTCCTTGGAGCCGAAGAGCCGGTAGAGGGTGGGCGGTGCGACGTTCGCCTCGGCCGCGACGCGGTCCACGCCGGTCGCGCGAATGCCGTGCTGGTAGAACAGCTCTCGCGCGACGGCGAGGATGTACTCCCTGGTGTCCGCGGCGGCGCGGCGTTTCGATCCCACGGGAATACGGTAGCGCCCGCAAGCGATGTTAGGGAGCGTTACGTTACAACAATGCGGGAGTGCGCAATGACCGACTTGAACGGAAAGACCGCCCTGGTGACGGGCGCTTCGCGGGGAATAGGCCGGGCCATCGCCGAGCGTCTGGCCGCCGACGGCGCCGAAGTCGCCGTGCACTACGGCACCAACTTGGAGGCGGCGCAAGCCACGGTATCGGCGATCCGGCGCTCGGGCGGTCGGGCTTTCCCGGTCCGCGCCGAACTGGGCGTCGACGGGGACATCGACCAACTGTTCGGCGAACTCACCACGGGACTCGGCGACCGGCCGTTGGACATCCTGGTCAACAACGCCGCGATCATCGCCTACGACGCCACGGTCGAGCAGGCCACACCCGAGCACTTCGACCGGTTGTTCGCGGTCAATGTGCGGGCGCCGTTGTTCATCGTCCAGCGGGCGTTGCCATTGCTGCGCGACGGCGGGCGCATCGTCAACATCTCCTCCGGCGTCACCTGGTTCGCCACACCGGAGGTCGTCTACGGCATGACCAAGGGCGCGCTCAACGTGCTCGGCCGATCACTGGCCAACACCTTGGGGCCGCGCGGGATCACGGTGAACACGGTCTCGCCCGGCATTACCGACACCGACATGAATTCCTGGCTGCACACCAACGACGGTGCGATCCCCGGTGTGGCGGGCATGACCGCGCTCGAACGCGTCGGCCGTGGCTCTGACATCGCCGACGCGGTTGCCTTCTTCGCCTCCGACGACGGACGCTGGGTCACCGGTCAGACATTGGAGGTCAACGGCGGCCTGTTCCTGGGGCCGAAATCGCCGTCCTGGTGATCACCGGACACGGGCGGGCGGACGCGTGGTCGAGGCCACTCGAATCGCGCCTACTTTCCGGTTCGGGGCACTCGTTGACGACTTCGTCGAATACCCGACAATTGTCCGGGTTATCCGGTGGGCGCGCACGCAGACGGCGTGAATAACGAGAGTCCCCAACAAGGCGGTGGCGCGGTGGTCGGGCCGGATGCGATTGTCCACCGCGGTCCTGCTGGCGGTCATCACCGGTGCGGCAATTGCCGGACCAGCGGAATGGAGCTTGCTCACCGCGTTCCACTCCAAGAATGGCGGAACGCCGGTCGGTGTCACCAAGTTGGCGTTCGACCACGTCGCACAGGTTAAAACTCAAGCTAGGGCGTATCTCGAAGTAGTGCTGCAGATGTGAGGCTGGTTGGCAGGCTGAGAGTTTGAGATATGGCGAGGTCTCCGGCAGTTGGTTGATCGACCAAGATTCAACTGAACACCGGAGACCTCGTGACCACCCTAGTGGTGACCGCGCGAGCGGATCTGACCGATGCCCAATGGGCACGGCTGGAACCGCTGCTAGCCGGAACCCATAGGAGACCGACAGAAAGTCGGCCTCGAAAAACCGGTTCCAGCACCCGCTTCAACGCGGCCTGGACCACCCGATCCGCGATGGTCGGAATGCCCAACTTCCGCAGCTTTCCCGATCCACCCGGTTTCGGAATCTGCCGCTGCCGCACCGGAACCGGCCGAAACGACCCGTCCTTCAACGACAACCGCAGATGGTCCAGGAATCCATCGACACCGAAACCGTGCTCGACATCGTCGGTGGTGACACCGTCGATGCCGGGCGTGTTGCGGCCCCGGTTGCCCGCGACCCGGTCGAACGCCACTCGCAGCGTCGCCGGGCCGTGCACGAGGTTGAACACATCATCGAACCGGCGGCCGGAGTCGGCCGCCGCCCAACGGTGCAGTTTGTCCTGCATCTCCGATACCCGCTGCCACGGCCCCTTCGGGTCCGTGCAGCTGGCGCCGCCGTTCGGCGGCGCTTCTTTCGGTATTACAGCAACCAACTGTCTCCTCTCGCTGTTGCCCTTCCCCATGTGATCGGCTTTCCCGACCTCGGAGTACTACGGCAACTCCGCCCCATTGCGAGCCGATCGGCCGACGATGAGCCCAGCCCTGACCGCGACGCTGGTTGCGCCTGGCAGGGCGGACTCGCAACGGTTCCCGTGTTCACTGTGATTCGCTCGATCGAGGAGGAGCCCGACTCTGCCCCTGCGGCATCGCTACGGTTACGCCGCAGGCCTTCCACCGCAGCCTCCCCGGACACGGGTTTCACCGGCCCAGGAAGTTCTCGCAGCACTCACGCTCCGGGACGCGCCGATCCCGAAGATTCGCCCTCGAGATCGGGCGGCGTCTCGATGCCAACCCGACTACCAGCCACAAACCACGGGCGACGCCATCGACAGCGCTCTTCAAGGGCGATCTCACTGGTCCGGAACCCCAGGATGCGGTACTGTCCTGAATAACAAAGACTGAATTGTTCATATGTATTCAGGAGTGGTATGCCGCCCCCGTTCACTGCTGAGGACCGCGCCCGGATCACCGAGCAACTCCTGGAGGCCGGACATAGCTCGTTCACCACCCAGGGCCTGCGCAAGACCTCCCTGGACGACCTCGTCGCCCCTGCCGGGATCGCCAAAACCAGCTTCTATGCCTTCTTCGACTGCAAGGAGGCGCTGTACCTGGAGCTGATGCTGCGACAGGCACCTCAGCTGCACAACAAGCTGGCAGTGGTGTTGGGCGAGGCCGAGAACGCGCGCGGCGCCCTCGGCGGGTTCCTGCGCGCTGCGGTGCGGATGCTGGAGGAAAACCCGCTCTATCACCGGCTGATTACCCATCCCGAGGAGATGCGGGCGGTGGTTCGTCGTATGGGCCCGGACGAGCTGGCCAGGGCGCGGCAGGTAATGCCGCTGACCGAGTTCCTGGAGGCTGCCAAGGCCAAGGGCCAGCTCATCGAAGCCGACGCCGACGAACTGATCGGGGTGCTCCAAGCCGTACTTCTGCTGCCCATGCATCGCCAAGACATCGGCGAGCAGCGGTACCCCGCCGTGCTCGACCGGCTCATCGACATTGTCGCGACTGGACTGACCAAGCAATGACCATGCGCGAAGGTGTACTGACAGGTGGTGCCGCCTACCTGGAGTTCGGAACGGGAAGCCCGCTCGTGGTGTTTCGCACGGTGCTGCCGGACTCGGCCAACCCCACGGGTGCCGCCCGATGGGCAGAGTTGCGCTCCCTCAAGTCGCTGGCCGCGCGATTCACCGTGCTGGCAGTCGGCCGCCGGCCCGGGCTCGAGCCCGGTGTCACCATGGCCGAACTCGCCGCTCACCACGCCGAAGAGTTACATGCGCGTTTCGACTGCGCGGTAGACGTATTCGGCCTGTCCACGGCTGGTTGCCTCGCGCTGCAGTTCGCCGTCGACCACCCCGGCCTGGTACGCCGACTGGTGGTCGGAGCCGCGGGCCCACGCCTTGGGTTGGAGGGCCGACGCATACAGCGCGAGTACACGGACCTGCTGGCCACTGGACGATACCGGGCCGCGGCAGCGGCACTGGCGCCAGCGACCGCGGACTCCCGGCCCGGCCGAGCCTTGATGGCCGTTCTACTGGGACTGACTGCCGGTCGCCCGGCGGACCCGGACGGCATGGTGGCCATGCTGGCGGCCGAGGACGCGTTCGACATCGAAGACCGTCTGGACGAGATCACCGCACCCACCTTGATGATCGCCGGTGCGCGCGACGCCCTCTACCCGCCCGAACTCGCTGAGCGAGTAGCCAGCGGAGTACGTGATGGCAAGCTCCGGGTGTACGAGGGGCGCCGACACCACACAGTGATGTCCGACCGCCGATTCAGCGAAGACGTCATCGATTTCCTCGCCCCGCCCGACGCCGGATGAAAGGCGCTCACCAACTCGGCTCCCGATTGTTGGAGTAGCGAACCGGGTCAGATAGTGCGGGGTTCCAGCGGAACCAGCCGACCTGGCCTTCGACCCCGCCCTTCTCGCGGGTGCCTTCGACGTCGGGCTGGCAGTAGAACGGCTCCAACCCCAAATGTGACCGGAACACCGTCCATCCTTCGGCTTCCACCCGGGCGCGGGTGAACCCCAGAACCTGCGCGACCGCAGAACGCAGGTTGTCGTAGCGCACTTTCCCGGTCGGGACCGCATGTTCTGCCTGTCACTCGCGAACTGCGAGGATCCTGTCCTGGAAACCTTCCTCAAGACAACAGAGTCCGCAGTGATTCTGGCCGAACACTCGCTCGGAACAGCCTCCTACTACGGCCGCCAAGCAGCCGAACTTGCGCTCAAGGCATTCCTTCCGTCGGCCGTCCTCGGGAATCACCGGTACAGCCACAATCTCGACGGCCTGCTCAACGCGCTCCCGGCAGGGGGATGATCTGCTCGGGGATGGCGCCGTCTGCAGCAGCGGTGGCTGGAGGCCGCGACCGTGTGGGTGCACGCGCAGTGGCCTCGGTCCCCGCGGCGGTGGACGGTGCTTGCGGTGCTGCAGGCCTTGGCGTGGGCTTCCGCAGTCGGAGAGCAGGTCGCGCGCGGGGTACCCGTCGTCGAGTTCGGTGGCCGGTCACTGTCACTGGCTGTTGGTGACCTACCCGGATCCACCGTGTGGGGCGTGCTGCGGGAACTACGCGACATGCCCGGCGCACCGATCCTGCGCACCCGACCCGGCCGCCGACTCACCTCCGACCGCTACTCCCTGGTCACCCCACACCACGGCCACCAACCTATCCGCCCGAACCCGATCCAACTGAGTCGCGCGGGTCGAACCCGTCCATCCCGCCTAGGGCGTGCTGGGGTTGCACTGTCGCCGCATCCGCGAACTCGTCACCCGCGACCGGCTCACCACGGCCGCAGATGTGTTCGCCGCAGCATCGGTCAGCTCCAGCGCGGGATACAACGCACTGGCTGTTCTCACCACCGCCGGGCTCGTCAACCGCACCCACGGCCACCTGCAGCCAGGGACGGTCAGTCTCGACGACATCGCCCACGCATACGGCCTTCACCGGCAGCGCATCGAACGCCTCACTCGCCACCGCAAACACCGTGCAGCCCGGAAACACTGGCTTCACCAGCACGCCAGACCTGACCTTTCCCACGCTCAGCTCCGCGCGACCGCCGGGCAGCCGCGCCAGAACGGGGCAGCATCCGTGCTGGATCGAACGGAGGTAAGAAGAAACCCCAACCGTTGCATAGGCATCGCGGCTTCCGGCGGAGCTTGCCGCAGGAGCGGCCGCAGGGCCGAGTGTCTGTCGCGCAGAACAGAGGCGGATGTCGAGACGTTGCGCCCACCACATGGGGCAGTTTCGTTCGTGCAGTGCCCTAGACCCACGACCACGAGCACAGCGGATGGCCCCATCCGTCAGCGCAGCGCGCGCGATCGTCGCCCAGCGCCATCAGCGCACACGCGCACAGGACATCCGGCCCGACCTACAGTCATCCCTGGTGCGGATGCGAGGTCGTGATCGATCGCTCGGTCCGGCCGCAGGCTCCAGCGCGCGTCGCCGCTGAACCGGTAGTCGAACGGATACATCGCACAGCATCTGCCTGCGGCTGCGGCGTGGGCCGGGCATCACGACACCGGCCCGGTGATCACGCGCTGGGCCCAGGCCGCATGGTCGAGCAAGGTGTCGTCGTGACCGGATGGCGCGGACAGCAGGATTCCGGTGCGCACCCATCCCCCGATCAGCTCGATGTCGGCGGCAACCCCGATGTCCACAACGGGGTCGCACCGCCGCCCCGACCGCCACGGCGTGAACCTGAGCCCGATCCGCCGCGGGCAGCCCGCAACAAGCTCGGGCCAATAACCCGGACAAGACCGCGCTTCGTGCTCGCCGCGCACCGGCGTCTCTTTGACGAGCATTACAGTTACTGCCTGGTTAAATGTTGCTCACGCACTGTTTGGCGCAGCTGTGAGATCTGTAGTCTCGGATCCGGATGCCACCCGATCCAGGGGCACCCACAGCCGCCCGATCGGCGACTGGCAGACATTCGCGCCCCGAAGGGCGGTCCGACCTCAGCCTGTGTGGCGGGAGGGCACCGACACCGACGCGATTCGGCCCTGCATGCAAGGAAGATCCGCACCATGACCGGTTACGCCCTCTTCGACCGTCAGATCCCGTCCCGCGACCAGCTACCCGATGAGTTCTTCGCGCAGTTCCTCGACCCGACTCGCACCTACAGTTGCGCGTACTGGACTCACCCGGACGACACCCTGGAACAAGCCCAGTCCGCCAAGATCGACCTTGCGCTGGCCAAATGCGATCTGCGACCGGGGATGACCCTGCTCGACGTCGGCTGCGGCTGGGGTTCGACCATGCTGCGCGCCATGGACAGCTACGGCGTCAATGCGATCGGGCTCACGCCCCACCGCGACCAGCACCGGTACGTACGCGACCGCCTCGTCGATCGGCTCGTCCGCGGTTGCCCCTACGGCGGTGTGCGACGGCAAAGCTGGCAACAATTCGACCGCCCTGTAGACCGCATCGTCTGCATCGGCGCGCTCGAACACATCCCCCGCCAGCGATACCCCGCCTTCTTCGACTTCGCCTACCGGATGATGCCGGACGACGGAGTGCTGCTGGTACAAACCGTCGTCGTCCAAGACTCGAATCACGCGGATGCGCACCAGGCACCGGCCCTGACGACCGAAGCCGAATTCGCGTTCCTGCGCGGCACCGTCTTCCCGAGTAGCCAGCTCCCACGATCGACCGGCCACAGCCCCAGGGGGATCAACGAGTACGCGCAGGACGCCGGATTCACCCTCACCCGCATTCAGGAACTGGGATCCCACTACACCACCACCCTGGACAGTTGGGCCACCTCTTTGCATGAGCACCGCGACCGGGCGATCGAACTGGCCGGGCAACACACCTACAACGCCTACATCAGCTATCTGACCGAGTGCGCCGACCACTTCCGCCACGGCCACCTCAACGTCATGCAGTTCACCTTCACCAAACCCGGCGCAATACAACCCCCACCACATTGATCCTGCCCGCGCCACCCGGTTTGGAGGTCCCTGGAACCGGTAAGGAGCGGTTCCTTCGTGCTCAATTCCGTGGGAAACGCCGGCCCCGAAGCCTGGGGTGCTCGAATTGCTCAAGCAGTCCGACCGAGGATTCGACGCCGTCGTCATCGGAGAACCGGCCCGCTACCGGCCCCGACAAGACGCAGATAGAGGGACTCGGCCGGCGCGCCTGGGAAGCCAGCGAGACCGGCCGATGAGCGCCACCGCGACCGCCACGACGGAGACATCGCCGCGAACCGGCTGCTGCTACGGCAGATGAGCATCGCACCGGGCGACCTGCTCCCCTCCCCACCCGACGCGCCGACCTTCGCGGAGTACGTCCCCCAGGTCCGCGCCCGCCTGTCCGAGGGCACCCTGCGCACCTACAACACCCACCTGACACTGCCGGAGAACGAGTGGCCGGACCGCCGACTACTACATGCGTGGCGTTGCAGCTCGCTGGCGCACCCAGCCGATCCTCGACGAGTTCGACGACCTGCTGGACCGCTTCGATCAACTCACCGCAGGCCTGACACTCAGCGATTTCGACACCAACGCCCTGGACTCCTGGCGGATGTGAACCACGGTGCGGGCCCGATCAGTAGTGGAAGCTCACCAGGTCGAGGTCGTTGTCGACGCACCAGCGGACCCAGTCGCGTAGCTCGGTCACTGATTCAAAGAGCTCCTCATCTCCGATCCCCGACAGGTCGGCGGCCGCGAACGCGCGGGCGACCGGCTCCAGCTCGGCGCGGGTGAAGTGCCCGATAGCCGGGAAGTCCTCGATCTCCGGCAGGGAGATCGGGGATCCGGAGAAGGCCAGATGATGGGGATCGAGGTCGATACCCAGCCCGTCGAGGACGTCGCCGACCTTGTCGAACCACGAGGTACTGATCGGATACCAGGCCCGGTTGCTCAACGCGCCGCCGAACCGCGCGCACAGAATCTGCAACGCCATCCCATAGGGCGCGCCGTCGCTGCCGCTGTGCTTCTCGGAAAAGAACAGCTCCCGCAACGCCGTCCGGACGGCCTCAGAGCAAGTCGTGGCCCGATGGACATCCACCATCCAGTCGAAAAAGCCTTGTGGGTCGCCGGTATGCGCGGAGGGCGCCGACAGCACCTCGACATCCACCGCGTACGGCATGATCCCGTATCCCACACCATCTCCCCGTATCAGTCTTCGGCACTACGTCGCCATCGACCACGTCGATCTCACTGTCGCATGCCATGCCGACATGCCTCGATGGACCGGCGGATGGGCCGGCAGCCGCAGCCGGCTGATGCTCGACGATGACGCGTCCAACCTGGACAGGGCTGCAGTCCACGAGGGACGGCTCTGGGCGCTGGACGGACATGCCGCCACAGGAAGCCTGCCGGATTTGGGTGCCGCGGCCGCCGCGCCGCGGCTGTTTTGAGAAGCCGATTGCGAAGCGAAGGGGTGTAGCAAGCCTCTACTCACCGTTTCCGCAAGTCGATCTATCGGCCGGATCTCCCGCAGCGAGCACTGCGCTGATATCACCCAGCCGAGGGCCATCTAGGAGCGTCCTCAGATTGGGGCGGGTGCAAACCGCGCTCTGTGCAGCAAACGCAGATACCGGCCTCGGGCTCCATCCGCTGCCACCCAGCCCTGCCCAGCCGGCCGCTCGCAACGCGGCGCCGACGCTGTCATCGATGATGCAGCGGGGGTAGTCGGCGCGGCCACCACCGGCGAAGTAGAGAAACTTGATGGAGAACGCCCACCCCAACCATGCGCACCGCATTCCGATACAGCGAAGGCCGCAGCGGGGTGTAGGCCGCGACCGGGTCGCTGCGGCTCAGGCGGGCGGCCTCGACCAGCAGCGCGATCCGCCGCCCGGACTTTCGATCCAGGTCGCCCGCAACACCGCAATGATCGCCATCCTCGCCGACATCCCGGTCACCGTGGTCAGCGACCTGCTGGGTGTCAGCCCGGCCACCGCCGAACGGCGGTCCCGATACGCCCAGAACGATTGGGCCCGGTATCTCCCCGATACAGAGCCCGATTGAGCGGCCGACACCGGCACCATCCCGATAGTTCACAGGGACACCCCCTGCGGCATACTACGGACCGCTCGCCTGAGACCGATTTGCTCCGCTGTCAGGGTGGAGGACGCGGTGCAAGCGGTCGGCGAAAATGATCGCGAACGCGTTGACCGTTGGCTTCCAGCGCATCATCCATCGTGCCCGACCGGCACCGGTCGGGTCGAGCGAACGAGTCACCGGATACAGGCATTTCAGGGCGGCTTGCTCGGTGAGGAATGACCTCGCGCCTCGATCGCACGCCGGTAGTGGACGTTGAGCGATTCCATGGCGTCGGTCGAGCAGATCACCCGCCTGATCTCGAGGTGGTAGAGGCTGTTGCAGAATCGCTGCGTCTTCGAGGTGTGGAGGCTGTGAAACGCTTTCACCAGAACGCCTTCGGGTGGGCGGGGTCTGGCAGGTGGTGCATCAGGCCGGCGGGGCCGGCTTGTGGATCTTCATGAGGTTGAAGGCGGTGCTTGCCAGGTGCAGTTCGCTGGTGGGATGCGCGTGGTCCTGGTCTATCGCAGTCGGCCCAGGCTCGTCAGTACGGCGTTCGCCGCTCGTTCGCCCGACGTGGCTGCGTCGGCGAGCGAAGGCAGATCGAGCTGGTAGTCGCCGGCGAGGTAGATGCTTCCGAGCGGATCACGCAACGTCGGAAGCGAGTTCCTCCGCCCGGGCGCCCAGAAGGGCACGACCCGGCGGTGCCGCCGCACGATGCCCTCGCCCAGTTGCCCTTCCAGCTCGGGGAACACTGCGAGCAGGTCCTGTGCGAATCGCGACACGATCTCCTCGTCGCTGAGGTCGAACAAAGAGTCGGCCTTGGCGCCGCCGGCGAAACAGGCTAGTGCTCCACCCGGCTTACGATCGTCGCCCTTCCGCATCGCCGCGGCGTGATTGAACATCGCCTGGAATGACAGTTGCGGCGTCGAGACGCCGAAATAGTGATCCCAACGCTGCGTCCCGACTTCTTCGGTGAAGAATCCGACGATCACGTACCGGCCGTAGGTGATGTCGTTGAAAGCGTTCCGGTGCTGCTGTGGAAGGTCCGGGATGATCCGCTCGGCGATATCGGCGGGTGTGGTCACGATCGCACGCTCCGCCCGCAACCGCACAGGCCGGTCACCGTCGTGATAGTCGACGACAACGCCGTCACCGTCCTGCCGCACCGAGTGCACCACAGAGTTCAGCCGGATCCGGCCTCCGAGATCTTCCGTCAGCACGTCGGTCAACGTCTGGTTGCCACCCACCGGCAGCGAGAAGTTCGGGATCTTCTCCGGGTCGGCCAGCGCGAGGCCCACCGACGTGACGAACTGGGTGGCGGCCGTCTCCTCCACCTCGCATCCCATCCACTGCGCTGACCACGACCGGACGACGGCGGCGGCCAACTCCGACCGGACACCCTTCAGTAGGTACGACGCCAGCCTGGTGTCGAGCTTGGCGCGAACCCGTTGCGCGATACGGCTCGGCGACTCCAGGAACGGCATGACCGAGAGGATGCGTGCACCGACGACGGCCATCCCGAGACGGTCCATCATGGTCATCCGGGTGCGGAACATGAGCGCGACGGGATTCGATGTGTCGACCACTCCCCCGTTCAAGTACAGTGCGATGCTCTTGCCTGCGAGCGAGCCCATCTCGATGCCGTGCCGGTCGAGGGCATCGATCAGCGTGCCGGTGCCCTCGGTGAACTGGGTGCCGACGTTGATCCAGTAATCGCCCAGCCGGATGGTCTCGACTCGTCCACCCGTGCGACCGGTGGATTCCAGCACGACTACGTCGGTTTCCGGCGCCAGCGTCGTGGCCGCCATCAGCCCCGACATCCCGGCGCCGACAATGACCACCTCGGTAGTCTCTTCATGCACTTCGTGCCTTGTCATTTCGGTTCCTGACTCTAGGTCGATCAAAAGGGACGCTCCGGCGACCACCCCCGGTCGCCGATCAGCGACGATTCGAGCCCCGCGGAGGCGACGTCGCCGCTGATCAACACATCACCCACAGGGTTTCAGGTGGGCTCTGTGGCACGGCGCGGCTCAAGCCGTAGCCGGAGCGCTGGGACTGACCGCTTGGGCGTCGACGCGCTTGTTGTAGGCGTCGAACGCTCGGTAGGCGCGGTAGTACGCGAACATCTGCAGGCCCCACGTGGACAGCGCGAAGACGTAGAAGATCGTGTGCTCCGCGTCGTCGCTCGGGATGTGGACGAAGTCGTAAATCGCGGCGATGACGAATCCGCAGGCGGTGGCGACGGCGGCCCACACGGCGTGCCCGCGCTCGCGAATGTCCCACAGGCGCTTGACGAAGTAGATCAGGAAGATCGTGGTGAGCACGTTGACCACGATGTAGAAGATCTTGCCGGGGGTGCCGATCTCCTCGGCGAACTGGCTGAGGAGCAAGCCCACCACGGCCGCGAGGGCGAACGCACCGATGTCCACCGCCGCGGACGGTTTGTACCGGTGGGTGACCATCATCAGCCCGAGGACCAGGATCAGCGTGATGCCGATGGACCGAGAGAAGGCGTCGAGGAAGTAGGCGACGGCGTACATCGGGCTGTCGTGGCCGGCCTTGATGAGACCGTAGATCAGGAAGTTCGTACCCGACGTCGCGACGATGATCCACTCGATGCCGAGTAGGTAGTTTTTGTAGTTGCGGATGAACTTGATCCCGTAGGTGAATCCGACGGCGATCATCCAGATGTCTGCGACCGCGAAGAGTAGTTCTTTGATGGACATGATTTTCTCCTTGGACGGCGGGTTGCGCCGATGGTCATTTCGTGAGGGCTGCCAGGCGGTCGGCGGCGCGGTCGGCGAGCCAGCCCGTGTACAGCGCGGGGCCGCTGACGAAGCTGAGCCGGAATCGCTTGCGCCCGTGCCAGATCGCCGCCAGGTCGGGGTGTAGCGGCGCGCCACCGATCCGGTCGGCGAGCAGATGGCCTACGTACTGCGCTTGGGCGAAGCCGTGGCCGTTGCAGGCCAGCGAGTAGAGCACGTTGTCGGAAGCCTCACCGGCGACGGGGAGCCAGGTGGAGCTCATCCCGATCCAGCCGCCCCAGGCCTTCTGCGGTGTGATGTCGCGCAGGCCGGGGAAACGCTCGTGGAATCCGCGGACGAGGTCGTCGGCGACGTGCGGCGCGGGAGTGCGCTCCGGCAGCGGGTTGCGGCCGGCCTGCACGCGGCGGGTGCCGAAAACGATGGTGCCACGTGGAGTGACGCGGTAGCTCTCGATGATCATGTGCAGCGTGACCATCGGGGCGCGGCTGGTCCAGCCGATCTCGTCGAGTCGCTCGGGTGCGACGGGTTCGGTCTCGACCAGGGAGGTCCACACCGGGGTCGCGAGGTTCTTCGGCGTGATGGAAAGGCCTGCGCTGTAGGCGTTGGCGGTCAGCAGCGCCTTGCGAGCCCTGACCCTTCCGTTCGGGGTTTCGACGATGACGCCGTCTCCGGTGTCGGTGACGTCGCGGGCGAGTGTGTGCTCGTGGACACGCACGCCGGACCTGATCGTCGCGGCCCGCAGACCTAGGACGAACTCACCCGGGTTCAGCGTGCCGCCGACGCCCTCGCGCACTCCGCCCAGGAAGCCTTCCGGAAGCCCCGCCGCCCGGCCCTCGACGAATTCGGCCGACGATCCGGCCTCTGCCATGACCTTCGCGTTTCGGCGCGCATGCCGCAGTTGCCCCTTGGAAACGGCGGCCATCACAATGCCCTCTCGCCGGTAGTCGCAGTCGATCCCGTGGTGCGCGACGGCGTCCTCGGCGAAATGCACCGCGTTCTCGGCGTACCGGTACAGGGAGCGCAGCCGCTCGCGCTTCAGCAGAAAACCCAGCAGCTCCGGATCGGCGGCGATCGAGTTCGTGATATATCCGGCGTTGCGGGAGGTGGCGCCCCAGCCGAGTGTCTTCGCCTCGAGTAGCACCACGTCGACGCCCTTCTCGGCGAGACGCAGCGCGGCCGACATACCGCCGCCTCCACCGCCGATCACGACCACGTCGCAGTCGATGTCACCGATCAGTGGCTGTTCGACGATGGCAGGTTGTTCGGCCCAGCCGGTGTCGTAGATCAGTTCCATGCACTACTCCCCCTGGTCTGCGGGGATGACCGCGGTGCCGCGTGCGCGGACCGCGACCAGGGGCGGCTCCAGGACCTGCGCGCGGCCGGAGTCATCGCAGCCGCGGCAGATCACGCGAAGCTCGAAATCTACTGTGCGGCTGCGGTTTCCCTTTTTCACCAGCCTCGCCTCGGCCTCGACGACGTCACCGCCACGCACCGGGACGAGGAACTCGACGGACGAGTAGCCGGCGAACAGGCCCTCGTGGCCGTCCAGTTCGATCGACAGGTTCGTGCCGACGTCGCCGAAAAGCTTCAGAGCGTAGGCGCCGTCGACGAGATTGCCCGCGTAGTGCGCATCGGAGAAGGCGACATAGCGCCGGTGGATTGCCTTGCTCATGCGATTTCATCGTGGATGGGGCCAAGAGCGCGGGACTGCGCTTCGCCGTCGATCTCGACGCCGGGGTAGCCGCGCTTGGCGATCTCAGTACACATGCGCCGGTATTTGCCGACACCGCCCACGTAGCCCATGAAGGTGTTGGGTTTGCCCTCGATGTTGGAGCCGCGGTACCAGGAGTCGGTCGTGGCGAACAGCGTGGGGGCGACGGTCGCCTCAGTGATGTCCACCCACTCGGTTTGGGCCTCGGTGGTGGCCTCGATCAGCGTGGCACCAGTGTCGCGGGCGTGCTCGATGAGATCGGCGATCCAGTCGACGGCCTGCTCGATCGTCACCACCACGTTGCTCACCAGCGCGGGGCTGAGCGGGCCACCGACCATGAAGAAGTTGGGGAAGTCCGCGACCATGATGCCGAGGTAGGACCGGATGCCGTCGTGCCAGGCCTCCTGCAGCTTCTTGCCGGAAGCACCGGTGAGATCGAGCCCGTACAGCGGGCCGGTGAAGGCGTCGAACCCGATGGCCAGCACCACGGCGTCCACCTCGTAGGTGCCCTTCGCGGTGACGATCGCGTTCTCGGTCATCGTCTCGATCGGCTCGTCACGCAGCGAAACCAACGACACGTTCGGCCGGTTGTAGGTCTCGTAGTAGTCGGTTCCGAAGCAGCTGCGCTTGGCGCCCAGCGGGTGGTACTTGGGCACCAGCAGCTCCGCGGTGGCCGGATCCTTTACGATCTCGCGGATCTTGTCGTGGATGAATTCGGACGCGGTCCGATTCGCCTCGGGGTCGATGAGCAGGTCGGCGAACTCGGCGCCGACGCCCTGGAAGCCGCTGCGCTCATAGGCTTCCTCGTAGCGTCGTCGTCGCTCCTCGTCCGAGACGTCGAAGGCGTTGTCGGTGACGGGGCGATCGGGGATGCCGCCGGGCGAGTGCCTGCACTCCTCACGGATCGCCACATAGTCGTCCTTGACGGCGGCGACCTGCTCGGGGGAGAGTGCGGCGTTGCGCGCGGGCATGACGTAGTTCGGGGTGCGCTGGAACACCGTGAGATGCTCGGCGACCTGCGCGATCAGCGGGATGGCCTGCACGCCCGAGGATCCGGTGCCGATCACGGCGACGCGCTTGCCCGCGAGGTCGTCGAGCGAGATGTTCCACCGGCTGGTGGACACCTGCAGGCCGGTGAAGTTCGCGAGGCCGGGCACGTCGAAGTCTTTGGGGGTGGACAGCCCGCCCGCACCCGAGATCAGGTAGCGGCTGCGCCGGGTCTGGCCGTTGTCCAGTCGCACCTCCCACAGCCGGTCGGCCGCGTTCCACGTCGCACCGACCACGCGGGTGTTGAACGTGAAGTGCTTGCGCAGGTCGAAGCGGTCGGCGACGTGCTCGAGGTAGCCGAGGATCTCGGCCTGCGGGGCGAACCGCTGGCTCCACGTCCATTCCTGTTGAAGCGCTTCGTCGAACGAGTACGAGTAGTAGATGCTCTCCACGTCGCAGCGCGCGCCCGGATAGGTGTTCCAGAACCAGGTGCCGCCGACGCTCGGCCCGGCCTCGAAACCGGCGAAGGTCCATCCGGATCCGGTGAGCCGGTGCGCGAGGTAGAGGCCGGTGAAGCCGGCGCCGACGCCGATGACGTCGACGACCCCGGTGTCCGAAGTGGAGGTGGAATTCATAGCGATTGCCGCTTTCGTCGAAGGTTGGTCGTTACAGGGGAAGGTCGGGAGAATCGACGCCGACCACGCGGTCGCCGCAGAACACCCGCACGGACTCCCCGGGGGCGTGGCCGCCGATTCCCGCGGAGCCCCAGAAGCTCTGGGCCGAACCGTCGGCCAGATCGGCGATCTTCGCGCCGTTCACGCGCACCTCGCCCGACAGCACCCGTGAGCCGATTTCGATGGCGCGGTCCAGGTCGCTGCCGAACACGTAGGCGTCCAGGCCCGACGGGTCGGCGTTGGCCACGCGCAGGGCGTCCTCGTCGGACTCCACGGCGTGCAGGCTGACCAGCGGCCCGAACAGCTCGGCGGTCGCCACTGACGCGTCGGCTCCCGAAGCGACCGTTGGCGACAGGAAGAACCCGTCGAGTTCGGGGAGTTTCGTGGACTGATGGATGGTGGCGCCGTTGGCCCGCAGCCCATCGATGCGGTTCAGCAGCGTGGCGAAATGCGGGGCGTTCGAGATCGGGCCGAGTTGGGTGTCCTCGTCGAGCGAGTGCCCGACCTCGATACGGGAGATGCGGTCGAGCAGCGCCTCGAGGAGCGGTTCGACAAGAGTCCTGTGCGCGAGCACTTTTCCGGGACCTTCGCACCACTGGCCGTTGAGCTTGGTCATCCCGTCGAGGATCCCGTCGGCGGCCACGTCGATGTCGGCGTCCTCCAGCACGAGGGCCGGGTTGTTGCCGCCGAGCTCGAGCTGGAGCACCTTGAAGTCCTCCGCGGCCGCGCGGGCGATCGCGCGACCGGCGTTCGGGCCACCGGTGAAGGAGACGATCTTCACCCGGCGATCGCCGGTGATCGCCGCGCCCACGTCGCCCGCACCGTGGACGAGCTGCAGCGCGCCATCGGGCAGCCCCGCCTCGACGAAGCTCTCGACGATGATCTGGGCGCTGCTCGGCGCGTGCTCGGACGGCTTGAGGATGACGGGGCACCCGGCCGCCAGCGCGCTCACCAACTTCGCGGCGGGGATGAAACTGGGGCCGTTCCACGGGGTGAGGATGGCGGCAGGTCCCCACGGGACCTTGTAGAGCCGCACGTCACGGCCACCGGCCGCCAGCGAAGTGCGCCGAGGGATGGCGCGCAGATCAGCGGCCGCGGAGCGAATCCGGTGCGGCAGGAACTGCGCGATCGTCCGGGCTTTCGCGATCGGAACGCCGCTGGTGAGGGCATCGGTGCGGGCGATGTCCTCGATCCGGGACTCGACGATGTCGGCCGCGCGCTCGATGACAGCGGCGCGTTCCTCGCTCGCCGCGTCGTCCCAGCGTTCGAAGCCGTAGGACCGTTCGGCATGGCGCAGGGCCCGCTCCACGTCGGCGGGGCTGGTGGTGACGGTGCGGTGCACGGGTTGCCCGGTGTTGGGGTCGAGGTTCCAGGCGTCCGGGATCGTCGCACACCCGGACCACTCGTCGGCGATGTAGTTGATCGGTTGGGGCAGTGACGCATTCGACATCTGCGACTTCCTTCCGTGCTCAGGTGGGGAACAGATTCGGGGTGATCACACGGTGAGATCGGCGACGATGCGGGTCACCTCTCCCGATTTCATCGCCTCGAAGCCCTTGTCGATCTCGCGGAACGGGATCACGTCGCTGACCATCTCGTCGAGCAGCAGGCGGCCCTGCAGGTAGAGCCGGGCGAACTGTGCGATATCTTCTTGCGCCTGACCAGAGCCCATGTAGGAGCCGATCAGGCGCTTCTCACCGAAGAAGAAATCCGAGGCCGGGAGCGTCAGGTCGGTGCCGTCGGGTGCGATGCCGACGAGGCATGCGGTACCCGTGGCTCGCAGGACCGCCAGCGCGCTCGCCGCCGTTCGCACGGAACCGACGGCCTCGAACGAGTAGTCCACGCCGTCGCCGAGGAGGTTTCTGATCTCGGCCGCCACATCGGCCGCACCGTTCACGACGTGGGTGGCGCCGTAGGTCCGCGCTGCGGTGAGCCGGGCGCCGTCGAGATCCACGGCGACGATCGCCGAGGCACCGGCGAGCCGCGCGCCCTGAATGATGGCCGACCCCACACCGCCGCAGCCGATTACGGCGACGGTTGCGCCGGGGCGCACCTGGGCGCCGCGGAACACGGCGCCGACGCCGGTGATGATGCAGCACGACAGCAGGCAGCCCACGTGCAGTCCCACCTCGTCGGGCATCCGCACCAGCGAGTTCTCCCGCATGAGGGTGTGGCGGGAGAACGCGCCGACGTCGCCGAGCCGCTCGACGACCTGGCCGCCGGGCAGTTGGAACGCGGGCCGGGGCCGCTGCCGGATCCGGGAGACGCGCTGGCATTGGGTCGAGTGCCCGACCTGGCAGTTGCGGCACAACCCGCACGAGGGCGTGAGGGCGCCGACGACGCGGTCACCCGGACGCAACGAGCTCACCGCGGAGCCGACCGACTCGACGACGCCCGCTAATTCGTGCCCGACCACCACGGGTAGCTCGGCGTACACGGTTCCGGTCATGTAGTGCAGGTCGCTGTGGCACAGACCAACGTTCGAGACCGCGACGCGGACCTCGTGGGGCTCCGGATCGTCGACCTGGATCTCAGTGAATTCCAGCGGTTCGTTAAGCGCGGTCAGAAGTGCCGCTTCGGTGGTGATCATCATCGTCTCCGATCTCGATTGCGCTGAGCGGGCGCCGACGGCGTGCTCTTCGATGTCCAGAAGCCCTCGATGCCTTCGCTGAAGGCGCCGGACTCCCAGGACCGGCGGGCGGCGTCGTCTTCGCGGGCGAACGCCGCCTCGATGTCTTCGGGGCGCGGCCGCAGCAGACCCAGGTGCAGTGCGGTGATACGGGGATCGGAGTTCCATTGCCGGACCACCTCGACCGCGCGGTCCACCAGTGTTTCCGGGGCGACGATCTCGTCGAGCAGCCCGATCCGCAGTGCCTCATCCGCGCCGATCCGATGCGAGCCCAGAATGATGCGCATCGCGTGGTTGCCGACCAGGCGGCCCATCAGGAAACTCGAGGCGTTGGAGATGATGATCCCGCGGTGGTTCTCCGGCTGGAAGTACTCGGCGTCCGGGCTGCCGATCCGCGCATCGCAGCACAGCGTCAGCTCCGAGGCGCCGCCGACCGCGATCCCGTTCACGGCCGCGACCACGGGGATCCTCGTCTCGAGAATCGCGCGGGTGATGTCGTGGAAGGTCGCGAAAGCCTCGCGGATCTCGTCGTAGGTCGCCGGCACCGTCTGCAGGTCCTCGCCGGCGGAGAAGGCGCGTCCCGTGCCCGTGAGGACGATCCCGCGGACGAGCTCACCCGTGCCGAACCGGCGGATGGTCTGCGCGAGCAGCACCCGGGTGGCCACGTCCAGCGCGTTCAGCTTCGCTGGGCGGTTCAGGGTGAGCACCGCGACGTCCGCATCGATGTGCACGTCCAAGTAGTTGTCGGTCATGTGCGGTTCCTCAGTTGTCCTCGCGCGGTGGTTGCAGGTCGTAGGTGGTGCCGGGGCGCTCGGCGGCGCGCGCCTTCAGCGCAGGCTTCGACACTCGCTCGGACGGCGTGCGCGGGAAGTCGGCGACGAACTCCACGTAGCGAGGAATCTTGAAGCGCGCCAACTGGTTTCGCGCGCGGTCGAGGATCTGCTCGGCGGTGGCCCGGCTCTCCTCGATGCCGGGGGCCAGTTGCACGAAGGCCTTGACTTCCTCGCCGAACAACTCGTCCGGCACGCCGACGACCGCCGCCGCGGTGACGCTGTCGTCGCGTTCGAGAACCCGTTCGACTTCGGCGCCGGCGATGTTCTCCCCGCCGCGCCGGACCATGTCCTTGATCCGGCCCACCAAGCGGTAGCTGCTTGCTTCCCGGACCGCGACATCGCCGGTGTGCAGCCAGCCGTCGCGTAGGACCTGCGCGGTTTCCTCGGGCCGGTTCCAGTAGCCGAGCATCATCGGTTTGCCCGAGGTGATCAGTTCGCCTGCTCCGCCTTCGGCGACTTCGCGGCCCCGCGGGTCGACAACCCGCACCCGCTTGGTGGGAACCGGCTGCCCCAGCCGCCCACTGCCGATGTCGGCGGTGTTCTCGGGGAGGCTGACCAGGTCGACTCCGGTTTCGGTCATCCCGAAGATCTCCCGCCACGGCGCGCCCCACCGTTGCTCGAGTTGCGCGTGGAGCGCGACGGGGATGGCCGAGCACAGCACGATGCGCAGATCATTGTCGCGGTCCTGAGGACTGGGTGGCTGCTTGAACAGCAGAGTCGGCATCGAGCCGAGGACGTAGCAGAACGTGGCCCGGTGCCTGCGGACATCGGCCATGAAACCCGAGGCGGAGAACCGGGGTAGCACGACCAGCGGCGCGCCGATCGTGAGGGACAGAGCGGTGTTCCACTGTGGGTCCATGTAGGAGTACGGCTGCGAGGTAAGGGCCACGTCGTCGGGCCCGAGACCAGCCGCGTTCGCGCAGACCCACCCCAGCCGGGTCCAGTAGTCGTGGGTCAGCATGCATGCCTTGGGGAATCCCGTTGTCCCTGAGGTGTATTGGAGGTTCGCCAGCGTCGCGCCTGTGATGTCGACGGCGGGCCGGTCCGCCGGGTATCGCGTTAGGTCCCCGGGCGACGCGGCTTCGATGATCCGGACATCGATCAGATCGCTGTTGGAGGTGCGCACCTCTTCGACGAGCGGGGCGTGCGCCGCGTCGGTGAACATCACCCTGGCGCCGGAATCGCGGAGCACGAATTCGAGGTCTGCCCGCTGATAGGACGAGTTCACCGGCACCGTGATCCCGCCAGCCTTGAGGATCGCCAACCAGGCGATCGGCCACTGCACCACGTTGGGCAGCATGATCGCGACCCGGTCGCCTCGGCGGACGCCGTCCTCGGCGACCAGTCGCTGCGCGAGGCGCGAGGTCCAGTCGTCGACTTCACCGAAGGTCCATGCCCGTTGCTCGAACCGGAGGAATTCACGGTCGGGAGCGCGCACGGCCTGGCGTGCCAGGAGGTCGACGAGGGTGTCGAGCGGCGGGTCCATAGCCAGGCGATCGAGTGCGATCGCACGTTCGGGGTGGACTGATTCGACTTGGATCACGTCGTCCTCTTCGGGTGTTTCTCGGGCGGCGGTGGTGAGCCGGGGTGAGCGCTGACGCCAGTGGCGAGCGCGGCCGCAAGGCGAGCTGGCTTGTGATGCCAGTCATAACGGTAACGCGACTGAGTCATTTGATCAAGGCAAATGACTAACTTCGCTGTTCGCTCCCCCGGGCCGTCGGCTGATGGCCTGCGGGTCCGGCTGATAATGTGAGACCTGACTTGATCAATTGTTCATATCGGATTCGACAGGAGTAACGCATGGCCCGCATCCCCTCCGCCGAACGTCGCGCCGACCTGGTGGCCGCTGCCGTGCGCATGATCGCCGCTCATGGGGTGGACGGCGCGACCACCCGCCGCATCGCGCAGGAGGCGAACGCCCCGCTGGCCACGTTGCACTACTGCTTCGCCACGAAGGAGGCACTGTTCGCGGCCGTCTTCGAGTACGTCGCCGGGCAGTATCGGGACGTGTTGACGCGCAACGATGTCCGCGGCGACGTACAGACCAGCGCACGCGCTCTGTTACGCGGTGTGCTGCAGTGGTACCTGGCGAACCCGGACCTGGGCGCGGCGATCATCGAGCTGATCAGCTGGGCCCGGCGCCAAGAGGACAAGCAGGGCGAGATGGTCTACAACGAGGCGTTCGCGACCATGCGGATGATCCTCGAGGCCGCCTCGACCAAGTCGGGCCAGGCGATCCGCCCGGACACCGTCGACGCGCTGACCTACATGGTGTCCACCTTGTCCGACGGATTCGCACTCAACTGGTTGGTGTTCACCGACCGCACCGCGGCCCAGCGGCAGGCCGAGCTCACCCTGGGTGCGCTCGACGCCTGGATGGCCGTCCATCTCAACTCCGGACTCACGGTCCAGGCCCCGGAAGCCGCGCCCGAGGAAAACCTTCGTTCACTGATGTCCTGGGTGAGCGGAAATTGATGTCGCACCGACCCGGAAAAGACTGTGGGCCGCCACCTTCGATGGCGGCCCACAGTCTTTTCCCGGATCAGATCCGCCTGCTCCCCTCGGCGACGATCCAGCTCAATGCCGGATCCTCGCGCTCCATCCACTCCGGATGCCACTGGACACCGAGCACCGGCATCCCCGGCAGCTCGACCGCTTCCACCACGCCGTCGGCCGTGCGCCCCGTGACGATCAGGCCGGTGCCGCAGCGATCGACCGCCTGGTGGTGCCACGAGTTGGTCACCGCGCTCGCGCCGAAGATCCGTTCCGCGATCGAACCGGGCTCGAACGTCACCTTGTGGTCGTCGGCGCCGTCGGTGAGCGGGGGCGACGTCGACAGATGCTCGACGGAGCCGGGCGGCAGATGCGGGATCAGGGTGCCGCCCAGCGCGACGTTGAGGACCTGCAGACCGCGGCACACCCCGAGGACGGGGATCTTCCGGTCGAGGGCGGCGCGCACGAGCGCGATCTCGAACCGGTCGCGTTCTGCGTCGTGGACCATCGGATCATCTCGCGGATCCGCGTCACGGACCACCGACAGATCGCCGCCCCAGTACGCGGGATGAACGTCCTGCCCGCCGGTGACGACCACACCGGACAGCCAGTGGCACAGCGCATCCGGATCGGCATCGTAAGGCAGGTTCACCGGAACTCCGCCTGCCCTGGCGATTCGTTCCGAGAAGTCGGACATGAAGGTGTCGGTGAACAGATGACCGTAGCGGTGGTCCATTCCCTCGACCAGCCGCAGCCGGACCCGGCGGCCGGTGATGCCGATCATCGGCCGGACGGCACCCGGAGTCGCGGCCCCCACCGTCACGGGAACTCGAAGTATCGGGCCGACTCCCATTCGGAGAGCTCGGCTGACGGATCACCACCCGTGGTGTGGAACTGCATCCACTCCCACCGCCGCGTGCCGACCCAGTAGTCGACGAACTCGTCACCGAGCTGCTCGCGCAGGATCGGATCGGTCTCGAGCGCGGCGGCCGCCTTGGTGATCGTGTCCGGCAGTCGCTCCAGATCGGGCACACACCAGGCCAGGTCGCTGACCGGCTCGGGGGGCTCCAGCGTGCCGTCGAGGCCGGCGATCACCCCGACGAGAATGGCCGCGACCGCGAGGTACAGGTTTGCGTCGGCGCCGGGAAGTCGGTACTCGAGTCGGGAGTAGGCCGGGTGTCCGCACACCGCGCGCACCGCGGTGCTCTTGTTGGCGATGCCCCACGTGACCGTGGTCGGCGGGCCGCTCAGGTCTACCAGGCGACGGTAGGAGGTGATCTGCGGGAGCATCACCGATGTCGCGCCCCGCATCGTCGCGAGGAGGCCGCCGACCGCGTGGCACATCGTCGGCGACGGCCCGTCCGGGGCGTGGAACGCGTTGATCCCGTCGCGTTGGAGGGATAGGTTGACGTGCGAGGCCTGGCCGTATCCTGCGGTCGGCTTGGCCATGAAGGTCACGGTGTGACCGAGCTCGAAGGCCACTTCGCGCATCACCTGCCGGGCGCGAGCCCAGTTGTCGCACACCGAGATCGGGTCGCCGGGAAGCAGATTGAGTTCGACCTGGCCCGCCGCGTCCTCGTCGCTCCACGCTTCCCACTCGATGCCGATCTCGTCGAGACGCCGAGCGACCGCGGACATGTAGTCGACCCAGTCCTTCGACTTCGCAAGGTGGTACGCGGTGCCCGCGGAACCGCCGAGCGGAGTCAGATCGCGATATCCTTTGGCACGGGCCTCGTGGATGGACTCCTGGAACAGGGTCGCCTCGATCTCGACCGCGATGGTGGCGGTGAAACCGCGCGTTGTCAGTCGGTCGACCAGCTTTCGGGCAAGATTCCGCGGACAGATCCCGATCGGGGTGCCGTCTGTCTGCCAGTAGTCACCGATCACGGACTGCAGACCTGGCCGCCACTGCACGAGGGTCGACATGTCGGGCCGGAACTGCACATCGGACACGTGTCCACGCCAGTTGGGGAAGGGGAAGCCGAAGGTCGGCGCGTTGCCCAGGTCGAGGCCGAACAGTAGATCGGCCATCGCGAAGCCCGAGGCCGCGCTCGCGGCGAACTTCTTGGGCGCGACGTTCTTGCCGAGGAAGCAACCCTCGTGATTGGTGGCCTCCAGCCGGACCGTGTGCACGGCGGCGCCCATATCCGCAGGGGCGGTGGTGATTTCAGACATCGTAACGAACCTTCCAGGATGCGGCGACCAGCACAGACAGCTGAGAAAGCGTGCCGCGCACGCCGATCCGACCGCTTGACATGGCGGCGATCAGGTCGTCGGCGCCCGCGAAGATGCCCGCCAGCAATTCCGATGGGCCTGCGATCACGTAGTGGGTTTCGCCGTCGCCGACGACATACTCTGCCAACCCGTCGGGGCCCGCCGCGATCGCGACGAGCACGTCGGGAATGCCCGGCACCGACCGGGCCGCGGCCCAGAACCGCTCCGCGGCGACCCGCCATTCCGGCAGCGGTGGCGACAGCAGGGCAAGCGCCACCGCGGCGAGATCCTCGGCGCCGACGGGCTCGCCGGCCAGGGCGAATCGCGCGTTCAGGTCGACGGTCATGGTGAGGTCCGGCTCTACGAACACACCGCTCGACACCGCGACGGCACCGTCGGAAATGGTGATCGTCGCGGCCTGCGGGGTGTCGTGGGAGCGAACGGCGACCGTGCCTTCCCTCGCCCCGGAGACGAAGTCCGCACCGTTGGCGCGGACGGAATCGGCGATGGTGCGGCCGATCAGCCGGACGATCGGACTCGCGTCGTCCTCGATCCGAATGTCGACCCCGCCGACCGTGTCGGCCCCGCGCGCAGCGGGGCCGATCGTCGTTTCGGTCATCATTGTTGTCCTTTCGATTCGACGAGATCGTGTGCGCGGTGCACCGCCGACAGCGAATCCCCGAATAGAGCGTGAATCACAGTCATATGTCTGAGTCAGATGACTATGATGGTGAGGCACAGATCACTTCTTGTCAACGACTTGCGAGGTCTTCCCATGAACAACGACGCGCCCGCCTGGTGGAATCTGCTCGACGACCAGGCCGCAGCCGTGGCCAGGATGATCAGCCAGGCCCTGCCGAGACCCATCCGTGAGCTCGGGCCGGTGCACGCTCGGGCGCTGATGAACACCGCCCCGCCCGCCGAGCCGATCACGCCGCTGGACCATGTCGAACAATTGACCGTGCCGACACGTGCGGGTGCGATCGGGGCTCGCCTATACCGCGCGGACAGCGCCACATCGAGCCGCGCCACACCCGCCCTCGTGTACCTGCACGGCGGCGGTTTCGTCCTGGGAACCCTGGACGGGGCCGATGAACTGTGCCGCGCGATCGCCGCCGGCTCCGGCTGGACGGTCGTATCCCTCGACTACCGCCTGGCTCCGGAGAACCCGTACCCGGCAGCGCTGGAAGACTGCGTCGACGCCTTCGCGTGGCTGACCCGGACAGCGCCGGAGCGCGGCATCGACCCGGCCCGGATCGCGGTCGGCGGCGACTCCGCGGGTGGCAATCTCGCCGCCGCCCTGTGCCTGCACCGACGCGGCAGCGCCCTCCCCGTGGCGCAGGTGCTCGCCTACCCCGCCGTCGACGACACATTCACCGCGCCGTCGTGGTCGGAATTCGCCGACGCGCCGCTGCTCAGCGCCGCGGACGCGCGCTGGTGCTGGGAGCAGTACGTCGGCGCGGAGCATCCGGGGGGCGATCACCTCGCGGCACCCATGCGCGCCGAGTCACTGCGCGGCTTGCCGCCCACGCTGATCATGACCGCGGAGGTCGACCCGATCCGTGACGATGCCGAGGCGTACGCGGCGCGGCTCCGGGGCGAAGGCGTCCCTGTCTCGCTGACCAGGTTCACCGGCGTCTTCCACGGCTTCGTCACCGAAGTCGGCGTCTTCGCGCAAGCGAAACAGGCGATCGACCAAGTGTGCCTGTACCTGCGCGAGATCGCGCGGGCATAGCTCCGCACCCGGGGGTTTCCAAGGCGCCCTGTTGACGTCTGCGAAGGTCCGGCGACAGGGCGGGCCAATTGACATTTTCATCGAAAATGAAGCTGCGAAGAGTCCGAGTACGGCGATGACCACCAGCCACACCGTCGCTCCGAAGCCTGCGGTGACGACAGTTCCCCACGGCATGATGAAACGGCCCGTATTCCGCCACGCGCGCCCAGTATCCTCAGGGGCCCACGTCTTGCGGGACGTTCGCGCATTCGAGAACTCGAGCGTCCATGCTCGCTCGGGTGCGCTGCTGAACATGCTGGCGCTCGGACTCCATGGTGATGTTCACGTCGGCGCCTGGAGGGTTTCCTCGGTCCATGGCTTCGACAGCGGCGGGGGTTGATCTGCTCGCCGGGTTCGGAGCCGCCGGACCTGCAGCAGGAACACCGCCCTGGACACACCGGGCGACGTGGTCACCACGGCCACCAGCAACCCCGCGACGAAGCCCGGAGCACTACACCCGCCTCCACTCCGGGGACTGTGGCAGCCGGCCGGGCGGCCCGTCCTTGCCGATGACTCCCGGCGAATCACGAGCCACGACTGGCAAGCCCGCTACGGTGCAAAACACCGCCCAACCCGGCGGTGCCGCAGGACTTGGTGCCCATCCGCGACCGCAATCCCTCGCGCCGGTTCGGAAGCGTCGGGGAGGCCGATATCAGACTTGGTTGGCGCCGTCGTCGAGTAGCGCGCGCAATGTCATGTGGGCGATGTGGGTTTCGAGTCGTTGCCGGTCGGGCATGACGGCGGCACGGAAGCGGTGTCCCGCTAGGAAGGACAGCACCGCCCATGCGGCCGCTTGCGGGTCGAGGTCTGCGCGCAGTTCCCCGGTTCGCCGGCCCCGCGTGATCATCTCGGCCAGGACGTCGGCGAGTTCGCCCATGTGGTGGCGGACCGCCTGCTCGACAGCGGGCTCGGCCGTCATGGTCATGGCGTCGGCGAAGATCACTCCGAGCGAGCCGGGTGCGTGGAGTTCGTCGACGTGGCCGGGGCTGAGCAGGTGGGCCAGCAACGTGGCGACGGAGTCGGTCTCGGAGGCGACGGTGCGCATCATGGCGCACATCTGCTCGGAGGCGTGTGCCACGACAGCGGCGTAGAGCGCGGCTTTGGAGCCGAAATTCTGGAACAGCACCGGCTCGGTGACACCGACACGAGCCGCGATCTGCGCCATGGTGGCGCGCTGGAACCCCGACTCGGCGAACACCACAGTGGCGGCGCCGATGATCGACGCGCGCCGGTCGGCGGCGCGCAATCGAGGGCGCCGCTGTTCGGCGGGATCGGAGGGTGCGCGTGCCATGCAGTCATCGTATCCGTCCTTGCCCAACAACTTAGTTGCGACTAAGTTATTCATCATCTTAGTCGTCACTAAGTTAAGGAGGGGCCATGGGCCTCGGACATTTGATGCATCACACCCCCAACCCGGACACCGCGGGACTCACCATCGACCACGGCGGTACCTACGACGTGTTCGGCGCGGTGTTCTTCGCCGGACGACGCGACCGGGTTTATCGCCGCCTCGCGGAGTTGAGCGGCGCCCGCCCGGGTGACCGCGTGCTCGATATCGGTTGTGGGACCGGGTATTTGACTCGCCGCTTGGCCGCGGTCGCCGATGCGGGGACGGTGGTCGGTGTCGATGCGTCGGCCGCGGTGCTCGAGCGCGCCCGCAAGATCACCACCGAACGGAATTGCACCTACTCCGTCGGTGTCGCCGAATCGCTTCCCGGCGAGGACAGTTCGTTCGATGTGGTGACCAACTGCTTGATGCTGCATCACCTGCCGGAGGATGTGCGCGCGACAGCGCTGGAGGAGATGTTGCGGGTGCTGCGTCCTGGGGGCCGCCTGTTGATCGGCGAGTTCCGGCCACCGGCCAACCCTCTGGGCCGCCATCTGGTCGGTGCGTTGACCGGTCCTTCGATGCAGCACAATCCCATCCATTTGCTCGAGCCGATGGTCGCTGAAGCGGGTTTCGAGCAAATCGGCTCAGGCGATCTGCATCCCTGGATCCGCTACATCACAGCCCTGAAGCCGGGAGCCACTCGATGAGCCACTCGATGGGCATGCTGCGGGTCCTCGCTGTTGTGTTGATCGTCATCGGCCTGGCCGTGCATGTGGGGCTGGGCAGCATGGCCGGGCTCGGAGCCGCCGCCGTGGGCCTGATACTGGTCGCGCATCTGCCGCTCGCCGCCGTCGGGCGTCGATGGCTGCACCGCCCCTCCTCGAGATAGCCGCGTCAACGGCTCGGGGATGAACCGCGATCCATCCCATCCGCCGCGACCAGCCGAGGCGTGTGACCGTCCGCGGCACCCTACTCGCCAATAGGTTCGCATCTGCGCACCTATTGGCGTAAGGTCGCCCTTAGTCGAGCGAGTCGGGAAGGTCAGCGTGATCGAGGTATTGCGGCGTCGCCGGTTCCGGCGGTTGTTCACCGCGCAGGTGGTGGCGCTGGTCGGGACCGGTTTGCTGACGGTGGCGCTGGGGCTGCTGGCCTACGATTTGGCCGGTAGCGACGCCGGGGCGGTGCTGGGTACCGCGCTGGCGATCAAGATGGTCGCCTACGTCTTCGTCGCGCCGGTGATCGCGGCGGTCGCCGACCGCGTGCCACGCCGGGTGCTGCTAGTGTCCGCGGACGCGATCCGGGCGGTGATCGCCGTGACGCTACCTTTCGTCACCGAGGTGTGGCAGATCTATCTGCTGATCTTCGTGCTGCAAGCCGCCTCGGCGACATTCACCCCCGCCTTCCAGGCAGTGATCCCGGCGGTGCTGGTCGACGAGGACGACTACACCCGCGGGTTGTCGCTGTCGCGGCTGGCCTACGACCTGGAGTCGCTGCTGAGCCCGGTGCTGGCCGCCGCATTGCTGACGCTGATCGACTACAACCTGCTGTTCGTCGGCACCGCCGCCGGGTTCGTCGCATCCGCCGCGCTGGTGGTGAGGACCCCGTTGCCGCGCCCGGTGCCCGGTGACCGGACCGTGCCGCTGATCGAGCGGATCACCCACGGCGCTCAGGTCATGGTCCAGCGGCCCTTGCTGCGCGGCCTGCTGGCCATGAACCTCGCCGTCGCCGCCGCGACCGCGCTGGTCATGGTGAACACCGTGATCTACGTCCAGGACCTGCTGCACGGCTCCGCTACCGGTGTCGCCCTCCTCCTGGCCTGCTACGGCGGCGGCTCGATGCTCATCGCGCTCACCATGCCGCGGCTGCTGTCAAGCTTCAGCGACCGCCGAGTCATGCTCACCGGCAGCGCTGCGCTGCCGGTGGGGCTGCTCGCCGCCGCCGCGATCGCCGCGATTCAGCCCTCCGCCGAGCGTGGCTCGTTTCTGCTGGCCTTGGCGTGGACAGCGCTCGGCGCGTGCACCTCGATGATCAACACACCGTCCGCGCGTCTGCTGCGCGCGGAATCGACACCGGAGAACCGCACAGCGGTCTTCACCGCCCAGTTCTCGCTTTCCCATGCCTGCTTCCTGCTCACCTACCCCATCGCGGGATGGGTCGGCGCCGGAGCGGGCCAGCTCACCGCCGCACTGACCCTGGCCGCCATCGCTACACTTGCAGCAACCACAGCCGCCCGCGTCTGGCCCGCGACCACGCCGACCGAACCGGAGGCGGTGCCAGCAGGAAGGCGGTGAACGATGGCAGGGCCTCCGAATCCGGCCGCTGACCCTCCCGTGCCCAGCCTCCTGCACCCGATCAGCCCCGACCAACCGCGTCTGGACGCCGCGACCGGCGCCTTCCGCATGCTGTCCGACCCCACCCGGCTGCACATCCTGTGGATCCTCGCCGACGGCGAAGCCGACGTCACCGCCCTCACCGAAGCAGTCGGCGCCTCCCGCACCGCGGTCAGCCAACACCTCGCCAAACTCCGCTTCACCGGCCTGGTCGACACCCGAAGAGAAGGCCGCCGCATCATCTACCGCGTCCGCGACGGCCACCTCACCCGACTGGTCCGCGAAGGACTCAACCTCGCCGACCACATCGTCACCGGCGAACCACCACACGCCTGACCGATTCGGTCCGAGCCGACTTCGCCATGCCATGGCCTTCGCCGATCAGGCTGGACACGACAGGTGTGCACACTTCACCTCGCAGCCACAGTGCAGCGGGAACATCGGTACCGATTGTCGGGTCGACAGCAGGAGCCGCCTGATGCCGCCGAAATATCCGGCGTACGGCCGAACTCATCATGCGAGCTGCGGTCACCGAGACTGCCGTGGTGCATGCGGTCAACGATTCGCTGCCGACTGGCCGACCGGGTGGCGCTGGTCGCGTCGACGCACTGTGCGCAATCCGAAGGCTTGGCCCACGCTCGCGCCTTCGAGCAGGTATTGCAGTCCGATCACCACGAATCCGAACAGCCATCGTGCGACCGTCTGCCACAACCGGGGGCGTCGGCCGTCCTTCCATCGGAGGACCCGCATTCCGAACAGCAGCTTCGCGACACTGCCCCGCAGCAGCAGTGTGCCGAGGACGTGGTTGGCGAATGACACCGCGAGCACACACGGAATGAACGCGCCCAGGAACTCCGCGACACCGTTGAAAGCATGAAAGGCACGTTGTGACAATGCGAAACCCATGACCAGCGCGACGAAGGCGTCGGTCACCGCAGCCAGGGCCAAGCGGTTCTCTCCCGCCTGCTCCGGGACACCGACCCCCCGAGGTTCGGGCGACTGGGCGGGCGATCGGCTCTGGTGAGGACCAGGGTGCGTTGCGTTCACGCGACGTATTGTGCCGCCGCCCAGCAGCTCTCCCCAGGGATGCGGAGGTCGCACCCGTGCGGGACGCTGAAAAACGACAACACGCCCGCGGTGGTGACCTGCAGATCGGTGCGCACCAGCGGGATGCGGTAGGCGGTGTTGTTGTCACCGAACTTGCCGGTGCGCCCGAAAGTGTCGGTGACCGGTTTCCAGTCCGCGTCGGTGGTCGTCACTGGTTGGCGCCCGGACGCGGCGGAAGTGGTCGCGGGTGTGGGCGAGGTGTCGGCGCTCGAGCATCCTGCCGCTGCGGTGAGCGCCAGCAACGGCGGCCATTGTGGCCGCGCATAATGGGCTTAGGTTCAGGGGGTCGACGTGTCGAAACTGCCCTGGCATGTCCTTGTCGTCGAAAGATGTTGTGCCCGACGGTTCAGTGGGTGGGTTCGAACTCCCACAGCACCGGCGCACCGTCGGCGCCCCGGGGGATCGGGAAGTAGGTGTGGTGGGTGGCGGGGTCCAGCGCCAGCGAGTGCGCCCCGTCGGCCAGATGCGCGGAGCCGACGGCGAGGGTGCGGCCGTCGCGTCGGTCGAACACGCTGACCCAGCCGCTTTCGGCCGCGAGGTAGACCCGGTGCGCGCCCGGGTCGTAGACCAGCACGTCGGGAGTCTCACCGACACGGTCTTGTCCGGTGACGGTGCGGGCGGCCAGGTCCACGGTGACCATGCTGGAGTTGGCCTCGCAGCCGACGAACATCACTCGATCGGCGGCGTCGAGGGCTTGGCCGTGCGGATGGTCGCAGCCCGGCGTCGGGATCCGGTCGGTCACCACGAAAGTCGCGGGATCGATCACCGCCAAATCGTCGCGCCCCTGGACCGCCACGACCATGCGGTCGGTGACCGGGTCGTAGACGACGTTGCCGACCTCACCACCCAACCCGACGGTGGCGCGCACCGCGCCGGTGTCCGCGTCGGCGACGGTCTCGGTGCCGGCGTGCTCGTTGGTCGTCCACACCGCATGACGGACCGGGTCATAAGCGAGCCCGTCGGGGTAGTCACCGGTCGGGGCGGTGAACACCACCGCGCCGGTGTCGGCGTCGAAGGCGACCAGCTGGTTGCGGCCGGTCGCGGTGGCATACAGCCGGTGGGTGTCGGGGACCACGATCACCCCGTGCACGTTCGGCACATCGGGCAGGGTGCGCACCACTTGGTGGGCCCGCACATCGACCTCGATGACCTCACCGGCACCCATATGGGCGAGGAACAGCCGCCCGCGCCCGGCGTCGAGACTGGTGTAGTCGAAGCGCACCGGCCCGCCGGTCAGCGCCACCTGCGCGACCTGCCGCAGCGGCAGCTCCCCGGGATGCGGGGGCCCCGCCGACGGGGAGGTCGAGCATCCGCTGACGGCAACGGCTGCGGCGCCCAGCAGCGCCGCGAGGGTGCGCGTCGGGGGCATCACCCATCTCCCACTCGGTGTAACCGTGGTTTCAAAACTACGCTAGGAGCTAGGTGCGGTGAAATGCCGTCACCGGATCGGAGGATTTCGCGCCCCACTCGCCAGCGGCGACGCCTGGGCAATGGGTGATGCTGTCGTATCGCATGCCTCGTGAGCCGTCCACGCCGCGGACCGCGTTGTGGCGCAAGCTCAAACGCCTCGGGTTCGGGCAGATCTCCGACGGCCTATCGCTCACTGTCAGCGCGCGTCTGCCTGCACAATGCCGCCGGAACTGGGCGGCCGACTGATGGGTTCGACGCGTTCAGCGGCTTTCGGGGTTGGCGAGCCGGTCTGCGCCGGACGTGCACTCGGCGCGAAACTCGGCAGTGACGAGTACAGATCCGACAGCGTTCTCCCGCAGGTCTGCACGGTGCTGTCGGGGCGGACGAGCACGGCGTCGGCGCGCCCGCCGCACAGCCAGCGGTGCAGCGCGGTGCCCGGCACGGCCCGCAACACCACACCGCCGCGCTGTTCGACGGTCGCCGCCTGCACCGGTGATGGGGCCGATGTCGTGATGATGGCGTAACGCCCGGCGATGAGGTCGTCGACCCGGCGCCCATCGGCCATCCGTTCGTTCGGGACCAGCCGTCCGGCCAGACCTCGACGCAGCGGCGGTGCGGTCACCAGCGCGGAGCGGTGCAGCGGCGGTGACTCTCCGCTGATGATCGTCCGGGTCAGCCCGGGCAGCCGGTGCAGTCGCGGAGCGAGCAGGCCGCGCAGTCGATTGCCCAGTTCGCCGCCCTCGGTCATGGTCGAACCCATGAGTTTGGCCAGCCGGATCATCATGTGCGCGTGCGGTTTCCGCTCGGTCTCATAGGTGGCGAGCACCGGCTCAGGAAGCTCGCCGCGCAGCACCCCGGCCAGCTTCCAGCTGAGGTTGGCGGCATCGCGCACGCCCGCGCCCATGCCCTGCCCGATGAACGGCGGGGTGAGGTGGGCGGCATCGCCGAGCAGGAATACGCGTCCGGCACGCCATCGGTCGGCCAGTTGCGCGCGGAAGGTGTACTCCGCCACCCGGACCAGCTCCAAGCCCTCGCGGTCGGCGTCGGCCAGCCATGGGGCCAGCAGGGGCCACAGTCGAGCCAGATCACGGTAGTCGTCGGCGGATTCGCCGGGCCGCAAACGGAATTCCCACCGGTGGCGGGTCGTGCCGATGCGCATGTATGTCGCGGCTCGATGCGGGTCGCATACCTGATGCACGCCTCCCCAGTGCCCAGGATCGACCGTGGTCGCGAGGTCGACGACCAGCCAGCGCTGCTCGAATCGCAAATCCCGCATGCGCGCGCCGATCGCGGTGCGCACCAGGCTGTTCGCGCCGTCGCAACCCAGCACGTAGCGGGCGCGCACCGACTCGGACGCGCCGGTCGCGCGGTCTTCGAAATCAACCCGGATACAGTCCTTCTCGACCGTCAGCCCGGTGACTTCCACCCCGCCGCGCAGCGAAACGGTCGGATGCAGCGCCAGATTGGCCCGCAACAGCGCCTCCAGCTCCGGCTGGTCGAACAGGTTGGCTTCGGGGAATCCGTTGCGGCCCCCGGCCGGATCGCGGTCGAATTGCGCCAGCACCCGATGCCGCGAATCCACCAGGCGCAACCCCGGGGCGGGCCGGGTGATCGCGTCGAACCCCGGCCCGATGCCGAGAAGTTCCACGATCCGCCGGATCTCACCGTCGAGATGGACCGCGCGCGGCTGCGGGTAGACGCCCTCCCACCGCTCGAGGACCAGCGATTCGATGCCGTATTGGGCGAGCAGCGTGGCCGCGGTGAGCCCGGACGGGCCCGCTCCGACGATCACCACCGGAACTGTCGGCGAAGTCATCGGGATCCACCGATCAACGTGGCCACGTAGGCCGTGGCGACCACAGCCGTACCCGTCGCGGGCGCGATTTCGGTTGCGCCGTCGCCGTTTCTGAGATGGCTGGCGACCGCACCGGTCATCAACAGCACCAGCCCGGCCCCGGCAGCCCGGCCGATCGCGGGGCGGACCGGTCCCAGCAGCACCCCACCGGCCGCGAGGAGTTCGACCGCGCCGATGCCGCGATAAGCGGTGGTGGAGTACCCGAGATGCGCCGCACGCTCGCGCATCGACGCGACCGCCGCGACCTTGGCCGTCCCGAGGTATAGGAATTCGGCTGCCAGCAGGCCCCCGAGCACCTTCGTCACGGTTTTCATTGCCGCACCTCGATTCTCGCGTCGATCGCATAGCGGCCCAGGATCGCCTCGGCCGCGGCTGGGTCGGCATCGGGGTCCAGTACGACGGTGGCGACGATCGCGCCGTCCTCGACCGCGGCGGAGATACCCGCCACACCGGTGGTCTCGGCGAGCGCGTCGAGCAGTTCGCGGCGAGTGGCATCGGCGCGCAGGCCCAGCTTGTAGGGCTTTCCGACATCGGTGACGGGCAGCGCGTCGAGGATGGTGACCGTCTTGGGGGCGGCGGCGCGCTCGTGCACCCGCTCGGCCGCCCACGCCACCAGTTCGTCCTCGGTGACCTCGGCGCCCGCGGTGAGCGCGACGTAGGCGACCGGAACCTCGCCGGCGTGTACGTCCGGGCGGCCCACCGCTCCGGCCGCGCTCACCTGCGGGTGGCTCAGCAGCGCGTCCTCGATGCTCGCTGGATCGATGTTGTGGCCGCCGCGAATGATGAGATCCTTTGCGCGACCGTGCAGATGGATGAATCCCTCCTCATCGATATGGGCCAGGTCGCCGGTGCTCAGCCAGCCGTCGACCACGGTGCCCAGTCCATCGAGGCGGTGACCGTGTTCGTCGCGGCCGGTCACGTATCCGGCGAAGACCGTGGGGCCGGTGATGACCAGGACACCGGTCTCCCCGTCCGCGAGTGTCTCCCACACCCCGTCTTCAGCCGTGCGGACGACCGCGACCTGCTGATAGGGCATGCGCTGCCCGACCGCGCCGGGCCGGGGAACATCCGGGAAGCTGCGTGCGGTGGCGCACGTCGCCTCGGTGAGGCCGTAACCCTCCACCAGCGTGACCCCGGTGTGCAGCTGGAAGTTTTCGCGGACCGCGAGCGGCAGCGGGGACGCGCCGACCATCGCGTAGCGCAAGCTGGTGATGTCGGTGTCGATCGGGCATTGGGCCAGTACCGCGTACACCGTCGGCACGGCGCTCATCGCGGCAATCCGATAGTGCGCCACGATATTCCAGAACTCCGCGTAGAGCGTGAAGTCCCGGTATCCCAGCGGACCGGCCCATACCACCGGCTGACCGCGGAACAGCGGCGCGAGCAGGGTGACGACCAGCGCGTTGACGTGGAACAGCGGCAGCGCGGCGAAGACCACCGATTCCTCATCGAGCAGCGAGTTGGCGGCGATCATCCACGCATTGGAGACCTCACCGGAATGTCGGTGCGCCGCCAGTTTCGGCACACCCGTCGTGCCGCCGGTGTGGAACATCGCCGCCAGATCCGATTCCGCCGGTGCCTCTCCGTGAAAGCGGCTCGAATCCGCCTCGACGGCAAGGGTGTCGAGGTAGCCGATCCGGAGGCCGCCGATGCCGGGCAGGGTCGGCGGCGGCTCCGGAGATGCCGTCGGACGCAACACGAGCAGGGCATTTAACAGGCCGCGCGCCGCGAGTTCGCGTGCGGCGGTCCAGGTGTCAGGCTCGAGTTCCGGACCGGCGGCGATCAAGACCCGAGCGCCCGAGCGGCGCAGCAGCTCCGCGACGTGCTCGTGCGACAGGCCGCCATTGATCGGTGCGGCGATGCCCGCCAGCTGCGCGGCGAGGGTGGCCGGGATCAGCTCCGCGCAGTTGGGTGCGATCAGCGCGACCGCATCGGCGCGGCGCACACCCAGCTCGCGCAGCAGGTTCGCGTACTTGTGCACGTCGGCGAGCAGCTCGGAGTAGGTGCGCTGCAACGGCTCTCGCCATCGCGCCGCATCGGGCAGCACGGTGATCGCGGTGCGCTCCGGCCAACGCGTCGCCGCGCGGACGAGCAGGGCGTAGGTCGATTCGGGCAGGCCGCGCGCCTCGAGCGGTACCGCTTCGATGGCGGCCAGGTCCTCCGGGCCGGTGTACCGGGGCCAGAGCAAGTCCTCGGTCGAGGTCTCGAGGGTCGTGTTGTCGGTCATCGGGCGTACCTCACGACCGTGCGCTGGCGGCCCAGGTCGAGGGCGCCGTCGTCGGTGCCGATCGCGGCCTCGACCACGTCCCCGTCCTTCAGGTACTTCGGGTTCTTGGCCTGGCCCTGGAAGAACATCTTCCACTTGACCTTCGGCGGCAGCAGCGAGCCGATGATCTCCACCGGCTTGGGCGGGGCACTGAGCGCGGTGCCGATCGGGGTTCCGGTGAGCAGCAGATCTCCGGCGTCCATGCGCTGGAATCGGGTCAGCGCGCGCAGCGTCTCGACCGGCCGGTAGATCATGTCCGCGACCGTCATGTCCTGCCGCAGCTGTCCATTGACCCACAGCCGCAGCCGCAGATCTCCGAACCGCTTCAGCTCATCGGCG
This sequence comes from Nocardia sp. NPDC059691, assembly GCF_042733915.1. Classification (NCBI taxonomy): domain Bacteria; kingdom Bacillati; phylum Actinomycetota; class Actinomycetes; order Mycobacteriales; family Nocardiaceae; genus Nocardia; species Nocardia sp. NPDC059691. The sequence continues at coordinate 231,549 of NZ_JBHWFB010000006.1, read as the reverse complement.
TCGAGCAGCACCAGCGCCGGGCCGACCGGGGTGAAGGTCGGATACGACTTCGCTTCGTAGAACTGCGTTTTCGGCAGCTGCACGTCGCGCGCCGAGATGTCGTTGGTAACCACCAGGCCCGCGACGTAATCCGCGAGGTTCTCCGCCGAGACATCAGAGCCGACCGGCATCTCGCGACAGAACACGAGGCCGATCTCCACCTCGTAGTCGAGCAGCTGCACATGCGCGGGCCGGATGACGTCGTCGTGGGGGCCACTGATCGATCCGGACGACTTGCGGAAGAACGTGAGCGGCACCGTCTCGGGGTCCATCCCCGAGTCCTTCACGTGCGAGGCGAAGTTCGTCATCTGCGCCACCACCCGACACGGCGCGGTCACTGGGGAAATCAACGAAAGGCTTTGTACCGCTATTGTTTCCGCGCCGGATGCAGCCGCGGCGATCGCCTCACGGTCGGCGAGCAGTTCCCGCGTGGTCGTCGCGGTGGTATCGATACGGGCGGCACCGGCGGGGGTCTGCACCCACCAGGCGTCGGCGGTGCGGAGGATGGATGTGCTCATGAGTTGGCCACTTTCAACAGGCCGCGCAGGCGGCGGATATCGAATTCGTTGTCCTCACGCAGCGCGTCGACGATCGAGCGCAGTTCGCGCAGCGATTCTGCTCCGGGCTTGATGCCGAGGAAGTCCTTGGTCACGGGCGGGCCCCACTGCGCCAGACCGGAAGCGCTCATCGGCGCCCAGCCCGGCTCGAGGGTGCAATCGAACATGTCCCCGTCAGTGAAGTGCTCCACCATGAACCCGTCGGGATCGCGCCAGTAGTCGAAGATCTGGCTGCCCTGGATATGGCGGCCGATCCCCCACGATCGGCGATAACCCTGTTCGCGCAGGTACTCTCCACCCGCCGCGAGCGCGTCCAGGTCGGCGACCTGATACGCGGAGTGCACATAGCGGTTCGACGGCCCGAGCGTCAACGCGAGCGTGTGATGGTCGGTCGGCACCGAATCCTGGTCGCAGCGAATGAAACTCATGACCGGACCACGCTCCCGCTGGCCCGGGTAAAAGAGGAAGTCGCTGACGATCAGGCCCAGATTCCGCAGATACCAGTCGAGGCTCTCGCGGTATCTCGTCGACTGGATCACCACGTGTCCGAGCCGACGCACGCGTGCCGGTGCACGCAGCGGTCGCTGCGTGGCATTCACCCGGGCCACCTCGTGCCCGAGGTTGAAGATGTGGGGCCGTTGCGTCGGCAAAGCCTCCAGTTCGTGCGTCTCGGCGACCACTCGCACCCGCAGGCGGCTGGGATCGGCCAGGTCAATGGTCAGTCCGCCCAGTGACTCCGGCAATGGCATGGCTCGCGCACCGGTCGCGGCGGCCAGTCGCAGCAGATCGGCGGAATCGGCGGCACGAAAGGCCGGACCGACGAAGCGCGAGCGGACACCACGCCGGATGAGCACGCAGGGCGCGCCCGGATCGGTCCCGCGCAGCTGCAACTCGTCGGCCGTCCGCATGGCGGTCGCGAACCCGAAGGCGTGGGCGAAAGCCTCCGCTCCGTCCAGGTCGGGCTTCTCGAACTCCAGCCACGCCAAGTCCAGCACCTTGATCACGGGATTGCGCGCCCGGCCCGGATGCTCACCCGCGTGCGCCCCCTGCTCGCTGTGCAGACCGCTGTGTACATCGTGATGGCCGCTCATCGACCACTCCCTTCCAAGTACTGACGATATCGTCACTTAAGAGGGCGGCGTCAGTCAATACTATTTGACGATTCCGTCAAAATTGAATCGAGCGGCTATGATGGTGAGCCTGTCCAGTAGGAGAGATGCATCGATGAGCACGCACAATGGGTCGGAACCCAATCGCCTGGAACGCCGCAAGGCCCGCACGCGCGCCGCGCTGGTCGGCGCGGCGCAGTCACTGCTGGCCGAGGGCAAGATCAACGTGCCGATCCTCGAGATCACCCAGGCCGCCGACGTCGGCATGGGATCGTTCTACAACCATTTCCAGAGCCGCGAGGAGCTGTTCCATGCTGCCGTCGAGGAGGCGCTCGACCGGCACGGCGCACTGCTCGATCTGCTGTGCGAAGACGTCGAGGATCCGGCTCAGGTCTTCGCGCAGAGCTTCCGCCTCACCGGCCGCCTGCACCGCCTGCACCCCACCCTCAGCAAGGTCTTGCTCAATGACGGCCTCAGCCTGACGAACTCGGACCGCGGGCTCGCGCCTCGCGCACGCCGCGACATCGAGGCCGCGGCCGAAGCCGGGCGCTTCGACATCCGCGACCCGGAACTGTCGATGACCATCGTCGCCGGCGCGGCCCTGGGCCTCGGCCGCCTGCTGCACGACCATCCCGAACGCGACGACGCCGAGGCCGCCGACCAGGTGGCCGAGGACCTGCTGCGCATGTTCGGGCTCTCCTCCGAGGAAGCCCACGAGATCTGCCGACGCCCGCTACCGCCATTGGACCTGCCGCGCGTCGGCTCGACTCCATAGACTCAGCGGTCGTCAGCGACGGGAGCCTGCGGCAACCATCTCGAGGGGGGAACGCTAACTGGGCCATCGCGGCCGGAGCACCGCATGCTCTACCGGGGCCGGCACCCCACCGAACGCCGGTCGGTGGGCCACGCGCCGCGCGACTCCAGCCGCTGGTCAGGGGAATAGTGCTGGCGCGCATACGGTGCATGCGCGCCGCTACGACGACGCCTGCGCGCTCGGTGAAACAGCCGAAGCCATCGGCTCGGCATGGACCATCTGCTCACCGAGCCCGATCGGCTCGTCGTGCCGGCGGGCGGCCGCATAGACCTGCAAGTAGCGAGTGATGGCGATCCGACCCTCGTCGGTCAGCGCGTCACTCTCGTCGCCGCGCTGGTGGGCCAGCTCGAAGACGTGGTCGCCCAGCTCCACGGCCACTTCGACGACGCGTCGGCTGGTGCCGGGCGCGAGCAGGCCGGTGGCAAGCAGGTGGCGGTGGAGCAGGTCGGTGAGCCTGCCGAGGTGTTTTCTGATGTCGTCGCGGAGAGCCTCGTTGTGCCGGGAGGCGTAGTAGAGCGCGACGAAGTCCGGGTTCGACAGGTAGTGGCGGCCGTGAAAGGCGATGAACGCCTCGACGGCGGCCGCGATGTCCGGGTGTGGCCGGGCGGTGGCGAGAGACTCCTCCAGTTCGCTATCGAGGCGCGTGAGTTCGCGGGCGAGCAGCTGCTCGAAGATGGCGTCACGGTTGGTGAAGAACTGGTACACCGTCGCCGACGGGACACCAGCACGTTCCGCCACGGAACGGACCGTCGCCGCGTCGGTTCCCTCGGCCGTGATGATCTCCACGGCGGCGTCCAAGATCCGCTGGACCCGCTCGCGGCTGCGCTGCTGGACCGGTTCGCGGCGGAGAGGGCTGGCGTCGGGCACGGCATCCATGGTAGACACGAAAAAAATAACATGACGTCATGTTCATGTTTCAGCGGATCTCTTGCGGAGGCGACTACACCATGAGTGCGACCGGGGCAGCCGTCGATGCGTTGACCAAGGCGGGGCGGGCGATACGCGGCTCCGGGGGCGGCGGCACCGCGAAGGCCGCTTGCAACTTGTGCGAGGCGATTTGCGGGATCGAGATCACCATCGAGGGCGGGAGGGCCGTCGGTGTGCGCGGCGACCGCGACGACCCCCTATCCCGCGGCCACGTATGCCCCAAGTCCGTAGCGATGACCGACGTGCACAGCGACCCGGACCGGCTACGGCGGCCGCTGCGCAAGATCGACGGAGAATGGGTGGAGGTGGACTGGTCCGAGGCGATCAGTGCGGCGGCCCGCGGACTCGCTCAGGCCCGTCGGCGGCACGGCGCGAATGCGGTGGCGGTCTACCTGGGCAACCCCTCGGTCCACAGCCTCGGCGCGATGACCCACGGGTCCGCGTTCGCCTCATTGCTGCGAACCCACAACCACTTCTCGGCATCCTCGGTCGACCAGTTGCCGCACCAGGTCGTTTCGGCACTGCTGTACGGGCACCAGTTCCTGCTGCCGGAGCCGGATCTGGACCGGACACAGCACCTGCTCATGTTCGGTGCCAACCCGCGTGCGTCGAACGGAAGCCTGATGACCGCGCCGGATATGGCGCGGCGGCTGCGGGAGATCCGCGAGCGCGGCGGGCGGGTCACCGTCATCGACCCGCGCCGCACGGAGACGGCCGCGGACGCCGATGAGCACGTATTCATCCGGCCCGGCACGGACGCCGCGGTGCTGTTGGCCATGGTGCACGTCGTCTTGCGAGACCGGGCACCGCGCCTGCCCGAATACATCACGGGTGCGGACGCGCTCCGAGACGCGGTCGCCGAGTTCACGCCGGAAGCCGCTGGCCATTTCAGCGGCGTGCCCGCCGCCACGATCACCCGTCTCGCCCACTCCTTCGCCGACGCGGGTCCCGCCGCCTGCTACGGCAGGTTCGGCGTGTCGACCCAGCGGCACGGCACTGTGTGCCAGTGGGCCATCCAGGTGCTCAATATCATCACCGGCAACCTGGGGCGCGAGGGCGGGACGCTGTTCACCGACCCGGCCATCGACATGACACGGCTGCTGAGCCCGGGCCATTTCGGCCGACGCCGCAGCCGTGTGCGCGGGCTTCCTTCCTTCGCCGGGGAGTTTCCGGTCGCCGCCCTTGCCGAGGAGATCACGACGCCGGGCCAGGGGCAGGTCCGGGCGCTGTTGACGATCGCGGGAAACCCGGTGCTGTCCACTCCTGCCGGAGCCGCACTCGGCACCGCGCTCGGCGGCCTCGACTTCATGGTGGCCGTGGACTTCTACCTCAACGAGACCACTCGCCACGCCGACGTCATCCTGCCGCCGACCAGCGCGCTGGAACGAGACCACTACGACTTGGTTTTCCGGTCCTTCGCCGTCCGCAATACCGCGAAATACTCGCCCGCGGTGCTGCCCAAGCCGCGCGGCGCGCGGCACGACTGGGAGATCTTCCGCGACCTCGGCTCGGCCTACCAACGCCACCTCGGAGGCGGCCGGATGCGGGTATTGCGCCGTCGCCTCAGTAGGCCCGCCCTGGCCACCGAGATTCGGCTGCGGACACCGCCGCGCCGGCTGGTGGACCTGCTCCTGCGCACAGGTCGCTACAAACTGAGCGTGCGGCGACTGCTCGCGCACCCGGCCGGGCTGGACCTGGGCCCGCTGCGGCCGGGCGTCGAGCATCGCCTGCGCACTCCTGACCGCCGACTACACCTCGTGCCACCGGAGATCGCGGACGCCCTCGACACCCTGCGCTCCGACCTGGGTACGGCTCCGGCGGATCCAGGGTCGCTGCTGTTGATCGGCCGACGGCACCTGCGCTCCAACAATTCCTGGATGCACAACTACGCCCGCCTCGTCGCCGGTCCGCAACGGCACCATCTGCTCATGCATCCTGCCGACGCGGCCCGCCTCGGACTGGCCGACGGGCCCGCCGTGCTGCGCTCACGCACCGGCGCCGTGCGGGTGGACGTCAGGCAGACCACCGACATCATGGCGGGCACGGTCAGCCTGCCGCACGGGTACGGGCACGCGGCGACGGAAAATCGGCTGTCCGTGGCCTCCCGCGTCGCGGGCGCGAGCGCCAACGATGTCACCGACCCGCTGTTCCTGGACACCGTCAGCGGAAACGCCGCCCTCAACGGAATCCCGGTCACCGTGGAACCGCTCCCCGACTCCCGCTAGCAAGGAACGCCATGCCCCACGTCATCACCCAGCCGTGCTGCAACGACGCCTCCTGTGTGCCGGTGTGCCCGGTCGGCTGCATCCATCCCACCCCCGACGAACCGGGCTTCGCCTCCGCCGAAGCCCTCTACATCGACCCCGCCAGCTGCATCGACTGCGGCGCCTGCGTCGCCGAGTGCCCGGTCGGGGCGATCACCCGCGACACCGCGCCCGCCGCAGGCCGGTTCTTGGACCTGGCGGAGGCCTATTACCAGCGAAACCCGCTGCCGCCCGGCATCCCCGACGCCTCGCCGCCCGCTGCGCGGGCCGAGATCGAGGAGCTTCGAGTCGCGGTGGTGGGCTCCGGGCCCGCGGGCGCGTATGCCGCACTCGAGCTGCTCGAGCATCCGGGCGCGACAGTCGCGATGTTCGACCGGCTGCCCACACCGTGGGGTCTGGTGCGAGGCGGCGTGGCCCCCGACCACCCGTCCACCAAATCCGTCACCGAGGTATTCGAGCGCGCCGCCGCCAATGGCCGCTTCCGCTTCCACCTCAACGTCGAGGTCGGTACCCACATCACCCACGACGAGCTGGCCGCAGCGCACCACGCCGTCGTCTATGCCTATGGGGCCTCCGGTGACCGCCGCCTGGGGATTCCCGGCGAGGACCTGCCGGGCAGCGCGTCGGCAACCGAGTTCGTGAACTGGTACAACGGCCACCCGGACTTCATCGACCGCACGTTCGATCTCTCCTGTCGCCGTGCGGTCGTCGTCGGCAACGGCAACGTCGCCCTCGACATCGCCCGCCTCCTGGTCGCCGATCCCGCGGAGCTCGCCGCCACCGATATGGCCGACCACGCGCTGGCCGCCCTGGCCGCAGGCACGATCGAGGAAGTCGTGGTGCTCGGCCGGCGCGGCCCCGCGCAGGCCGCGTACACCACTCCCGAGCTGCTCGCCCTGACCGACCTCGACGGCGCCGATGTCCTCGCCTTGCCCGACGAGGCCAGGTTGCATCCCGACCAGCTCGCCGCACTTTCTCCGGACCCGATCGGGCTGGCCAAAGCGCAGGCTGCCGCGGAACTCACCACACGCCACCGCGGCGCGTCGCGCCGTATTGTCCTGCGCTACTTGTGTTCTCCGCTGGAGATCTCAGGCGATCAACGAGTCACCGGAGTGCGTGTGGCTCGCAATCGGCTCGAACACGGCCCCGGCGGCGACGTCCGCGCTGTCCCGACCGGAATCGAAGAGACCATCGAGGCGGGCCTGGTACTCCGGGCGGTGGGCTACCGCGGCGCTGCGCTGTCCGGCCTCCCCTTCGACCATGACCGCGGTGTGCTGCCCAACGACTTCGGCCGAGTCCTCGCCGGGACCGGCGAACCCATCCCCGGCGTTTACACGGCGGGATGGATCAAGCGGGGCCCGTCCGGAGGCATCGGCGCCAACAAGAAATGCGCACTGGACACTGTCGCCGCACTCCTCTCCGACCATTCCGCAGGATTGCTTCCCACCCCGGCAACCACCCCGCAGGACCTCGACGCACTGGTCCGGCACCGCCGGCCCACCGCCGTCGGTGTGCACGAGTGGAGGGCGATCGATCGGACCGAGCGCGACCTCGGCGCGGTTCAGGGACGGCCGAGGCGCAAACTCGCCTCGTTCCCCGCCTTGCTCGCCGTTGCGCATGGAGAGGACTCGATGCCGACGATTCCACTGCCGATCGACGCAGACGGGTTCCGCCTCTGACCAATTCCTGCTAATGCCGCGTGTAGAGACTGACGATGTGGGTTCTTTCGGGACGAAGTGCGGGTCCTTGCTCGTCGTCCACGACCGCGGACGACGCCGCCGAATCCTCTCTGCCGCAAGTATTCTGCGCACCTGGCTACGTCGCTCGCCCAGCAAGGTCTTCGGATGCTGAGGCGAGCGCCGAGGCGTTCGCGGGGGGGTGTCGACAGAGGTGCTAGGCGATCCGCGCGGGCCGGTGCGACGCCAGTTCGGCATCCGGTGCCTGATATTCGACTCTGCGGCCTTGCTGGACGAATGCGAGCGCGAACCCGGCGTGCGATGCCGGGTGGGGCTGTCTCGAGCGGCGGCAGGAGTTGTCGGCACGTGGTGGCAACGTGCGTCTGCGCTACAGCGATATCGCACGGGAACTGGACATTCTCGACCTCGCCCGGCCTGCTGTTCAGCGCGACGCGTTCACCGATGCCGACTGAAACCCGCCCGCGCGCACCGCGTCGGTGATGAGTGCCCGAACGTCGCGCGGTGCGCTCGGCAGCAGTTCGAGGAGGTCGGTGCTCGATGCCTCGAGTAGTCCGGCACCAAGGTTTGCGAACAACGAGAGGGTATGCGTGATCTGGTACGGCTCCAATCCACAGCCCTGCAACATATCCCGCGTTTCGCCGAGCGAAATCGGCACGTATCACACTGGGCGACGGAGGGATTCGCTCAGGATCTCGGCGATATCCGGGCCGCCGATCGCGGTCACACCCTCGAGCTCGTATACCTTGCCCGCATGTCTGCTGGGCCGCCCCGCGGCCAGATCACGCTCGGATTCCGCGGCTACCCGAACGGCTACCTCGGCCAGGTCCTCGCGCGCCACCACCGAGATCCGGCCGGTGCCGAATGCCGCCGCGAATACACCCGATTCGGCCGTGGAGGCGGCACCGGCGACGGCGAGGCCGACCGGCACCTCCGCGTAGAGGCCATTGCGCAGGACGGTCGCGTCGAAAGGTGCTGCGGCGAGACGTTTTTCGGTCCAGCGGTGCGGCAGGGCGATGGTCGTCAGATCGCCGGATCCCGCGAGACCGGTGTAGATCACGTGCCGGACACCGGCCGCGCTGGCGGCGTCGATCACCGCACCGTGGCGGGCCAACACCACATCGTCTTCGGCGTATCCGGCCGAAATCAGGACCAGGACATCGACATCCCGCAGTCCCGCGGACAGCGTCGCCGGGTCGTCGAAATCGATACGGCGCGTGGTGATGTCGTCACCGGAGTGGCTGCCCGCCGCTACTGTCAGGTCGTCGAGGGTGGACAGGCCGCGGTGGACGAGGCCGCCGAGGGCTCCGGAGATGCCGGTTACCAGGATCATCGCAACACTCCCGATTGTTGTAGTTGCTGGATTCGACCCAGCATCGGCGGCCGCGGCGCGCGGCATAAGGAGGCACTTTCATGTCGGTCACGAACACTGCGGTCACCGCGCAGGTCGCGGGCACTATTCCCGACGGGCCCTGTGGCGATGACGACTGCGGCATCCGCGATGTGCTCGACCGGTTGGGGGATCGGTGGACGGTATTGGTGATCGTCGAACTGAGTAAAGGAGTGCGGCGTTTCCGTGAGTTGGAGCGGGCGATTCCGGGCATCTCACAGCGGATGCTGACACTGACCACCAAGCGCCTGTGCCGCGACGGCGTGGTGGAGCGGATCGCGTACCCGACGATCCCACCGCAGGTCGAATACCGGCTCACCGAGACCGGCCAGAGCCTGGCCGCGGCCATCGGCGCACTCGCCGATTGGTCGCGCGAGCACAAGGACCGCATCGCCGACGCGCGCCGACGCTGGGATGCCGAGCACGGCGACTGAACACCTGTCGCGGGCGGGCGAACAGCGCTTGAATGGAAGCATTCCCACAGGGAGGCTCCCGATGACCCTTACCGCTCGTGACCTGCTCTACGGGATCCAGGCCGAGCTGGCCCCGCACGAGGACGACAATCGCATGGTTCCGCTGATCTCGGTGGGCAAGGCGCCACGCGCGGTATTCGCGGCGATCGCCGCCGAGGAACAGCGCATCATAAGCAGCGACTGGCGCAGCTTCCACGCCATGGCGGCGCGGGCGGACGACCCGAACGTCAGAGCGTTCCTCGACGCCCTCCCGCCCGGCGAGCAGCAGGCACTGGCTCTATTGGACGCACTCGTGGCGGCGGCCGGACCAGATCAGGGCATGGAGCCGCCCAGGGCGGGTTGTCAGGCCTATCCCGCGTATGTCGCGTGGCTGGCGCTCAACGCCGAACCCTCCGCAGCGACTGCCGGTATCTACGCGAATGTCGCCGCATTCGGCCGCTACTGCCGTGTGGTCGCCGACAGCATGCGCACCAACTACAAGTTCGATGACCCGGCCTGCGCATTCTTCGACTTCTTCGCGGCCGATAGCCCCGGATACGAACAGCGGGCCCTCGCCGCAATCCAGGCCGGAATCGACACCGACCGACTGAATCCGAACGACGCCCACCTCTACGCCAGACTCTTCCAGAACTACGAACTCATGTTCTGGAACACCCTCGCCGACGAGTTCGCCGGATAGCACCGCAACCCGTCGGTGTTCCTCCGAGCCGACCGCTCGTCGGCAGCTGAGTTCGCTCTCACCGTCGTAGACCACTGCCGATCGGCGAATTCGCCTCGGCTCAGTCGAGCGGCGTCGCGGCGGGCTCCACGGCCACCGGCTCGGGCTGCGCCGGTGTGGCCTCTGCCGGTCGCGTCGGCCGTTCGGGCGCTGCCGGGACCGCCGCGAGCGGCTTCCGAGCCCCGGCCGGCCGCGAGTAGGCGAGGCAGACCAGCCCGCATAACAGATAGCCCAGCGCCACCTTCGGTGCCGCAGCCCAGGCGATCTGGGCGGCGTGGATCAGGCCGATCCAGCTCAGTGCCGCGGCGGCGGCGCACGCGGTGGCCGCGGCGACGAAGCGCTTGTCCAGGATGAAGGTCACGACCGCGCCGAGCACCAGACCGGCCAGCACACCGCCCGAGCCCAGCGTCTTCAGCCCGTCGTACACCACGCCCGCTTGGCCGAGCGCGGCGTCGCCGACGTTGTCGGCGGTGGTACCGGCCGCCGTCAGCGCGTTGTCGATCTGGCCGACCGCCCACTCGGCGAGGTTGGGGATCAGCGCCGCGACCACCGCCACGGCGTGCAACTTGGGCACCGCCTGGAATGCCTGTGCGCCGATCAGCAGGCCGATGTACAGCAGGATCGGCACGATCGCCGGGATCGGCAGCAGGGTGGCGAGCACCCCGAACAGCCCCAGCAGGCACATCACGCCGATGGTGACGCCGCTGGCCAGCGAGTACCCGGTGCGCCCGCCGGCGTCCTTCCAGCCCGGATGGCCGATGTAGACCGCGGGCGGGAACGGCGAGCCGAAGCCTGAGCCGACGACGGCGCCGAGCCCGTCGGCGAGCAGCACGCTGCGCAGGTTGTAGTTGTCGCCCGCCGCCGCGGCGCTCTCCACGTTGCTCATCGCCTCGGTGAAGTTGTAGACGCCCAGCGGAATCGCCGTGGCCAGCAGCGGGCTGAGATTGCCGAGGCCGGTGAACAGCAAGTGCAGGTGCAGGGTCGGCAGCCCGATCGCGATGTCGTGCGCGGCCTTGCTGACGTCCGGCACCGACATGAACCCGCCGATCCAGCCGATCGCCGTGCCGACCAGCAGCGCCACCAGGCCGACCGGGACGTTGCCGGGCAGCCGCACGTCGGTGAAGAAGCCGATCAGGATGATCGCCAGCACGGGCAGCGCGATCCACGCGGCCTCCCACATCTGCGCGGCCGGGCGCATGGAGATGAACGTGATCGAGATGCCCGCCAGGGTGCCGAGCATTGCCGCGCGCGGGGTGATGCGGCGGATGTAGGGGCCCACGAAGCCGCCGATCATGACGATCACGCCGATCAGGAACGCCCAGGCCAGGCCCGCCGACCACGCCTTCAGCGGATCGTGGCTGCCCAGATAGATCGGCAGCATGACCACGAACACCACGATGAACATGTGCGGCACGCTGGGTCCGTACGGCAGCGCCGTCACCGTCGCCCGCTGTTCGCGGCGGGCGAGGCGGCGGGCCAGCAGCACGTAGTAGAGGTTGCCGAGCACCAGGGCCACCCCCAGCGCGGGCAGCACGCTGCCCAGCACGTCCCTGCTCGAGATGTTCACCACCGTGATGGACAGCGTGGTGAGGGTGAGCACGTTGACCAGGATGTTGAAGCAGAGCCCGAAGTAGGCGTTGGTGTCGCCTCGCGTCCACCAGGGCAAGCGGAGGGCGGCGGGTTCCTCGGCGGGTGCGGTGTCACTGGGTTGCGTTTCGAGGGACATCGGCTTTCCTGTTCACTAGACCGGGCGTATCGGCGGAAGGATCGAGCTGGGCGGGGTGGTCAGCGCGGCGACGACCGCGGCCGAATCGGCGACCCAGCCGAAAATGCCGCCCTGTGCCGCGATCATCTCCAGCCCCACTCGCTGGAATTCGGGGAAATAGGAACCGACGCAGTCGGACACGACCAGGCACTCGTAGCCCCGGTCGTTGGCTTCGCGCACGGTGGTGTGCACGCACACCTCGGTGGTGACCCCGGTGACCAGCAGGGAGCGGATGCACCCGCGCTGCAGTTCGTCGGCGAGGCCGGTGGCGTAGAAGGCGCCCTTGCCCGGCTTGTCGATCACGACCTCGTCCGGCAGCGGCGCCAGCTCGTCGACGATGTCGTGGCCGTACTCGCCGCGGATCAGGATGCGGCCGAACCGCCCCGGGTCGCCGATGCGCTGAGAGGGGTTGCCGCGCAACAGCTTCGACGGGGAGCAGTCGGACAGGTCGGGCCGGTGACCCTCCCGGGTGTGCAGCACCGGCACCCCCGCCTCGCGGGCGGCGGCCAGCAGCGCGCGCAGCGGCTCGATCACCGTGCGCAGCAGGCGGACGTCGTTGCCGAGGCTCTCGCCGAAGCCGCCGGGCAGCAGGAAGTCGCGCTGCATATCGATGATCAGCAGGGCCAGGGTGCCCGGCTCGTATCGGAAGGGTCCCGGCCGCGCCGGAATGGACTGTGTGGCGGTCATTATCGCTCCTTCGCTGCTCGGGCGGCGGCCGCGGCGGTCACCACCGTGCGGGGTTCGTCGAGGATGCGCGCCGCGGCCGCCAGCACGGTGTCGTCAGCGAGCGCGGGACCGGCCACCATGACCGACAGCGGCCGTCCGTCGCCGGTCACGCCCACCGGCACCGCCACGGCGGTGAGGTCGAGCAGATTCCCGAAATGGGTGTAGTGCCCGAGCACGGTGTTGGTGGCGACAGGATCGGCCAGCACCTGCGCCACGGTGAAGGTGGTGCCGATGGCCGGCAGCACCAGCACGTCGAAGTCGGCCCACATCCGGGCCACCCGCGCGCGCAGCCGTTGTAGCCGCTGCTGCGCCCGGAACACGTCCACCGCGTCGAACCGGTAGCCACCGGTGAGGATTTCGCGCACTGTCGGCAGTATCGAGTCCGGATGATCGGCCAGGAAGTCGCCGAACTCCACCAGCCGCTCGGCCACCCAGGGGCCCTGATAGAGCAGCTCGCCCGCCGCCAAGAAGGGCTCCAGAGTGGTCGCCACGCAGTCGAATCCGAGCCCGGACAGGCGCTCCCGCAGCGTCAGGTGCGCATCACGGAACACCGTGTCGCCGAAGAACTCCAGCTCCGCCGCGGCGGGCAGCCCGGCGCGCAGCCGCCCGCCGCGGTGGCGCGGCCCGCGGGGGCGGCTCCAGGGATCGTCCGGGTCCACCGCCGCGATCACGTCGAAGACCCGGTCGAGGTCCTCGATCGAGGTCGCGGTGAGGGTGACGCAGTCCAGCGACTTGCACGCCGGGACGAGCCCGACCGCGCTGATCAACCCGCGCGACGGCTTCCAGCCGACGATGCCGTTGAGCGCGGCCGGGACCCGGCCGGACCCGGCGGTATCGGTGGCCACGCAGAACGGCACCTCGCCCAGGGCCACCGCCCGCGCGGAGCCGGAGCTGGACCCGCCGCAGACGAGGTCGCCGCCGAAGACGCTGCGCGGGATGGTGTATGGGGTGCGGGTGCCGTTCAGCCCGGTGGCGAACTGATCCAGGTTGGTCTTGCCGACGAACAGCGCGCCCGCGTCCAGCAGGCGCTGCACCGCCGGGGCGGTTCCGGTTGCCGTATAGGCGAAGTCGGGGCAGGCCAGGGTGGTGGGCCAGCCCGCGACATCGATGCTGTCCTTCACTCCGAACGGCACGCCGTACAGCGGCAGCGTGCGCGCGCCCGGCCGCCGCTCGATCTCGGCCGCCGCGGCCAGCAGTTGCGCGCGGGGCACCGGCGTGATCCAGGTGCCGTCGTCGCCGTTGGCGGCGATCGCGTCGGCGACCCGCGCCGCGGTGTCCGTCGGTGAGCCGCTACCGCTTTCGTGTGAATGCAGAATCTCGGCGATGCTGGGCCCCGGGCTGTGCATTTGTCGATTGTCGACAGAATGCGTGAAGGCCAGTGTATTCGCGTGTTTCGGCTGTGTTGCCGGTCAGCGGAATTCGAGATCGAGGTAGGCCAGCTCGCCGTGCCTGCGCATCTCCTCCAGCACGATGTCCCGGTCGTTGGTCTCCAGGGCGGCCAGCAGCGCGGCGTGCCGGCGCACCCCGTCGCGGCGGTGCGTGGCCCGCGCCTCCTCCCGCAGGTTGCGGGCCATCGGCAGCTGCAGCTTCAGCAGGATCGGCGCATAGGCCAGATCCAGCTGCCGATGGCCGGCCAGCGCGACGATCGCGGCGTGGAAGCGGCGGTGCGCGTTGTCCCGCTCGAAGTCGTCGCCGCAGCCGTCGGCCGCCCGCATGTCGGCCAGCGCGGCGCGCACCGCGCGCAGCGGATCTCCCGTGGCGGGCAGCGGAAACGCGCTCTCCACCGCGTGCCGCTCCAGGACCCGCCGCAGCTCGAACAGTTGCAGCACGTCCGTGGCCGACCACACCACCACCCGGAAGCCGCGGCGCGGCAGATGCTCGATGAGCCCCTCCTGCACCAGCAGCCGCAGCGCCTCCCGCACCGGCGCCCGGCTGGTGCCCAGCCGGGCGCACAGCGCCTCCTCGCCGATCCGATCCCCCGGCGCGTACGCCCCGCTCAGTACCTCCGACCGCACATGCCGCACCGCCAAATCCACCAGGCTCGGCGGCAGCACGGTCTCCTCCGCACGCACCGTCATGCTTCGAGTCTACGAACGGGGTGGTCGGCGGCGCGGTGGCCGCTGCCCCGGACCCGCCCAGGACAGGAAGGCCGCCGTGGTCACCCAGACGTCGGCGGAGCTGTAGTACCAGCCGTTCCAGGTGTCGGCGACGATCACTGGATGCCGTGCCCGCGCGCGGTGCTATCGGTCGGCAGCCAGATCCCGTTGCAGCTTCGACCCTGTTCCACGGCCTCGGGGAGCGCCACGTGCGGCATGAACAATCTGAAGCGGTTCACCGAATTCGACACTGGCGCCGCGCGCCTCGGCGGCCACCGCTACCGAACGAGGACTGCGCTGATGCGCTGCGCAAGCACTCCGAGTCTCGGCTTCGAACGCACTGTGTTGTCGCGACCCGGGCGGTTCAGCGCCGCCTCAGAACAGCCGATCACCCGAAGGCTCCGGTACGAGCGTCGTCGTTCCCACGCGCACGCGCTCCTCGTCATCGATGACATCCTCGATCGCGTCGATCTGGTCCTGAACCACCTCGGCGCGCGCCACCAACTCGATCCGGTCGGGCTCGGTGAGGCTCTCGGCACCGAGCTTCTCGAAAACGCAGGAGAGCACTGACCGTAAGTCCTCTAGCTTGCTGTCCGACTCCACGGGACCTCACCCTACGTCCGAACTCGACGAACATCCGCTCCTGCCGATTATCGAGTGGTAGACGCTGATCAACTCTGGGACCATCGGGTCAGCGTTCGACATTGATGCCGATGGAAGGACATCGCGGATGACCACTCCGCGGCGGTACTGGATCAGATTCGACCCACAGCAGTGCTCCGACCCACGTTTCCGGCAGGGCGTCGGCGTGACTGGATTCGACGTACCGGATTGCCTGTCGATGGTGGTGAAGCTGTTCCCCGACGAACCGATGCCACCCGTGCACCGAATTACGGCCGACATCTCACTGGCCGAGCCACTGCCGGTGAATCCTCGCTATCTCGGAGTCCCGGTGTGGCGCGGCGTGTGGTATCCACCCGTGAACCTTGAAACCGGGCCGACCCGCGCCATCGACCGAAGAGGCGCGCCTTCCGAATACCCGACACCCGTCACAGCATCGGGCCGCCGAATGCGGGTCAGCGAGACACTGCACACGAAAACCACATGGTGGGACGAAATCCCGCATATCAATGGGCTGCTGTGGCCGCTGGTGACCATGCACCACGCCGAGTACGGCCGCGGAATGCGGCTCAGCGCCCCAGCGCTACGCGCCGTCTGCGCCACGGATCCGACCTACGGGGACATGGTGCGCGAAGCTCTCGACTACATGATCGCCTGGCACCCGACACCGGATGAATGGTTCGACGCGACCGAAACCAGGTTCGCCGATCGACGGGACCTGGACGAGTACCTGCGAGCCTTCCGCGACTACCTATTCGGGACTCGCCCGGAGCCGCTCTATCCTCCCGGCAGCGAACCGCTTTCACCCGAGGACGAGTACATGCGAGCCATCCGCCGCTTGGTCATCACTCCCCCGGAGCCCATCCACCCACCCGGCAGCGAACGGCTTTCACCCGACGGGGAACAGGGTTTCGCTCGCGCTGCACGTCAAACCGCTGTTGAGAGCTCAACTCTTCGTTAAGAAGCCGAATAATCTCTACAGGCGACTCACGGGTCCAATCGCCGCTCGGCAACACCGGAACCACTCCCCCGGCCGATCACCAAGCTGGCTCTAGTGAACTCGAGTGCGCGCTCATGCCGATTTCCGCGCATCCAGCGGGATCGGTCTCCAGTGTGGGATCTGTTGATCAGGGCAGCTCGTCGTGGATGGCTGGCATCGCCCCAGCGGCCACGCACTTTCTCGACGATCTCCCTACTCGGGGAAGGTCGGCTGGAGGACGCCGTATCGCTCGGAGACGATGCCCCGTGTCGGCTCTTCGGGTAAAGCCGGCTCGGAGCGGTCGGTAATTGCGCGCGACGTCCACAGATGTCGTGAGAGCTGGCGGGCCAGGCATGCACCGGCCGCGTTCAACAGTACGTCGTCGACGGATGAGTGACGGCCGATAGCGAGGGCGAACTGTGCAGTCTCCACCGCGATCGAAGCTGCCGCTCCTGCCAACAGGATGCGGTATGAGCGGGCGAACCAGGGTCGGCGCACCGGCAACAGGAAGCCGAGTGCGGCGAAGACCAAAAGATTCCCGCCGAACTGCTCGATTACCCGGTCGTCGGCCAGTTGCTCGGCCAGATCACGCAGCGGCACGAGATTCAGCGAACGACCCGTTCCGGTCGGCGTGAGGATCATCCACAACCACGGCGCGGTACCCGTCACCATCCCGACATCGCACAGCGCCGCCCGCCACCCGCGCCGCCCGACCAGCCACCAGGCCACGAGACCGGCTACCGGTATCGCGGCGACCGCGGCCACCACGACCCCACCCCACGCCTCCCACGTCCCGTTCACCCCGCCAGTATCACCCAACTCACCAGCGCCACAGACCTGGCCGAAATCGCCACCCGCACAGCGCCACCCATAGCCACCCATGCCCGGCGGACGTTCCTGAAGTCAGGTGAGCGGCAAAAGCCCTGACACCAGTCTTAAGTAGCCGCCGTGCGCGCTGAGCGAAGCGGTCACGGGGCGGTGCCCCGCCCAACTCAGCTGGATTGAACGAGCCTTGGCGAAGGTCCCTCTCTCGACCAATCTCGCATGCTTACCATTGGCGACCTCCGTCCCCTTGCATGCCGCGCACGCGTCACAGCCGCATGGCTGGATGCAGCGCTCCCTTCGCGTGCCGAACCTGATGGTCATTGGTAGTAGCAGCCGTAGACCCCGCCGCCATAATCCCTGCAGGAATTTTCTCATCCCCCTCACCGACCCTTATGGGTGGCCGAGCTACTGGGCAAGTTGCGGCAGGTCGAGGCGCGCAAACAGGTGCAGGCGCTGTTGGACCGCGACCCCGCCACCACCGTCACTCTCGACAACCCGCACGGGGTGGCCATGCTGCTGCGGGCTGGGCCGTTGGGCCCTTCCAAATCGGTTCCGGGAAACCGGACGCCGGGCATCGCGTCTCGTGAATGATAGTTTCAAAGCGATATGCGCGGGTGTCTCTGTGTTCAGCAGCCAGCACAGCACCGCTGGTCGGCGATCCCGTCGTGCGCGGCATCGCGTCCGAATGGGGTGGGGCAGAGCGAGGATGAGCATGACAGACACGGCGGCACCTGCCCGCACCGCATCGAAGCAGGCTGTCACGGCCGCGGATCAGGTCGAGTTGCGCCAGCTACTGGCCGGATTGACAGCCGTGCGCGACGGCGATTTCGGCACCCGGTTGCCGACGGACGCCGACGGGTTGCTCGGCGAGATCGCGACGGTGTTCAACGGCATGGTGGACCAGCTGTCGCTGTTCACCTCGGAAGTCACCCGGGTCGCGCGCGAGGTCGGCACGGACGGGCGGCTGGGTGGTCAAGCCGAGGTGCCCGGCGTGTCCGGCACCTGGAAGGACCTCACCGACTCGGTGAACGCGATGGCGGGCAACCTCACCAGCCAGGTGCGCGACATCGCCCAGGTCGCGACCGCGGTGGCGCGGGGCGACCTGTCCCAGAAGATCGACGTGGACGCACGCGGTGAGATCCTCGAGCTGAAGAACACGGTCAACACGATGGTGGACCAGCTGTCCGCGTTCGCGGACGAGGTCACCCGCGTCGCGCGCGAAGTAGGTTCGGAGGGCCGGCTCGGCGGTCAGGCGGAGGTGCCCGGCGTCGGCGGCGTGTGGCGCGACCTCACCGCTTCGGTGAACTTCATGGCGGGCAACCTGACCGACCAGGTCCGCAACATCGCGCAGGTGACGACGGCGGTGGCGCGAGGCGACTTGAGCCAGAAGATCACAGTGAGCGCCCGTGGCGAGATCCTCGAGCTGAAGAACACCATCAACACGATGGTCGATCAGCTGTCGTCCTTCGCCGACGAGGTCACGCGGGTATCGCGCGAGGTGGGCACCGAGGGCATCCTCGGTGGCCAGGCGGATGTGAAGGGCGTCTCCGGCACCTGGCGCGACCTCACCGACTCGGTGAACTTCATGGCGGGCAACCTGACCGCGCAGGTGCGTTCGATCGCTCAGGTGGCAACCGCGGTGGCGCAGGGCGATCTGTCTCAAAAGATCAGAGTGGACGCCCGTGGCGAGATCCTGGAGCTGAAGAGCACCATCAACACGATGGTCGATCAGCTCTCGGCGTTCGCCGACGAGGTCACCCGCGTGGCCCGCGAGGTAGGCACCGAGGGCAGGCTGGGCGGGCAGGCGGACGTGAAGGGCGTCTCCGGTACCTGGAAGGACCTCACCGAGTCGGTCAACGTCATGGGCGACAACCTCACCGCGCAGGTGCGTTCGATCGCCCAGGTCACCACCGCGGTGGCCCGTGGCGATCTGAGTCAGAAGATCAGGGTGGATGCCCGCGGCGAGATCCTGGAGCTGAAAGAGACCATCAACACGATGGTCGATCAGCTCTCGGCGTTCGCCGACGAGGTCACCCGCGTGGCCCGCGAGGTCGGCACCGAGGGCAATCTCGGTGGCCAGGCGACTGTGCGGGGCGTGTCGGGCACGTGGAAGGACCTGACCGACAACGTCAACGTGATGGCGTCGAACCTGACCGGCCAGGTGCGTTCGATCGCTCAGGTCGCCACGGCGGTGGCGCGCGGTGATCTGAGTCAGAAGATCACCGTGGAGGCGAAGGGCGAGGTCGCGGCGCTTGCCGGGGTGATCAACACGATGGTCGACACGCTGTCCGCGTTCGCCGACGAGGTCACTCGCGTCGCCCGCGAGGTCGGCACCGAGGGCATGCTCGGCGGCCAGGCACGCGTGCCGAATGTGGCGGGCACGTGGAAGGACTTGACCGACAACGTCAACTCCATGGCGAACAATCTGACCAACCAGGTCCGCAACATCGCCCAGGTCACCACCGCGGTCGCGCAAGGCGATCTGACCCGCAAGATCGACGTGGACGCGCGCGGCGAGATCCTCGAGTTGAAGACCACGATCAACACGATGGTCGACCAGCTGTCCGCGTTCGCGGCCGAGGTCACCCGCGTCGCCCGCGAGGTGGGATCGGAGGGGCGGCTGGGCGGCCAGGCCGAGGTCGAGGGCGTCTCGGGCACATGGAAACGGCTGACCGAGAACGTCAACGAGCTGGCGGGCAACCTGACCCGCCAGGTCCGCGCGATCGCCGCGGTCACCAGCGCCGTCGCCGAGGGCGACCTGACCCGCTCCATCACCGTGGAGGCCTCCGGTGAGGTCGCGGAGTTGAAGGACAACATCAACGCGATGGTGGAGTCGCTGCGCGAGACCACCAAGGCCAACCAGGATCAGGACTGGCTGAAGACCAACCTCGCTCGTATCTCCGGTCTCATGCAGGGTCAACGCGACCTGCACGTGGTGGCCGGGCTGATCATGGACGAGCTGGTGCCGTTGGTTTCCGCGCAGTTCGGCGCGTTCTACCTCGCCGACGACAGCGACGAGCGGCCGGAGCTGCGGCTGATCAGCTCCTATGGCAGCCCGGAGGAATCGGGCAGCCCTTCGCGGTTCGCCTTCGGCCAGTCCCTGGTAGGCCAGGCCGCACGCAGTCGCCGCACGATCGCGGTGGAGAATGTGCCCGGCGATTACGTCACCATCTCCTCCGGGCTCGGGCAGACCGCACCGGTGAACCTGCTCATGTTGCCGATCGTGGTGGAGGAACAGGTCCTCGGCGTGATCGAGCTGGCTTCCGTGCACCGCTTCACCCGCATCCACGGGGATTTCCTCGACCAGCTGATGGAAACGGTCGGCGTCAACGTCAACACCATCATCGCCAACGCCCGCACCGACGAGCTACTGGTGGAATCCCAGCGCCTGACCACCGAACTGCAAGCCCGTTCCGAGGAATTGCAAGTGCAGCAGGAGGAACTGCAGCGATCCAACGCCGAGCTGGAGGACAAGGCGGCACTGCTGGCCATGCAGAACCGCGACATCGAAGCCAAGAACCTTCAGATCGAGCAGGCGCGGCAGGAACTCGAGACCCGTGCCCAAGAACTCGCGCTCGCGTCGAAGTACAAATCGGAATTCTTGGCCAACATGAGCCATGAGCTGCGCACCCCGCTCAACAGTCTGCTCATCCTCGCCCAGCTGCTGGCCCAGAACCCGAGCCGCAATCTCACGCCCAAGCAGGTGGAGTACGCGGGCATCATCCACTCGGCGGGCTCGGATCTGCTCCAGCTGATCAACGACATCCTCGACCTGTCGAAGGTGGAGGCGGGCAAGATGGACCTCACGCCCGAACGCGTGTCGTTGCGTCAGTTGCTGGACTACTTCGAGGCCACCTTCCGGCCGATGACCACCCAGAAGAGTCTGCGCTTCCGCGTCACGACCGCACCCGGCCTGCCGTCGGACCTGCTCACCGACGACTCGCGGCTGCGGCAGGTGCTGCGGAACCTGCTGTCCAACGCGGTCAAGTTCACCGAGACCGGGTCGGTACAGCTGCGGATCGAACCGGCGGAGGCGAGCGAGTTGCCCGCAGCAGTGCGCCAGCACGGCCCGGCTGTCGCGTTCCGGGTGATCGACACCGGGATCGGCATCGCCGAACACCAGCTCGAGTCGATCTTCGGCGCCTTCCAGCAGGCCGACGGCACCACCAGCCGCAAGTACGGCGGCACCGGCCTGGGTCTGTCGATCAGCCGGGAGATCGCCTACCTGCTCGGCGGCGCCATCAGCGCCGAAAGCACGCTGGGCGAGGGCAGCACGTTCACCCTCTACCTCCCGGTCGCGCGGCCGGACTTCCAGGAGGCGCCGCCTCGCGAGCGGGACGACACGCAGCAGGCCGACAGTCGGCCGGAGCGCACCCCTGCTCCCACACCTCAACAGCACCGCAGGCTCTTGGTCGTCGAAGAGCGCCCGCAAGGCCTGCTGTCGCTGGTCGCGCAAAGCGCTGTCGCCGAACTGGCCGACAGCAACGACCCGCGTGGTCCGGTTCAGGTCGTCACTACGGTGGGGGTGGAAGAGGCGGTGGCGGCGATGGCCGCCGAAGCGTTCCATTGCGTCGTGCTCGAGCTGGACTTGCCCGACGGCGCCGCGCTGCGGTTCCTGGAGACGATGGACGGGGACGTCGCATTGAGAAGCGTCCCGGTACTGGTTCACAACCGCCGGCTCGACGCCGAGCAGGAACGCATGCTGCAACATCGCGCCACAAGCCAGCCGCTGGAGCTGCTGTCCAGCCTGGACGATCTGCGGGAGCGGATCGCGCTGCACGTCACCGCCGAGGCACCCGGCGACATGCTGCCCTTGGTCCGTCGCGAAGACGCATCCGCCCCGGCGCCACAGCGGCCGGACGGCAAGCTCGCCGGCCGCACGGTGCTCATCATCGACGACGACGCCCGCAACCTCTTCGCGCTCAGCAGCATCCTCGAACTGCACGGCATGAGCGTTCTACACGCGGAGGACGGGCGGGAGGGCATCGACAAGCTCATCGCCCACCCGGAGACGGACCTGGTCCTGATGGACGTGATGATGCCCGAGATGGACGGCTACACCGCGACGGCGACGATCCGCGAGATGCCACGGTACGAGAGCCTGCCGATCATCGCCGTGACAGCCAAGGCGATGCTGGGCGACCGCGAGAAGAGCCTCGCCTCCGGAGCCAACGACTACGTCACCAAACCGGTCGACGCGGACGCTTTGATCGCGTGCATCCAGCACTGGCTGGATGCCTGATGACCGACCTGGAAAACCCCTACACCGAGGCCGGCGCGGCAGCTGACGCTCACTCGCCCGTTGGCCCCGCGGTCCACCGCCTCGCGGCCACCGTAGAGCGGTTGCGTGCGCAAATCCAACAGGCCCAGGCCACCGCCGACGGACGCGCGCTGATCGAGATGGCCAAGGGCGTTCTGGTCGAACGGCTGCACTGCGGGCCCGCGCAGGCGGCACGGCAACTCGAGGCCCTCGCCGAGCGAGCGGGCATCACACCGCTCGAGTTGGCTGCCGAACTGGTCGACCAGTCGGCCCAGGACAAGGTCAGCGCGGTGGTGGGCGAGTTCTTGCTGCGCGCCGCCTCACCGGGAGAGCCATCCGCGGCCGTGCGCTTGCGTACGGCCGAAAGCGGGCTGCTTGCAGCCGGTGCAGCCGGTGACAGTCAACGTGTCGCGGAGTCGGTGCTGGAGCACGCTCTGACGCCGCTGGGCGCCACCGCCGTGGCGATCTGGTCCGCAGGCGCCGACGCGTCGCTGACCCTGTCCGGTTTCGCCGGCATCGGCCCCCACGAGGCCGAGCGCTGGCGATACGTGCCGCCCGGTGTGGTGACTCCGGCCCGGCAGGCGCTGATGGAGCGCAACGCGGTATGGATCGATGACCTGAACCGGGCCGGGCCGCCGTCCATCGGTGACCGCGAAGGCGGCAGGGCGGCGATTCCGGCGGGCGCGGGGGGCAAGCTGCTCGGCGTACTCGAGGTGTGCTGGCCGCGACCGCTCGAACCACAGCCGCCCCAGGTGCACCGGCAGTTGGAGGCACTGGCCGAGCTGTGCGCACACACCTTGGAGTCGGACCTCGCCGCTGTGCGGGCGCCGGACCGTCCCGGTGTCGCGGACCTCGTGCGACTCGCGGACGGCCTTTTCGACCCGGCGCTCGTGCTGCTGCCCCACCTCGGCGACGACGGCGCGCTCGCCGACTTCCGCATCCACCACGTCAACAGCTGCTTCGTCGACCCGGCCGGGCGTCCGCGCGGCCTGGTCAACGGCGCGTTGCTGCTCGAGGCGTACCCCATGGCGGCGAGTGACGGGCAGCTGTTCGAGCGGATCGAGCACGTCTTCGCCACCGGCGAGACCTACCGTACCGACCGAATGATGCTGACCGAACTGGTCGGCCAAGTACCACTGACCGTCTCGACCGCCCTCAGCATCAGCCGCCACGGCGACACCGTGCTGCTGGTATGGCGGGTGGAGGACGAGACGGCGCGGCTGGCGGCGCTGCTGCAGCACGCACAGCGCCTCGGCCGCGTCGGCGGGTTCGAAGAGAACGCCGCAAGCGGCGAGATCACCTGGAGCAGTCAACTTTTCGCTCTCTACGGGCTCGCGCCCACCGCGGAGCCGATCCCGCTCGCGCAACTGCCGGGGCACGTCCACGGCGACGACGCGAATGCCGTCGACCGGTTCCTGCGGACCTTGCTGCGCTACCGCCGCTCGGCTTCCACGGCCTTCCGCTTGATCCGGCCGGACGGCGTGACCCGACACATCCGGATCGTCGCCGAACCGGTCCTGGAGGCAGGCCACCTGGCCGCCATCCGCGGCGCCTACCAAGACATCTCCGCGCAACACTGGACCGAGGTCGCGCTGTCCGCGACACGCGACCGGCTGGCGCACACCGAGCAGCACGCCGCCGAACAAAGCCAGCTGGCACGGCAGCTCCAGCAGGCGATCATGCCGGACGCGCAGCCGTCCATCGAGGCGTTCGGTCTGCGCATAGCGGTGCGATACCGGCCCGCCGAGCAGGAATACACCGTCGGCGGAGACTGGTACGACGCGGTCGTGCTGCCTTCCAAGCAGATCCTGGTGTCCGTCGGCGACATCACCGGCCACGGCGTCAAGGCAGCCACAGGCATGGTGGTGCTCCGCAACGCCCTGCGTGGCCTCGCCGCCACCGGCGCAGGTCCAGGGCAGATGCTGACGTGGCTGAACCTGGTGGCCCACCACCTGACCGACAACATCTTCGCCACCGCCATCTGCGGGCTCTACGACCCACAGACCCGCGTCCTGCGCTGGGCCCGCGCGGGCCACCTGCCGCCGGTGCTGGTGCGCGCAGGCCAGGCGTCCAGCTTGCCCCTGCTCCAAGGGATGCTCCTCGGAGCTGTAGCGGAGACGACGTTCGAGGAAGCCGAACTGCAACTGGAGCCGGACGACACTCTCCTGCTCTACACCGATGGGCTGATCGAGCGCCGAGACCGGCTGCTGGACGACTGCATCGAACGGTTGCTCGTGAGGTCGGCACAGCTCAGCGGAACCCTGGACGAGCGCCTGGACGAATTGCTCGACGGCAGCGATGCCGATACCGACGACGACACGTGCGTGGTGGGTATTCAAGTGGGGCCGGGTCAAGACTCCCCGGGCAGCTGAGACCGGCCGACCGAGGACGCCGGTGCGAGTCCGGTACGAACTCGGCACGCGGCGACGGTGGAAAGTTCTGCCTCCGAGACCTTTCGCGAGGCCGAAAGTGCAGTGAACTCGTCACGGGCCGGTCCGCCGACAGCCCTTGCGCGCTCCGGCTCGCAGAGCGGCTGGGGCGTCGGCGCGCCGCAAGGTGCTGGTGCGCACGGACGGTGCCGCCGGGTGCAGAGCGCGGGCTAAGGCGAATCGCGATCCAAGCCGAAGTGGAGCTGGATGGTGGTGCCGTGCGGGGTGGTGTGGATTCGGACGAGGTCGGTGAGCTGGTTGACCATCAGCAGCCCGCGGCCGCCTGGGCGATAGGACTGTGCGGGCAGGCGGCCCGCGAGGCGATTCGTGATGTGTCCTTGATCGCTGATCTGGTAGCGGATCTGATTCTGCTCGGCCCACATCGTGAGCCTGCCGTGCCCACCGCCGTGGACGACCGAGTTGGTGGTGGTCTCCGCGATCACCAGTTCGAGATCGATCTCGCGGTGCTCGGGCATGCCGGCGTCGCGGGCGTAATCGATGGCCAGGCGCCGGATGTGGGGCAGCGACGTCGCGTCGAAGGCTACGGTTGCGGAGGCCGCGGGTGGGGAGGGCAGTTCTCTGTTGTAGAAGTCGACGATGTGGTCGGGGTCGTAGGCGCTGCTCGTTCGCCGGCCCGCGTGATCGATGAGCACAGGGTGGGTAGCGTGCGCGTCGTTCAAGACCTCGGTCGAAAGACGCTCGGTGTCATAGGGACACAGGATGCTCACTTCCCGCCCGGTGAATGCCGCGTTGATCAGAGCCTCGTGCTGAACGCAGGCTGGATACTCCAGCGACGAGCGTCCGGCCCAGATCGGTTCGCCGATGATTCGCACGCGTCCGGAGGGGTACTTGTCGGCGAAGGCGCGAAGCACGCCGGGGATGATGCGGCCCGGGTTGCGGCCTTCGACAGTCATGTCCATCAGCTGGACCGAGGCGGCGTCGGAGCCCAGTGCAGTGCGCAGAAGCGACAGATTGGGACCGGGGACCGCCACCGCGACCGGTTCGCCGTTCGCGAGTCCTTGGCGGATGAAGCCGAGGGTGCCCGCGAGGTATTCCGCCGTGTCGCGGTAGAACAGCGCGGGGTGCACGAATGGGTCGGTAACGCCAGGCAAGCTCATGTGTGCACTACCTCGATCGTCTGTAGAGAGGGCCAGAACACCGCGAGTACCCGAAGCATCATCGCCGGGGGCCGATGTACCACGATTCGTCGAACCTCCGAGGATCGGGTGGCGGCTTCTACCAAAATCGAGGTTCCGTAAGTGTCGATGAACGAAAGGCCGGACAGGTCCAAGTGGACGTCGTGGTCCCTGGCGGTCAGTTCCGAGACAGCCTCGCGCCAGGTTTCGCGGGTGGTGAAGTCGACCGAGCCTGCGCATCGCAGGCCAGGGGGACTGCAGATCCGAGACGTCCGAAGCGTCGAGGGACCCGGGGCAGCCCGACTGAGCCGGAGCGCGGGATCCACTGGCTCACCGACCTCCCATCGGCCATCACGAACAGGACGCGCAGGATCTTACGCTTGCGTTCGCAGCCGCCGGTCGCGGGCTCGAGCACAGATTGGCCGAGGCGTCGGCGTATCGCTGGACGAAGCTGTCGCCGATGATGTGTTCTTCACGTTTCATCGCCGTCTCCTTCCGGAGGTCGCCGTGCCGTTGTCGAGCCGCTCACCGTGTTCGCGGCGAGGTGGCGGGCAGATCAGGAGCGCGGTACGTCGAGCACAGATCCGGGCCGACCGGACTCGGTCCGGTCCGTGGTGTCGATGAACGCCGAACTCCACTGGCCGTCCTCACCGGAGGTGTGGTTTGCCTGTTCGCGCGCCCAGGCGAAGTGGTGGCGCGCCGATGCCAGCAGCAGCGGCCCGGTGAGCAGACCGGCCGCGACGAATTTCAGGTCGGCGCGCCGTGTCTCGGTCAAGACCGCCCCCACGCCGCCGATTCCCCACAGCCACAGCACCGTGTTGTAGGGAGGCAGCAGATTCTGCTCCATGCCCTCGGCCTCATCCAGCCAAGGGAAGATGCCCAGTCGGCGCGACCACGGCCAGTCCACGAAGTGGACCACTACCGATGCGATCGATACCCCGGCATTGAACGCCAGTACCGCTTCGTCGGCTCGCCCGCGCGGACGAGCGCTGCGCAGCAGCAAGGCCGGTGCCACTGCCCACAGGACGTTGGTGGCCCGCCTGCCCAGCCACGGTTCCAAGAAGACCCCGACCCCGGCCCAGCGTTCGAACCAGTTGTGCCCGGTCCCGCCCAGGGTCGCCAGCACACCGAATGGCCGAAGCGCGGATCGCTGTGTACGCGGTCGACGGCTACGTTGCCGTGTCATGGTCCATCCTCCTAAAATTGATGACCATCAACTAACTGGGACAGCCCAGATTAGACGGAAAAATTGATGATCGTCAATATTTTGTTCTAGACTGGCCGCATGACCACTGCCAAGCGCCGCGGGCGCCCCTCGTCGGCGGAGGAATCACCCGCCGCGACGAACGACATCCTGGCTCGGGCGCTGGCGATGTTCGCCGAGCAGGGCTTCGAGGGCACCTCCGTCGCCGCACTCAACCGGGAGCTGGGCGTAAGCCACAATCTGATCCATCAGCGCTTCGGTTCCAAGGAGGGACTGTGGCGCGCGGCGGTGGACCGGGCCTTCAGCGCGGTCGCCGAGGAACTCGATCTGGAGTTGGAGTTGGCCGCGGTCGGCGTTCTCGACGCCGCGCGCCTGGCGATCGTGCGATTCCTCGAGGTGCACGCACGCCACCCCGACATCCTGCGCCTGGTCTCCGTGGAGGGCGCGGCGGCCAGCGCTCGATTGGACTACCTGTTCGAGGTGCACGTGCAACCGCTCTACACGCGACTGACCGCGCCGCTGAAGGTGCTCGTCGATGCCGGGGTGATGACCAGCGCCGATGTGCGCAGTCTGCATTTCCTGGTCGCGCACGGGGGGACCTCGCCGTTCAGCCAGGTGCCGTTCGCACGGATGCTCGACCCCCTCGACCCCATGGGTCCGGATGCGGTGCGGCAGCACGCGGAGTTCGTGGCGGACATGATCGTGGCGGGACTGCGCGCCCGGGGTGCCTGGAACAACGATGGGACTATCGCGTGAAGCTCACCCTCAGTTTCGACAACGGGCCGACCGAGGCGACGGCCGAGGTGCTCGACGTTCTCTCCGAGCGCGGTATCAAGTCGAGTTTCTTCGTCATCGGTGATCGGCTCGTCGGCGAGGACGAACGTGCGCTGGCGGAACGCGCTGCCCGCGAGGGACATTGGATCGGCAACCACACTATGAGCCACTCGGTGCAGTTCGGCGACAGCGACGATCCGCATCTGCCCGACCGCGAGATCGGCGCGGCCCAGCAACTATTGGGTCCTTTGGCGCATCCGGGCAAACTGTTCCGTCCCTACGCCGGTGGTGGTGTGCTGAGCCGCCGGGTGTTCAGCACGCCGGCCATCGATTACCTGTGCCGACACCGCTACACCTGCGTGCTGTGGTCGGCGATGCCGCACGACTGGGATGAGCCCGACCGGTGGGTGCGACGCTGTCTCGACCAGATCAGCAACCAGCAGTGGAGCTTGGTCGTCATCCACGATCTGCCGACCGGCGCCATGAAGCGCCTGCCCGAACTGCTCGATCGTCTCGACACCCTGGGTGTCGAGGTCGTCCAGGAATTCCCGCACACCTGCATGCCGATCCGGGACGGCGTGCTGACCGGCGACCTCACCGCCTTTACCACGAACTGACCACTCACCGAGAATTCGATCGGAAGAAGTCCCCTGACATATCCGAATCCCCCGATCCGGCGAACTGTTCGTCGATTCTGATCACTGGTCACTGAGACGGAACCGCCGCCGTGGCGGACGGTAACCGCTCGCACGCTCCCGGAAATAACGTATGCCGACAAGAAGGCATCGAAGCGAGCCGTCACGCGTCGCGCGTCCCGGCCGGCGAATGGTTCCTGGCTGCGGTCGCCGCAGGAGTGAACGAAGCCACACGCGATGACTCTCTCCACCGCGGACGAACACGGCAGGTGCTCGGCATGGGGATACTCCATACTCGAGAACGTCGACAGTGCCGGTCACCAGGGGGCGCTGGTGTGCAGCTGTCCCCGCGATGCCGGCGACAGGGTCCTCACCACCGAGCGTGTGTCCTTCGCCGCGGACGGTGTCGATCGAGATTGCGTTTATGACAACGTGTTCGAGGTCGGCACTCGAGCACACGGCGCGACCCAGGTGTGGACGGAGAAGGCGTGACTGGCCGCATTTGCATCCCGTGTTGCCGGTCTGTCGAGGTCTTCGCGTCGCTATGCGACTGTGCAGGGGTTGCGCAGCTCGCCGAGGCCCTCGATCGACGAGCGCAGCATGTTGCCCGGGGCGAGGTACCGTGCCGGGGTGCGGGAATAGCCGACGCCGGCCGGGGTGCCGGTGAAGATCAGATCGCCGGGGAACAACTCGCAGATGCCTGACAGGCGGGAGACCAGCGCGGCGACGTCGAAAATCATCTGCTTGGTGCGGCCCGATTGCACGGTCTCGCCGTCGAGGACGGCTTCGATGGCCAGATCGTTGGGGTCGTCGAGTTCGTCGAGAGTGGTCAGCCACGGGCCGATCGGCGCGAACCGCTCGTAACTTTTGGCGAGGCTGAATTGCGGTGGGGTGCCGGCCATTTGTGATCGACGCTCGGAGATGTCTTGACCGATGCAGAATCCGGCGACGTGGTCGAGGGCCTGTTCGGTAGCGATGCGACGTCCGCCGACACCGATCGCGGCGACGAGTTCCACCTCCCAGTCGCAGGTGCCGGTAGGCAACGGGATCACGTCACCGGGGCCGGTGATCGCAGAGGCGAATTTGGTGAACACCAGTGGGTTTTCGGGCAGGGCGAGCCCGGTTTCGTCACTGTGGTCGGCGTAGTTCAGCCCGACGGCGAAGATCTGGCGCGGCGCACGCACCGGCGGACCGAGCCGCGTGAGATCGGCGAGCAACTGTGCGCCCGTCACACGGGCATCGACCCGGGGCCGATTGCCGCTGAACCAAGCGCGGATCTGCCGTATGTGCGCGACGGCCTGATCGGGATCGCTGGGCAGGACGCCGTCGGAGGCGTTGGCGAGGTCGATGATGCCGGTATCGGTGACGAGCGTGGCACGGCCGTCGAGATTGGCGAGCTTCATGAGGGGGCGGATGTCCTTTTCGGTCGGGTGGGCCGTGCACCGCGGGGACGGCGCGGTGCACAGTCGGCCATGGGGTCGCTGCGATCAGTCGAGGCGGACCGGCGGATCGGTCTGGCTGGCCATCTGCCACACCAGCTCGTCAGGCATGGCGATGATCTGCCGGTAGACCTCGTCGGGATAGGCCATATGGGGTTTGGTCTCGTCGTAGGCCGGTTGGGCCACCGGCTCAGCCGGTCGGGCGAATGGTGCGGGGTGCTTGTAGGTTTCGAGTTCGTCGGCGCTGATGCCGTTGATCTCGACCACTTCCGGGTCGATCCAGGCGCGGTCGTCGATGGCGTCGCCGGTGGTGAGTTCGACAAGCAGACCCTCAGGGCCCGCGAGGTAGAGCGACCGGCAGAACCCGTGGTCGATCGGGCCGAGCACGACGATCCCTCGACTGCGGATGCGGTCGCGCAAACTCAGCAGTTCGTCGAGATCGCGTACATGCAGTGCGACATGCTGCATGGCACCGGGCGCGACCGGTCCGGTCGGTTCGGCGGCGTGGGTGACCCCGAGCTCGCGAGTGTCGGGGTTGTCGGGGTGGTACACGAACGCGATGTAGGAGGTGGGGTTGAGTTCGACGAACCCGTGCCAGGCGCCTTCGGCTCCGTGCATGCGGTACAGCGCCTTGAGCGGCAGGCCGATGACATCGGTGAAGAACGCGATCTGAGATTTGATGTCGCGGGTGGCGATCGCCAGGTGGTTTACGCCGATGGGTTGGGTGGCGGTCATGATGGTCAGTCCTTTTCGGGGGCGGAGTCGAGCAGCTGCTTGTGGCACCAGGTCCGCACGACATCGGCGTAGTCGGCGGTGTGGAACAACATCAGCTGGTGCACCCCTTCGGGGTGAATGTGCAGTTCGACGGGGCCGGTGGTGGCGTCGACGACGGCCCGGGCCGTGGCGGGAGTGAAGATCGGATCTTTCTCCCCGACGGCGAACAGGATCGGTTTGGTGTTGGCCGACAACGGCACGGCCGGGTCGTAGCGCAGGATCGACGCCCACGAGGCCAGGTCGTAGGTCCAGGTGTTGAGCGGATCCCGATGCTTCTGCTTGCCCGCGCCGCGGAACCCGTAGTCGGTGTCGAAATCGATGTACTGGTCGATATCGAAACGCAGCGCCGGACCGAACAGGGCGACCATCTGATCGAACGCGTGTGTGCGGAAGGCGTTTTCGGCCGGGATCAGCGGTGAGGACGGGATGGCGAATCCCATCAGAATCGCGCCCGCGAAATCCTGCGACGCGGCGTAGGCGCCGTAGGCGGCGGACGCGCCGAGCGAGGATCCCTTGATGAACACCGGCAGCCCGGTGGCGGCACGAATGTGATCGGTCAGCCGCAGTGCCGCTTCGATCCACTCCTCGATGGTGAACTGGCCAGCGCGCCGGTCCACGCACGAGCGGCCGTGGCCGGGAGCATCCATGCACCAGACCTCGGCGCCCAACCGGGCATAGTGTGCGGCGAAATTGTCGTAGATGCCGCCGTGACCGCCGATTCCGTGCTGAACCAGCAGCACGTGGTCCGCGGCCGGATCAGCGAATCGATAGGCGAATGTGTTGCCGACTATCTGTTCTTCTCTGCGCATCGGCCACCTCCATGTGTCCCGCGTCATAAAAGTTGATGGCAATCAATAAACCATATAAGTTGATGATCGTCAACATATTGTCCTAAACTGGGCGGATGGCGACGCAGACACGAAAAGGGCGACCACCGGCCGAGCTGTCACCAGCCTCGTTGACCGATATCCTGGCCGCGGCGTTGAGAGTGTTCGCCGAATGCGGATTCGACGGCACCTCGGTGGCGGCGCTCAATCGCGAGCTCGGAGTGAGCCACAACCTCGTCCATCAGCGGTTCGGCTCCAAGGAGAGGCTGTGGTACGCCACGGTCGACTGGGCGTTCGGCGAGATCGCCGACCACATGAGCGTGGATGCGGAGTTGGCCGAGCGCGACCTGCTCGAAGCGGTACGCGTGACGATCGTGCAATTCCTTCAACTGCACGCCACCCACCCACAGATCCTGCGGCTGGTCACGGTCGAAGGCGCCACCGAGGGGCCTCGACTGACGTATCTGTTCGACGCGCACGTCGGACCGTTGTATCACCGGATCACCGCGCCGCTGAAGGTGCTCGTCGACCGCGGCGTGCTGGCCGAGGAAGACATCCGCACCGTACATTTCCTGGTTGCGCACGGCGCTACCGCGCCGTTCAGTCTGGTCCCGCTGGCGGCGAGGCTGAACCCACTCGATCCGCTCGACCCCGCGGCGGTTCGCCGGCACGCCGAATTCGTCGCCGGCATGGTCGTGGCCGGGCTCCGAGCCCGCGGCGCCTGACCAGCGAGGGCAACTGCGACGAAGGTGACGCTCAGTTTCCTGCCCCGTTTTCTGCAACGGCTCGATGCCCTCGATGTCGAGATCGTCCAGGAATTCCCCGAATCCTGCGTCCTATCCGGCGCGGCCGCCTGCAGGGCTCGCTCGATCACCTGATCACAGCGCCCGACAACTGAGCATCTGGACAGGATTCACGGCCGACCAACCTGGGGCCGGCGCACTCATCGATGACTTCGTCCACCCGACTCGGCGTGGTCGCGCACTGCTCGCTCACGCTGCCGTGCCCCGCGATGGGCACCTGATGCGTAGCCCCCATCACCAAATGTTGACGGTAATCAATAAAGCGCATTATATTGATGTCCGTCAACATTTGAAGCTGGTGTTGGGGCACGTCAACGAGGACGCGTCGACGATCGTGCGGAAAGCGTCGATTGCCGACCGCGCTGCGGCGGTGCCGAGACCCACGCGGCGGAAGTGGACCGATCCGTTCCTGGTGCTGAGCGAGGACTGGTTCTCCTCGCCCGGATTCGAGTGGCACCCCTACCGCGCGCTGGAGACCAACACGTCTGAGAGAAAAGGAGCGATCGATGACGATCGCATCAATTGCCCTAGCCGCCTTGCTGGCGCTCGAGATGATCGCCGTGGGAGCACCGAAGGTGCTCGCCGTCCAGGCCATGCGTGAACGCGCAGCCCACGCCGGGATCCGCGTGTCCGGCTTCCGAGTCATCGGGGCCTTGGAAATCGTCGGTGCAGCAGGGCTTTTGATCGGTATCGGCTGGCATCCGATCGGCCGGCTCGCTGGGGTCGCGATCGTGCTGCTGATGGTCGGGGCGCTCATCACCCACGTCCGGACCAAGGACAAGCTCGCCGACATGATCCCGGCCATCGTCACCGCCCTGTTGGCGGTGACCTACCTCGTCGTCGCATCACTCGCACGCTGAGCGCCGGTCACCGAAGGCGCTCGGGCGTCCTCGCCGACGTCTGAGATGCCACACCAAATGCGCCTTCGCGAGCTGACCTGCCACGGTTTTTTTCTGGCCGCGGGCCGGATCCATGCTCGCTGCCGCCAGCGGATCGGTGGCCCACGTAGGTGCCCTCGGGGACGATGAGACCCACGTCCGAGGCCGCGTCGTGGCGTACGACGCGACGTCCGGCCCAGGTATTCCGCCCGGGTAGTGCATGCCGGTCATCGGCGACATCACAATGCGGTTCGCCAAGGTCAGGCCGTGGATGGTGAAGGGAAGCGCGAGGATCTCCGCCGCGTGGGTGCCGGCCGGGCTGCATCCGAACCCTAGGGTTATCGGACAATGGCCGACGGCATCGACCTCGATGTGCTGTTGAAAGGCAGCTGACTTCCGCTAATGCTCAGCACAGCAGCCGTTCTCGCTGCCACCATGACCCGTGTGGCCGTCGGCGAGCATGTGCAGGGTGTCGCGGAATTCGCCCGGGTCGTAACCGAAGGCGAAGCGGAGTTCGACCTCCTTCTTGATGGCAGTGGGATCGTGTCGGGTTGCATGCAGACACCGGCATCGAACACGATCCCTATGACAACTGCGACATGTACGGGTCAGAGCCCACCGAACCGGAACAACCCGACCGCAGGCCACACGAGAGCAGGAGCGGTGGAGACAACCCAAATCTACGCCCCAGGACCCAGCCGTGAACCACGGCTACCGGCGGGTGACCGGAACCGAGGGTGCGGTGATGGCCGTGTGATCGGTTCAGCGGGCGCAGGTTTCGCAGACTATCCGCGACAGGGTCTTCTCGCGGATGTCGATGTCACGGCGGGCGATGTGTCAGTGGCCATCGGGCTGACTGGTTGGCCATTGCTACGGGCCTACTGCATCAGTTGGATGTGGGGGTGATCGGGTGAGATTGGACAGACGCGAAGGATCATGTTGTAACCGCGAGCAATTGTGACGTCGGGGCCTGTGGTCGTGCTGTAATCGCCTGCGAGGGCCTGATCTTCGTACGGTATCCAGCTGTGGGTTCCGGCGTCCCATTCGGACGAGGCGACGGTGAGCAGCGGTTCGGTCTCGGTACCGCAGGTGGGGCATGGCTGTGGAAAGGGGTCCGTGGTGCCCCACCGGATATGGCCGCCAACCTTCCACCCGGGTGCAACGCATATGTTGTCGATGAACCAGCTCTCGATGTCATCCGGATCGATCCCGGTGTGCTGCCTGCTCGCCCACTGTCGCATTTGCTCCAGCGGCTCGCCGCCGAGTTCTTCGAAGTCGCTCGGGTATTCGATGATGCGTTCCGGCTCCACCGTGCATGGCAAGGGTATGTAGTCGTAGCCGTATTCCACCGCTGTCGGTACCGGTGGGGTGTTCAGGATGTCGGTGACGTCGGCGGCGGTGCGCCACACCAGCGCGGTCTCGGGCATGGCATCGGCGTTGTCCAATGGGCACCAGAGTATCTGCAGCAGATCCTTGCCCGGTGGCGGACGTAACCCGGGGACGTCACGCGTATAAAGTTGCGCTACCGGCAACATGGCATTCGGGACATGGGCCGTCGGCTTCCACCGACCCGCCAACGGCTGAGACGGGGGGAGGTTGAGGTTGTCGAGATCAAACCCGCTGGCTTCGAATTCCCAGATGTCACGCGGCACTGCTGACAACATGGCACTCGGGACATCGGCCACCGACGGCCACGGTTCGGGATCGTGTCGCGTCAGCTTCGCATCCACTAGCGACTGTAACGGGTTGAGCTCGTGGGGATTCCACGCGTTGGTTAAGAAGTCCCAGTTGTGAGGCCCGTGACAGTGCGGCCACGGTTCGTCGGTCGGCCACAGTAAAGGGCCGCCGATCGAACTGTCGTATACCGACGGTGTGCCGCTGCGCGGGTGGAGCCGGGTCGCGGGACGAGCCAGCGGCGCCAGTGCGGGACACGCGGCCGCGACATCGACGGCTCGGGGTGGCGTGGTGCGGGTCATCGACAAACCTCTTCGGATTCGGGCGTTCGAACTGTAGTTCGGAGAATGTCGAATCCCACGGTTGGGAATATCTGGCCGGACGTCGCTCCGCCCAAGAGTCGCGGGCGCGTGACCACTTTGCAGCGGCAATATCCGATGAAGGCAGCCTGCGAAAGCTCTGCCGCAGATAAATTCCCGAGTCGACGCAGGTCCGGAGACCTCACGACGGAAGATCGCCCTGATGACTGGCAGGCTCTCGTAATCAACTGTCGCGAGTAGGTGTCCAGCCAGCCGGTTTCCGGGGACGAGGGCCGGTGGCGTAGCGGCCCCAGGTCGCGGCGGCCTGGGCGGCGGCGTGGGTGGTTGTGTGGTGGTAGCCGAGCGCTTCGGCGACGACCGCCCCGTGAGTTCGAGGACGTCCTGATGCAGGGCGCTGACCCGGCCCGGCCGGGTGGGAACGCCGAGGGCGTTGATCAGGTCGCTGAGGGTCGTGGGGTGCATCGGCTGGCCGGCGCGACGGCCGGGAAACAGTCAGCGGGAGTCGCGATTGGTGGCGGTGTTCATGTTGGCGCGCTGGTCGATCCAGGACAGCAGCAGCTCGGCGACCGGTCGGGGGACCGGTGATGGTGGTTCGCCGAGGTTCGGCAGCACATGGCCGTCGGCGTCGAGGACATCGTCTATGGTGAGCCGGATGATGCGGCTGACGGACTGGGCATAGAGCAGCACGATCGCCGCCGCGACGGCCAGCGGCGGTCTACTGGTTCGCCGGGCGGGGGCGGTGGTCAGAGCAGGAGATGGAAGATGTCGAAGGCGACGTTCCATTCGGCGGTCCCGGGGTTCTTACGGTCCGGTTCGATCGTGACGAATGTGTGCGCCAGCGCCACGCTCAAGCCTCCGGCAATCAGCGGCAGCCGCTGCTCGGTCGCCTCGGAAAGGGCCATGTCCAACGGCGGCCGGGCCGCCAGTTGATCGAGCACAGAATGTAGTTCGATCTCCTCATCCAGCTTCTCGAACCGGTGGATGCTCTCCTGCAGTCCCTTGGTGATCGGCAGGTCCCACGGTTCGATCACGTCCCTCAGGTTTGCCTTTGCCGAGGCCTTGCCGATGAGGATCAGATCGTAGATCTTGTCGTCGATGAAATCCGTGTAGCGCTTGAGGTCGTTCCGGTCGACTTGCAGGCCGGCCGCTGCCCGGAAGAATTGCTGGAATTTCACGGTACCCATCACTGGCATGTCGTCAGCTCCTGTCGAAGTATTCATGGATTTGGCGAACCGCCATCGCTCCCTCACCGACAGCGGAGGCGACACGTTTCACCGAGCCGGTGCGGACGTCACCGGCAGCGAACAGGCCGGGCAGGCTTGTTTCGAGCGTCCTCGACGGCCGGTCGCCAGTCCGCCGGTTGCCGTCTTCACGGGCGTAGACCGCGTCCATGCCCGTGAGGACGAAGCCGTGGTCGTCGAGTGCGATCGCGTCGGCCAGCCACCCGGTGTGCGGCACCGCGCCGATGAAGACGAACAAGGCGTGTACCCGGAGGGTGTCCTGTTCGCCCGTCTGATTGTTCTCGACCACAATCTGGTCGAGGTACTTCTCACCGTGGACCTCGCGAATCTCGGTATGCCGGTGGACGGTCACGCGCGGATGGCGCTCGATCTGGTCGACGAGGTACCGGGACATGCTCTTTCCGAGGTCACCGCTGCGGATGAGCAGGTGAACGTGGGAGACACGGTCCGCGAGAAAAACGGTGGCCTGTCCGGCGGAGTTTCCACCGCCGACGATGGCCACCGGGTCGGTGCCGCACATCCGCGCTTCCTGATGGGTTGCGGCGTAGTACACGCTTGTCCCCTCCAGTACCTCGATTCCCGGAACCGCCAACTTGCGGTATCGCGCCCCGGTGGCGAGCACGACGGCCCGGCCGCGAACCGTGCCGCCGTCCGCCAGCCGGAGCACGTGGTGGCCGTCCTCGGACCCCAAACCGGTCACCTCCGCCGACACCAGGATGCGGGCGCCGAACTTGCCGGCCTGGATCACGGCTCGCTCCGCCAATTCGGCCCCGGAGATCCCTGCCGGGAAGCCGAGGTAGTTCTCGATCCGTGAGGAGGTACTTGCCTGGCCGCCTGCGGCGAACGACTCCAGTGTCACCGTGTTCAACCCGTCCGAGGCGCCGTACACGGACGCGGCCAGACCGGCCGGTCCCGCCCCCACCACGACGAGGTCGAACACGTCTTGGGCCGCGTCGTGGACCGAGTCCGGGACCGGAAGCCCGACGATGCGGGCGAGTTCCGCATTCGTGGGATTGCGCAGCACCTTCTCGCCGTGCCAGATCACGACGGGGGTGTCCTCGGGGGCGACGTCCAGGCTGCGCAGCAGCTGCTCCGCCCGTTCGTCCTGCTCCACATCGATCCATCTGTGGGGCAATCGGTTTCGAATGGCGAACTGCCGAAGCCGCAACGTATCCGGTGAATAGCAGGAGCCGATGATCCGGAATCCCGAACCGAGCCCGATCAGCAGGTGCCGCCGCACCAGGTAGGCGCGCAGGATGAGATCGCTGAGCACGGGATCGTGGGAAACCAGCTGGCGCACCCGGTCGGCCGGGACGACGAGTATCTCGCCGTCCTCGATCGCCTCGGCGGTGAAGAACGCCACCTGGCCTTCCAGCAGTCCGAGCTCGCCCAGGAATCGGCCGGGACCGTGCACGCGCAGTATCCGGCGTTCGCCGTCTCCGTCGCCCTCGTCGATGATCGCGACCTTGCCCGAGAGGATGACGAAGAAGTCGTTGCAGGGTGCGCCCTCTCGGATGAGCAGCTCGCCGGGGCGAACCGCTCGACGCGTGCCACCGACCTCGAGTGTCGCGACCTGGTCGTCCGTCAGCCGCGGGTATCCTCCGAGCTCATCGGGAGTCTCGTCGAGCGGCGGAATGTCGCGGACGGGAGCGGCGTCCTCAGACGAGGTTCTGGTCGACATAACACCAGCGCCAATCTTCACCTGGCTCCATCGACTGGACGATCGGATGGCCGATGGCGTGAGCGTGCGCGCTCGCGTGCTTTCCCGGCGAGGAGTCGCAGCAACCGACGTGTCCGCACGTCAGGCACAGCCTCAGATGTACCCAGGGGGTGCCGAGGCGAAGACATTCCTCGCAGCCCTGCGGAGTCCGGGGTACGACGGGACGGATCGCGGTCACGTGTGGGTCGACATGGACAGATGTCATGGCTTCGTCTCCTTGCCTGCTTTTTCCGAAAGCGCCTGGTCGAGCCATGTGCGCAGTTGTGGTACCGGAGCGGCGCCCGCCTGACGAGCCAGGATCTCGCCTCGGTCCATCACCAGCAGAGTCGGTACGGCGCGGACGGTGAATCGTTCGGCCGTCCTGGGCGCAGCATCCACGTCGATCTTCACCAGCTTGATTCGACCCGCGCGTTCCCTGGCGAGCTGCTCGAGCGCCGGACTGACCATGCGGCACGGGCCGCACCACGTCGCCCAGAGGTCGACGAGCACAGGCACCGAGGATTTCTCGGCGACCTCCGCGAAGTCGTCGTCCCCTGCCGAGGCGATCCAGGGCAGCGGCTCGTGGCAGTTCCCGCAGCGCGGTTTTCCTTCCCCGGCCGCCGCCACCCTGTTGACCTTGCCGCAGTTCGGGCACTTCACCATTTCGGATCCCACGACGACACCTCTTCTCAGGCCGCCGCGACGGCGGGTTCCGCATACGCGACGGCGAGTTCGTCGCCGGCCACCGTGACACGGATGGTGCCACCCGGTTCGATCTCGCCGCGCAACAGTGCACGACCTATCCTCGTCTCCACCTCGTGGGCGATGTACCGCCGCAGCGGCCGCGCGCCGTAGACCGGGTCGAAACCGTGTTCGGCGATGAGCCGGCGCGCTTCCGGCGTGATATCCAGATGTATCTGCCGCTGCGACAATCTGTTCCGAAGGTCGGTGAGTTGTAGCTCGACGATGTGCTCGATCTGGGGCAGCGTGAGCGGGGTGAACAACACGATGTCGTCGACCCGGTTGAGGAATTCGGGGCGGAAGTGCCCGCGCAGCTCCGCCAGCACCCGCTCCCGGGCATCCGGTTTGATCTCGCCGTCGGCTGTGACTCCCTCGAGGAGATACAGGGATCCGATGTTGGAGGTCATGATGATCACCGTGTTCCGGAAATCGACCTGCCTGCCCTGAGAATCGGTGATCCGGCCGTCGTCGAGCACCTGCAGCAGGGTATTGAAGACGTCGGCGTGGGCCTTCTCGATCTCGTCGAAGAGTACGACGGAGTACGGCTTGCGGCGTACCGCCTCGGTGAGCTGGCCGCCCTCGTCGTAGCCGACGTACCCGGGGGGCGCACCGATGAGCCTGCTCACCGTGTGCCGCTCTTGGTACTCGCTCATGTCCAGCCGCACCATGTTGTCTTCGCTGTCGAAGAGGGCACTGGCCAGCGTCTTTGCGAGCTCGGTCTTTCCCACGCCCGTCGGGCCCAGGAAGATGAACGAACCGATCGGCCGGCGTGGGTCACGGATACCCGACCTCGCCCGGATCACCGCGTCTGCGACCAGTTGCACCGCCTCGTCCTGACCGACGACCCTCTCGTGCAAAATCTCGTCGAGCTTCAACAGCTTCTCCCGCTCGCCTTCCTGCAGCCGGGCGACCGGGATACCCGTCCATGCGGCCACGATCTCTGCGATCTCGTCTTCGGTGACGATCTCACGCAGCAACGGATTCCGGCCCTGCCTGGTGGCCAGTTGCTCCTCCGCCGCCCTGAGTCTGCGTTCCAGCTCGGTGATCTCGCCGTATCGCAACTCGGCGGCCCGGTTGAGGTCGTAGTTGCGCTCGGCCTCCTCGGCCTCGTGGCGCAACCGTTCCAGCTCTCCCCGCAGCTCCTGCACCCGCCGGATCGCCTGCCGCTCGGCCTCCCACTGAGCGTGCCTGGCGTCGGCCTCGGCCCGTAGGTCGGCCAGCTCCTTGCGCAGCTCTTCGAGGCGCGCCTTGCTGGCCGCGTCCGTTTCCTTGGACAGCGCGGCCTCTTCGATCTCCAGCCGGGTCACTTTCCGGGTGAGCTCGTCGAGTTCGGCGGGCATCGAGTCGATTTCGGTGCGTTGCCGAGCGCATGCCTCATCGACCAGGTCGATCGCCTTGTCCGGAAGGAAGCGGTCGGTGATATACCGGTGCGAGAGGGTCACGGCGGCGACCAGGGCGCCGTCCTTGATCTTCACGCCGTGAAACACCTCGAGGCGTTCCCGAAGTCCGCGCAGAATCGAGATCGCATCCTCGACGCTGGGCTCGTCGACGAGAACGGTCTGGAAGCGACGCTCCAGTGCCGCATCGGATTCGATGTGCTTGCGATATTCGTCGAGAGTGGTGGCGCCGATCATGTGTAGTTCGCCGCGGGCGAGCATCGGCTTGAGCATGTTGCCTGCGTCGAGAGACCCGTCGCCGCCGACTGATCCCGCGCCCACAACGGTATGTAGCTCGTCGACGAACAACAGGATGCGCCCCTCGGCCGCCTTCACCTCCGACAGCACCGCCTGCAGTCGCTCCTCGAACTCGCCGCGATACTTCGCGCCGGCCACCAGGGAACCCATGTCGAGCGAGAAGATCGTCTTGTCGCGCAGGCCCTCGGGCACGTCGCCGCGGACTATCCGCTGGGCGAGGCCCTCGACGATCGCGGTCTTACCGACGCCGGGGTCGCCGATCAGCACTGGATTGTTCTTCGTCTTCCGGCTCAGGATCTGCGTTACCCTGCGGATCTCGGCATCTCGGCCGATGACCGGATCGAGATTGCCTACCCGGGCCTCGGAGACGAGATCGCGTCCGTACTTCTCCAGCGCCTCGTAGGCCCCTTCCGGGGTCGCCGATGTGACGCGCTGATGGCCGCGCACTTTGGTCAATACGGCGAGGAAGGACTCTCGCGTGACCCCATGATTGGCGAGGACCCTGCCTGCCGCAGTGGCCGACCCCTCCTCGGAGAGCGCCATCACGAGATGCTCCACCGACACGTAGGAATCCTTGAGTCGCTTCGCCTCCCGTTCCGCGGCGTCGAGCAGCCTGGCCAGGCGCTGGGTGATCATCACCTGTCCGGGCGTCGCGCCGGGGCCGCTGACCTTCGGCCTATGCGACAGTTCACGTTCCAGATCGGATCGCAGGGCGTCGACGTTGGCGCCGGCCTGCTCGAGCAGTCGGGGTACCAGCCCTTCCCGCTGATCGACCAACGCGAGCAGCAGGTGCTCTCCGTCGACCTCGGTGTGACCCATTCTGGTCGCTACATTCCGGGCTTCCTGCAGGGCTTCTCGTGACCTTTCAGTCAGGCTGCCGGTGTCCATGGGGTGCCCTCCTTCCGCGGGAAGCTGCTTCGAGTTTCTCGATTCGATCCAGCAGATCGAGTACGAGCCCGATGGCCGAGTAGTTCAGGCCCAGACCGGTCCGCAGCCGTTGGATGCGGGCGGCATGGGCCACTTCGGATGGCTGGAACGACATCTCGCCGCCGGCGTCTCGGTGGGCGTCGAGCAGGCCGAGCGCCACAAGCCTTCGTGCCAGGTCCGGGTGCAGCCCGGTACGTTCGGCGAAGGCATCTGGCGACAATCCGGGACGGCGAACCAATACGTACCGGGTGACTGGGCTCGGGGTGCTCATGTCTCTTTCCTCGGATCGAAGTTCGATTCGGTGGCCAACTGCTCGAACAGCTCGCGCTCGCGTGCTGTCGGTTTCGACGGCACCATCACCTTGATCTCGGCGTAGAGGTTGCCGTCGGGGCCACGCGGATTGGGCATTCCTTCTCCGCGCAGCCGCAGCTTCCTTCCCGTCGACGAGCCCGGTACCACTTTGACTTTCGCCTCGCCACCCGGGGTGGGAACGACGACGGTCGACCCGAGCACCGCCTCCCATGGCGATACGGGCAGGTCCACATAGATGTCCCGGCCCTGTACCCGGAACCGGGGATGCGGCTTGATCCGCACCACCAGGTACAGATCCCCGGGCGGCGCGTCACCGTTGCTCCGCCCGCCTTGCCCGGCCAGCCGGATTCTCTGGCCGTCCAGGACACCGGCGGGAATGTCGACGTCGTACTGGCGTCCGTCCAGTCTGAGTGTGCGTTTGCCGCCCCGATACGCCTGTTCCAGAGTCAGTTCCAGTTCCGCTTCCTGGTCGGCACCGGGAATCGGCCCGTACCCGCCGGCGCCGCCGAACATCTGCCCGAAGAGGTCCTCGAAGTCGACGGCGCCCTCGCCACCGAAACCTCGACCGAAGTGCACCCTTCTGCCCCCGCCGCCGGCCCGGACCCGTTCGTCGTAGTCCTCGGACACACGCCGGAAGTCCTCACCGAATCGGTCGTAACGTTTCCGAGTGTCCGGGTCGGACAACACCTGGTAGGCCTCGTTGGCCTCCTTGAACTTGTCCTCCGCAGTGGGGTCCTTATTCACGTCGGGGTGATACTTGCGCGCCAGCTTGCGGTACGCCTGCTGGATTTCGTCGGTGCCCGCGCCGCGCGGGATACCGAGCACTTCGTAGTAGTCACGCGCCATCGGTGCTCACCCCTCGGGTCTGCTGACGACCACCGAGGCGGGACGCAACTGCCGACCGTCCTCTCCATAGCCTGGGCGCAAGACCTCGATCACGGTCCCGGAGGGAACGTCCGGTTGGGCCACCACGCTGACCACTTCGTGTAGCTCCGGGGAGAACGGCACACCGACCTCGTCGTGGCGCTCGAAGCCGAACTGCGCCAGCACCTGCACCGCTTGGTCTCGGATCGCCTTCACGCCCTCGACGACGGCCTGGGGATCGCTGCCCGCATGGGCCAGCGCGAGCTCCAAATTGTCCAGCACCGGGAGCCACGCAGCGGAAACCTTCGCCACCTCCGCGGCGCGGGCACGGTCCAGATCCTTGGCAAACCGCTTGCGCAGGTTGTCCAGATCTGCAAGGGCCCTGCGCCAGCGGTCCTCGAGTTGAGCCAGCTCGGCCCCCGTGTCGGTGCGATCCGGCGCCGTCTCGGTCTGATCCCCGTCGGTAGCCGACTCGGCAGCCGACTCGGTCGTCGAATGATCTGCGGACCTTTCCATCGTGTGCCTCAGCTTCGATCGAATTCGGCGTCGATCACGTCGTCGTCATCCGACGACGCAGCGTCTCCGCCGCCTGCCCGGTGTCCGTCTCCGCCGCCGGACTGGACCGGCGCGAGCCCGTAGAGCAGCTGCTGCAACTCGGAGGTGAGTGGCTCTACCTCGGCGGGGGGAGCATTGTCTTCCACGGCTTTCCTGGCGTCGGCGATCAGCATCTCGGCGCGTGCCTTGTCGTGCGGCGGAGCACTGTCACCGAGTTCGGCGAGTCGCCGTTCCACTTGATAGGCAACCGAATCCAGCGCGTTGCGCGCGTCGACCGCCTTTCGCAGCGCCTCATCCTCGGCCCGGTTCCGTTCGGCCTCCGCGAGCATGCGCTCGACCTCACTCTGGTCCAGGTTGCTCTGCTCGCTGATCGTGATGCTCTGCTCCTTACCGGTGTCCTTGTCGCGGGCGGTGACGTGGAGGATGCCGTTGGCGTCGATGTCGAACGTGACTTCGACTTGGGCCTCGCCACGGGGTGCGGGCCGGATGCCTTCCAGCCGGAAGCGACCGAGCACCCGGTTGTCGGCGGCCCGTTCGCGTTCGCCCTGCAGGACCACGACATCCACTGCGGGCTGATTGTCTTCCGCGGTCGCGAACACCTCACTGCGCCGGACCGGGATCGTCGTGTTGCGCTCGATGATCTTGGTCATCACCCCGCCCTGGGTCTCGACGCCGAGGGACAGCGGGGTGACATCGAGCAACAGCACATCGGAGACCTCGCCCTTGAGCACGCCCGCCTGGACTGCGGCACCGAGCGCCACGACCTCGTCCGGGTTGACACTCATGTTGGGGTCCTTGCCGCCGGTGAGCCGGCGAACCAGCGCCTGCACCGCCGGAATACGTGTCGAACCACCGACCAGAATCACCTCGTCGATGTCGTTGGCGGTGACCTTGGCGTCACTCATCGCCTGCTTCACCGGGCCGAGGCAGCGTTCCACCAGATCCGCCGTCAGATCCTCGAACTTCGATCGCATGATCGTGGTGGTGAGGTGCTTGGGACCGTTCGCATCAGCGGTGACGAAGGGCAGGTTGACCTGGGCCTGTGTCACCGAGGACAGCTCGACCTTGGCTTTCTCCGCTGCCTCGAAGAGGCGCTGCAACGCCTGGGCATCCTTGCGCAGATCGATGTTCTCCGCCCGTTGGAACTCGTCGGCGAGGTAGTCCACCAGACGTCGGTCGAAGTCGTCGCCGCCGAGGTGGGAGTCGCCGGCCGTGGCACGAACCTCGACCACTCCCTCGCCGACGTCGAGCAGGCTCACATCGAAGGTGCCGCCGCCGAGGTCGAAGACCAGTACGGTCTCGTGGGTCTGCTTGTCCATGCCGTATGCCAGTGCCGCGGCGGTCGGCTCGTTGATGATCCGCAAAACCTCGAGGCCTGCGATCCGGCCGGCGTCCTTGGTGGCGTTGCGCTGTGCGTCGTTGAAGTACGCGGGAACGGTGATGACCGCTTCTTTGACCTTCTCACCGAGGAACTTGCTCGCGT
Organism: Nocardia sp. NPDC059691; assembly: GCF_042733915.1. NCBI lineage: Bacteria > Bacillati > Actinomycetota > Actinomycetes > Mycobacteriales > Nocardiaceae > Nocardia > Nocardia sp. NPDC059691. The sequence continues at coordinate 186,883 of NZ_JBHWFB010000006.1, read as the reverse complement.
CGTCGACGAGCTTGCGCAGCACGAGGGCACTGATCTCCTCCGGCGCGTACTTCTTGCCCCGCACGTCGAATCGAGCCTCGCCGTTGTCGCCCGGCACGACGTCGAAACTGACCGCTTTGGCCTCCTCGGAGACCTCGTCGTAGTGACGTCCGATGAAGCGTTTCGCGGAGTATATTGTGCCCTTTGGATTCAAGATCGCCTGCCGTCGGGCGAGCTGACCCACCAGCCGCTCCCCGCTCTCGGTGAAGGCCACCACCGACGGCGTCGTCCGCGCTCCCTCGGCATTGGAGATCACCCCCGGCTCGCCGCCTTGCCAGCTTGCGATGACCGAGTTCGTGGTGCCCAGGTCGATACCTACAGCGGTCGCCATGACTCATTCCTTTCGATCGGTCCGGCCGGTGAGCAGGCGAACGGCTTCGTCCGTGACCTCGACGTCGGCAAGGACTTCGTAGTGACGTGGTTGTAATGACTGGATTGAGGTGAAGTCGCGCCGACCGCCCCGCAGCGCGTACATGAATAGGCCGAGCAGGACGCCGACAACAGCGCCGAACACCAGCCCGTAGCAGGCGAGCACGAGGCCGGTGAGCAACGGCTGGACCCAGTCGAGTAATCCGAAGATCCAGCCGAACAGTGCGCCGTCAGCGCGCCCGCGGCGGTGCCTCGCAAAGCGGCCCAGCCGTAGTTCAATCGGCCGACGACCTGCTCGGCCAGCTCGATATCGCGTCCGACGACGGCCAGTTCGTCGACTGCTGAATGCTGGTCGGAGAGGTAGTCGACGGCGCTTTCAGCGTCGGCGTAGTCGTCGAACGTTGCCATTACCTGGCGGGCAGGTTGGTTCAGACGTATCGGCGAGGCTCCGCGATTGGACTCTGACATCACGCCCCCTGGGCGTCGATGATTCGGTGTTCGCCGAGCCTGCGTGAACCAGTTCGGCGTCTGGCCGGTCGGTCAACCGCTCGAACTCACGGACGGCTCAACCGCTGAAAGTTCTTCATCCGCCTGTAGGCGTCGACAGAACGGGAGGCGGTGGCGTCCACACCCCGGCTGGGGCATAGGAGTGCCGGAACCCGCTCGAGGCGGCCGGTGCGCGCACTCCGGGCATCAGCCACTACTTCGGTGCTTCCACGAGTAGAACTCCGATACGAAAGATCGGGACTGCTGAGCGGTGTGACAAGCTCCCAGCAGGTCGGAAGTGGAAGCCAACTACGCCACACAGTGTAGCCACGGGAGCACCGGGAGTCACGGCTCCGTGCCCGGTCGCGCCAAGAACAGCGGTCGCCTGCGCGAGGACTTCACCGACGAGGCATCGTCATCTGTTGCGCTCACCTCGTCGTTGCGCACCGAGAATCCGACAGGTTCGGCGGACTCGCGTACCAAAGTTCGCGGTCAGGTGGGTGACGCGGTTCTGTCGAGCTTGCGGGCGGGCTGTCTCCAGTCGGTGGTTCAGAGCTTGTTGGCGAGCACGTCGAGGTTGCTGATTTCGGGCGGCGCGGCGAAGAGTTCGTCGGCGCGTTCGCCGAGGGCCTTGCCGACCGGCCCATTGAGATGTGTTTCGCGGGCGGCCTGGTCTGGGAATGCGTCGATGATGCCGAACGTCGAGGGGCCGAACCGTACCGCGAGCCAGGGCTTCGTGCCGGGCTCCTGCTCGACGAGTGGCAGCGCCGATCGGAGGAATTCCACGACCGCGTTTTCCTTGCCGGGTTTGGCTTCGAGTCGGACCAGCAGCGCCTTGGTGGCCATGGCGGGTCTCCTGTTCGAGGTGGTGGACATGATCCAGCATCACATCATCGACCGGTGAAGAGAAGGAGCCTAGCCCACAAATCAATGAGACCGATCTCGACCCCCCTAGCGATCGCGGAGCCGAAAGAGGAGACTCCAGGGTGGAGAGAACGCGACGCCTGGAATGCACCCACTGCTTGTTGTTCATGACGCGAAACATGGTGGTGTGCCTTAGTTTTGGTGTGTTCTTCCGTTGCGTGCGCTGTCGCCTCGGCTGCCCGAGCAGAACCGTTCGTTCGGTCTGTCGCTCACACGTAACCGCCTGTGGCCGCCGGGCGTCGACCGGAAACGCCGCATGTCAGGAGTATCGAGATGAAAGCGCTTGTGTACGACGGGCCCCGTGAGGTTCATGTGAAGGATGTGCCCGATGCGAGGATCGAGCAGCCGACCGATGTGCTGGTAAAGATCACCAGCACCAACATTTGCGGGTCGGATCTACACATGTATGAGGGCCGCACCGATCTGGAGCCCGGGATGGTCCTCGGTCACGAGAACCTGGGGATCGTCGCCGAGGTGGGCAATGCGGTGGTAAAGGTCACCTCCGGGGACCGGGTGTGCCTGCCGTTCAACATTGGTTGCGGTTTCTGCCGAAACTGCGAGGAAGGGTTGACCGCGTTCTGCCTGACGGTGCATCCGGATCCGAAGATGGCGGGCGCCGCGTATGGTTTCGCCGGGATGGGACCGTTCTGGGGCGGACAGGCCGAGTATTTGCGGGTGCCGTTCGGCGACTTCAACTGTCTGCGGCTGCCTGAGGATGCTCAGGACAAAGAAAACGACTATGTGATGCTGGCGGACATTTTCCCGACCGGTTGGCACTGCACCCGTCTAGCCGATATGCAGCCTGGCGATTCGATGGTGGTCTACGGGGCCGGCCCTGTGGGATTGATGGCGGCATATTCGGCGATGATCCAGGGCGCGAGCAAGGTGATGATAGTGGACCGGCATCCAGACCGGTTGCGCCTGGCCGAGCAGATCGGCGTCATACCGATCGACGACTCGAAGGGCGACCCGGTCGAGCAGGTGCTGGAGCAGACCAACGGGCACGGCGCCGACAAGGGTTGTGAGTGCGTCGGCTATCAGGCCCATGACCCGCAGGGAAATGAGGATTCGGCGATGACCATGAACCGGCTGGTCGATTCGGTGCGGTTCACCGGGCACATCGGCGTGGTGGGCATCTTCTTGCCACAAGACCCCGACGCGCCCGACAAGCTGGAGAAGAAGGGCAAGATCGCCTTCGACATGGGCAAGTTCTGGTTCAAGGGTCAAAAGGCCGGAACCGGGCAGGCCAACGTCAAGCACTACAACCGCCAGCTTCGTGACCTGATCCATGAAGGCAGGGCCAAACCGTCGTGGATCGTCTCTCACGAACTCCCGCTGGCTGAGGCCGAGTCCGGTTACCAGCATTTCGATGCCCGCGACGACGGATGGACCAAGGTCGTAATGCATCCGTGAGGCGGCCCGGACCGATAGGAGCGCAACGATGGCGAATGCACTGCAGGGCAAGCAGTTCGCGAAGACCGGGACAGGTGCGTCATGACAATGAACCAGACCTCGGTGTCCCTCGACGACGCGCAGCGGGTGATTGCCGCCGGGCAGGCCAAAGCCGCCGAGATCGAATCGCCGTCGAATATTGCGGTGGTCGATGCCGGCGGCAACCTCGTAGCCCATGTGCGGATGGACGGCGCATGGATCGCCAGCATCGACATCTCGATCAACAAGGCCTTCACCGCCCGAGCGCTGGACATCTCGACCGAGGACCTCGCCGCCGATGCGCGTCCGGGCGAGCAGTTCTACGGGATACATACCTCCAACGGTGGGCGCATCATGATCTTCGCCGGCGGTGTGCCGCTGCGGCGCAACGGCCAGGTCGTCGGGGCGGTCGGCGTCAGCGGCGGCACCGGAGAGCAGGACAAGGCTGTCGCCGAGGCGGCCTCGACGGCGATGTGAGCAGTGAACTACGTCGACAGGGCGCCGTCGCGGATAGCCCCGAGAGCAGGTGCCGCACCGCGAGTTTCGGCCACGGCCGGATGAGAAAGGCGTTCGATGGTGTGCCTGCGGTTCCGTCATCGGCTGCGGTCCAGCCTGTGGATCACGCCGTTGCTATGCGTGCTGGCCTCGGTCGGGCTGTCGTTCGTGACCGTGGCGATCGATCGGCAGTTCGGCGATCGGCTGATCCCGGTGACGATCACGGGCTCGGCGGACGCGGTGTCCAACATCCTCAGCACCATCGCCGCCGCGATGGTCACCCTGACCACGCTCGTACTCACGGTGACGACGGTGACCGTCCAGCTCGCGATGGGCCAGTTCTCGCCGCGCATCGTGCGGGCGTTGCTCCAGGACCGCAGCAGCCAGCTGGCCTACGGGCTGTTCGCCTCGACGTTCATCTTCGCGATCCTCGCGATCCGCGAGGTCAACGCCGTGGGCGAGGGTACGGTGCCAGGCCTGACCGTGTCGGTGGCCTACCTGCTGATGCTGGCCAGCATCGCCACGTTGTTCCTCTACATCCACCATTCGGGAAACGCGCTGCGCGCCTCTGGCCTGATCGACCTGGTCGGCGATCATCTGCACGAGCAGCTGGACCGCAAGTACCCAGCGAAGGGGCCGCCGCACGCCCAGCCTGATGTCGTGGTCTCGCCCGAACCGGGGCTCGTTATCGACCTGGATCGTCCCGCGCTGGTCGCAGCAGCGTCCGAGGCCGGCTGCGTGATGGAGATGGTCCCCTCATGGGCGACTTCGTACCAGCAGGCGCGCCGCTGTTCCGCGTGCACGGCGACCCCGTCCGTCTCGACCACGCCCGTGTCGCAGGCCTCGTCGTCCTCGCCGCGGAGCGGACCCACGGCGATGACCCGGCGTACGGCTTCCGCAAGCTGGTCGACATTGCCGAGCGCGGTCTGGCCCAACCGTTCACCGACCCGACCACCGCCGTGATGGTGATCGACCGACTGCACGACTGCCTGCGGCAGCTCGCCAACCGCGACTTCCCCTCCGGCCGGCACCACGACGACGGCGGCGAGGTTCGGCTCATCGAGCGCACGCTCAGCTGGGCGGGCTACGTCCGGCTCGCGTTCGACGAGCTCTGCCTCGCCGGAGCCGCCTCCCCCCAGGCATCGCGCCGGTTACGCGCCGCACTGGAAGACCTCCTGACGGTCGCACCACCCGAGCGGCACCCACCGCTCGAGCGGCAGCTCGACGTGCTCGTCGCCGCCGTACACCGCAGTTACGACGACCAGCGCGACCGACGTGCGGCGCTGGTCGCCGATCAGCAGGGCATCGGTTCGGGCGCCGACCTCGCAGCGGAGTCGGAGGCGGCGACCAAGCGCGCCGGCGCAGGAACATGATCGACGATCGCGAGTAGCTTCATCGGCCGGAGGGCGGGGAATGTCCGGCCAGGATGCGGTTCAGCTCGAAGCGTATCGGGGCTCGGGCGGCTTGCCCGCCCGCAGCGGGTAGTTCGGTGAGGATCCGCCCGGCCAATTCGCGTAGTCGCACGTTGGTGTGTTGCGAGCAGGACCGCAGCAGCGCGAACGCTTGCTGCTCGCCGATCCCGTACACCAGCATCAGCATCCCTTTGGCCTGCTCGATCACCGCGCGGCCGGCCTCGAATGCGAACCGATCGGCATCACCGGGCGGTCGGGGCTGTTCAATGTCCACATCCCAGCCCTACCCGAGCTACGGCATACAGAAAACCCCTACTCGTGATGCAGAAAAATCTGCATCGCAGGGTGTAGACATTCGGGAGGGTGGAGTGTAGTTTCTCTTTCGTTGGAGATGAGATGTCTGGTTGGCCGGGCAGGTGAACTGCACCGGAAGCAAGATCCACATCCCCTCCGGCGGAGAAGAGAATCCGGTGCAGTCGGCCGGACCGCCGGAGGGGATGACGAACTTTCGCAGACAGGTCCGGCAACTCAGGAGGTGGTGACTGAACAGCTCTTCCCAGATTCCGCGTCCCGGGCTGTTGCCGGGCGTGGTCCCCGCGGTCGGCTCTACCGCCCGACCGGCGGGATCGACGTGAAAACCCCCTCGATCCCAGGCCCCGGCGCACCACGCGCCGGGGCCTGCCGACGTTGACCCCAGAGGTGTTGTGCAGCAATCGAACGACCCCACCGATCCGACCGACCCGACCGACGCTTCCAGTGCCGCCGACCGGCTGGATGACGAGGACTACCCCGCCTACAGCATGGGTAGGGCCGCGGAAGTCCTCGGCGTCACCCCCGCCTTCCTGCGCGGCCTGGACGCCGCCGACCTGCTGACACCGCAGCGTTCACCTGGCGGGCACCGCCGCTACTCCCGCTCCCAGTTGCGGATCGCCGCGCGGGTCCGCGCGCTGGTCGATGCGGGCACACCGCTAGAGGCAGCGTGTCGCATCACCGTCCTGGAAGACCAACTCGCCCAAGCCCACGAGCTCAACGCCGAACTCACCCGGCAAGACCCGCCCGCGCCGGACCCCGGCAGCTAGCTCCGATCAGCCGGGGCCGCGGGTGCCGAGCTCGGCCCACACCGTCTTGCCGCCGCCGTGATAGTCCACACCCCAGCAGGTGGCCAGCTGATCGACCAGGATCAACCCGCGCCCACCCGTGTGATCCGGTCGGCGGATCCGCGCCGGCACGGGCGAAGCATCGTCGACCTCCACACGCAACCAGCCGCCGTGGTCGGCCACCATCAACCGGCAACCACGCGGGGCGCGGGCATGCACGACAGCGTTGCCGGCCAACTCGTCACACACCTGCACCGCATCCTCCACCCCGATACCGGCGAGCGGGGCGAGCAGGCGGCGCACCGCAGCCCGCAGCTGCCCCAACGGCACCACCTCGAGATCCCACTCGACAACAGCGCCGTCGGCGCGCGCCTGATCCAGTGTCGAAATTCCCACCCTGCCCCTCCTTCCGCTCGCTCAGTACCGGCCTCCACGCGGACAGCACTACATCGGCGGCATACCCTCACCCCGCCCCGGCGAAAACACCGCATCCACGCTCACTGCGGACCGGGTGAGGTGTTGAGAATCGTTCGGTTCTCCGATACCCCGCATCGATCGGGAATGCAGAGCACGGCCTGGTCCCGCCAGCCTGCCGCACACCCGGCGTGACCGGCTGCGGTCCCGCGGTCCACATCCGAGGACAAGTCCCGCTTCGCAGGGTTGCCGAGCGGGGCGAATCGCCGGGGCAGGAATCGTCTGCGGCGGCAGGTCTCGGCGTGACGTTCAGCCGTCCGCATCCCGTAGGCCGGACCCTCTGATCACTGCGTGAGGCGAGCGAACGGCGACGGGTGTGGCATAGTGAGAGGTTGAGTACGGGCTTTTCACCAAGAATTTGCTCGGCTCACTACAGAAAAGAAGTTGTTTACAGCATGGCTCAAGGCAGTGTGAAGTGGTTCAACGGTGAAAAAGGCTTCGGCTTCATCGCTCAGGACGGAGGCGGCCCGGACGTCTTCGTGCATTACTCGGCCGTGAGCGGCTCGGGTTACAAATCCCTCGACGAGGGTCAGCGTGTCGAGTTCTCGGTGGAACAGGGCCAGAAGGGTCCTCAAGCCCAGGACGTCCGCGCCATCTGATTCCGCGCGATCGCGTTTGTTTGTGAAGAGCTTCGCACCGAGGTCGGTGCGAAGCTCTTTTCGTTGAACCTCGTTCAGCACCGTGTTTGTATCAGGTGACGGATGCTCAGCGATGATTGGGCCCGCAGGTCAGTCGATGCCTTCGATGATGCGGAAGTCGCGCTCGACGCCGTCGGGGAGGGCCACCAGCGCCTTCTGGTATGCCTCGCTCTCGTATGCCGCGACGGCCTGTTCAAAGCTGTCGAACTCGATCAGAACGACGCGTTGCGTGATTCCGGCCTCGTGGGCGACGACTCGACCGCCACGGGACAGGACGCGCCCGCCCCCAGCCTGGACAGCCGGACGGGCCAGCTTGTTGTAGGCAGTCAGCCTCCCAGGGTCGGAAATGGCGGGGTAGACGCTGACCCAGTAGCCCTTAGCCATGGAAACCTCCTGTGTTCGGCCGGACACGTCCGACTTCGAATCGACACTCAGATCGACCGATCCCGGCGACGGGTACTGCGGTCAGCCGAATCGTCATATGCGCAGGTTAGGGCTTGATGCGCGGTCGAGGGAAAGACCGGTACGCGATAGACTCAGAACGGATCGTTATCAATCGGCAGGGAGGGCATGTGGCGCCGGATACGGTGAGCCTGCGGTACTTCCTGGTGCTGGCGCAGGAGTTGAACTTCACCCGCGCGGCCACACGGATCGGGATAGCACAGCCCGCACTCAGTGCCCGGATGCGCCGATTGGAGGCGGAACTCGGTACTGCCCTGCTGGTTCGTAATACGCGTAGCGTCGTATTGACCACGGCCGGTGCGGCTTTGGCGGAGTCCGCGCCGCCTGCGCTGGCGGCGCTGGACCGGGCATGGGACATCGCCCGGAATGCGGGGGCCGGTGAACTGGGCACGCTGCGCATCGGATACAGCCTCAGCGCGGGGGCCGAGACGGCACCGGCCCTGGTGGACAGGCTCATTCGCAGCAGCCCGGGACTCGAGGTCGGCGCGGTCCCGATGGCGACGCCGGAGATCTCTCCCGCGGTCGCCGACGGCCGCATCGATGCGGGGATCACACGCGGCGAACAGCCGGGTCGTGGCGTGCGCCGGTTCCTGCTGCGGCGTGTGCGCGTCGGGGTCCAATTGGCACAGCATCATCCGCTGGCCGAACATCCGGAGATCGAGATCGCCGATGCGGCCGAGTATCCGCTGCGACTCCCGGACCGTGCGGCCAATCCCGTGATCCACGATCAGCTGTCCGCACTGTTCCGCGAGATCCGGCCGACCCCCCGATTCCACACGCTCGCAGTCTCTTTCGACATGTCTCAGCGCGACCTACGCGACGGGCTCACCCTCGCCCCGGCCGGAGAAACCGCGGTCACGGCACAACCAGCCGGTCTCACCTGGCGACCGCTGCGGGGCGCGCCCAGCCTGACGCTCCACCTGGTCCTCCCACGCGAGCAGTCGCCGCTACACCGCCGCATCCGTGCTGTCGCCAAAACCCTGGCGCACGAGCTGAACTGGCTGCCGGACTGACGCGCATCAGGTCACGCAGAGCGCATCCCATGCCTTCACCGCGCCGTCCTGCATGTCATCCCACCCCTCGTGATAAGCATCGGCGGCACTCCCCTTCCAGGTATCGAACAACGCCTGAACCTCACGGTCCAATGCCACGGATCCCGATCTCAGCTGCTGCGCCATGTCAAGGGCATGCCTGCCGACCGCCGTCACCGGGTCGCGAACGACATTTCAGTGGTTGATCGTTTGTCGCCATGCTCTCCCCCGGCCCCAGACCATCACCCTGAACCCGCCCGCCCTTCCTGGAGCTCATCAAGTCTGGGCCTGATCGAACTGGCGCCATCGACGCGACGCCAAGCTCGTCTATCGCCCTACCGGCGGCAAACCGGCTCACAGAAAGCTGCCTCGGAGCTGCCGACGGCACGGGACGGAATCACACTGCAGTCACGCCGCGCGCTGATCCGAGCCGAAGAGGTCGGCCATTTGCTCGAGGCACGATTTCAGCTGGAGGAGAGCCGGTTTCGGTGAACAAGTCGGCGAGGCACCAGCATGCGCCTCGCAGCTGGAGTGCCGGCGCCGCCCGGCGCGCCGCCGCGCCGTCGAGTACGGAATCTCGCCGAGTACCCAGACGGCTTCGAGCAGCCGGTTGGGCTCACTCGGCGCTCGCTCGAGCGAGCGCTTCATCGGCAAGCGCTACCGCCGCCTCGACCGGCGCGTACACGGCCAGCGCGGCGACGAGGTCACGGATATCGCTGCGAATCGACGGTGCCAGCCGGGCGTGGCGGGCGACGTCGAGCTCGTTTGCGATGGTCAGGACGGCGAAATCACGGAGTTCCGTTCCTCCGATCGTCTTCGAGCCGCCGCTGAATCTGCCGGTCACGGGCAAGGGCCGTCGGCCGAGCTCGCGGTAGGTGCGCGAGCGCTCGCATGCGCCGTAGAGGTATACCAGCGCCGCCGCGTCGGGGCCGATGACGTGATCCAGCCGCTGGCGATCCGTGATCGGCAGCAGGGCATGCGGCAACCCATCGGTGCCGTATGACGCGTGGCAGATCGCCGCCAGCCGGGTTCGTGGCGCTGAGTTCCATTCGACCGTGAGGGCGTGCACCCGGCGAAGGTGCTCGAACAGGGTCCCGCCTGGGTGATCGATCTGTTCGGCGCCGAGCGTGCGCTGTAGCTCGAACGCGCGGCGGACGACGCCGTCGGTCCCGAGCCACTTGGTGGCGTGCGCCGAAACGATGCGCGCGAGTTCCGCAGGGGCGTCGCGAGCGACGAGGTGCCCGGCGTCCGGTACGCGGGCAACGGTGACACGCTGGTTGGTCATGCGTAGCCGGTCCACGTCGGCGTCGCCGAGCGGAGACCGTGGTCCTCCCCGCACGAGCAGGATGGGCAGGTCCGATGCCGAGATGACCGCGTGGAGTTCGGAGCGGGACGCGAGAATGTCGTCGGCGAGCTCGGTATCTCGGGCGAGGAGTCCGTGGTCGTCGAGCCAGCGCCGGGCGCGATCCGCATCGATGTCGGGGACGACGTCCACGAGCACGAGGCCGGCGACACGCTGCGCGACGGACGACTCCGCGAGGGCGGCGACGGCTGCCAACCCTCCGAGGGAGGCGCCCACCACGACGATCGGCGCCGGTTCGCGAACCACCATCTCGATCACGTCGTCGGCGATCACCCGCAATGCGGTCGCCCGCCCGGAGCTCTCGCCGTGCCCGCGCAGATCGAAGGCCACCGTCCGCAGTCCGCACTCGGTCATCCCCTCCGTGACCGGCGCCCAGACGTCGCGACGCTCTCGGCCCGCGTGAAGCAGCAGGACCGTGGGGCCCGCGCCGGTCACCGTGGCTCGAAGTGTGACGTCGGGCAGCGTGAGGGTCATGTCCGTCATCGCCGATTCACCTCCGTGCCGAATCTCTTTCTCAGCACCACGATTTCGACCATCGACATACCCTCTCCAAGTTACCTTGAGTCGTCGAGGTAACGATACGCAGTGAAACCTTGGCTAGTCAAGGTACGATTCCGAGGTGACCAATTCGAGAACGCGCAGACCACCGGACGAAGCCCGTCGGTTGATCCTCGATGCCGCGGCTTCGCTGCTGGCCGAGGGAGGCGTCGCCGCTGTACAGGTGCGCGCAGTGGCAGCGCGGGTCGGCATGACCGACGCCGGCGTCTCCCACCACTTCGGCAATCGCGAGAAGCTGCTCGCCGAACTCCTTCGCCATGGTGGACGTCGGCTTCGAGCCGCGCTCCACGACGTCATCGCCGCATGGCTGGAGCACGGCACCGATGTCCTCGAGCTCGTCGAGTCGCTCGAGTCCGTGTATCGGGGCGGCTATGGCGAACTCGCGGTGGCGCTGCACGCGGCGGGTTGGCGCGACCGCGGTGGCGGCATGCTCGACCCGGTCGTCGACGCCCTGCATCGGAGTCGGCCTCCCGGAAGTTCCCTCGACGAGACACGGCTCGCGGTCGCCGCCCTCCACCAGGCGATGGCAACCGAGCCCCTCTACGGGGTCGATTTCCGTCGGAGCGCCGGCCTCACCGGCGCGGCAGCGCAAGACTCGACCGCTCACCTGCGCTGGTGGGCCAGCCAGCTTCAACGCGCGCTCGACATCGAACCGGCGCGCCATTGACCCGAGCGGCGGTCAACACCCCTCGGCATCAGCAGTGCACTCCGATTCCGGTGTTCCCGCGTAATGACCAGCGGCGGAAGGCCATTCGCGACGAACACACATCGCACGCGGGCGCGATAAGCGGATCAGCGCCGTGCCCGATGCGGTAAAGATCGAACCCTCAGTGTGTGGCACAGATAGTCATGCGCTGGACATCCAGTCGCGGATCGCCCGCACGGCCGCATGAGCAGCGGCCGGGTCGAGGCCGCCAGCGCCACGGCCCCCCTCTTCCGGAGTTCGGCGCATTCGGACGTGAGTGTCCACTGTTCGGCCCGGCAGTCAGCGGGGTGGGTTTGCCGCTCGATCAGTCGCAGGGTTTCGAGTTTGTCGATGATGACGGTGGCGTTGGACGGTTCGCAAAGTGGCCACCACCAGCGCCTTGTCCGGTTCCGGAGGAGACGCAAGCTTGCCGGAAGCCTTGTCGAGGAAGATCTGCTCGCGCCCGGCGACGGTAAGCGCGTCATGCGGGGCCTCGGGAGCTGATCGCGGGTGGAGATTTCGAACACGAGCCTGGCGACCCAGCCCTGGCCAGAAGCGAGAAACCTCACCCGATGAGTACGAACCGCCCATCACAGGCTATTGTTGATCAAGTGCGTGACATGTCACGCCAAGCGTCGTAGATCGCATTCGCTTCGCAACCAGCGCTTGCCGCATCCGCTCTTCTTACGGCGATCGATTTTGCCCATCGGCAATCTCGCCACTTCGTGCCCCCGGCGCGGACCCCGAAGGTCCACAGACGGCTCGGGCACCACCTGATGTCCGAAAGGCACCGCAACATCTATGAGTTCTGCTGACATCTCTTTCGCCGCGCTCGGTGTGAGCGCACCGCTGGTGAAGGCGTTGACTCGCGCCGGGATCACCGAACCTTTTCCGATCCAGACCGACACCCTGCCCGATTCGCTGGCCGGACGCGATGTGCTGGGCCGTGGCCGGACCGGCAGCGGCAAGACGCTCGCCTTCGCCATCCCGATGGTCGACCGTCTCGGCCGCGGTCTCGCCGGTAGGCGCGCACCGAGCCGCCCGACCGGCCTGGTGCTGGCGCCGGCTCGGGAATTGGCCACCCAGATCACGGCCGCGCTGGAACCCCTCGCCGCGGCCTATCGCATGACGGTCACCACGATTTTCGGTGGGGTCCCGCAGAACCGGCAGGTCCGGGCGCTGCGCGCCGGTGTCGACATTGTCGTCGCCTGCCCCGGCCGGCTCGAGGATCTGATGAACCAACGTCTGATCTCCCTCGACGCCGTCGAGGTCACCGTGATCGACGAGGCCGACCACATGGCCGACCTCGGGTTCCTGCCAGGCGTGACCCGCATTCTCGCGGCCACCCCGAATGACGGTCAGCGCCTGCTGTTCTCGGCCACCCTGGATAACGGCGTCAACAAGCTGGTCAGCCGCTTCCTGCCGGATGCCGAGCTGCATTCCGTCGACGAGGCGAACTCCCCGGTCGCCGCCATGACCCATCACGTTTTCGAAACCGCGAGCGTCGAAGCCAAGCGTGAGGTCGTACACCGGCTCGCCTCGGGCTCGGGTCGGCGAATCCTGTTCATGCGCACCAAGCATCAGGCTCGCAAACTGGCCAAGCAGCTGACCCTCGCCGGAATCCCGGCCGTCGATCTGCACGGCAACCTCTCGCAGGGCGCCCGCGACCGCAACCTCGCGGTCTTCGCCGCCGGTGATGCCCTGGTGCTGGTGGCGACCGATGTGGCCGCGCGCGGCGTGCACGTCGACGGTGTCGAACTGGTCGTGCACGTTGATCCGCCCGCCGAACACAAGGCGTACCTGCACCGTTCGGGCCGTACCGCGCGGGCAGGCAACTCCGGTGAAGTGATCACCCTGGTGCTGCCCGGCGAACGACGCGACCTGGCCGACCTCATGCGCAAGGCCAAGATCACTGTGACCCCGCAACGAGTCACCGCCGATTCGCCCGTGGTGGCCGAGCTCGTCGGCACGGTTGCCCCACTCGTCGCGCCCCCCTACAGCGACCGGGCGGCACGGGAAGACGACCGCCGCAGCGGCAGCGGAGCGTACCGTAGCAGTGGCGGACCGCGCAGGGGCAGCGGCGGACCGCGCCGAGGCGGCGGCCGTCGCAACGGCGGTGCGGCGCAAGGTCAGTCGCGCGCCAAGCCGCGCGCTCACTCCGCGCGCGGAACGGTCGCATAGGGCCCGTTTTGGTCGCTCCCCCAGGCAAGCCCATGCCGAGATCGCCGCGTCGCTGAGCATGGCCAGCGGAATGCCGGGCGTCGAATGCTGGTGAACATGGCTGATGACGCCGGCGCTGGCGGGCAACCCATCGAGCGCGAGGCAGTCGCGCCTGATGGGTTGCCGTGCGATTGTGCGGCCGCGGAATCTGCAGGCGTGGCCAAGAGGGTTGGGACACGAGACCGATCCAACCCTCCGATTCCACGCGAAGCTGGATTGGCCGGACATCACCGACAGAGACGGACACTGACCGTCCGCGCCCAGCTCCGCGCGAAGTGAGGGCGAATGGTCTCCAGCACAGCGACTTCCGAGGTGCCAGACGTGCGGTCTCATCGTCGGGACTGGTAGAGGGGCTCAGAGGCAACCGAGTCGAAAGAAGGGATACGGTCCAACCGGCAGGACCACCGACGTTCGGGCCGAGGTGAACCACAGGCCAGACCAACGGCGTTGGACACCCGAAACACAACCCGGGCCGATTCCGATAAGGCTGGCAGTTCCCGAGCTGCACACCACGCAGAATCTGCGGGACGGAACCACAGCCGACAACGCAACGTGCAATGCCATGGCGGTGCGTCATGGCTGCACGTCGCCCTTTCCGTCGACGCGGCGGCGTGCACCTGCGCTCGGACGTACACCTCTACCTCGGAAAGAGACCATGACATCACCACGGCGACACGCTGCCGCTCTCCTTTCGTGCGCGGCAGTGACGCTCGCGGCCGCCGCTTGCGGTACCGAAACCGCGTCAACACCAACCACCACAACACCGGTCACGACATCAGTCGTATCCGCTGGCCACACGACACTCCTGCCGCCGACAACCACTGCCGTACCACTGCCGCCGACCACACCGGAAACGACCATCGCCCCCACCTCGCCGCCAGCTGCGGTCGCGCCCGCCCCGCCCGCGGCGGTGGTACCGACACCTCCGGCGGCGGCCGTGCCGGTGCCACCGCGACCGGCGGCTCCCAGCGTCTACTACTCCAACTGCGCCGCCGCCAAGGCCGCGGGCGCCGCGCCGCTACGGCGGGGAGAACCCGGCTACAGATCAGAGCTGGACCGCGACAAGGACGGCATCGCCTGCGAATAGGGCAAACCGACGCTGTTGGTGCTGGCGCGGCTGAGGATGGCTCTGAATAATCCGGCTCGAGACCACGGGCGGCAGTACAGAACAACCACGTCGACTTCGCGTTGCTGACCACCCCGGAACCAGCCCGGCCGAGCATGCCAACCGACACGACGATCGTCCCGCTACACCGACGAGGCTGCTGAGTTCAAACCCCAAGGCGCCTGGGACTTTCGGCGAGCACCTCTGGGGACGATCCTCTAGCGCCAACAGCGTGTCCGAGGTTGGACGTGTGCGGACACTTCGCCGACCGGGCATACGCGGTGGAGATCCAGTGGTCCCGCTCGACCCGACTACTGGTAGCAGTAGGAGTCGGAGGAGGCGTCGCCGCCCTGGAGGCGCACCTGGTGCACCCGCAGACCTCGAAAGTCCTCGTCGTGCGGGAAGAAGGACTCGTCGATGGTCATTCCGCCGTCGGGATCGATGCGCATCACGGCCATCCAGGCGCCAACCCCATCCGGGTAGAACTGGTCGTCCCATGCGCCATAGAGCGAGTTGGTGAGGTAGACCCGCCGACCGTTACGGCTGATCTCGACCATCTGGGGGCCGCCGGCAAGCGGCTGGTTCGGCGCGGCCGGGTGGGCGGCGCGGCCCACGATCCCGCCGAGCCGGACCGACCCGGTCTCTTTAGGGTCAGCCGGATCGCGCACGTCGAACTGTTTCAGCTCCCCGGTACCCCAGCACGAGACGTAGAGGTACGCGTCGTCGACCGACAGGTCGATGTCGGTGACCAGCGGCGGCACCGCGCCGAACGGTTTCAGTGCCGGCGGCAGCAGGTCGGGATCGGCTGGCTCGGCCGGGATGGTGATCACCTTGTCGACCGCCCACACGCCGCCATCGCGGTGCCAACGCCACACGGAGGCCGACAGATCCTCGGTCGAGATCACCACGCCGACGAACCCCCAAGCGGCGTCCGGATCGTGCGACGGGCGCAGCTCAAGCGCCATCTGGTATTGCTCGCCGAGATCGATCCGCTGCTGGTGCCGACCGGCGCTGAGGTCCCAGAAGTGGATCGCGTGGCCGTACTTGTTGGCCAGCAGCAGCTCCGGGTTCAGTCCGTCCTCGATCATGGCCGGGGTGCCCCACTCGCTGCTGATCAGCGTGTTCTGGTTGAGATGCCACCAGGCGTCGTACGCCAGGTATTGCGGCCCACGGTCGGTCTCCCATTGCCGCAGCACATCGAACGTGCCGTGATCGAGCAGCGCGATTCCGCCCGGGCCGTCCGATCCGTCTGCCCCGCCGAGGCAGGTCATGAACACACCGTCCGGCCCGCAGTGCAGCGTGTGTGGACGGGAGTAGCCGGCCTTGGCCGCGAGCTCGGAGCTGTCCACGATCTTCGACAGGGTGGGCTGGCGTGGGTCGGGCTGGGTGTCGAACACGTACAGGCGCGACGAGCGCAGACCCGGCACGATCAGGTACCGCCGAGCCAGCCCCTCCATATGGTGGCCCTCGTGCTTCAGCGCGCTGCTGCAGGCGTTCCAACCGAAATGGTGCAGCTCGTTGCCCAGGTGGGGTACCTCGGTCCAGCCCACCACCCGGCCGTAGGTAGCCGAGCCCGGATCCACATCGATTACCGACAGCGCATCTGGCTTCTGTGCCGCGCGGTCGAACGCAACAACGTATGCGAGCCGCTCCGGTGGCGCGGCTGCCGCCTCCGCTGCGCTCCGATAGAAGGTCGGGTCCAAGTCTGAGTGATTCATTTCCAGCCTCCTTCATGTCGATAGGCGGAGACCCACGCACCTCGCCCGATCTGGCGGTTCCGAGGCGAGCGCGACCCGTGTGGTCGCGTGCCGTATGGCGCGGGCAGGCAATAACAGTCTCGGCCTATCGACGCAGATTCACCAGCTACCGCCGGCGCGGCGGCAGAGTGCGCGGTAGAGCGCAGTTCCGTCGAAGAGCATTAGCCGGAGAATCTGGATGCATCGTCACCGTGCGGCCCACGGATTGCCTTACCCATGTCCGGAGGGGGCTTCGAGGTCAGCCAGAGTCAGCACCTTCGGTTTGTGTCAGGCTGGTTCTGTCTGCCGGGCGATGGCGGGCAGCGCCTCGAGGCTGAAGCGGACGGCCTCGGCGCCGTATTCGAACATCTGGCGCTCGTAGTCGCCGATCGCGCCGAGGAGGTCGCGGCCGCCGGTGCGGCAGCGGCGGAGCAGGTCGGCGTCGCGCAGGGCGGTGTTGGCGCCGTAACCGCCGGTCGGTGAGGTGGCGTGGATGGCATCGCCGAGCAGCGCGACCGGACCGGGCGCCCAGCGTTCGCCGGGGTCGACCACTCGGATGGAGAGCAGGCTGCTGTTGTCCGTATCGGCCTGTTCGATCAGCGCCCGCAGGTCGGGTGCCGGCCCGGCATCCTGGACAGCACGGCCTCCTGTGGGGTCGCGGTGCCGAGTGAGCCGTTCGGCGGCACGATCGTGGCCCAGCGCACGTAGTCGCGCATATCGGGCAGGGTCACCTCGGGTGCCAGCGCCTCGACTGCCTCCTTCGGCGGGGTACGGAAGCGCATCGCGCCGAGCAGGCTCACCCGTCCCCGTCAGCAGGCTCAGCGCAGAGATCGTAATTCCCGAACCGGACCCGGCCACGTGGCGCAGTCAGCTCCTCGACGTGTTCACCCAGATCCGCGACCAGTACCTGGAATACCCCGGCGTTTCGCGCGCCGCACTGGCCATGGTTCCCACCAACCTCGAGGCGCTGCGGGTCCGGGAGGGGATGTTCGCGAGCCTGCTCGCGGGCGGAATCGAACCCCTGATTGCCGCCTGGACGCACTGTCCCTCTACGTCAGCGCCTACGCCCTGGAACAGTCACTGGTCCAGCACCGGCGGAAACACCCGGAACAGGAGTGGGTAGTCAGCCGCGCGGAGCTGGTGCGCCGGTTCACCGCGCTGCCCGCCGACACGTTTCCGCAGACCCGGCGCTATGCCGCTGCCGCCGACCCCCACCAGGCGCCGTTCGGCCGCGCTGAGCCGACCCGTGATCACTCCGTGGAGTCCCTGTCGCGGCAGGTACTCCACGCCAGCCCTGCCATCAATGCCACAACTCCGAAAACAACCGTGCTGTCACGGTCAACACAGTCCTCTTCGCCCGCCCTGTCCTCGACACTGACGGAACCTGCACCTGGCCAACGTATTTCAGGCGCGGCGCAGTAGTGTCACGCTATAAGCTTCCCGTCATGGTGAAGTATCTGATCAGCGGGGCGATGATCGCGGCCTTCTCCTTCGGCGCGGCTGGTACGGCGGCGGCCGATGAAACCGTTGACTACTACCCCACTCACGGAGCCTGTGTCGCGAATGGGGTGGCTAAATTCGGTCGAGAAGAGCTGGGTAAGACCTGGTTCTGCCGTCGAACTGGCAGCCAGTTCGAACTGTTTCGCCGCTGAGGGGGGGGTGGCTATCCCGCCGAATCGACAACCATCCGAGTGGTGTCGTGCAACGAGTGTCGGCGCAGTTCCGACATAGCCCGACCCGGCGCTGCCGCACCCTCCCTCAACGGGATGGCTTGCCACCCGATCTCAAAACTCCTCGTCCGCGAACCCCCGCGTCGCCACGAAACCCGAACTCCAGCACACCGACCGACCTCATCGGCAGTCCCGCCGAGCGCCAACCAAGCCCATCCGCGGCCCGAGCCGCTGCAAGATGTCTTCGTGGTCAAGCCATCGTCGTTCTTTCAGTCACAGCTTTCGCATCCAACTACTGCAGCTGTGCTGACTCATGAGGTTGGTTCCGCGATGGTGATCTCGAACGTCAACTGTCCGAGGGCGGCACCGCTCACATGCCCAGCCGCCCCTGATCCGTCCGAATCCACTCCGAGGTTCCGTCCGGGTGTCGATGGAACTCCCAGGCGGTATAGTCGCCGTCCTTCTCCACCACCTTGACGTGATCGGCGAAGCCGTCGTGATCGACGTCGGTCCACACCTGCATGGCATCGTCGCCGGTGATGGTCACGCTGTCGAGCAGACCGTCTTGGTCGATGTCCTGGGTGGGATGGTGCAGCTCGACGGCGCCGAGGCCGCCTAATTCGGAGTGCGCGTCGATATGCGGTAGATCCAGTCCCGGCAAATCACCCGACGTGACCATGGCCCCTGCTTTCTGGCGCCATGCCTTCGAAGAACTCGGCCAGCATCGGCCCAGAGTATCGAGGTCTTTGCCGCCATTCAACACCTGGTACCACTGGTCGCCGGATTCGAAGCCAACCTAGGCCACCTGCGCACCGCAAAGGAGGCATGGCCAAGGCCCGCGCCAAGGGGTGGCCGAAGACGGAATCGAATGCCTCGATGTGCCAGCGAAACTCGCCCACCGTGTGCGAATGCTTTCCACCGGGCACGGCCGCAAGAACGACGGAGCCGACGCGCTGTCGGTCGGCATCGCCGCGCTCAACAGCACGGGACTCCGATCGGTGCACACCGACGAGACGGCACAGGTGCTGCGCACGCTCACCGAGTACCGGGACGATCTGATCCGTATCCGAACCCAGACCGCCAACCCCCGTCGGCGGCCGCGGCCGGGACGCAAGCCGTTAGAAGGTCAGCCCCAGCAGGCGACAGGTGTTTGCCGAGCGACCCCGACCGCAGCCTCGAAGATCACGGCTGCAGACCACGAACTCGGCTTCGATTCAACAAGTCGGTACCTCTCTACTCATCGAGACTTGACACAGAGAGGAGCCGTTAGCGAGATAGACCCCGTTGGGATTCGAGGCCAGCTGATCGGTTATGGAGGTGACTGGTGATGTTTGCCTGGCGGTTGGGCCGGTTACTTGGGGGCGGATCCTGGTCGAGTTCGTTCCCCGCACGTGGGCCGGAGAAGTTCGATGTGTTCATGTCCTACAGCCACGACGCGGACGAGAAGCTGGCATCTGACTTGCAGCGGGCGTTGTCGCGGTTGGCCAAGCCGTGGAATCAGCCGAGGGCGATACGGGTGTTCCGTGACCGTACCGACCTGTCGGCAGCGCATGACCTGCCAGCCGAAATCGAATCCGCACTGTCGCATTCGCGGTACTTTCTGCTGCTGGCTTCGCCGACCGCTGCCAGTTCGGCATGGGTCGGGAAGGAGGTCGATTTCTGGCGGCGCAACGGAACCCCGGACACGTTTCTGATCGCGATGACGGATGGTGTCATCGCATGGGGAGACGGTGATTTCGACTGGACGGTCACGACCGCGCTGCCGCGCTCGCTGCGCGGATACTTCGACGCTGAACCGCATTGGGTATCACTGGCATTCGCGCACGACGAAGACATTCGGTCATTGCGCGACAGTAGTTTCCGTAGGGCGGTCGCGTCGCTGGCGTCCCGGCCGAGGGGCGTGCCGATGGAGCAGCTCGACAGCGCCGACGTCAGTGCGCATCGGCGGTCCATGCGATGGCGGCGGACGGTGGTGGCTGGACTTGTCGTCCTGCTGGTCCTGTCGATCGTTGCGGGTGTTGGGTTTCTACTGCAGCGCAACGAGGCTCGCAAACAGCGTGACATAGCGATAGCTCGCGGACTGATCGACTCGAGCGAAGATTTGGCCGAGTCCGACCCATACGGAGCCAGATTCGACAGCCTGGCCGCGTGGCGGATAGATCCCCGCCCGGGAGCCCGCCATGCCATGCTGGTCGCCGCACGCAATCCCGGAACGGGGGTGTTGACGAGCCCAAACATGACCGGAGTGATCTCGATGGCGTTCAGCCCTGACGGAAGGACTCTCGCCACAGGGAGCCGCGAGGGCACTATCCGGTTTTGGGATACGAGTACGCAGTCCCCGATCGGCGAACCTCTCACCGGCCACGCTGATCAGGTGCCCTCCCTGGCGTTCAGTCCGGACGGAAGGACCCTTGCCACCGGCAGCGGGGACTACACCGTGCGGCTCTGGGATATCGCGACCCGTCGGCCGATCGGAGAGCCACTGACCGGCCACACCAATACCGTAGCCTCGGTGACGTTCAGCCCGGACGGGAAAACCCTTGCCACCAGCGGTGGCGACCGCACTATCCGGCTATGGGACATGGCCACTCACCGACTCATCGGCGCCCCATTCACCCTCTACACAGAGCACGGAACCATCCAGATGGTCTCGACTGTCGCGTGGAGCCCGGATGGGAAGACCCTCGCTGCGAGCGGTCCTGACGGCACGGTCCGGCTGTGGGACATGGACCAGCATCGGCAGATCGGTGCCCCGCTCACCGGCCACAGCATGACGGTCGTCTCACTGAAGTTCAGCCCGGACGGGAAAACACTCGCCACCGGCAGCCAGGACAACACCGCGCGGCTCTGGGATGCCACCACCCACAAGCAACTCGGCACGGCCTTGGAAGGTCACACCAACGATGTGTGGTCCGTAGCGTTCAGCCCGGACGGGAAAACACTCGCCACCGGCAGTGCCGACCGCACGGCTCGGCTGTGGGATACCACCACCCACCAGCAGATCGGTGCGCCCCTCACCGGCCATACCGACGCGATATGGTCGCTGGCGTTCAGCCCGGACGGCAAGTTCCTCGCCACCGGCAGCTGGGACCACACGATACGAACTTGGCAGGTAACGGGTGACCAGCCGACCAGCACTCTGCTCACCGCCCAGACCGATCGGGTCGAGTCAGTGGCGTTGAGCCTCGACGGCAAAACTCTCGCCACCGGCAGCGGGGACACCGTGCGCCTGTGGGACGTGACGACACACCAACCTATCGGCGACACCCTCACCGGGCACACCAGTGCGATCTGGTCAGTGACGTTCAGCCCGGACGGGAAATCTCTCGCCGCTGGCAGCGGCGACGGCACGGTACGGCTATGGGACGTGGCCACCCATCGGTCCATCGGCGACCCCCTCGTCAGCCAAGACGGCGCAATGTACGAGGTGGCGTTCAGCTCGGACGGAAAGACCCTCGCCACCGGCAGCAGTCACGGCACGGTACGGCTATGGGACGTGGCCACCCATCGGTCCATCGGCGACCCCCTCGTCAGCCAAGACGGCGTGGTCCGCTCTGTGGTCTTCAGCCCGGATGGCAAAACTCTCGCCATCAGCACCAACCCCGGAACGACTCAACTCTGGAACGTGACCCACGACCAGCTCACTCTGGACATCGACACACAACTCGGTGGCGACTCGGTAGCGTTCAGCCCGGACGGCAAGACTCTCGCCGTCAGTATCGGCGGCGGAACCATCCGGTTGTGGGACATCGCCGAGCACCGTGAAACCGGTAATTCGCTCATCGGGCATACCGCTGTGGTGTACTCGATGGCATTCAGCCCGGACGGGAAAACCCTCGCCACCGGCAGCGCCGACCGCACGACCCGGCTGTGGGATATCACCACCCACCAACCGATCGGCGGCCCCCTCACTCGCCACGCAGACCAAGTCCGCTCCGTGGCTTTCAGCCCGGACGGTAGAAACCTAGCCACGGGGGGCGACGATCACACAGTCCGGTTGTGGGATATCGGCTTCACGATCGACCCCGTATCCGCACTCTGTGAATGGGCCAACGGCACCTTCGCACAGGATCGATGGATGCAGTACGTGCCAAAGGGCCCGAAGTACAGGAGACTTTGCCCATAGCCTCCCCGGTCCTGCGGCACGGCACTATCGACGCCTCCCCCACCCTCTCACGCCGACAACTGCTGATACCGCGCAGCGGAATCAGCGTCGGCGACCTGCTGACTCCAGTAGCGGCACC
Organism: Nocardia sp. NPDC059691; assembly: GCF_042733915.1. Taxonomy (NCBI): domain Bacteria; kingdom Bacillati; phylum Actinomycetota; class Actinomycetes; order Mycobacteriales; family Nocardiaceae; genus Nocardia; species Nocardia sp. NPDC059691. Next base: position 164,444 of record NZ_JBHWFB010000006.1, on the reverse strand, counting down.
GTCTACCGCCCGGATACGACGCGGTCGCTCCTATGTCTGTCGCCCGAATCCTGCATCCGGCTCCCGGAAGTGGCGATGCGGCCGAATCGTCGAAACGCTGCGCCAGTGGGCGCCCGCTCCCCGATCGTGGACGTGCAGCCGTAAAGGGCCTGGTAGAGGTCTGTCTTGTCGGATCGGGCAGCTGCTTCACGACGTCGGCATGTTCAAGGTACGTCCCTGAATCGGCATCGGATGGCTTGATCTTGCCGTGGGGCCCGCGGGCTGATCAGGCCGGTGTCTTGTCTTCCGCCGAGATGGCCGTTGTTCGGGTGGACAATGAGAAGATGCACCCGCACGGGACGCTGCCCGGCTCGCGGAAGGGTCTGAGTAGAGCTGAACTGCTGGCCGCGATATCGCTTGCGATCGACCTCGGTCTGGGTCAGCCGATGGAACACATGCTTCGGTCGTCCTTGATCGCGACACGGATCGCCGAGCGGATGGGGCTCGACCTCCAACAGCGAGCGACCGTGTACTACGCCAATCTGGTCGGGTGGATCGGTTGTCACGCCGATTCCCACGAACTCTCCGCGCTCTTCGGCGACGACATCGCCTTCCGGGCCGACACCTACACGGTGGACATGACCGGCCTGCCGTTTCTGCGGCTGATGATGAGTCATGTTGGACGCGGATTGCCAGGCTGGGAGCGCGGCCTCCGTGCCACCACCTTTCTGGTCGCGGCTCGCGGCCAGGTCGCCACACTGATCCAGTCGCATTGCAGTTCCGCCCGCATTCTCTCCGATCGGATGGGCTTGGACGGGCAGGTCGGAAAGGCGCTGGCCTATGTCTTCGAACGCTGGGACGGCCGGGGATTGCCCAACGGTTCTCGCGGCGAGGATATCCCCGTCGAGATCCACATCGCTCACGTCGCAGACGTCATCGAGGTACACCTGCGGACGGCTGGGCTCGAGCACGCGAAGGATGTGCTCCGTTCTCGGCGCGGCAGTCAGTTCAGCCCAGCCGTGGCGGCGGTGTTCGATCGTGACGCGGCGGCGATCGTGGACGGGTTACTCCAAATCGACGTATGGACCCACGCGTTGGCCCAAGCACCGGATCGTGACCGAACCCTGACGGCCGAGGAGAGCGACCAGTTACTCGAGGCTATGGCTGATTTCGTCGATCTCAAATCTCCGTTCACACTAGGGCATTCGCGTGGCGTCGCGAATCTGGTAGCCGCGGCAGCCCGACACCTGGGCATGTCGCCGTCGGACATCACGCTTCTCTATCGCGCCGGCCTAGTGCACGGCCTCGGCAAAATGGGAGTGTCCAATCAGATCTGGGAGAAGAAGGGGCCGCTCACTACGGCTGAATGGGAGCGGGTACGGATGTATCCAGATCTGACCGGCCGGATACTGAGCCGAGTTAACGGCTTGGAGTCGGTGGTGCCCGTCGCGATGAAGCACCGGGAACGGATCGACGGGTCCGGCTTCCCCCGGGGGATCGCCGGCGCGGAGTTGACCGCCCAGGACCGGCTGCTTGCCACGGCGGAGGCATATCAGGGACTGCTAGAGGCGCGGCCCGACCGGCCGCCGCTCGATCCTCGCGACGCTGCCGATCATTTACACAAGGAGGCACGTGCCGGACGCTTCGACGCCGAATCGGCTGCGGCCGTGCTTGCGGTGGCCGGTCCGCGGATATCGCGGCGGACGCCCTGGCCGGCCGGGCTGACCGACCGCGAGGTGCAGATTCTGCGACTCGTCGCGCAGGGCCGGTCGAACCGAGAAATCGCCGCCGAACTGTTCATCGCCGAGAAAACGGCACGGAACCACGTCGAACGCGTCTATACCAAGCTGGGTGTCAACAACCGCACGCAGGCCAGTCTCGCCGCGATCGATCGGGGTCTGGCTGGCTTCCCGGTCAATGCGGCTGTGGGAGATTGAAGCAGTCGGGACCGATCACCGATTGGCCGAGCCGACAGCGCGCGTCCGGTTCGTGGCCCAGGCAGCGACTCGGTGCCGTTTCGGCCCTGCACTCGTATCGACGGGCCGGTCTGCACGTCAGACTGTGCACTCGGAAGCGCGGAACTGCCGCACGCCCCGGTCCCGCCGACATCTGTTCAGACATATGGCGGGACCGACTGCGCTGGGCCTTCATCGCCGAGACGCGCCGGGCCGGGATCGCCGGTCCAAGACCCATACCGTGGCCAGCATGAGGCCACCGGCAAACGAGGCGAGCGCGATGAGACTGGCCCCGGTGCCTCCGTGGAAGGTGTCACCGTAGGCGGACATGGCCGGCAGCGTGGCGGTGTACCGGTCGAGGTCCAGGTCGCGACCCAGCGCTTCGAATGCGTGGCGGTTGGATAGGCCGAGACTCATCAGGCGTCCAGGGAAGGCCATCTCGTCAACGGGGACTATCGCGCCACCGAACAGAACCTGAGGGAAGCAGAGCATCGGCAGGGCGAGGGCGGCCTGCGCGGCGTTGGAGACTGCGGCCGAGGCGAGCAATCCGAGAGCCAGCGCCGAGGTCGCCTCGATCACAATCGTCAGAAACAGGAAGGCGGACACGTCCCACCCAACGGCGGGGAGCCGACCGAGCGCCCGCAGCACACCGAGGAGCACCGCGCTCACTCCTGCCAGCACCGGAAGCAGCGCTGTCACCTTGGATGTCACGTAAGCGCCCACGTTGAGTCCGGCCAGGCGCTCCCGCCGGAAGACGGCCATTTCCCCGACGATCTGGAGCAGGCCGTACGTAAGGCCGAAGAAGAAGCCTGCAAATGCGATCCAGAACACGATCTGGGCCGGGCCGAGGTCGGCTTGGCTACGCGGATCGAACGCGCCGCGCTTGAACAGCGTCGCCATCATCGCAGTGACCAGCACCGGTGACCCGAGCAGGACCGCCAGGGTCAGCCGGTTGCGAACGAGAACATCGACATTGCGTTGGGTAAGTAGCCACCATTGCCGGACCGGGCCCGTGCGCTTCACGTCTGAACTGGTGGCAGGGGCGGGCATTAGAGCCGAGCCGGGCTGGGCTTTCGACTGCCCACCGCTGTCCGCGAATCGCTTCGCCCAGATCCTGGGTGTGTGCTCACGAGCCAGCCGGTCGTACACCTCGGCTAGATCCTCCACGCCGAAGTAGCGCCGAGCCTCGGCCGGGCTGCCGGTGAAAGCCAGGTGGCCGTCGCGCGCCAGAAATACCACCCGGTCACACCGGTCGATGCCGGCCGGCTCATGCGTGGTGAGGACGACTGTGACTCCGCGCTGGCTGAGTCGGCGCAGCAGGCGCATCACGTCGGCTGCGGTCGATGGATCGAGTCCGGAGGTGGGTTCGTCGAGGAAGAAAAGGTGCGGCCGGGTCAGTAGCTCCACGGCGATACTGGCCCGCTTGCGCTGGCCGCCGGAGAGCGCACGGACCGGCACCTCGGCCCGATCAGCCAGGTCGAGATCATGCATAGTCTCTTCGACCACCCGGTCCGCCTCGGCCGCCGATGTGCCTGCGGGCAGCCGCAGCCGCGCCGCGTAGCGCAGCGTGCGGCGCAGGGGCATCTCGAGGTGGATGATGTCCTCTTGGGGCACGTAGCCGATACGGGAATCGGCGCTGCCTCGGGCCCCGCGCACGACGCCGTCATGCCGAACCTCCCCGGCAGACGGTGGTCGCAGTCCCGCGAGGATCTCCAGCAATGTGCTCTTTCCTGCGCCACTGCCGCCGGCAATGGCGACCAATTCGCCTGGTTCGATCGACAACGACAGCTCCTGGAGAATTTGCCGCGTCCCGACCTTCCTGCTTACGTTGACCGCATCGACCCGCCCGCCGCCCGGCACGCCGAGTGCGTGATCCGAAGTGCGCTTACCGCCCCGCTCGACGGTCGGTGGTTCGAATGTCGATTCGGTCGTGACCGGTGATCTCCGTGATTCCTGAACTCGCTTTGTCATGCCCTGATCATCGGTCCGCCGCCTACGTGGTCGCATGAGGCGTTTGCCTCAAATACGGCCACCAGGAATCGATCACCCCACCGGGCAGCGGGGCCACGCGCTAACCCGAGCGAAGGGTGTGCGGGGTGACCGGGTCGGGCTGAGCATGGTCAGCTGCCACAGCAGCAGTCTGGACTACCTCACGTGGCTGATACCCGAGCTGACCGCCTGTACACGCTCCCAGCTCATCATCCGTCTCCAGCGTCCGGCCGGGGTGAACGTCTGCTCGGGCGACGCTATCGGCGCGGATATCTAGGCACGCTGTTCGACGTCCAGGACGTACTCGAGGTCGCGGATGCGGTCGGCGGCTTCCGGCGAACAGCGGATGACGACGCGATCGGCGCCGCAGAGCTCGACGGGCTCGGCATCGACGGTCTGCAGCCAGTCGAAGAACACCCCTCGAATGCCCCCATGTGGCGCACTCTCGTCGCGCAGGTATGGGTCGAGGCGAACGAGGTAGGTCCGGTCGCGCGCCGCCATGACGCTCTCCTCCGATCGTCCGACAACAATCGACATGCAGCGTCCGGTTGTCCCTTCAGGTGACTCTCACGTCCGCTGTTCGCAGTTTTCGGTGTTCGAGGGTGATACCCAGTTCATGCGGCCGCACGCGATCGGCAACAGAATGCCCGGGGGCGGCCCAGTGCCAAGAGAACGGATCGGTGGTTCAGTCTGGCTTGACGGCGTCCCAGGGCACCCACTGCCGGACACCTCAGTCAAACCTGCCTGCACCGGTGGAGTGCATGTATTCGATTACTGCACTGTTCGTCGACGGCGCGATCGAGGTCGGCAGCGACGCCGAGTTCGGCTCGACCGGGTAGCGACCTCTGCGGGTGCGTGACAGGCCGTTCTCACCCGGATCAGGCCCCGGGCAGCGTCCTTTGGATGCCGAGCGTGTCGGCGGCGACTTTGGCGGCGGAGGCAAGCGCCAAGCGCAACTCTCCGCCGCAGGTGATCGCTGACGCGATCGGCAAAGCAACGGCGCGTTGTCGAGGATCGCCCACTCGGCCGGGTCTTGCTCGATGTTGTGGCAGCTTGTCTGGTTCACCGATCGCGCGGCAGGACACGTTGTGGAGCTTGCTCGGTGTCGGTTGTTGCCAGAGGTGGGCAGTGCAACCCGCTGGCGGACCGCGGTGAATGTTTACGCTGCAGCCAGCGGTCCGCGAACGAGGCGCCGAAGCGCTCGAAACCTTCCCGGGCCAGCCTATGAGAGCCCTGGCGGTGACCAGGAGAAAGAGGGTCTGAAGTGAATTTCTTGTCGATTCTGTCGCTGCTGCTCAGCGCCGGAAGCAGCGTACTGTCCCTCGGCAGCAGCGGGCTCTGACCGCAAGGATCGGACCTCGCTGAGGTACCCGCAGTGGGCGAAGCGATCCCGACCGGTATCCATGCCAGACGTTACAGTGACTCTACTGACGCGACGACTGTTGTAACACCGGCTGCCGGTGATCCGACAAACCGGACATGTCTCTCAATCGCAAACAGCCGCAACGGTTTTTGGCTCGCGCAGGTGTCACCGCAGCGTTGACCGCCGCCGGGATGGTCGGGTTCGCCGCGCCATCTCCCGCGGTACCGCATGACCCGGGCTTTCCGTTCTCGCCGACGCTGACGCGCCTGGTTCCGACCAGCTGCTCGGCGATCATCGACGCGGTCACCGTGCGACATGAGAAGGCCGGCACATTCGGCGTGCGGCTGAACGTCACCCAGACCGGGGAAAACTGCTCGGACTGGAAGGTCGCTGTGCGCTTCAAAAACCTCGATACCGGGTACGCGGACGGGCAGCAGCACCGCGTCGTGAACGGTGTCGTTCAAGACACGGTGGACGGCGTCATCGTCGGTTTCGGCACCGCTCCGGGCGTCGGCCGGGTGGAGGCTCGAATCGTCGCGCTGGACTCGAACAACAGAGAGATGGAGCAGATCTCGGGTACGGCGACGTTCACACTGAACTGAGCGCAAGTGCCGTCTCCACCGGTACCCGTAGGGTGGCTGGCCGCCGAGATAGCGGCCCTCGACTTGCGCTTGCGCGGCCATAGCGGCGCGGACGCGGATCTCGATGCGGTTGCGTTCGCCTTAGGGACGGCTGCACCGATGTCCGGGTCGTCGGCGGATCCGGCCGATCCGGGCGCCGACGTGATCGCACCGTCCGGGCGAAGGCAACCAGCGCGCTCGCGTCAGCGCTTGACCACCTGCGTGCCACCCGCGAAGTTGTCGTGCCAGCCTTGCTTCGTCGAACTCGCGGTCACTGTGACAGCGATCGCGATGGCCGCGAAGAACCAGAAGATACCGCCGACCCACGGAATCAAGTTGAACAGCATGTACGCGTTGCGTTTCGCCGATTCCACGACATTCGGCTTCGCCGCGCCACCGGCCCCGGTGACATGCAGTCCGAGGACCTTCTTGCCCGGCGTCGACCCGGTCACCACCTCGAAGAATACGAAGTACAGGAACCCGAATCCGGCGCCAGGAAGAATCGAAACCCATCCCGGCAGGTCGGATACCCGCTCGAGCACCCAGAACAGTAATCCACCGATGATGCCGGCAATGATCCAGTCGATGAATCTGGCCGCGGCACGGCCTCCGATCCCGGCCGCAGCGACACCGACCACCTGCCCCGGATTCTGGCCGTACCCACCCGCAGTCATCATTCCTCCTCATATCGATCCCATGTCCGACCGCGCACTCACCCGCCGGACTGGCGCGTCGCCCGAAAACCTGTCACTCAGGACATTGCACAGATCGCAACGACCACTGTAGACCGAGAGTACCGACTCCAGTGCACTATCGCCCGTTCGCCGGACGTGAATTCATCTGCCACGCACCACTTCTGAAATTGGATACTGAGCCCGCCCAAGTCTCCTCGCCTCGGTGGCGGCGTTCAGGTTGCTCTTGTGACCTGCCGCCACGGCGATCCGGCTTCGGGCGATCCACGGCTACTGCTGTTTCGGAGCGGCTGCGCAGTCTCCGCCGCGCCTCGCGACCGAACGCGTCACCACCGGACAAACCCAGCTGGATCAGCCTATAGGCCTCGCCGACGGACAGCACGCGGTCCATGGTCGGATCGATCAGCGCATTGGATTCGATCGTCACTCGCGGCTGCCTTGACCGACCTTTCGGCTCACGCTCCCTTTGTCAGTTGAGTAACGAAGCGCGGGGGCGCGGCGATTGCGACGCAGTACCCAGAGCCGCTCTCGCCGAAGGCAACTCGCCATCGAAGAAAAGTCACAGATGAGGTCAGATGCCCTACGAATCCGCTCCGTTCTTCCGGCGTCTCGCCGCAAGGCTCCTCGACCTTGCTTTCTGCCTGCTACTCACATTCGTCGTCGCCGTACCCGTCGGAATTCTGTTGGTCCCGGTCGCCTTGCTGACGACCGAAGCCCATGAAGCGGTGGTCTACGGATCAGCGGCGTGGTTGTGCTACTTCATCGCCTACGTTGGATTGGAGGTCTTTCTGTTGATCCGCCGCGACGGACAGACTCTCGGCAAAGGGCTTCTCGGACTTCGGGTAGTACCTTGTGGAGAGTGGGCTCGGCCAAGGCTGGAATTGCTGCCGGTAGCCTCGCGCATGCTGATCATCTTCCTGCCGTTCGTATTCATGTCCCTGTCGGGATCGAATCCGGAATCAGCCATGCTCAATGGGATCGCCGTTGTCGGCTTCCTCGCGCTCATTGTGAGCTTCTTCCTCGCGGCGAATCCCGCGGGAAAACGCCTGGCCCTGCACGATCTGGCAACTGGCAGCCGGGTGGTACGCGCGGCCAAGCGAAAGATCGAGTCGTTTCTGGTCACCTGGTTCGCGCAGCGTGGTGCCAGGGGCTTGTGAGCCGGTGTGGGCGTCAGCGTTTCTTGGAAACGTGCATGGTGATCCGGGCGGTGACGAAGGCTTTGCCGTCGGCGTCGAGGATATCGACCGGGACGACGAGTTCGGTGGGTTCGTCGCCGAAGTCGGGAATGGGGTCGAGGGAGGCGACGGCGGTCACTGCGGTGGTTGCCTTGGACTTGTATTCCACGGTCATGCCGACCGGGATCCACCGGTGGGTGGCGGGGATGGTGGCGTCGGTCATCATGCCGCCGGCGAGCTCGGCCATGTTGCACGAGGCGATGGCGTGGTAGGTGCCGAGGTGGTTGTGGACGCTGCGCCGGTTGGGGGCGCTGACCCGGCACAGTCCGGGCCGCAGCTCTTGGAGAAGGGGGTGCACGCTGCGGAAATAGGGGGCTTTGAAGCAAAGCGCCTGGGTGAAGAACCAGTTGCCGAATGGCAAGCGCTGCAGTGTGTTCCAGAGCGCGAGATTGTTGCCGGCCGGCTTGTCCGTGGTGGTTGTCATCGACGGTCTTCCTCGGTTCGAGCGGTGTCAGCGCAGTGCGGTGGTGACCGCGCTGTACATGGTGGTCTTGATGGCGGCGAGGGTGGCGGGGTCCTTGCCGAGAATGGGGGTGAGCCGGGTTATGGAGGTGGTGAGGACCTCGGTATCGGCGGCGGTGGCGTCGACGAGCCCGGCAGCCAGGGCGTCCGGACCGTTGAAACGGTAACCGGTGGTCATCGCTGTCACGGCGGCCTGGGGGCCGAGCTTGGCCTGGATGAGCGCGGCCATGCCTGGGGTGAAGGGGATGTTGATGTCGACCTCGGGAAAGCAGTAGTAGCCGCGGTCTTCACGCATGACGCGGTAGTCGTGGGCGGTGGCCAGCATGGCGCCGGCGCCGAAGGCGTGGCCGTTCACCGCGGCGATGGTGGGCAGCGGGAAGGTGAGGATGCGGGCGAACAGTTCCTGGACGCGGCCGACGTACCATTCGGCGCGGTCGCCGTTGGCCATCAGCCAGTCCAGGTCGAGACCGTTGGAGTAGAACTTGCCGCTGCCGGTGGTGACCAGCCCTTGCGCGTCGCGCTCGATAGTGTCGAGGTGGGTGTTGACGGTGTCGAGCCAGTCCGGGGAGAAACGGTTTTCGTCGTCGCCGAGGTTCAGTACGGCGATCTTGTCCTGGTAGTGCAGGTTCGCGGTCATGGTGTTTCCTTTCACTTCGTTGTGGTGGGGTGCAGGGGTACGGCCAGTACCGCGCGGACCGCCGCGGCGAGGCGTTGGCGCACTGCGGTATCGGGGCTCCGGCTGCCGCGCAGCAGCAGCGCGGTGGGCAGTTCCACCACGCAATCACGGATGACGGCGACGGCCTCACGGTCGGCGCGGTCGAACACGCCACGCGACAGATTTACGAACAGCTCGGTCAGGGTCTGATCGAGTCGGCGTAGTTGCTCGGCGATGTCGTCGGGGATCTCGCTGGAACCGAGGAGTTCCCGGCGGGGCACGGTCAGCAGAAAACGCCCCGAAACCGGCTGCTGCACCAGGAATTCGGCAGGGGCGTCGGCGGCCGCGACGACCGCCTCGACGGCACCCCCGTGCGCCAGTGCACGATCCGCGGCCTCACGCTGCAAAGTCAGAAACCGCTGCGCGGCGCGCAGCCAGACACGTCCCATCAGCCCGGCGCGGGAGCCGAAGGCGTGATAGATCGCGCCATTGGACACCGACGCGGACTCCGAGAGCGCGCGGACGGTGACCGCGGCGGGTCCGGAGTCGACTGCCAACCGTTCTGCGGCATCCATGAGCTGATCCAGGGCGTGTACACGAGGGCGGGGCATGGCTGGAGCATAACAGAGCATTCGCTCCGTAACTACGGACAGTCTGTCGATGTTGAATTTCCCAGCTGAGGTGGAAGCCCGCACGCACCGCGTTCGCGGTCCCTTCGAAGACCGGATCACCCCGACCGGAGACTGCCAGGACAGCGATCGATACGGCGGAGATGCTGTGCGGCTCAGTCGGAGAAGACCGACCAGCAGATGCTGTTGCGCCGGGCCTGGTCTTCGAGGACCAGGGCGCGGATGGGGTCGGTGAGCTGGTCTCGCTGCCAGTCACGCTCGATCCGGCCCGCCTGGGGATTGCCGGGGTGCGCGCTTCGAACGGCTTTGATCGCGTAGGCGGCGGCACCGAGGTCGTGTTCGGCGACGTGTCCAACGCATGCGGCTTGTCCGGCGGCGTAGGCGGCGAACCGGGCCGCGCCGGTCAGCGGGCGGGCGGCGCCCATCGCGTGTCCGCCTGCTGCCCGGGCTTGCATCATCGGCATGTCGCCTCGCGCCCACGCTCTGGCGGCGGCGATGGCGTCTCGTGGGCGTGGATCGTCGGGCTGTTCGTGCTCGAAATGGCCGAGAACGTGCTCGGCGCATGCCGCCGCCCACAGCGCGAGCAACTGATGGTCGGCATCGGTCAGGCGGCCACCCCGACGGATCGTCACCATTCGGGGGTCTCTGACCTTGGGCAGGATCATCGCCGCTCCGCCCCTCGCTCGTGCCGCGGTGACGGGGTGCGCTCATCTCGCAGGCGGTGGTCGAGTTGGTGCACGAGCTGGCTGACCCGGTTCGCGCCGGCGCCGATCCTCGGATAACGACGGAGGACGTCGATCACCAGTGGCGTCGCGAGGTCGACGATGCGCTCGACCGAGTCGCCGTATTCGTCGCTGGGGCGCAGCTCGAATACTCGGATGGTGTGCGCAGACGCGCGCAGGATGTGGTTGACCTGAGCGGCATCCGCCAGCGGATGCAGATACGCCGACGCGGCGGCATCGCCCGCGGCCATCGCGGCGTGAAACGGCACGGGCGCCGCCGCTTCTCGCCCAGCACGGTGGGCGGCAGGTGCCGTCACCCGCTGGGCGCGAGAGCGGTCGTCTCCGTGGACGAACGCGGCTGCGGCGGCGAGCGCGTCGCGGGGTCTGCTGTCATCGGGGTGACATGCCTCGAACAGCGGAAGTACCTGCTCTGCCGAGGTCATGGCAAAAGCCGTCACTGCCCGGATCTCGTCCATGGTCAACGCGAAGTCTGGGGTGCGTTGCTTGCGCCGGAGGGGAGGCTCTGATCGGAGGTTCACACCCTCCGATCGTAACCTTGAACGTCCAATTGAATGTTATGGCCACATAACGAGGGGATTCGACCGTAAACCCTCAAAGTGATGCCACGGCAGCCGCGAATGACCGGACAGCCGAAACGAGCATCCCCACACCTGAGACGGGCCCACCCGTCCAGCGCGCTTCCACGCCATCGGACCACCGACCCCTGGTCGGAGGTGTCTACGGTCAGCTTCACGTTCGGGTTGAGGAGGCGCAGGAGCGCTTCGAAGTCGCCGCCCAGGGAAGGCTCGGACGATTTCTCGATGATCACGACCGAGGCCCGTCGGCTGATCTGCGGCTTTGACGTTGCGACGAGCCCGGCTGGCGATCATCTTGGTGGCATCGGTCGATCTACCCAGGACCTCGCCGATTTCCTGGAATGTGAAACCGACTGCGTGCCCGCAGGTGTCGGCGGACAATACCGTCGATATCCGCTGATCCAGGCCCGTTCGCGCGGTGCCTGCTGCTTGGAGGGCAGTCGGGATGTTCGTAGAGCCGCTGTCGAGGCATCGCTATTTTCGGACCGCCGACCCCGAGGTGGCCCGGGCGGGGATGAGCGGCATTCTGCGTGAGCACCGGCTCGATCCGAGCGCCTCCACCATGGAGGCCAGCTGCAATGTCGTCCGGTACGGCGATGTCGGCCTGGTCTACAAGCATTACGGGGTCCAGGTTCGGATCCGGACCGAGCCCATCGAAACCTTCCGCCTGGTTCAAATACCGCTGGCCGGGTGGGCCCGGGTGCTCAACGGGACCGCGGATATCGCCTCCGACCCTGCGGTGGCCTCGGTTCCGGACCCGGACGCGCCCCTGGACATGAACTGGCACGAGAGCAGCAGGCAACTGCTCGTCCGATTCGACCGTGCCGCGTTGGACGACCATTTGCGGCGGATGCTGGGCCGGCCGCCGGATCGTCCGCTGCGGATGGCCGTCGCCATGCAATTGCGGTCACCGGCCGCCCGGACCTGGTTCGAATCGCTGCGCATGCTGCAGGCCGACGCCGAAGGCCCCGGCCTGTTCCTGGATTCGCGGCTGCGGCCGCAGATCGAGCAGCTGATGATGTCCCAACTCCTGCTGGCCCAGCCGAACAGCTACACCGAGCTCCTGCTCGACGACGCACCCGGAAAGTCGACGCCGCGTCCCATCCGCCTGGCCGAACAACTCATCACCGACCATGCGCACGAAATGCTCACCATCACCGACATCGCTGAGGCAGTGGGACTTTCGGTGCGGAGCCTGCAAGAGGGCTTCCGGCGATACCTCGACACCACACCGACGGCGCGATTGCGTGAAGCCCGGCTGGTGGGCGTGCACATCGCGCTGGCCGCCGCGGACCCCACCATGACCACGGTCGCGGCGGTGGCCGCGGACTGGGGGTTCTGGCATCTGGGCCGTTTTTCAGCCCTGTACCGACGGCGATGGGGTGTGCCGCCGTCGGTGACGCTGCGCGCCTGAAACGCCGCGCCGCGCCGAACCCGCCGCGCAGCCCGGATAGAACTCGCGCGAGGTGGATAGTCGCGGGCGGTCCGGTCCACCCATCATGAGTGCGGCGCATTTCCGCCGCACCGATACTCGATCCCATCGGCTTCGAAGGGTCAATCATGTTCTCACTCACATTGTTTCGCCGGCTCAGCGTCGCGGCGGCGGCTACCCTCGCGGTCGCTGGATACGGCGCAGCCCTCGCGCCGGCACCGGCGTCGGCGGCTTACGACTGCCCGGGCGGACTGTTCTGCGGCTACGACCACCGCAACGGCACCGGCATGTTCGTGCAGGTCGACAGCAACTGCCTGCTGCACGACATCGGCAACGAAGGAAATGGAGATCGTCTGAGCTCGTACTGGAACCGCACCGGGAAGACGGTCGGCGTCTACAACTGGACCGGTCAGGAGTGGCAACTGCTCGTCTCGGTCCCCGACAACAGCAAGGGCAATGTGCCCGCCGACGGTGACAACAAGGCCGATGCCCTGTGGGTCTGCGGCTGAGTTGAAATTTGCAATACTCGGTAAACCCTCTCGGCGCGCAGCCGGGAGGTGTACCGACCGTCCGCGGGCGACGACGCCAGGTCGCGGACAGGCAGATTATTCGCCCGCAGGTGTGGTGGATCGTCTAGACTCCTATACACAGCTACCGGTTCGGGATGTTCTGCCCCGACTCGGCGTGTGAATTCGCGTCACCGCTTTCTCCTCTCTGTTTCGGATGAAACTCATACGGTAAGGAGCGGTACATGACTGCACAATCCACGACGATCAATGAGCCGTCTCTGCAAGACAAAATCACATACCAGCTGTGCGAGTACGCGAATCTGGTCAACAGCATCAGCAAAGAAGACGGCAACCTGGAGGACACCCTCGCTCAGAAGATCCAGCAGTATCTCGACACCAACCGGGACGTCATCGGAGGGTGGGAAATCGTCTGGGGTCCGGGAGTCGCGCTGTTCGACACCGACTTGTACGCGGTCAACGCCCTGTACATGGTGCGAAGCACAGAGGATCGCTCCCGGTACGTGATCGCGATGGCCGGCAGCACCGATGCACTGGTGTTCGACTGGCTCGTCGAGGACTCCTTCATTCTCCAGACGCCGTGGTTCGCGAATGATGGCGCCTGGCACACGATCGGCACCGCTATCGGGGTGAAAACCCTCCTCGATATCAAGCCCTCAGGTCAGCGTCCCGGCGCCGGTCACACGTTGCCCGAGTTCCTGAGTTCGCTCGGCGACAAGGCGATCGACCTGACCGTCACCGGCCACAGCCTCGGCGGCGCCCTGTCACTCACGCTGGCGCTGTTCCTGCGCGACACCCAGTGGCTTTGGGACAATTCCGAAAAAGCCAGGATCAGCGTGCTCTCGACCGCCGGACCGAGTTTCTGCAATCAGGAATTCGTCAACTACACCACCCAACGCCTGCAACGAGTTCGGCGCTACGCCAACGACCTCGACATCGTCCCGCACATGTGGAACCCGCCCGATATCGATGGCGCCAAGGCTCTCTACTCCAAGAACAACCAGCCTGCTCCCGGTGGTATGCAGGTTCTGTTCGAGGTGCTCGAGATACAGGCATCCGTATCAGGCCAATACGCACACTTCGACCCCGCAAGCGGCGTGTTCCACGGCACGTTCAACGATAAGATCAATCAAACGCAAGGCTCGACGCCGGATGATTTGTACTTTGCGCAGGTCGGGTACCAGCACATAGGCGGCTACCATGAGTTCTTCGAAATCGGAGGCGTGCAGTGGCCGCAGGGCGTCGTAGCCCTCCCGCCGGTCGGCACCGACGCCGTGATGCACCGGGTCTCGGCCTTGGCCGGTCTACCGCTCGGCGACGGTGCCGGAAAGGTACTGGCGAACCATCGGCCGGCGACCGTCCCGCTCAACGGACAGCCCGTGGAGCTGCCCACCGACCACGAGAGCCCCGAAGCCAAGAACTTCGTGGACCGCGTCACCGCCGAGTTCAACCCCACCTCCGCATGAACTGATGTCCCGTGCCCCGCCTCGGTGGCACGCGAACTTCGATCCGGTACAGCGCGAAAGGGCTTCAGCGGGACAGGACGTGGCGGTCGATTCCGGCAGGCAGTCTCGGCGACTACAGGTAAGTCGACGAGGTCCGGCGCCGGCAGTCGGCCGCCACGACTAGCCTGTGTCTCCCAATGATTCGAGCCATTCGACGATGAGGGCCAGGACGAATCCGTATGCGATTGGCGACCTGGTCGCGGCATTGGGGAATCACAGTTCGAATGTGTTCGCGGTACAAGAGAGTTCGATCCGACGCTGCGGCATCGCATATGCGGCCGAGGTCGGGAATCCTGCCCGTCCCAGCAAGAGCACTCGCAGCCTGGGATCGCAGACCGGGCCTACTCCCTGGGACTGCCCGCGAGAAATCGGCGTCGAAAGCTGTGAACTCTTTTGAACCCGCAAACTCCTGCAAATTCTCCGCGTCTGAGAACGGATGTTCTCCAGACTGGAGGTGTTGGGCCTGGCGGCTGGCCGGCCGACACCACCCGCCAGGCCCAACGCCGCGACACCACGACACGTCTGAACGGCCGTTTAGGAACATACGAGTAGGTCGGATCTACCATGCCTGCCGTCTCCAGACCTTTTCGTGAGATCGTCGTGCACCTCGGCTGCACGCCCTGGTCGAGCTCTCGCCGACATCTCAGTCCTTCGGCGCGGAGTTGATTGTGTCGCCGTACCAGCTCAGATCCGAATTCTCGGCGACCTCGAAGGCCTCGAAACGATCGTCGGCCACAACCGCGTCGATCAGAGCCCGTGAGCCGGCGACGATCGTGGAGTCGAAGTCGATCTCGCTGGCCACGACCCATGCGTGGTCGGCGGGCCAGAGCAGCTGGGGCGTCACTCCGGGGAAGTCGGTCGTCCATCCCAGACCCGCCGCATGCACCCAGCTGGGGTCGGCGAGTTCGGAGAGGCTGGTGTCGAACAGCATGAAGTCGCGTCCCGGCCACCGCAGGAAAGGCCCGGTCCGGACCGCTCGTCTGACCTGTGGCGCGACAGAGGCTGCCAGCTCGGCGTCGATTCGAGCTCGCTCGCGCTCGAGGTTCTGCGGATCGCCATCGGTGGACGCGACGAACACCGTACCCGAGGATGTGTTCAGCTCGCCGAATCCATTCCACACTCCAGCCGTCACCTCTTCCGGTGCCTCGGTGGCTGCGCGAAGGTGGACTGTGAGCGCGGCCAGCAGGCTCGGGTCGAACCACCCCTCGACGGTCTGGCCGACTCTCCAGCCGTCATCGAACGACATCGCCGCTTCGTCCTCATCGTCGGTGAGGTTGCGCCACTGCACCAGCGGATGCATCACTCTGCCGTTGCGCACGGCGACCTCGGCCCAAGGCCACTTCACCTCCTCCACGATCTCGGGATTACCCCATTCGTCGGTGACCGTGACATCGCGGCGAGTCGCCTCGACCGGGTGCAGGATCCGCGCATAAGCCTCGAAACCGGTACCAGCGACGCCGCCGACCCCGTGTTCGCCGACGCGCGCCAGCAGCCACCCACCACGCTCGAAATCCGTTGTGAACTCCACCCAGCCAGCCTAATGAGCCACGCCTGTCGGGCAGCTCTGTCTCTGGACGCTGAGTAACACGCCAAAGGGACGCGCGTAACCGACACGGCCGTAGTCCGAATCTTAAGATCACTGAGATATCCATTGGGGCACCGTGAGCGGAGGAACGATGGGTGCCGGAACACAGCCACAGTCAGGGGAACAACCGCAGCCTGATCCACCGTCGGAACCGGACACGTCATCGATGGCGCCTGCTGGCCACGGGCCCGAGCCAGAGGCGGGCGCCGGAGGTTGCGACCCGTGGCGGACGGTACGCGCTGATCACAGCACTGATAACGGCGATGATCTCGAGCTTTGCGTCTGCGGGTGCGGCAGTCTATGTGAGCATCAACGAGTCGAATCGAAGTAGCCAGCTGGCCGCATCCGAGGCGGCAAGGGAGAGCCGTTGGCGGGTAAGAGTTCCATGGGGAGCCCGGTATTGGCGTAGCCGATCGAGAGGACTTGGCCTTGAGTGATCTTTCTCGCCGTGACCTGCTCAGGACGTCGACGGCCGTCGGCGTAGGAGCAGTCGTTGTTTCGGGCCTCACAGCCGCAGACACGCCGAATATCGCGGACGCAAGCGTCCCGGAAAAAAGCCCGGGATGCCCGCCCGCGACGCTGACCGGCCACATCGTCCGACCCGGTGACGTGTCGTACACGGAGGCCCGACTCGGCTGGGACCAGCTCTTTTCGCACTATCCGTTGGTCATCGTCTTCGCGCAGGACACCCAGGACGTGGTGAACGCCCTGACGTGGGCGCGGCAGCACAACGTCGCGTTGCGGGTACGCAGCGGCCGCCACGCCCTCGAGGGCTGGTCGAACGTCGACAACGGCATCGTGATCGACGTCAGCCGGCTGAAGTCCGTCCGGATCGACCCTGGCGCTCGTATCGCGACGGTCGGCGCCGGGCTGAACCAGCTGGAAGCGGTGACGACGCTCGCGAAGCAGAATTTCGCGATCACGACCGGAAGCGAGGGCAGCGTAAGCGTGTGCGGTGCGACGCTCGGCGGTGGCCTCGGGCCGCTCAACCGCTGGCTCGGCATGGCCTGCGACAGCCTGATGGCGGCCGAGGTCGTCGTCGCGTCGGGTGACGACTGCGCCGAGGTGATCAACGCGGACTCGCAGCACCACTCGGACCTGCTCTGGGCGCTTCGCGGCGCGGGCAACGGCAACTTCGGGATCGTCACCCAACTCACCTACAAGGTGTATCCGCTCGAGCATCTCGCCTATGTGCAGGCGACGTGGGATGGACTCGGGGACCTGTACGGGGTCTTCGAAGCGTGGCAGCGTACGATACCGTCCGCCGACAGCCGTCTGGGATCCGAGCTCGAGGTCCACAAGTCCCAGATCCTGCTGTCCGCGTGGCTCGTGGAGGGGGCGGCGGCACAGGCCACAGAGATGCTGGCTGCGATCCTGTCGGTCGGTAGCCCCGATGTCACGGTGCAGGTCGGTAACTGGGGCGATATTTTCGCGGGAGCCCAGGTCCCGCTCCCGCAAGAGCCCGCGAACTGGAAGTTCTTCTCGCAGTTCGTCAAAGAGCCGTTCCCGAAGGAGGCGATCGACATCATCGGCGACTTCATGCGGAACGCTCCCACAGAGGACAGCAACTACTTCGTCGATGCCTTCGGTGGGGCGATCAAGACGGAACCCCCTGGCGGCACGGCGTTCGCGCATCGCGACGCGCTTTTCTACGGTGAGATCGGCGCAGCTTGGGGGACTCGTTCCACACAACCAGGCGTCGGCGACCCGCTGACCTCGCAGGCCCAGGCCTGGACCGCCGAGTTCAGCCAGGCGCTGCGGCCCTACGCGAACGGCGCCTACGTCAACGTACCGAACGTCGGAATGCAAGAGTGGGGAACCGCCTACTGGGGCGGACAGCACTTCGAGCGGCTGCGCACGATCAAAGCGAAGTACGACCCCCACAACATTTTCCAGTACGAGCAGAGCATCCCGCCCGCATCACACTGATCGACACTCAGTAATGACAGTTCCGCAGACCCGGACCGACCCGACCCCATCTCCGCGAGCTGCCGTGACATGCCGGCCTGTCCTGAAGGTTCATCTTCGACCGGCCAAATGCTCGTCGAGTACGCGCGCGATGATCGGCAACACGTGTCGTGCGGTCAGTTCGTCGTGGGTGACTCGGATATCGTGATCGACGATCTCGCCGGTCACGTAGGGCCGCCATCCACCGGGGCCCGAGTTGCCGGAAGCGTCGACGGTCGCACTGAAATACACTGCTTCCCCGTTGAATACGGGACGATGATATCCGGTTCTGATCTGTGCCACTATGTTGTACCACCGCGTCAGACGCTCGATTGTGCCCGCGTCGATCGGCGAAACACCGCCCAGTCGGGCACGAATCAGATCGGCGGCATCTTCCGCGGACGCATCGGCGGGCACACCACGAATACCCAACATCGGGCCGAAAGTACTGACGAAGCCGCCAGCGGAAAGCTGCTCGATGCCGTCACCATCGATGTCCGCGGAGTCCGTGTCGAGTAGCGCGAGAAGTCCTACATGCTCACCGGCGTTCCTCAACTTCGTGGCGATCGCGTGCGCGACGAGCCCGCCGAACGACCACCCGAGCAGGTGGTATGGACCCGTCGGCTGCAGAATCCGGATCTCGTGGATGTACCGATCGACCAACTCTTCGATCGATCGCGCCAGTGCTTCGCCGCCGCCCAGGCCCGGCGCCTGTAGCCCATAGATCGGCCTGCCCGGCGACAGCACATCCGCGAATCCCGAGTAGGGCCAGGCGACTCCGGAGGACGGGGACACGCAGAACAGCGCGGGTTCGGTGCCGTCGAGCCGGATCGGCCACACGACGTCGAGCATAGGTCCGGCGTCGACTGGAGGCAGCTCATCGGCCATGCGCCCGGCGGCCGCGGCCAATGCGGCGATGGTGCGGTGCTGGAACACCTGAAACGGCGTGCGGTGGACGCCCCGCCGCTCGGCTCTGGATACCAGCTGGAGAGCGAGGATACTGTCGCCGCCGAGAACGAAGAAGGAATCGTCGGCGCCGACTTTGTCGACACCGAGCAGCTCCGCGCAGATGTCGGCGAGAATTGCTTCGGCAGGTGTCGAGGGTGGTCGGTACTCGGCCTGCCCGTCGACGAATTCAGGTGTGGGCAAGGCGGTCCGATCGAGCTTGCCGACCGCGTTGAGCGGAATCGTATCGAGCACGACGAACACGGAAGGGACCATGTACGCGGGCAGGGCAGCGGTCGCGACCATACGCAGGTGCGCGGCGTCGACCGTGACATTCTCGGCAGGCAGCACATACGACACCAGTACGGTTGCCCCTGTCGGCCCGGCGCTGCCTATCGTCACCGCATACTCGACCTGTTCATCGCGGCACAGCACGGAATCGATCTCGCCGAGTTCGATCCGCAGGCCATGGATCTTGACCTGGAAGTCGTTGCGGCCCAGAAACTCCAGTTCGTATGTATGGTCGGTCCCGATGACCCATCGCACCATGTCTCCGGTGCGGTACATCCGCTCCCCCGGCTGGCCGTAGGGATCGGCGACGAAGTGTGTCGCGGTCGCCTCGAAACGGCCGAAATAGCCGCGGGCGAGCGCGGGACCGGCCAGGTACAGTTCACCGGCGACGCCGACCGGCACCGGACGCAACCAGGTGTCGAGCACCATGGTCGCGGCGCCACGGATCGGCCCGCCGATGGTGATCGGCGCTGCCGCGGCGAGATCGCGGTGACAGGTCGCCCAAGTGCTGAACTCTGTCGGACCGTACAGGTTCACCATCCGACGCTCATTCGACCACCGCTCGATCAGTTCAGCCCTCGCGGGCTCGCCCCCCACAGCAAGCACCCGCAGCTGATCGAGTCCGCCAGGATCCATCGTGGCCAGTACCGACGGCGTGATCGACGCATGGGTGACCCGTTCGGCGCGCAGCAGTCGATCCAACTCTCCGCCCGCACATACGTCAGGCGGCGCGATCACGAGTTCGCCGCCCGCGCCATGTGCTGTCAGCAGTTCGAAGATCGACGCGTCGAAGCTCGGTGACGCCACATGCAGGACGCCGACCGCCGGATCCAAGTCCAGTGACTCGGTCAAGTCGGCCACCAGATTCGCGAGCCCGCGATGGCTGACCAGCACAGCCTTGGGTTCGCCGGTGGAGCCCGAGGTGTAGATCAGGTACGCCGCGTGGTCGATGCGGATGGGACTCCCACGCTCCGCGTCGGTGATCGGTGCTGCGGAGACCTTCTCGACCCGGCGGCGCGTATCGAGGTCGTCGAGCAGCAGCCAGTCGATGGTTCCCGGTAGCGTCTCGCGGGTCACCGTCACGCCGATCTCCGCCTTCGAGTCGGCCAGGATGTGCTCGATCCGCTCGATCGGATAGCAAGGATCGAGCGACACGAACGCCGCGCCGGCCTTGGCGACTGCCCATACCGCCACCACCGATTCCAGCGATCGACCGAGAGCAAGCACGACGCACATTTCCGGCCGCGCGCCTCGGCGCAGTAGGACGCGGGCAAGACGATTCGACCAGGCGTCGAGCTCGCCATAGGACATCGTTGTCTCGCCCGCGCGAACAGCGATGGCACTGCGGTCGATCCGTGCTCCGGCACAGAGAATTTCGGGCAGTGTTCGCGGCGGCATCGACGCCGGTCCACGCACCGACAGCAGCGTGGCGCGCTCCGCGTCGTCGCAGCACTGTAGCTCGGACACCAGCGCCTGTGGGTTGCCTACGAGTTGAGTCAGGAACCGGACCAAGCGATCCAACAGTAGGCGCGCTGTCTCCGGCACGAACTGGTCGGCGTGGTACTTCACGCTGATCCGCAGCATGGCCTGCCCGTCACTGCCGGGCAGCGGAATTACCATGAGATTCAACGGATACGGCGTGGCATCGGTGCCCTCGATGTCGACTACCCGCATGCCCGCGATGTCCGGCAGCACCGACAACGCGCCTCGGTCGAGCGGATACGACTCGAAAACGGTGAGAGTATCGAACAATTCGGCCAAGCCCACCGTCTTGTGAATCGCGGCGAGCCCGACTTGCTGATGATCCATCAGCCGTGCCTGTTCACTCTGCATGCGAGCCAGTAGGTCGGCGACCCGCTCCGCGGGATCGAATCGTACGCGCACCGGCAACGTATTGATGAAAAGACCAACCGATTCTTCGACACCGGCCAGCTCGGGTGGCCTGCCCGACACCGTCGCGCCGAATACCACGTCGGATCGGCCCGTCAGCACGGCCAGCAGCATCGCCCAACCCGCCTGCACTATCGTGTTCGCCGTGGTGCCCGAATCGCGCGCGGCCATTTGCAGACGTGCGACGATGTCCGGGGACAGGTCGGCGGACACCGTCCCGGTCCCTGTCGCCTCCGTGCCGGTCGATGTCGAGACCGCCCGTGTCGGGATGTCGATACCTGCCAAGTACTGTGCCCACGCGGCGGTCGACGCAGCATGATCCTGCTGGCGCAGCCAGGAGAGGAATTCGCGGTAAGAATGCGCGGGCGGCAGCGCGGAGGTGTCGCCCGCAGTGGCATAGAGCGTGAGTAATTCCCGCACCAGCAGCGCAGTCGACCAGCCGTCCAGCACAAGGTGATGGTTGGTCAGCACGAACCGGTACTGCGCGGGAGCGGTGCGCACGAGCGTGCAGCGCACGAGCGGCGGGCGGGTCAATTCGAACCGGCTGCCCGCGTCCAGGGCGATCACCCGGTCGAGTTCTCGCTGTCGTTGCTCGGCTTCCGCGATTCCGGTCAGGTCGATCTCCCGCCAGCAGATGTCGGCGTCGGTGACGACGAGTTGGCGGGGCCCTTCATCGGTCTCCACGAACGCGACCCGCAGGATGTCGTGCCGTGCCACCAGCATCTGCGCGGCGGAGCGTAGTCGCGCGGTGTCGACGGTACCCGTCAACGTGAGTAGCGACTGCACCGTATAGACGTCGGCGCCTTCGGGATCGTACAGCGCATGGAAGAGCAAGCCATGCTGCAATGGTGACAGCGGCCAGACATCGGTGAGAGTCGGATAGGTGTGTTCCCAGGCGTCGATCTGCGCCTGCGTCACCGCGACGAGGTCGAAGTCGCAAGGAGTGTGTCCTCCGGCTCCTTGGCTGCCGCTGTGATCGGCCAGTGCCCGCAGCGCGGCTGCCCAGAGACCGGCGAACTCTTCGACGTCTACGGCCTCGAGCAGCCGAGCTGCGTATGCCCACGTCACTTCCAGCCCGGCGTCGGTCAGGGCGGCATTGATATCGACGACCGCGGCCAGCGGCGCTCGCTCGTCCCGTGTTGCCGCGAAGTGTTGCGGCAACCAGGCCCCGGCCTCGCTGTCGGTCGGCACCCGGCCCAGATAGTTGAAGCTGATCTGCGGGGTCGGCGCGTCCACGAGCGCATTCTTGGTGTCGGCGTTCAGATACCGGAGCATGCCGAAGCCGACACCCTTGTCGGGCACCGCGCGTAACTGTTGCTTCGTGGTCTTGATCGCGGCGCCCGCCGCGGGGCCACCGGTGAAAGCGTCTGCGAGGTCGATGCCCGTCAGATCGATGGCGATCGGATGGACCGTGGTGAACCAGCCCACGGTGCGCGCGACATCGGCGCCGGGCAGGACGGCCTCCGTGCGTCCGTGGCCCTCCGTGCTGAGAAGCAATGACCTTCGATCACGCCAGCGGCATGCCGCCATCGCGAGCGCGGTCAGCAGCACATCGTCGGCACCGCAGTGGAAAAGGTCCGGCACCGTAGTGAGTACCGAGTTCGCGACATCCGGAACGATGATGGTCCGGAAAGTCCTCGCGGTGGCGGCGATGTCGAGGGCCGGGTCCCAAGCGCCCGTGCCGATCGGCGGATCGGGCGTCGCCAAAATGTTCTGCCAGACCGGCAGTTCGGCGCTGCGGCCTGCCGCATGCTCGACTTGTCCGTGCGCCCAACGCCGAAACGAGGTGCCGACCGGAGCCAGGGCGAAGCCCATGGCCGCGGTCGCCAGATCCGGCAGCAGGATGCGCCACGACACCGCGTCGATCACCAGGTGATGCAGCACGATCCAGCACAAGGAAGGAGCATCCGCTCGTTCGATCAGCACGAAGCGTGCGACGACTCCGGCCTCCGGATCGAGCAGGTCCGCGGCAGCTTCCAATTCGTCATCGAACGTCGGATCGCCATCGCGATCGGCGCTCACGATGTCCACCAAGGTGCCTGCCTCGACCGCACCGGCTGGTGCGACAACCCATTCCCAGCCGTGGTCGGTGTTTCGCATCGAGGAGCGCAGTAGGTCGTGATGGTCGAGAAGCACTTGCACGGCCTCGACCAATCGTGTGTGGTCCACGTCGGCCGGTAGACCGACCAAGACCGCCTGGCCGAGCCTGCGCCAGGTCTGTCCTTGGTCCAGCATCGCGTGCACGATCGGTGTGAGTTCGACGGCGCCGACGCCACCGCCGGGCAGCTCGCGTGCCACCGGAGTGCGCGCCTCGGTGGCCACCGCTGCGAGAGCGGCAACGGTTTTGCGCTCGAATACATCTCGTGCGCCGAAGCCGATCCCGGCGGACTTCGCCTTCGAGACCAGTTGAATGGCCGAGATGCTGTCGCCACCGAGTGCGAAGAAGCTCGCGTCGACGCCCACCGAATCCAGCCCGAGAACCTCGGCGAACAGCGCGGCCAGCGCCTGCTCCCGTGGGGTCGAAGGTGGTCTGCCCACAGGCGCGTGCGGGCCGAACTCTGGTTCTGGCAGTGCCGTGCGATCTACCTTGCCCAGCGGTGTCAGCGGAATACTGTCCAGTATTACCACCGCGGCGGGCACCATGTAGGCCGGAAGCGCCTTGTCCGCAGCCGCTTTCAACGCGTCCACAGAGACCTTGGCACCTGGTTCGGGCAGCACGTACGACACCAGCGCGGTGGAACCCGAGTCGGTCTCCTTGCCGAGGGTGACCACGAAGTCGACGCCGGGGTGCTGTCGCAGAACGGCATCGATTTCGCCGAGCTCGATACGGAAGCCGCGCACCTTCACCTGGAAGTCGCTGCGACCCTGATGATCCAGTTCCAGTCTCCCGGAACTCTCGGTCCAGCGAGCCAAGTCTCCGGTGCGGTACATCCGCTCGCCGCACGCGTAAGGGTTCGCTACGAATCGGCAGGCAGTGAGGCCTCTACGCTGATGATAGCCGCGCGCCACACCCGCCCCGGCGAGATAGAGCTCCCCGATCGTCCCGGGAGCCACCGGCCGCAACCAGGAATCGAGCACGACCGCTGAGAACCCGCGACCCGGACTTCCGATCGTGACCGGCCCAGCGGGTCTCAACGCGTCGCTCAAGGTCGCCGTGACCGTGGTCTCGGTGGGCCCGTACCCATTGAGTACAGAACGACCGGACCACCTGGCCACCAACTCGCCTGGGCAGCTCTCACCACCGACAACGACAGTGCGCAGGCTGGGTAGTGTCGCCGGGTCGAGAGATCCCACGACCGCCGGTGTGGCGTCCAGGTGGGACACACCTTCCGCGCGCAGAACCGCCGCCATCTCTTCACCGCCGTACGCCGATGGCGGAACAACGACGAGCGTCGCACCGGCGGCGAAGCTGACCAGGATCTCTTCGACCGAAATATCGAAGCTCGGCGAAACAACGTGTGCCATCACGGAATCCGCGGCGACGCCGAAACTCTGCGCGGAGTTGGCGACCAGATTCGCCAAGCCACGGTGTGTGACCAGCACGCCTTTGGGCAATCCGGTCGACCCTGACGTGTAGATCATGTAGGCGACCTGATCCAAGAGCACCGCAGCGTGCCGCACCGTATCGTCGACCGCGGCCGCACTCTGCTCCGCGATGTCCCGGCCGGTCTCGTCCTCGTCGAGGATCAGCCAGTTCACCCGATTCGGAAGCAGACTTCGCGCGGTCGTTACGGTAAGGCCGATGCCGACGCCGCTGTCGTCGACCATGTGCTCGATCCGGTCCGAAGGGTAGGTCGGGTCGATCGGCACGAATGCGGCGCCTGTCTTGGCCACGGCGAGCATCGCGAGCACGGAATCGATCGAGCGCGGAATCGAGATCGCCACACCGCGTTCCGGCCCGACACCGGCGGCGATCAGGATGCGTGCCAGCCGGTTGGTGTGTTCGTCCACTTGGCGGTATGTCAGCCGAGCTGACCCGCTATGGACAGCGATCGCTTCGGGGGCGATTCCCGCACCCGCGGCGAGAATTTCGGGGAGCGTGCGCGGCGCGACGCCCGTCGGTCCGCGTGCCGGTGCGAGTTCGGCGAGCTCGTTATCAGGTACGACGGGAATCGTGGACAGTGCCGCGTCCGGTCCAGCGGTGAGGAACCTGCGCAGGAACCGCAGAAATCGGCTGTGGTGAGTG
Source organism: Nocardia sp. NPDC059691 (assembly GCF_042733915.1). NCBI lineage: Bacteria > Bacillati > Actinomycetota > Actinomycetes > Mycobacteriales > Nocardiaceae > Nocardia > Nocardia sp. NPDC059691. The sequence goes on along the minus strand of NZ_JBHWFB010000006.1, from coordinate 139,239 downwards.
ATCAATTCGGTATCGCTGTACAGGTTCGCGTTGCCCTGGAAGTCGATGTGGGTGCTCTCGCCTCCAACGCCCGGATACAGATTGACGTAGAGGTCGTCGATCAGCCCGGAGGTCAGCACATGCGCTCGTCCGGTGACCGCACCGAGTTGAACCCTGGTGTCCACCATCATCAAATTCACCGACGGACCGAAGGTCGCTACCTCGTCCATCGGCCAACCGAGGTCGCGGAAGATGTCCTCTTGGCGGTAGCGCTGCCGCCGCAGCGCGCCGGTCAGCTCAGCCTGTGCTGCCCGGATCAGTTCACCGACGGTCGTGGTCGGCCGCAAGCTCAGTCGCACCGGGACGACGTTGGCGATCATGCCGCCGGAGCGCCGCATCGTCGCCGTCGTGCGCGCAGAGACCGGCAGGCTCAAGACCACCTCTGGAGCACCGGTGATCGCAGCCAGATAGGCGCCGAAGGTTGCGACCACCGTAGGCGCCACACCGGATGACGCCGCCTTCGCCACCATCTCCAGCAACGCAGCCGTTTCCTGCGTCAGCGCCGCCGCCACACGTCTGGGATGCGCGTCCACTTCGGCGGTACGGCCCGCCAGACTCACCGGGTCGGCGATCCCGTCCAGGTGCCGAAGCCAATACTCCCGGTCGGCCGCGAAACGGTCGGAGCTGCGGTACGCCTGATCGGCATCGACGATCTTCCTCAGGTCCTCGGCCTGTGCGGCAGGGGGCGGCCTCCCCTCGATCGCCGCGGTGTAGAGCTCGCCGGTGCGTCGCGCCATGGCCGAGACCCCCATGCCGTCCAGCGCGATGTGGTGCATCCGCCAGTAGCAGAACCAGCGGTCGTCGGCGATCCGCAGCATGACGACACAGGCCAACCGGTCATTCATCAGATCGAGGGGCGCCGAGTATTCGTGGCGCATCCAGGCATGAGCCGCGCCCGCGGGATCGCGCTCACCTCGGAAGTCGACAACGCGTGCACGATCGTCGAGCGTGGTGTCGACGCACTGGAACGGATAACCGTCGCTTTCTATCAGGCGCAGATACCCGGTGCCGAACTCGCGCCCGGCTTGGCGCGCTGCCGGGGCGAGCAGGTCGAGGTCGATCGATCCCGCCAGGTCGACGTACTGGGCAATAGAGATCGGGACATCGCCTGCGACGTGCTGGGCGAACCAAATTCCGCGTTGGGCCGCCGAGAGCGGGAAAACTCCGTCGGACAGCCTATTGCCGGTAGCGATCGGTCTAGCGGAAGACTGTTGCATGACAAGACCTTTATTCTGACCGGTGTAGCCACTCGGGCCATTCCTCACGATCAAGCACTACAGATGTCGTATTCCTTTTCTCTCAGTCTGAGCCAGGCTCAGGACGGCGGCCGCGCCGACAGAGGTTCCGTCGACGCATCGGCCGCAGTCCGGGATGTAAGACGGCAGACGTCGACCGCTCGTTTCGGAAAGCCGTATACGCCGCGACTTGCTGGGTACCGCCGGATCGGCGGCAATTGTGAACAGCCCGCCGACATCACGGTGCACTGGCGGACCACTGATGATCGACTCGTTACCCACGATGAAGCTCAACTCGAGCGAGTTGGCATCTGCCCCTGCTAGCCGGACCAGCGCGGTGGCATCGACCGCCGCGACTGGCTTCGCGAGCGGCGGCATGCAGAGGTTGTCGGCGAGCGACGCGGTCGGTGCGTGCATGTCGTATCCCAAGGCCACAGCCAGGAGGTCTGTTGTGCACCCCGACCATGGCCTCCAGCAGGGACTTCAACGATAACTCCGAAGCGAGCGCCGGTGCAGGCTTTCGGTCGGCGGAACTCACCACTTTCTCGACCTGCCTCGACGCCTGCACGGCGGTTCCGCGCCATCACGTGCTCAGCTGCCGATGACCGACGACCAAGTCCACGCGGTCAACCTGGACCGCCGTGACCACCTTGCGGGGCGTCGGCGCGAGCTTCAACCGGCACAGAAATCATCGGCGCGGACCTGCGCCACGCCGACCTGACCGCCGCCGACCCCAGCGACGCAGTCCTGATCGGTGTGGTGTACGACGACGCCGCGCGCTGGCCGGACGGATACACGCCCCCGCTCCGGTGATGAAAATCCCGCCCAGGCCAGCCACCATTCTTCAGGCCCCGGTTCCCCCCGGGACCATGCATGCCGGCGCACCAACGATCAAATCGCATTGGGTCTCTACCGTCGCCGCCTCGGCGGTAGCTGACGCGTCTTACGCGACCGGCGCGACAAGGTGGCAGCTACGGCCTATTGGCAGGGAGATGTCGTTAGCTGGAAAGTTGCCATGTGATTACGTTGGCGGTCGAGCACTGTCCCGTAGTGAACAATCGCAACGTGGGTATGCGCGCGCCTAGGAGCAGGTGATGAACGCCGATACCGGACCGATGCCCGAGTCGGAGGATGCTGCACACCCGCCGCGTGAAGGAGATTTGGGCTCGGCGGCATCGGATCGACAGCCCGACGCCGAGCCGACGCGCCAGGGCGCACTCGAGGTCGCTGGCCGGAGTGGCCGATACACGCTGTTCGCGGCACTTGTTGCGGCTGTCATCTCGAGTGTTGTCGCTGCGGGTTCGGCGGTCTACGTCAACATCGCTCAGTCTGATAGGACCGTCCGTATCGAGACGGATAAAGCTGTGCGCTCCGATCGCCAGAAGGTCTATGTCGACTGTGCTACAACGTTATTCGCGCTTTTCGAACAGCTTGGCAGGATACAGGGAAAATTGATTGCGCACACAAGTCGGGAAGAGGTCAAACCTGAGTTACCCGAATACTCTCGCGTGGGCATTCGTGTTCTGGGTCAGCTGGAATTGGCGATGATGGTAGGGAGCCCTGCGATGGCGGACGTCGCGGGTCGACTCGCCGAGCGTTATATCCGATTCAATCAGGACGAATGGGTCACTTTTGCGCGGAAATATTTGAGTTTTGGCGTGCCGAACGAGTCGGATATTGCGGAGTGGGAGCATGATTCGGCTGCAATGGTCAAATCTATCAACGATTTCGTCGATGACTTGGATCACATAAATGTGGAATTCATCAAGGCCGGGCGCGATGACCTATCCGCAAACCGCTGAACATCAAGTGACGCGCTCACGGAGATGTGCCAACTGGCTTTCGGCCGAACTCGTAGCCAAGCGCGAGGTCCTTGTAGTTAGAGGCTCTGGTAGTCCTCACCGGCGGCCTGTTGCCGTGGTTGACCCATTTGGGCGATGTCACCGAAGATCCGGCTCTTTCCGTCGAAGGACGCAGCCCGCCTCAGGGCACCCCCGGGGTACGGGCGTGCGTCACCCACTGGCTCGGGATGGGGCGGGAAGTGGCTCAAGCCTCGTCGGAGGCCGCGGTCGAGCAGCTGCGGGTCGTGGGCGTTGACCAGCAGAGCGGTTTCGGCGGCGGCCCACAGCTCGCGCAGGCGCGCGTGGTTGACCTCGACCTTCTGCCAGTCGTAGGCGATCACGCATTCCATCGCGGTGATCGCGCGCGGCGTCGATCCGTTGCCGTCGAGCTGCCCGTATCGAACGCCACGGCTGCATGCTCGCGGCGGTGGCCGGGCAGGTTGATCGGCACGATCCAGTAAACCCACAACGTGGGAAATATGCCAGAGTGGAAGCCATGAACCCCGCACCCGCGACGCCACCCACCTCGACCCGCCAGGCCTCGGCCCGTCGCGGGCGTCCACCGAAGGCGCAGGGCCGGCTCTCCCGTGCGGCGATCCGAGAGGCAGCTCTGGCGGTGATCGACGCCGAAGGTGTCGGTGCGGTGAGCATGCGGTCGGTCAGCCGCTCGCTGGGTGTAGACGCCAAGAGCCTCTACCACTACGTGCGGGACAAGGACGACCTGCTCGACGCGGTCGCCGAATACCTGCTCGAGCAACTGCGTCCACCGGAGGAGACCGGCTCGCTGGAAGATGACCTCCGAGCATGGGCGCATGAGTTCCGCAGGATCACCCTCGCCCACCCCCAAGCCGCCACTCTGGTCCTGACCCGCCAGCTCTCATCGACCGCCGGCCTGGCTCCGGTCGAGGCCGCTCTCGCGGTACTGCGCCGCACCGGCTGCAGCCCCGAGGACGCCGTTCACTTGATGCGCGCCTTGCTGGCCACCTTGATCGGAACCTTGCTGCGCGAAGCCTCCGCCGGGCCCACCTACGGCACCGCGGACCCCGGCGAAATCGCCGAACGGCAGAGCACCCTCGAGTCATCCGGACTGCCCCAGGTCCGCCTTGCCGCTGCCCACCTCGCCCGCTTCGACCGCGACCGCGAGTTCGACTTCACGGTGGACCTGATCGTGAGTCTGGTCAGCGCACGCGTCGGTGGCGTCGGCGCGTCGGCAAACAGCCAGAACAACTCCGAATGGTCCGCATAGTTGGGCAAGAGTCCACGCCTTGTCGATGAACGGGGCCGGAACACTCCCTGTCCGTCATGTCGATCGGTGTTCGCCAACTACATGTTCGCTCCGAGGACACGGTGGTCACCTAACGTCAGGGCTCCGAAAGGCCTGGCCGCCCAGCAGGCGGCGGATCTCCTGGTCCGGGTACGGGGTGCTCCGGCTCTCCTGCTGGAACGCGCGCATGAATGCGGACATCGCCGCGGCGATCGGCGCGTGCCGGGTGATGACCGTGGCGGCCTGCCCAGGGATGCCCTCCGGCGGCTCGCCCACGGCGAAGGCGCGCACCATCGCGGCGCGCGCCTCCCGGTCCTCCCGCCGGAGCCCGTACAGGGCGGTGAGCAGCCAGTTCACCAGATAGGTTGCGGTGTAGCCGCGGTCGTAGCTCTGGTGCTGGTCGAAGAACGCGGCCTCCTCGGGCGAGAGGTCGAACGCCGAGGAGAGCGAGAGGCCGTAGTCGCCGAGGTAGAGGCATCGACCGTCGGTCAGGATGTTCCAGAAGTGCGCGTCGAGGTGCAGCAGCCCGCGGCTGTTCATGAACGCGGTGCCGGCGGCCAGTTCCCGCTCGACCATGGCGCAGGCCCGGTCGGTGGCCTCGTCGCCCGCCTCGATCTGGGCGTTGAGCCACTCGTGCAGGTTCTGCGGGATGTATTCCAGGAACAGCGCGATGCTCGCCGAAGCGTTCTGGAGGGCCTCGATCCGGTGGCGTACCTGCGGTCGGCCGTCCCAGTAGGCGACGGCACGGTCGATGTCGGCGAGCTCCTCCGGCAGCGGGGTCGTGTCCGGCAGCACCCGCCAGTGGTACATCAGCGGGAAGCCCTCGTGTTCGGCGGCGAGCACCCAGTTCGTCGTCATGGTGTGCACGGCGAGTTCGCGCCAGGCTCCGAAGCCCGGCCCGCCGATGAGGCCGACGCCGTACTGGCAGAAGAGCGGCATGTCGAACAGGTTCGCCGTTGACCGGACGTGCTCCGGCTGCCGTTCCAGGTCGGTGAGGGGCACTCGCTTCACGAAGACCGGGGTTCCGGCGACCTCCAGCAGCGCCGACTTCCCGCCGATACCGGCGCCGATCGGCGTGGCCGTGTCCACGAGCTCACGCAACGCGGGATCGCTGTGCAGCGCCAGGGCCGTGGAGACGGCGCTGTGGGCGTGCAGACGCGCCGGGCGCGCCATGTCGCGGGTCGTCGCCGCGCCGCGGGATATGGCTGCGCCCGGTGAGGAGGACGTCACTGCGTCAAGGGAGTTCGCTGCGGTCTCCACGTGGGCGCCGACCTCGATTCAGCCATGGCCACGCGGTCGTGCCTGCGGCCTCCGGAGCGGGCAGGAGGCCGGTCCGGAGGAGCACCCGACGGCGGTCCCGGCTTGTCCCCCCGAAACCGCACTCTACGTCACGACCTCCATGTAGGCGTCAAGCAACGGTCCGAGGCTACGGGGCCGCTGCTTTCGACATGTCGCCGATCCGCAGCACGGCCACGGACCATACGGTTGTCCGACTGCACTCGGAGATACGCACAGCGCCCGTCGCGCCGCATACCGCCGCGCTGGTCCGGCATGCAGACTCCCCCTGACCGGGAACGTCGCCCTCGGGCCGAGACGTGCCTCGCGTGCCAGGATGACGCGATGAGCACCGTGTTCAGGCGGCCGGTCAGCGAGGAAACCGTGATTCTGTTCATGGATTACGGGCAGTTCCGCATCGACGGTGGCGTCGAGAGCCCGGTCGAGGAACTCGAACTGCTCGACCGGGCGCTGGCGGCGCATCCGTTCGCCTCCGATGGGCTGGCGGCGGTGGTGTTGAGCCCGCACCAGAACAACTTCCATATGCCGGTAACGGTTCAGGTATGGGACGAGCGGCCGCCCGGCGATCGCGCCGAGTGGCAGCAAGTGTGTGAGACGCGGTTGCGAGTCGGACCGGAGGGCACACTGTGCCTGTCTTCGCCGACCGACGGCGCGGTCGACTGCCCGGTTCCGGAGGGCCAGTACCTGATCGAGATCAGCGGCCGTGGATTCGTCAACTACGGCTGGCCCGGGTCGACCGAACCCGGCGATGTGTGGCGTATCCGGCTCTGGCCGGACGACGGCAGCGAACCGCTCCCGGCTATGCAGTGGAACATGCCCGGATACGGTGTGCCCGAGAATGTCCCGCTACCCGAGGTCACCGCGTCGGTCGACGCGGAGGAATGGGTCGTCGTAGTCGACGACAAAGGCTCTCGCCGCCTGCACATCGACGAACTACCGGCGCAAGCGGCCGCTTTCCAGCGGCAGCGTTGGGGCGGGGAGCCGATACCCCCGCTGGAAGATCACCCGGGCGCGGAAGACCTGGCACGCCATGACCGCGCGATCGCCGAGGCGATCGCCACCATGGGTGATCCCGAGTTGCGGCGCCTGGCGCGCTGGTCGGCGGCCCAAGCCTGCGCGAAAGCAGGCCTCAGCGACCGGCCATGGGTGCGGCCCGCCTTGGCGGCGCTGCGGGACGGCCGACCGCTACCGCCCCCGTTCGATGACGTAGACGCGGCCATGACCCGACTGCACGACGAGGACTTCGGCCCGCCGGATGACGAACACGTCGGCGCAGTAGAAGCAACGATGGTGCTCGGTTCGGCCGGCACGACGGCGAGCTCTTTCGATCTGGGTCCGATCCACCGTCCGTCCTTCGCACTGCCCACCATCATCGACGCGAACCGACCCGACGCCCTCGATGCCGCGATGACGACCCTGTACGCCACGGGATTGGTCTTCGGCCCCGAGGTGGACACGCTGTTCGCCGCGCTCAGAGCGGAATTCGGGATCGGGTGAGCCGAACGCCGAGGACGGATCCGTATGGTGGGATCCGCAGCAGTGACTGCTGTCGGATACACCGCTGGCCTACATTTCCGCGGTAGTCTGCAGTGTTCTGACACCTGGCTCATGGCACAGCCGCAAGTCCCCGCTCGGCCCGCCGTGTTCCATTACGCTGACCGGGCGGACGTCATGGCTGTCACGCGATGCGTGAATTAGCTGTATTCACAACAATTTTCGGTAGAGAGGGGAAAGCCGATGCATGAGGGTGGCTGTCTGTGCGGGCAGATCCGGTTCCGCGCCTATGCCGAGGCCGGATGGCCGCACCTGTGCTCGTGCCCGCACTGCCAGAAGCTGGCCGGCGGGCCGGTCACAGCCTGGGTCGATTTCCCGCTCGAGAAGTTCGAATGGACCGGTGCGGGCGGTGAGCCGACCTGGTTCGCAACCTTCCCGACCACCAAACGCGGCTTCTGCCCCAATTGTGGCTCGCTCGTCGCCGCGATCGACGACGGCGGCACCGCCATGGGGATCACGATGATGGCCCTCGACGACCACAGCGCGCTCACCCCGGTACACCAGTCCTTCAAACCCCACGCGGTGCCGTGGCTGCCGGTGATCGAAACCGTCGACGGTGGTTCGTAGTCCTGGGCGCTCACCGCGCCGAGCAGGTTTTGGCCGGTCGTGGCGGCCGACGATGACGGCGACGGGGCCGGGGATCCAATCGGCGCCCCACCGAGGACCGACGCCCGTGTCCACGTCAGCGGGGCGCCGGGTGGCCTTCGCGCGGTGATGCACTGAACACTCGAGTACAAGATCCTTACCGGCACGTCGACGACTTCGCCTGTGCGAAGCGCTGATAGGCCCTGTATCTATTGCCACTGCGGGGATTTCATGTTTGCGAGTCGCCGAGCGACGGGTTGAGGATGGCTACATGTCGCATGCCACGCTGTCTCTGCGTGAACTCCCTAGGCTACGCACCCGCCACATCGCGCAGATCGGTGGACTGATGCGCCCCGGCACGCACCGTTCCCCTTTGCTGGAATTCGGCGAACGGTTCGTCGTCTCGCCGCCAGGATTTCCGACCATGCTGGTCACTTACGACATGGACGATGTGCGAGGACTGTTCGCCAACCATGACGACTTCTCGGTCGGGCAGGTTCTGAGCCGCTTCTCCAGCCACGACATGATGTTCGGCAAGCAGACGTTGATCTTCCTCGACGGTGACGAACATCGCCGCGAACGTAAGCTGTTCGCACCGCCGTTCCAGAGCAAGGCACTCCGGTCCTACGAGGATCTCATGGTGGAGGTGGTCCAGCGCGAACTGCCGAGTTGGCCTGTCGGTGAACCGTTCGAGTTTCTGAAGGTCGGCTACGACCTGGCCATCGGCGTGCTGCTCGGCGTCGTCTTCGGCGACGTGGCCGCGCCCCGCAAGGACCGGCTGAAACAGGCGGTGAGCCGGTGGTTCGGGGAAATAGAAAGTCGCGGTTTTCTCGCCGTCACCTTGCTCACCCCGCTGGTCGGTGGCTACACGTTGCCCTACCCGCCGCTCATGCGCCGCCAGGCCGAGGTCGACGCCCTCATCATCGAGGAAATCGCCGCGCGCCGGTCCACGCCCGGTGACAGAAACGGCCGGAAGGATGTGCTGTCGCGGTATGTCGGCACAGAACTGGATCAGCACGACGACGCCGCATTGGCCCGCAATATGCGTGGCATCCTGCTCGGCGCCTACGAGACCACCGCGATCACGCTCGGCTGGATCGCCGCCATGCTGGCCGTCCACCCGGCAGCCATGGCCGAACTCGATGCAGCGGTCGACGCAGGCGACTCCGCCCGGCTCGACGCATACCTCGACGCCGTGGTCGCCGAAACAATGCGAATCCGCCCGGTGTCACCGTTCACCGGGCGGCGCGCACTGCGCGACACCGTGGTCAACGGAGTCCACGTCCCCAAGGGGGCCATCGTCATAGTCCCGATTCTCCTCATTCACGAATCACCACGGCATTACCCGGACCCGATGACCTTCCGCCCCGAACGCTTCCTCGACGAGGCGCCGAACGGCCGCACCTGGCTGACCTTCGGCGCCGGCGCGCATCGCTGTCTGGGTGCCCAATTCGCCTTGGCGGAAGCGCGCATCCTCTTCCGCACCATTCTCGAGCATCGTCGCATCGGTGCGGCCACCGGCCCCGTCGAGCCCCCACGTCGCTATCACACCGGCCTCAGCCCCGCCTACAACGCCAGGATAACCCTGCATCCCCGCTGATCAGACCTACACCGCGGCAGACTGATTCGCCGTCGCCGGAGTCTTCGAGCAACTGGAGTCGTGCAGGTGCCAGCGCGGCCGCGCCATCACCAGAGCACGCTCAGCGGAGAGGCCCTGCTTGTGGTCGACGATCACGAACGATCTGCGCGCCGAAAGACAGCGTAGAAGGTGAACGTCGCCTGCCAGCGCGCCGAGTGAACGTCGATCCAGGTACCGGCGGCGGTCTCGCGCAGCATGACCTCCTGGACCAACTCCCGCTGTAAATCGGTCATCTCTCGATGCGTGGCGCACCCTCCGGATCTCCGGTCGAGCTGCACAGCACCTGCGGATCAGGCCTCAATTTCGGCTGATACCAACATGTTCCGCAGCGACATGGTGTCTCATTGCCATTGATCGGCGGTGTTCTGGATGACCGATGCAACCAGTCAGGAGAGTGCCCGCGTGCCACGTGAAATCGATTCGGCTGTCTTCCCCCATCTGGATGCGGACCTGGACCGGGTCCGTGACGTTCTCGGACCCGTTCGGCTGGAAGGTAGGCCTGAACTGGCGGCGCTCACAGAGGAAGGCCCGGACACCTCGCGCCGCTTGGTCCGTCCCACATTGACCCTATTGTCGTACTACCTGCTCACCGATCCCGCGGCCCCGGCCGACGACCGGGCGGTGCGCGCCGCCGCTGCCGTCGAGTTGCTGCATCTGGGCTCGCTCTACCACGACGACGTCATCGATCACGCATACGAGCGTCGAGGCCGTCCCAGTGCCAATGTGGTGTGGGGTTCGCATATGGCCGTGTTGGGTGGGGACTCCGTGATGCTCACAAGTGTGCGCATGCTGGCCGAACTCGGGGGGCGGGAAGTCCTGGCGGGGGCAATCGCCGGTGAGCGGATGTGCGCGGGCATGGTGATCGAGGCCGCCGACCTCTACGTGGCCTCCCGCAGCGAGCAGTCCTACCTGGACGCGATCGACGGCAAGACGGCGGCGGTGCTCTCGCTGGCATGCCGGGTGGGCGCGATGCAGGCCGGCAGGCCCGACGATCAACACGAGGCGTCGGCCCAGTTCGGCCGGTACTTCGGACTGGCCTACCAGCTGTATGACGACATCCTCGATTTGACCTCCACCGCCGAAGAACTGGGTAAGCCCGTCAACGCGGATCTGTCCGCGGGCATTTACACACTGCCCGTGATCCGCGCGGCCGCCCGCGACAGAAGCCTTGCTCGCCTGTTGCAGAGCAGAATGACACTCGAGCAAGCCGCGCGCGCCCGCGAGATCGTCATCTCCTGCGGCGCCGTGGACGAAGCACAAACGGTGGCTGATGAGTTCATGGACCGGGCCGCCGGTCAGCTCGCCAGTCTGCCCGTCGATCCGGGCGTTCGCCACGCGATCACCGCCTACGCCCGGTCCATACTCGACCGGCGAACTCCTGGTCGCGCGGTCCCCCGGCGGTCGACGCAGCCGCCTCGAACCCGCGGCGATGGGCTTCCGCCGCAGCTCGGGCGATGGTTGCGGAACTGGCTGGTGGACACCGGCCTTGCCGTCTCCTCTACCGAGGCGGACTACCACCGGTGGACGGGGGCGATCCAGATCCCGGCGCAAACATTGGCCCCAGCAGCGAATGCGGCCCGTGAACAGACCGCCTACGGCATGGCCGTGCTGGTCCTCGCCTGGGATGACCTTTTCGAGGATCCGCAGCTGAAGGACCCGGAAGCCGTGACCGCGTTGCGACGTGGCATGGTGGCGACGTTGCGCCAGGACCCGGCGAAACCGTGGCGGCCCGGCGCGATTCCGGCGGCTTGGGCGAGCATATGGCCGCGCCTGCGCGATGGCCGGACCATCCGCTGGCAGAAGCGGTTCCTCGACGGCATCGAGGAGTGGTTCGAAGCCGCCGAACGCGAAGCCCATCATCGCATCAGTGGCTACGTCCCTTCCACGGCCGACTATTTGCCGATGCGGATGTCGACCAGTGGGATCGAAACCGCCATCGCCTGCATGGAGGTGTACCACGACCGGGAACTGCCATCGACGCTGCGCGAACACCCCGTGATCCGCCGTCTCGAGGAACTCGCCTTTTGGGTCACCTTCGTGGAGAACGACCTGGTGGGACTGGATCAGGACGAGGCAGACCGAGTTCCCTACAACCTGGTGCGGGCGGTCCGTCACGAAACCGGCTGCACTCGCGACGAAGCCGTGGACCAAGTGCGGCGCCAGGTGGCGGATCAGCGCGCCCAGCTCGAGGCGGTAATCCACTACGTCCCCGCGCTCCTGCGTGTTCTTCCCGGCTTGGCGGGGCAGGGGAAGGACTACGCGGAGATGTATGTGAACATTACGAGCGTGGGGCTCTGGGGGCGTGAGAGCAACCGGTACACGCAAACTTCCGCTGTCGCAGCGCCGGATCTCGAACGCTTGCGCCGTGAGGTCTACCTCCCGGCCGACGAACCGGCTCCTACGCCGACGTAAGCTCCACGGCCGGGCAAAGCAGAGTCGTGTCCCGTACCTCCACCGTGTGGTCGCGCGGGATGCCTCCTCAGTGCTTCACCGACTGTCCGGACCCCTTCGGGCTCCAGATGCGCATCCATATCGTAGGTCGAAGAGAGGAACGGGTGTGCCGATGGAAAGCGATCAGACCGACGAGGGCGCTCGCGATGAACCAGGCTAGTTGTACGGCGAATCCCGTCAATGGCGTGGCGTCGGAGAAACCGGCTGTGGTCGAAGCCTGCATGGCCCCATAGGAGGGCAGCCAGCGCACGAAATCGCTGTCCGCCCCAGCACTGGCGATGGGGTTCTGTACGGCCATGTCGAAGCAGCTGGTCATCGCGATGGCGAACATCCCCTCCACCTCTCGGCGAAGCAGCGCGCCGAAAGCCACACCCAGCGCACCGTATGTCATCGCCGCGCCGAAAAGCGCCGCGGCGAGCAGGAGAGGCTGCCGCGGCGACCAGTAGCAGCAGATGACCGCCGTGGCGTACACGCAAACCACCACCGAGGCCACCACCAGGCAGGCGATCTTCGCCAAACCCGAAGCGACCCGGGGGTACCCCGCCATCGAGAGGCGCCGGTCGAATGCGCCGCTGCTGAAAGTGGCAGCGAACATCATGAACCCTGTGATCAGCGAGACCGCCATCAGGGCGCCGCTGACCTGAGCGAGCTCGTTACCGTTGGCGCGCAGAACCAGACCGGTGTCTCGAAGCCGGAACGGCACCTCGAGGTCCGTGACGGCCACGCGGACCACGGTGATCAATATGGGAAGGAAGAAGGCCACCAACAGCATGGCGAAACGGTTACGCGCGTGCTCGATGAGACCGTAGCGCGTGGCGATCACGAACAACCGCACACGATCACTCATCCGGCATTCTCCTGTCCGCCTCGTAAGACGCCGTCGCGCAACCGCCACACCTGGTCCAGCTTGTCGGTGTCGTGAGCCAGATGCGAGACCACCAAGACCGACCGGTCGGTGTCACGGAATTCCGCGACCAGATCCCAGAAACGCAGATACGTCTCCCAATCGAAACCCTGATACGGCTCATCCAGCAGCAAGACCTGTGGATCATGCATCACCGCCAGCGTCAGGTTGAGCTTTTGCCGTGTACCGCCGCTGAGCGTCCCGACCCGCTCACCGGCGTACTCCGCGAAACACAAGATCTCCATGGTCTCCTCCGCGCGGCGCAGGTCCGGGATCGCATAGGCCTCGGCGAAGAAGTCCAGGTGCTGACGCACTGTGAAAGCGTCGTTCAGGATCACCCGCTGAGGGCAGTAACCGAACCGCCCACGGTGGCGGACCCTCCCCCGGTCCGGTCGCAGCTCTCCGGACAAAACCTTCAGCAGCGTCGACTTACCCGCCCCGTTCTCACCGACGATGCCCACCAGCATCCCCGGAGGCAACACTATGTTGATGCCACGCAGCACCGACCGTCTGCCGTACGCGTGGTGGACGTCCTCCACCTCCATCAACGCCCCCGATCCAGTGGCCCGACAGCGGCTCGAATGCTATCAATCGACCACGAAACCCGGTGCCGGAAAGCCAATTTCGCGACACGAAACCGTCGCGCGGAAGGTGACCTTCTCCGGGCTGTGGTATCCGAGTCCGCATATCCGATCGGCCGCCGGGATGAGTTGCCGCGCAGCCCGACAAACCGGACATTCTCCCAATCGCAAACAGCCGCAACGGTTTTTGGTTCATGCCGGTGTCACCGCAGCGTTGTTTCCGCCGTGATGGTCGGGTTCGCAGCGCCATCTCCCGCGGTGCGCGACTCGAACAACAGCGAGATGGACCAGATCTCGGGTAGCGCGACGTTCACACTGAACTGAGCGCAAGTGCCGTCTCCAGTGATCGCTGGGAACGGCATGCTCGGCGGCCGGTCACGGGCAGCACGCAGAATCAGTCACGGAAAAGGTTGGCTTTGCCGCGATCGTGCACACTTGAGCTACTCGTCGCCACAGAGGGGGAATTCGAATGGACCCGGCCACCATAGTCGCCACCGCGGTCGCGGTCGGCGCCGCCGCCGGTCTCACGGATACTGCCAAGCAATCCGTGACCGACGCGTACGCGGCGTTGAAGGGTCTACTCACCCGCCGCTATCGCGATGTGGATCTAGCACAGGTGGAGGCGGACCCGGACGCCGCCGCCGAACGGGAAGCCCTCGCGGGCGCGCTGGAGGCGTACGGCGCCGCCGATGATCAGGAATTACTCACCACAGCAACAGAACTCATTTCCGCAGCAGCGCGAGCGGACGTGGGAGCCGTCGGCGTCGACCTGGAGATGGTAGAGGCCGCCGCGTTGCGGATCAGCCGCGTCACGGCAACCGGCACCGGTGTGCGGGTGCACGGCGGACGATTCAGCGGTGATATCCACATCGAGGACATCGATGCGGGGGCCGGTGACTCGTCACACCCCGGCTGAGCGCGGCGGCCTCGACCGACGCCCCCGCGCTGACCACCCATATCGTCACTCGGCTCTCCGACGTTCACGCCCGCGACATCTATCTCGCAGCAGGCATTCGCGTGTCGTCTCCGGCTACGAGCGTGGTAGTCGTCGGCCGGATCCCCCGGGAGCCACCACGATTCGTCGTCCGCGACGAGCTGGCACGTCTGCGTCGAGCACTGGAGCGCCCCGCGGCGGCCGTCGTCGTCACCGGACTTCGCGGCGCGGGCAAGACCCACCTGGCGGCCGCTCACGCACGCTCACTGTTCGATTCCGGACAGGGTCTGGTGGGGTGGGTCAATGCCGAAACGCCGGACAGCACACTGTCCGGACTCGCCGATATCGCCCAGCGGCTGGGCGTCGCCGACCCCGACGGCGACTCCGCGGTGTCGGCCCGGCGGTTACGCGATCACCTCTCCGGAGACACCGTCGCGGCGCTATTGGTGTTCGACAACGCCACTGACGCCGACCACCTCCGGGAGCTGTTGCCGACCGGTGGCCGCACGCGCATCGTGATCACCAGCGTCGACCGGTCCTTCGCGGCCTTCGGCGAGGCGGTCGACGTCACCTGTTTCACTCGCCCTGAATCAGTGCGCTACCTCGCCGACTCGACCGGACTCGGCGACGACGGTGCCGATCAGGTCGCCGAGGACCTGGGTGACCTGCCGCTGGCACTGTCCGCCGCCGCGGCGACGATGGTCGGTCGCCGCCTCGGCTACGCGCAGTACCGGCAGCTGCTGCACGACAGCCCATTGCCGACCGTATTGCGGCGCACCGCCGGTCACGACTATCCCCGGTCGGTCGTCCAAGCGATCTCGTTGTGCATCGAAACCACCGAGGGCGTCACCGGCGATTACCAGCTCGCGGCCGACGTCGCCTGGCTTCTGGGTGCGATGGCCATGCTCTCGCCCGGTGGCGTGCACCGATCCCTGCTCGCCACCAGCCCCAGGCGAGTCGACGAGGCACTGGAACGATGTGTGGCCGGTTCCCTGCTGTCCTGGTCGACTTCCGGCGAGGCGCTGATCATGCACCGGCTCGTGGGCCGCGTGCTGCGCGAACGCGGTTCGAATACGCAGTCGATCAGCTTCTTCCGGCGAGCGGCCGCGGCAGTTCGTAATCGGGCTCCTGCCGCGCGGTCCACGGTCGAACTCGTCCGGTCCGCGCTCGCCATCATCATGCGCAATACGTTTCCGCCCTCGCAGGCGTGGGCGCGCCGGAGGGACGGCGCGCATCTCGTCGATCAGATCGACGCGCTGTGGGACACCGAAATGGTGCACGGCAGCACCAGAAAACATGTCGCGGCAATGATCGCCGTTCGCAGATGGGCCGTCGAGCAGCTGACCGAGGCCGCCGACACCGCCAGAGCGCTGACCCTCGCGCAGGATGTCGTCATCTCCAGCGAGCAGATCCTCGGCGGCGAGCATCCCGATACGTTCACTGCCCGATATCTACTGGCCCGGGCCCACGCCGCCTGCGGCAGGCTCGATGAAGCAGCCGCCCGGCTCGAGGCGTACCTGACCGACGCCGGGCAGGTTCTCGGACCCGCCCATCCCGTCACGCTGGCCATGCGCTTTCAACTGGCGGACACGTACCTCCAGGCCGGGTTCCTGGACAAGTCCAGGGCCCTGCACACCGAGAACATCGCGCACAGCCGGCAGGTATTCGGTGCGGACGCGCACCAGACCCTCAACTTTCGCGGCGGGCTCGCTCAGGTCCACGTGTCGGCGGGTCACCTCGCGGACGCGATCGCCATCTTCGAGGATCTCTTGCCCGTCTACCTACGAGTACTCGGTGCCGATCACGTCGATTCGTTCTTCTGCCTGCACAAACTCGCTCGCGCTTACGGGGCGGCAGGACGCACCGACGAAGCCGTCCCGCTCCTGCGGAAGAACCTCGACGACGCCGTGCGGATCTTCGGAGGTGATCATCCCGTCACGCTGGCCTGCCGCAACAACCTCGCCGAGATCTACGACGCCATCGGCCGGGCCGACGACGCCGTCCGTCTCGGCGAAGCAAACCTCGTCGAGCGGCTGCGGGTCCTCGGGCCGGAACACCCGGACACTCTCATAACCCGCCACAACCTCGCCTGTGCCTTGCAGACGGCCGGGCGGCTCGCGGACGCCGTCGCACTTTTCGAAGCGAATATCGCCGATTTTCCCCGGATACTCGGTTCCGACCACCCGATCACCCTGCTCACTCAGGGCGGGCTCGCCATCGCCTACAGCGCGTCCGGACGCTGGGACGAGTCGATCGCCATACAGGAAGCCTCCCTGCGGGATCGCCTCCGGATTCTCGGTCCCGACCATCCCGACACTCTGAAGGCGCGCAACAACCTCGCCGACGCCCTGGGAGTGCGGCAACCAGGACGCGCCATTCCATTGCTGGAGGCCAACGTCTCCGCCAGCGCGCGAGAACTCGGTCTCGACCACCCCGACACCTTGACCTACCGGCACAACCTCGCCGCCGCCTATCACGCGGCAGGCCGCATCGATGACGCCCTCACCAACCACCGAACCACCTTGACCGACCGACTGCGCGTCCTCGGGCCGGACCACCACGCCACCCTCGCCTCTCGCGACAGCCTCGCGGCCGCGTACCGCTCAGCCGGTCATCTCGACACCGCGATCGACTTGTTCAAGACGAATCTCGCCGAGTACCACCGCGCTCTTCCCGGCCATCCACGGCTCCGGAGCACCCGCAACGCGCTTGCCGACACCCTCCGAGCCGCAGGCCGATTCGAGGAAGCCATTCCCTTGTACGAGGCGAACATCGACCAGCAGGAGTTCGGCCCCGACGACTCCCTCACCAGGCGTTCGGTCAACGGACTCGCGCTCGCCTATCACGCGGCAGGCCGATTCGAGGAGGCCGTGCAACTCTTCGAGACAATGTTCGACCAGACGAAGCGAGCCCTCGGCAGCGACCATCCACTGGCTGACGTGGTGCGCGACCATCTTGCCGCGGCCGAGCAGGTAGCCGAGACCCACAGGCGGCACCCTCCGAACCCGCCGGCCTGAGACTCGATTCAGCCCATCCCCTGCGGGGCAGCAAGTCACTAACCAGGAAACGATATGGGAGTGGGTCAGGTGCCGCCCTCGGCGAGCGCTTCGACGTCGCCAACCCCACGCGGCCGTCCGGCCTTGACCCACATCAGATGCAAGCCTGCGGCGAGGAGCAGGGCCACGAGCAGACTGAACACCGGCTCGCCGCGGGCCAGGTTCACCAGCAAGGTGAATCCGACGACGACAACGCCCACGATGTTGAGCATCAGGGAACGGAACCGGCCCTCGCGGTGGGAGAACACTGCCATGGCCACCAGCCCGGCCAGGAAGCTCAGAAACACCGCCACCGCGTAGAACAGGACCAGCCGCTGGTCGTAGCCGCCTGCCGCCACGGTTACAGCCGCGGCGATTCCGGTGAACCACGCCACGCCCCAATACGGTGTGTGGCGGGTGTTCGTGCGGGCGAGCATCCGGGGCAGGATTCCGGTGCTGCGTCCAGCAGCATCGGTGTGCCGAGCCAGAGCTTTCAGCAGGCCCGGACCGGCCTGGAAAGACGAACTCGCCGCGGACAGCAACAACAAGGCCGTCACGAGTTGGAACGCGGCGAACAACGGAGCGGGTGCCGCGATCCGAGCCAGCTCGGCGATCTGCGTGGTGCCCTCGGGCGGGACCCCGACGCGAAGGTGATGGGCTTCCAGGGTCAGTCCCAAAGTTATGGCGCCGACGATGGCGAGTGTCAGCCATAGCGTGACCTTCCCGAAGTACCTGCGGCCCCGATCATCGAGTTGACCGAGCTGGGCGATGGCCGAAGACGGAGCCTCCACACCCGTCGCCAGTGCCATGGCGACAGGGAAGGCCAACACAACCGCCAGCACGGACCGGTGTCCGGCAGTGGTGGTGATGGTGCCGATCGGTTGAGGGTGCGCACCGAGCCCAAACGCCAGGACCGCCATGGAAACGGCGATGAAGGCGATGGTCATCGCACCGAACACCATCCGTCCCGAATGGCCGAACCACGTTGCCGCCCCCACGAGGACAACCAGCGCCAGGGCCAAGACGCTGCGCTCGGGCGCTAGCGCAGGGATGTAGGCGATCATCGCCGAGGCGCCGGCGGAGACGCTGATCGCAATCGTGAGGACGAAATCCACGATCAAGGCCGCGATCGGCACGAACGCCCAACCCTCACCGAAGGCCTCCCCTGTGGCAGCCGATGCCCCACCGCCCTGCGGATACCGCGCGATGAGCTGCTGATAGTTCACGATCACCAACGCGATGACCGCTACCACCAGCGTCATCGCCGGTAGCAACAGACCCAGATCACCATCGAGAGCGCGCAACGCGGCCTCGATCGCATAGGCCACCGACGACACCGGATCGGCCATCACCGCGAAGGCGAATGCGAGTAGCAGGGCCAGGCGCGCGTTGAGCGCCACGGCCACGCGGCCTCGGGCAACGCCGGGCTGGGATGTCTCGGGCACGAGATCACTTCCGTCGATCGACGAATACGTATGCCGACCAGACTTCCCGGCGCTCCTGCATCAAGATTCCGTCAAGTCAGCCTGCGAAGCAAGTCACGCCGACGACCACCGCCGCGAACGTATCGGTCCGATAGTCCTGTGGCGCTGGACCGACAAGGCGCGCAACGGCCGCAACACTGCGCTCGGTGTGCCGCACGACGGTATCGGCTGCCTGCGGCTCGTCCGAACTGCCCATGTTCGCGACCCGTGGATGCCGACCACTCGCAAGGCGCCCGCCAGCGCACGCGCGCTTCAGCAAACCGCGCTGATCGCCGCAAAGGCGCAGATAACACGGACTTGAAGAATACTCGCGGAGGGCTGGGCAATTTTTTACGGAATACATACGGTTTGTGCGATGCGGGATCGAGGTCAGTCGCCTTAGGCTCGCTCATCGTGGTTTCACCGATCGACATCGCCAAGCGAGTTGTGCTCGGACGCCCGTTTCGCAGCGATCGGCTCGGTGAGACGTTGCTGCCGAAGCGACTGGCGCTACCGATTTTCGCCAGCGACCCGCTGTCCTCGGTCGCGTATGCGACGCAGGAGATCCTGCTCATCCTCACCCTCGGTGGGCTCAGCTACCTCTATCTCACACCGTGGGTCGCGGGTGGCGTCGTCGTCCTGCTCGCGGTCGTCACCCTGTCCTACCGCCAAGTGGTGCAGGCCTATCCCTCCGGTGGCGGCTCCTACGAGGTGGTCGCCGAGAACCTGGGGCCGCTTCCCGGGCTGGTCGTGGCGGCGGCACTGCTGGTCGACTACGTGATGACCGTGGCAGTGTCGGTCGCCGCCGGCGTCGACAACGTCATCTCCGCGATCCCCGACCTGAACGCGCATCGCGTACTGATCAATATCGGGTTCATCGCGTTCCTGACCGCGATGAACCTGCGCGGCGTGCGCGAATCGGGCCGCGCGTTCGCCATCCCCACCTATGGATTCGTCGTCGGTGTACTGGTGATGATCGTGGTAGGGCTGGGTCAGGCGCTGCTCGGACATGCACCGGTCGCCGAGAGTGCACACTACGAAATCCGCGCCGAGCACGTCGGTCTCAGCGCCGCGGCGATCGCTTTCCTGGCTCTGCGAGCGTTCTCGTCCGGCTGTACGGCGTTGACGGGTGCCGAGGCGATCTCCAACGGTGTGCCCGCGTTCCGGAAACCGAAAGCGCTCAACGCGGCCCGCACCATGTCCGCCATGGGCCTGATCGCCATCACCATGTTCTCGGGCGTGACCGTCCTCGCCATGATCTCCCACACCCGCGTCACCGAGAACACCTGCGATCTGATCGGGTTCCAGGGCAACTGCGAGACCGACGCCCAGAAGACCGTGATCGCACAAATCGCGGCCGCGGTGTTCGGTGGCCACAGCCTCCCGTTCTACTACCTGATGGTGACGACGGCGCTCATCCTCATTCTGGCCGCGAACACCGCCTACAATGGCTTCCCGCTCCTGAATTCGATTCTGGCCCAGCACCGATACATGCCGCGGCAGTTGCACACGCGCGGTGATCGGCTGGCATTCTCCAACGGCATCATCCTGCTCGCGGTGGTCGCGGGCGGCCTCGTCTACGCCTTCGATGCCGAGACGACCCGCCTGATCCAGCTCTACATCGTCGGTGTCTTCACCTCGTTCACACTCTGTCAGGCAGGCATGGTGCGGCATTGGAATCGCGAACTCGCGACTGCGACGACAACTGCCGACAAGCGCCGCATCCACCAGGGCCGGCTGATCAACGCGTTCGGCGCGGTCTTCACCGGGGTCGTCTTGGTGGTCGTCATGGTCACCAAGTTCGCCCACGGCGCCTATCTCGTGGTTTTCGCCATGCCGGTGCTGGTACTGATCATGTGGCTGATCAACCGCCACTACAACACCGTTCGCACCGAACTGGCTGTCGACGAGGACAGCATCGAGACCCTGCCCAGCCGGGTGCACGCCCTGGTGTTGGTCTCCGGCTGGCACAAGCCGACCCAGCGCGCCGTCCAATTCGCACGGGCCACCCGCCCGGACACGCTCACCGCCATCACCGTCAACGTCGATGACACCGATACCCGCCTGTTGCATCAAGACTGGGACAAACACAACGTCAGCATCCCGCTCAAGGTGATCGAGTCGCCGTATCGGGAGATCACCCGCCCCGTCCTCGACTACATCAAACGACTACGCAAGGACCATCCCCGCGACGTCGTCGCTGTCTATATCCCCGAATACGTGGTCGGTCACTGGTGGGAGAATTTCCTGCACAACCAGAGCTCGCTTCGCCTGAAGGCACGCTTGCTCTTCGAACCGGGGGTGATGGTCACCAGCGTCCCGTGGCAGCTACGCTCCTCACGCTCGCGTGACCTGTCGAAAATCGAACACTCCCCCGGCGAAATCCGCCGAGGCATCACGCACGTCCCATGACGAGGCGGCGCGGTGCAGCAGTGCAGGTACTGCTAGAGGTGCGTGGACAGGGCTGGGGAGGTTCTTCGTCGAACGCCCTTCCGGCCGTGCGGTGGCGATCAGACGGGGAAGGTGACTCCGGTCAGTTCCTCCGAGACCGTCCACAAGCGTTGCTGAATCGCCAAGTCATGGGATCGGGCGCTCGATTCGACGATCTTCGGGTAGCCGCGGGTCTCCAGGAATCCGCCCGGCCCGTAGTACTCACCGCCCAGCACGCCGGGATCGGTGGCCGCGCGCAGGACCGGCAAGGCCCCCATCGCCGGGGTCTGCGTGACGATGGGAGCGACCACGGGCACGAGCGCACGCAGCGCAGCGGGCATGTTGCGCATCAGGTCGGTATTCGCCGCACCGGGGTGAGCCGCGACCGCGATCGTCTTGCCGTTGCCGGACAGACGACGTTGCAGTTCGTAGGTGAACATCAGATTCGCCAGCTTGGACCGGCCGTAGGCCGCCACCCGGTTGTAGGACCGTTCGCCTTGCAGATCGTCGAAGTCGATTCGCGCCCGGATTCGATGTCCGACACTGCTGACCGTGACCACCCGCGAGCCCGGCACCGGCAGCATTCTGTCCAGCAGCAGCCCGGTGAGCGCGAAGTGTCCCAGATGATTGGTCCCGAATTGCAGCTCGAACCCGTCGCTGGTGGTCTGTCTCGGCGGGTACATCACCCCGGCGTTGTTGATCAAGAGGTCGATCGTGGCGTGAGCGGATTTCAGCTGTTCGGCAGCAGTCCGTACAGATGCCAGCGAGGTCAGATCCAGCTGCTGGATGGTGGTGTCCGCGCCGGGAACCGCACCGGCGATACGGTCTGCGGCGTGTTTGCCCTTGTCGACATCCCGAACCGCCAACACCACCGACGCACCGTGCGCCGCGAGCGCTCGGGCCGTCTCGAACCCCAGCCCGCTGTTGGCGCCGGTGACGACCGCTAGTCGTCCCTTCTGGGCTGGTATGTCTTGCTCGGTCCACCTGTTCGCCATTTTTCCTCCCAACGATCGGTCGGTCCGTCGCATTGTCCGACGAGCCCGGCGGGGTGGGACTCACACTCACACCGTCGCGCTCCCGTCGCAGTTGCGCAAGAGGGCGGCGAGACATCGATCGGGAGGTCCTTGCGTGGCCGACGACGGTCATGGCGTCGCAGGTGTGCGGTGGCCTGAAAGATCCGCCGGATGCGATCACCACCGTGTGGCAGCACACCTGCGTGCGCAACACATTCCGGTATACCCGCCAGTCTCGCGGCGGCCCGGGCCTGGCTCCGGTGCCCAGCGGTTTACCTATTGAGGGAGAATACGGACGTGAGCGACGCACCGGAATCCTTGCCAGGGCCCAGCCGGAAGGGGTTCGACGAGCTGGACCGGTCGCGCGGAAAACAGGACGAAGGGATGAAGGCTGTGGAGACTCCCGGAGCGGGAGACGGCACGTCGAAAGTCACCCGACTACCACGTCGCCCGCGGCGCGTGGCAGAAGAGGCCGGCGAACGTTTCCATAAGACTCGGCGCTCGGACGGTGGCTCCGTCTATGATCCTGCACCGACCAAGCCCGTACTGCGATCGGAACTGCAGCGGGAGACAGGGTGGTGGCCGGTCGACCCCGGCGCGGCGCGGCACCCCGCTCCGAAGGATGATCCGGGCAGTGCCGAGCCTGATGCCAGTGTCATCGATCTCGACGCGTTGCGGCGGAAACGAGCTGGTGAAGATGCTCCGGCCGCCGGTATTCGGCGCATGGTCAAACCGCGCCGAGTGGGAAAAAGTGCAAGCGAGAGAGCAGGCACCGAAGGCCAGCCCGACAGTGGTCGCAACGGCGACCCCGACCAGGTCGACGGACCTGCTGGCCCACGCTGAACTCTTCCTTCGCTAGGCTGTCGCCGCACCCAGCGCCCACACATATCCGTCGGCAACCCACATTGCGTGAACCGGTGCGGGAAGCTCATACCGTTGGGGACGACTCTGGCGGCACCGACAGCAATCCGCCACCGGTCCGCCGACATCGAACACGACTACGAGCAGCCGGTAGAAATCGTGCCGGAATAAAGTTCCAGCAACTCCGCAAAGTATCCGCGCAGTCCTCAGGCACAAACTCGGTCATTGCCGACGACTGCGAACTCGCTCGCCACCGTTCCGCACCTGACGGCCAGACTGAGCAAGTGACCGGAACCGGCCCTGGGCAGCGCCGCTCTCACCGGCCGCGTCCGACGCGTCACGACGAGTCCCGGACCATCACGAACCACGGACTCCCCGTCATGGTCCCGTCGTCGGCGCGACACCGTTGTGGATGGCTTGCGCGACAGCTGGATGGGCAAGGTACTCAGCGATGCTGTGGGCCCGTTCCTTGGGATTGTCGACGGGAATCTCCCGCAGTTGTCCCTTCCAGATATGGCGCAGCGGGCATCCGATGGTGATCGGATCCACCACGGACCAGGCATTCAGCCAGTCGCCGACACGCTCCGGCCGGTGCGGTCCTCGGACCAGGAGTTTGTTGTAAACCGCGTCCAGCCCCAGGGGACTGCCGAGAGTGAGCAGCACGGCGACGTCGAGCTGGGGCTGGAGCCGGGTGAGCAGATCCATCACGACCACGGTGCCGAGGCTGTGGCTGACGAGGGTGAGCCGTCCCGATGCGGGAACGGTCTCGAGGACACAGTCGAGTACCGCTTGCCGGATCTGCTCGTCGGCGAGGTACGAAGCGACGTCCCGGAAGACTTGGGCGATGATGAGCTCGTCCAGGTCGGTACGGGCGGCGAGCCAGCTGAGCTGCCGCTGCAGCCTGCTCACGATCGCGCTGCCGATCGAACCGAGTCCTTCCGCTTCGACCCGGTCGGTCGGTTGCCCGTCCTGGGCGGGCATGCCCGCGTCCGCGGCCGCGTTCTGCAGGATCTGTTCGTACAGCCGGCGAGCCTGCGGCGTGGTCGGCGCCATTGCCAGCGCATGATCGACGGCCATGGTCTCGGGCGCGAGTGCCGTTTCCTCCGTGGGCTGCAGCAGGGCTGCCAAACGGTCGCCGTAGAACGGGAAGAAGGCATCCGCTGGATCGAACGTGCTGAGACCGGCGAGGGTGAGGCCCTTGTTGAGGCCGGCGGTCCACTCGCGGCGCAGAAGTTCGGGATCGCGACCATGCTGGCTGCGGCCATGCAGGAACAGCAGGTGACGTGTGCCGCCGAAGGCGCCTGCTCGGGCGGTGACGCCGTGGCGGAGTTCCGTGCTTTCACGCGGCGCCGAAGCCGGACCTATCAGTTCGGTGCGGTCCTCGGCAGGTGCGAGGCGGGGGCGGATTGCCGATGGTCCGCCGACCGGCCCGGCGTTGGGACCGAGTTCGGCGAGAAACTCGTGGTCGCGCGCCGAGCGCTGCAGTCCGGCCAGGTGGGTGAGGATCGCACTGATGCGCACTCCCTCGTTGGCCCTCCAGGCAATCGCGTCGTCACCGTCGCCTTCGTGCCAGACTGTGCCGTCGCGGCGCAGAATCCGCCCTTGCTCGTCGGTGCGCGGAACGCCGGAGTGGTGCAACGCGACGACCTCCCATTGGTCGTTGAAGACCGGCGAGCCGGAGTTCCCCGGTTCGGTGTCGGTCGAGTAGTGCAGGAAGTCATCGAGCTGCAAGTCGAGCTGGTTGCGGCGGATGCCGATCTCCTTGAGCCTGCCCATCGGGTGCCCGATGACGTTCATCGCCTCACCGATGACGATCTTTCCCTGGTCCATGATCAGCCGGTTCCACCAGCCGACGGCGTCGCCGGGCGGCTTGCCGTCGGCGCCGGAACGAACCGGTACCAAAGTGAAATCCAGGTGCTCATCGGTGACGAAGAAGTCGGGGTCGAGACGGAACCGCACAGGAAGGCGAGGGTCGTTGTCGATCGTCGTCTCGGCGCCGAACTCGATCACGACCTGCCGGGCGGTGTCCTGATCGGGAAGTACGTGATTGTTGGTCAGGAGCAGCCGGGGCGACACCAGGAACCCGGTGCCCAGCGGTACTTCTCGGCCGTTGCGGCTCAGCGATATCCGCGCGACCGACGCCGCCGTGCGAGCACCGCGGGAAAGGAAGTTGGCCGGTTGGAGTTCGTTGCTGGCGCCGATGATCCGCTCGAGCGTCGTGATCCGGTCGGAGGGCTCGATCCGGCCGGCTTCGATCATGGCCTCGACCGGCATCTCGCCGCTGGTAGCCAGCCGCTGCGCCCTAGCGCTGATCTGTTCCGGAGAGTCGACAACCGGACTGTCCTTCATTTTGCGACGTTGCTCGATGTCTTCGCGCTTGGTCTCGCTCGCGACGTAACGCTCTGCGGCGGCCCCGATCTGCTTCAACCACGCCGCTTGGACTTGTTCACGAGAATTCATGGTGCAACCGCCTGGAAACAGAGGTTGATGTGGTCATGTCCGCTACTGGCGGAGTGTTCCTCAGGCGCGTCACACCACCGTCACCTCAGCGTTTCGCCCAGCGCGGCAGTGCACGACAGTGTTCGTCGTCTATCGTCATCGCGCCCGTGCGACTCGTGTCAGCGATTCCGGAGCTACTCGACCGCCGGGGCGTCGCACTTCTGGACGCGGAGGAGGAGTTCGTCGAATTCCGGCGACGGCTCGGTGTCGAACTCGGCCCACAGCAGGTCTCGGTATCGCCGGTATTCCCGAAGGGCGTCGATCTTGTTGCCCTGCGCGAGATGGATTCGCATCAGAATCCTGCGGGAGCTTTCCCGGAGCGGCTCTGCCGCCGCCACCGCCGACGCGGCCATCAGGGCGGCGCCGACCTGCCGACGCTCCAGCAAGGCTTCGGCCGCCGCTTCCAGCGCCGCGACCCAGCCCAATCGGTACCGTTCCCGGTCGACGACCACCCACTCCTCGTCCCAGTCCGCCAGCAGCGCTGCGCGATCCAGCAGCAGCGGAACGCGCGCGAGATCCTCCGAGCACGGCTGGTGAACCAGTTTCTGCGCCAATTCGGTCAGATACGCCAGATCGACCACCACGTCCGGATGGAGGCGAAGACGGTCGCCGTTGATCTCCACGACTGCGTCCTGGATACGGCGCAAGCGCCACAGGGCGGTTCGCAGACGCTGCGCCGCGCAGTGATCAGCGCACTCCGGCCACAGCGCGCCGGCGAGGCGGCCCCGCGAGACCGGCCGGTTCAGCAGTGCCAGATAGGTCAGCACCCGCTCCGCCGCGTGCGGAATGGAAAGTCGGCGGTCGCCGCTGTGCAGGGCGAATTCTTCGATCAACGTGAGCTGGAAACACGTCGCATGCGTGGCATTATGGATGAGCACCATTTCACTACTCGATCGCGGCGTCGGTCTTCATTTCGCAGGCGTACGTCGACCGGTCGATCTCGGCTATCGCACACCGGCCATCATGCCCAGGTCACGAACTGTCGGCGCGAGTAGCCGACTACGCGATCGCGAGACAACGCACGTCGACGAATGACTCTCGTCGCCACGCCCAGAACGAACCGCCGCGTAGCGGACTACTCGCATGCGGTATCAACGGAGTGAGACCCACGATCTCGCACTATCGAAGCAAAACTGCTCTACGTAAAGCGGTCCGGAGAATCTTTGTGGACAGCGATGAGTTCTCCGACGGTGCTCCGTCCTATCCGGTGAACGCGCTACCAACGCGGCGCACCGACCAGAAGGACCAGGAATGACCACCGCCGACCCCACCACCAACTTCTCCAGCGACGTCGCCGACCGTCCCGGCAAGGTCCGCAACCGCGTCCTGTGGGCCCTGCAGATCCTGCTCGGCCTGTTCTTCATCATCGCCTCCGGCGGGCCGAAACTCGTTATGCCGAGCGCCTTGACGGACAACGCTCCCGAGAATCTGACCATCCCCCTCGGGTTGCTCGTCTTCATCGGAGTTGCGGAGGTGGCGGGCGGTATCGGCCTGATGGTGCCACGGCTCAGTGCCCTGGCTGCCGCAGGCCTGTCCGTTCTCACCGTGCTCGCCGCAGCGACGCAGGCTTTCATCGCGGACAAGCCCTTGATGGGAATCTTCCCTTTGGTGCTTGCCGCGATCTTCGCCTGGATCGCCTACGAGCGCCGCGCCACCATCACGGAACTGCGCAACTCGCTGTCGCGATGACGAATCCATAAGTGCGACCGGGCGTTGGCGGCAGGCCCAGAGCCTGAAGCCCGCCTCCATCCGATGAGCGCCGATGAGTTTCGAGCGTGTAGGAGGTCTACCCCGTCATGAGGAAACTGATCTACGGGTTCAGCGTGACCTTGGACGGCTACATCAACGACCGCGACGGCAGCATCGACTGGACCAACCCCGACGAGGAGCTACACCAGTTTCACAACGACCGTTACCGCGAGATCGAGGTCTCGCTGCACGGCCGTCGCCTGTACGAGCTGATGGCCGAGTACTGGCCTCATGTGCCCGCGGACGCGCCGCGCATCGAGCGGGAGTTCAGCAGGCTCTGGACGGAGAAGCCGAAGGTCGTCTTTTCCCGGACGCTCACCGAGGTCCACTGGAACAGCACGTTGATCAGCGAGAACGCGGTCGAGGAGGTCCGCAGGCTCAAGGCGGGAGGCGATGGCGTCATGGAGATCGGTGGCGCGAGCCTCGCGGCTTCGCTGATACCACACGGGCTGATCGACGAGTATCAACTGTTCGTCTTGCCCGTGGTGCTCGGCGGCGGCACACCGCTGTTCCCATCGTTGGACAAGCGCATCCAGCTCCGATTGGTCGAGACGAGGCACTTCGACACCGCAGTGATGCTGCGCTATCTCGCCGACTGAGCTCCGTTCGACCGCGGCCCTCGTCACCAGACACGGCCGACACCGTAAGCGAGTGGCTCCGCGGCATCGGCCCCGGAGCCTCCGCAAAACCTGTTGGTCGACCGCGGCGACCACTGCTAGCCTTCCGGAAGCCGTGCCAGTGAACGAGGAGGTGGTACCCGTGAACGCAGTATCTACATGGGTGCTCCCCTCTGGGGTCACGGTCGGGCGATAGATCGTCCGGGAGCGCCGTTCAAGAGCACTCCCGAAAGGCACGATCGTGCAATTCACTTCTGAACAGCGCCTCGACGACGGAATCCTCGAGCGCGAATTCACCCTTGGCGAGATCCCCGGCATCCTGTGGACGCCCGGATCAGCATCCGCGCCGGCGCCGCTGATCCTGATCGGCCACCCAGGCGGACTGGACAAGATGTACCCCCGACTGGTTGCCCGGGCCCGGCACTCCGTGGCGGAGGGCTTCGCCGCCGCCACCATCGAGCTCCCCGGCAGCGGTGACCGGCCCCGTTCGGCTGCCGCCGAGCAGGTCCGCGCCGACCTGCACCAGGTGCTACGGGCTGGCGAGCCGGTCACCGACGACATCGTCGACCGGCTCGTCCTCCCGCTGGTCGACCAGGCGGTCCCAGAATGGCGGGCCGCCCTGGACGCCCTTCTCGCGCTGACCGAGATCGGCGGGCCGGTCGGGTATTCAGGCGGGGTGATATCCATCGGCACCCGGCTGGCGGCGGTCGAGCCGCGCATCGTGGCCGCCGTTCTGTTCGCCGGGAGTTTCGTGCCGCGCGCCATATTCGAGGAGGCCCGACAGGTCACTATTCCACTGCATGTCCTGCTGCAGTGGGACGACGAGAGAAACGACCGGCAGATGGCCCTGGACCTGTTCGACGCCTTCGGCTCCAAGGAGAAGACGCTGCACGCCAATATGGGCGGGCACACCGGCGTCCCGCAGTTCGCGGGAGAGGAGGCAAACCGGTTCTTCGCCCGGCACTTGAAGTGAAGCCGGCCCGACAGGCCGACATGGAGGCGGATAGCGGCCGACTCGTCGAATCCGCGCATTCTCGGGTTAGGGGGGTGACGGCTGCTTCAAACTGAAGTGTTGGGCCCGGCGATGATCAAGCGCATCTCCGGGCCCGACTCAGCTCCCCACTCGCCTCCCGAAACTTCCTCAGCTAGGTGTTCCCGGGGGCGGGGTTGAGTTACTCGCGAACCTGAGCGTTCATCGTGGGATGCGTGTCACCGCTGTCCGCGTCCAGCCCCACGAGCAGACGCAGCCCGTCCTCGGCGGGGCTGCCGGGGAGCGCGGACAGCACCAGCAGCTCCATGCCCGTTTCGTCAGGTAGTGCGAAGTTCTCCTGATGCAGTTCCAGCAATCCGACCAGCGGGTGTCGGTACGCCTTGCGTCCATGCGTGCGGGCGCGCACGTCTGCGCGGGCCCAGAGGCGGCGGAAGCGCTCACTGCCCATCGCCAGCTCACCGATAAGCGAGGCCAGGCGGGGGTCCTCGGGGTATTTGCCTGCGGCCAGGCGCAGGTGCCCGACCACGTCGAGGGTGCAATTCTCCCAGTCGGCGTAGAGGCCGCGCTCGGCCTCCTCGAGGAAGATGTGCCGGGCGGTGTTCAGGCCCGGCATCGGTCGGCCGTAGAGAAGGCCGGCGAGCCGATTTCCGGCGAGCACGTCCATGCGGTGGTCCATGATCAGCGCGGGCGCGTCGGCGACCAGGTCGAGGACGCGTAACAGCTCCGGTCGGACCCGTCCGCTCGGCGCCTTCGCGCGGCGGCGGCGCTGCCGGGCGAGCCGGTAGAGGTGCCCGCGTTCGGTCTCATCGAGGCCCAGGACGCGAGCGAGCGCGTCGAGGACCTGCTCGGAAGGCTGGGTCGCGCGGCCCTGCTCCAGGCGCACGTAATAGTCGACGCTGACCCCGGACAGGTGCGCGACCTCCTCGCGGCGAAGCCCTTCGACCCGGCGGCGCCTGTCGATGGGAATGCCGGCGGTCGCCGGGTCGACCCGGGAACGCCGGGTCCGCAGGTAGCCCGCAAGATCGTCCACGTCCCCAGTATGGCCTCGGTGGTGCTCGTGAAGGTGGTCCTGTCGTTACCAGGAAGTCCCGTCCGACGGAAGCAGCGTCTCTGAACACCGGGCGCAGCGGTGCTCAGGATCGAAGGCACCTGATCCGAAGGAGTTCCCATGAAGGCGCTGATCGTCTACGCCCACCCCGAGCCGAAGTCGCTCAACAGCTCGCTGAAGGACCTCGCTGTGTCCACATTGGAGACAGCCGGGCACGAGGTACGAGTGAGCGATCTGTACGCGATGAACTGGAAGGCGGTCGTGGACGCCGCGGACTACGGGCCCCACGCCTCGAGTCCGCTGAAGGTCGCCCTGGACTCCGGCCGGGCCTTCGACGCCGGGACGCTTACCCCGGACGTCGCGGCCGAGCAGGAGAAACTGCTGTGGGCCGACATGATCATTTTCCAATTCCCGCTGTGGTGGTACACGATGCCCGCGATCCTCAAAGGCTGGGTAGACCGCGTGTTCACCTACCACTTCGCATATGGCGTCGGCGAGCACAACGACACGAAGTACGGTGAGCGCTTCGGCGAAGGCACACTCGCGGGCAGGAAAGCTCTGCTGTCGGTGACCGCCGGCGGCCCGGAGTCGCATTACGCCGCCCGCGGCATCAACGGCCCGATCGAGGATCTACTGTTCCCGATCCACCACGGCATCCTCTACTACCCGGGCATCGAAGTGCTGCCGCCGTTCGTGCTGTACGGGACCGACCGGATGACCGGCGAGGACTACCCGGACGTCGCCAAGGCTTGGCAGCAACGCCTGCTCACCCTGGATTCGACCGAGCCGATCGCGTTCCGGCGGCAAAACTTCGGTGATTATGAGATCCCCTCGCTGCAGCTGAAGGAAGGGCTGGAGCCCTCGGGCCGCACGGGTTTCGGGCTGCACGTGCGCGGCTGACCGAATGGGGCAACCCGCGCCTGCAGCCCTCCTCGCCGGTGCGGCACGAACAAGCTCGGGTGCTACGTCGCCGTTACAGTTCCGGGCGGCCTCGTCGCATTCGTGACCCGAAATCTCCGAGCCCGATAGCACCTCGAGAACCGTGTGTGGCGGCGCGTCGTCTCAGCGAGGCTCTGGTCGGGTACCTGCCCTGAGCGCCCCGGAGGGGGGCGACAGCCGAATTCCGGCTGCGCGGACACCGCACCGATAGGTCCTTGAGCCTGCTGGTCATTCTGGGGTTGGTCATGTCGAGCCGGAAACGACCGCCGTCTCAGTCGTGGGGATAGAGGGTGCGCTCCCAGATGACGGCGACCGTGTCGACGGCCGCGTCCACCGACTCGGGTGCGGCGCCGACGACCTCGTCGAGCAGATAGTGCACGTTCATCGCGACCAGGGCCCGGGCAACCGACACAGCGGGAAGCCGCTCGTCGGCTCGCGTAATCGTCTCGGCCGCAACCTCTTCCAGTGGAGCCAGGAACTCCTGCCACAACTGGGCGGCCTCCGCGTCCCGCTGCGAGGCCACGGCCAGGGTGCGCAACAAGGCGCCGTCGCATTGATACATCCGCGCGGCCGATTCCAGCGCGGCACGCGCGGCCGGGCGGGGATCGGCCGCAGTGCGCCACCGGGCGATGGCGGCATCGGTCTCGGCGCGCAACGGAGCGAGTAGTTCACGCAGCAATGCGACCCGATCCGGGAAGTACACATAGAACGACTTCCGCGACAACGTCGTCCGGGCCATGATCGCGCTCACGGTCACCGCTTCGGATGCCTGCTCACGCAGCAGCGCGCCAGCCGCTCCCAGAATCTCCGCACGAGCCTCCGCCACGGTGCGCCTACGCCGTTTCACCTCCGCTATTGCCACAGTGGCAGTATAAGCAATACAGTTACTGCCGCCCTGGCAATAAGGAGTCGCGTGGTCGCCCATACCTTTCGAAGATCAGCGGAGATGACTGCCACACAGTGGTATTGCTCCGTCGTCGGACTGTTCCTTCTCATCCGGTCGCTCACCACACTGCTCGGCGCTCCGGCATTCTCCCTTCCTGGATCGGAATGGCGCGCGGCCCTGCAAGCGGTAGTCGGCATCACCCTGCTCGCCGGGCTGCGCACCCGGCCCATCCCGGTGGTCACCGGAGTCGGAATCCTCTACGCGATCGAAACCGCCCTGGGCATCGTGGGCGGCGACGCCATTCTCGGCGTCATCCCGGTCGACATGCGCGACCGCATCGTGCATCCAACCCTCGCGATAACCGCCGCCCTCGCGGTCTTCGCGACACTGCGTCGCGCGAAGCGCCGAGGGCCAGTCGATGCCTGACGCTCCTACGGATGACCTCGTGGCCCGAGCCTTCGACGAAGAGTGCACCGCCTGGGCACGGGCCACCGCCACACTGACGGCACACCAGTTCACATTGCCAACCCCATGCCCACCATGGACAGTCGCCGAACTCATCGCGCACGTCACAGCCGCGATCGCTCGCGTCCCCGACGGCTTGGCCGCTCCCCCGCCCGCCCGCGCGAACCTCGATGCCGCCGGCTACTACCACCCGCGCATCTTCGACGCGACCGCCAACGCCGCACGAGTGTCGGCGGCCCAGGACGCCGCAGCGGCACATCCGAATCCAGCGGCGCTCGTCGCCGCCTTCGACCATCAACGCCGCCGCGCTCTGCGCGCCATCGCCGGACAACCGCCCGAGCGGCTCCTCGTCACCCGATGGGGCGACGGCATGACTCTGCGGGAATTCCTGCTCACCCGCGTCGTGGAACTGGCCCTGCACGGCCTCGACCTGGCCAACGCCCTCAGCACCCCCGCTTGGACCACACCCGCGGCCGCAGCCGCCGTCACCGACTTTCTCGGTGTCGGCGCAGCCGCCACGCGCCTTGGCTGGGACCGAACCACCACATTGGCCAAAGCAAGCGGGCGTGCACCACTCACCGCCGACGAACAGTCCGAACTCGCCCGCGCCCGGATACCCTGGCATCAATTCGGGTAGGGACGTCCTCCACCCACTCGTCCACCGATGACTTTCGCGGCACGAATGCCACTCTCCGAGAGGAATTTCGAGGTATTGCTCCAGTCGAGCCGATGAGCTCGGCCGAAAGTTGAATTCGACGTCAGAATTGAATACTGTCGGTGGCCGCCACAGCATCCGAACACGAGGTGGACTCAGGGATGGAAACACGCGATCCGTTGGACCGGTGGCTGCGGCTCGGCAGCCGCCAGGTCGCGACGAACGGGATCGAGTTGCGCGTCGTCGACCACGGCGAAGGCCCTGCGGTGGTCTTCTGCCACGGCTTTCCTGAACTCGGGTTCTCCTGGCGTCATCAAGTCTTCGCGTTCGCCGAGGCGGGATTCCGTACGCTGACCCCGGATATGCGCGGGTATGGTGGCAGCTCCCGCCCGGATCGGATCGAGGACTACGACATCGTCACCCTTTGCGCCGATCTGGTCGGCCTCCTGGACGAGTCGGGCCTCGATGACGCGATCTTCGTCGGCCACGACTGGGGCGCGTCGGTGGTCTGGCAGTTCGCGCTGCACTATCCGAGTCGGGTGCGGGCGGTCGCGGGCCTGAGCGTCCCGGCCACTCCGCGCTCCTCGGCCCCGCCGGTGGCGATCCTGCGGTCTCGGCTGGGCGACGACTTCTACATGTGCTGGTTCCAGGAACCTGGGCCGGCCGACGCGGCACTGGCGTCGGACGTGCGCCGCACCCTGCTGCAGGACGACGTCATCAGCGCTCGCGATCTGCAAGGCGCGAAGCAGGCGGTCCCGGACTGGTCGAGCGAAGCCGAACTGGGCTATTACGTGCAGACTTTTACCGCCACCGGCTTCACCGGCGGTCTCAACTACTACCGCAACCTGGACCGGAACTGGGAACTCACCGCGCACTTGGCCAAAGCGAAGATCGACCAGCCCGCGCTGTTCATCGCGGGGTCGCGGGATCCGGTCATCCGGTTCACCCCGACCGCCAAGATGACCGCCGTGCTGTCGGACCTGCGCGGGTCGATCATGCTGGACGGCGCGGGGCACTGGATTCAACAGGAACGCGCGGCCGAAGTGAACGCCGCCCTGATCGACTTCGCCCGCAGCCTCGACTGAGCCGAAGAAACGGGGCGGCGGCGCCGTGAAGACCTACGCCGCCCGGCCGGAGCTGCTCAGTCCCGCTCGCGGGCCATCGATGGGCGCAATTCGAGCACCCCGTCGTCGGGTCCGAAACCGAGTGATCGAGCGCGCGCGATTGATTCGTCCAAGGCTGCGGCGACCGTGTCGGCGAATTCCGCCGGGCGGCGAGACACCCGATCGACGTTCATGCTCAGGAACTCGAACGAGCTCGCGACCTCGCCGACGGTGCGATTGACCAGATACGAGATACCGCGCGCGACCTTGTCGGTGCGCCCGAGATCGCAGACGTGCACCGAGACCTCATGTCCTACCAGCACTTCCCGGTAGTAGGCGACGTGCTGCTCCATCGCGAACAGACCGAACTCGCCGGACCCGGTGTAGCCGAGCGCACGGTGTTGCTGCCACATCGCCTCGCCGTGCAGCCGAAAGTAGTGCGTCACGTTCATGTGCCGGTTGCCGTCCTCGAACTCCGGCGGAATCTCCCTGGTGAACGCGGCGGGGACCGCGAGTACCCGGGTGATCTCCGGCCGCACCGCGGCCACCTTCACCCGGCTCATCGAGACTCGCCCTGGATCGCCTGCCGGTAGCGCTCCGACAGCACGGACGGAAATCCCAGATCGCCTTCGATGACCCGGACCGCCAACGACGAGGCCAGAGCGCGCAGACGTGCGCACCCGTCCTCGCCGATCGCCTCGTACGGATAGACCGCCAGCTCGTCGGTCCTGTCCTCGATCGCCCCGCGCCGGGCGGCGCCGTGCTCGCTCAGAGCGCCGTTTGCCAACCACCCGCGGGCACGAAGCCGGTCGACGCCGGATGCCCAGTCCTGCTCACTCCAGGATCGGCTGAGGCGCAGTACCTCGGCGGCGACCTCGCCGGTCGCGCTGTGCGTGATCAGTGCTTCGATACCGTCCAGTCCCTCCGTCGCCAGTAGCGCCACATGGCCGGGATCCGTAAGGCCGAGGTCGCGATACGCCTCGGGGCCGTGCGGGGTGAAGTAGATCATGCCGGGGATCGGCTCGAGGGCGCGGAAGGTCAGACGAGCACTCCGCGGGGAGACCGTGGTCAAGAGACTGCTCCGATATCTCGTGGTGCTGAAAACTCGACTTCGATAGTTACCCGAATCCGATGTCAAGTTCAAGATACGGGTAGGCGTAGGGGCCGCTCTTCGTCGGCGCCTCGTGCGGTAAGCCCAGCGTTTCATATTGAACATGAACTCAGATTCAACTACGCTCGGGTTGCGAAAGCATGCCCGGATTGCCGGACAATCGCCAGTGCTCGGCCGCGCCGCCGACAACTGCACGCATTCGACAACGTGACGCCGTCCGGCGGCACGGAGCGGAAAGGAACTCTCATGACCGGTCCCACCTCCGTACCCGCCGAGCACCGGGCGACCGCCGTGCTGTTCGACTTCGGGGGTGTGCTGACGTCCAGCGTCTTCGAGGCGTTCCGAGAGTTCGGCGAGTCGATCGGCTGCGATCCCCGCCTACCGCTGCGCCTGTTCAGCGATGACGTGGAGGCCCGGGCACTGCTGGTCGCCCACGAGGAGGGACGCATGGGCGAGCGAGAGTTCGAACAGGGCTTCGCGGCGCGGCTGCGTGCGCACGGGGTCGAGGTGGACGGAGCCGGGCTCGTTCACCGCATCCAGTCCGGCCTGCGAGCCGACAGCGCCATGATCGAGCTGGTGACCGAAGTCAGGAATGCGGGATTCCGTGTTGGGCTGCTGTCGAACTCACTCGGCGACGACTGCTACGCCGGATTCGACCTCGCTTCGATGTTCGACGCCGTCACCATCTCCGGCGAGATCGGTGTACGCAAGCCATCGCGGCGCGCGTACGACATCGCCTGCGCCCGTTTGAATGTGGAGCCGGGAGCCACCGTAATGGTGGACGACCTGCCACAGAACATCGTCGCGGCCGAACACGCGGGGCTCACCGGCGTCCTGCACCGCGACGCGGCGGACACCATCGAGCGGCTGTGGGCCGCTCTCGGCCCGTCGTGAGTTCGGCTCGCAAGCACCTGTTCAGCGAGAACCACGAAGGGCACCCCGAAGGTGCCCGAGCACCAAGGAATCCACCGACGCCGTGCTGGCCGAGAACGCGAGCCCGGACGCATCCAATTCAGAGCGTCAGCACGAACTTTCCGATATTCGCTCCGGTGAACATCGTGTCGGGCAGTCATTCGTGCGTCAGAGCGCTCCCAGTTCGGAATCGCCCGCGGGCAGCGCGTCGAAGACCAGCACTTCGGCCGGATGACTGAGCGCGTCGCCCAAGGCCTCGTTGACCTCACGCAACACCGCGCTCTGGCCGTGGGCGCGCAACGCTTCTTTCGACGCCCATTTCTCGATCATCACGAATCGACCTGGTTCGCCGATCCGTCGATGCAGTGCGTAGAGCAGACAGCCCGGCTCGGCGTGCACCGCGGGCGCGGCCGTCCGCAACGTCCGCTCCACCAGCTCTTCCTGGCCCGGCTTCGCGATCATGGTCGCCACCACCACACAGGGCTCGGCCATACGTTCCTCCTCTTGAAGTGGGTTGTGCCGCTTCGTCCTGTCCGGCTACGGTCGCTTGCCCCATGAAGGGTCGCGGCGGCGCAACTCCATCTGGGCGATCGTGCGCTTGTGCACCTCGTCCGGCCCGTCCGCCAGGCGCAAAGTGCGCAGATGCGCGTACATGTTCGCCAAAGGGAAGTCGTCGGAGACACCACCACCGCCGTGGACCTGGATGGCCCGGTCGATCACCTTCAACGCGACTTGGGGCGCGGCCACCTTGATCGCGGCGATTTGGACCCGCGCGTTGCGATTTCCGACCGTGTCCATCAGATCGGCGGCCTGGAGTGTCAGCAACCGCGCCATCTCGATCTCGATGCGGGACTCGGCAATCCAATCCTGGATATTGGCGCGGTCGGCCAGCGGCGCGCCGAACGTCGTCCGCGCTTGCGCTCGGTCGATCATCAGGTCCAGCGCCCGTTCGGCCATGCCGATCGCTCGCATGCAGTGGTGGATCCGTCCCGGCCCGAGCCGGGCCTGGCTGATCATGAACCCGTCGCCCTCACCGGCCAGCAGCGCGGTGCGCGGCACTCGGACGTTCTCGAACACCACCTCGGCGTGCCCTTCCCGGTCCTGATACCCGAAGACGGGCAGGTTGCGCAGCACCGTCACGCCGGGGGTGTCGATCGGGACGACCATCATGCTCTGCTGACGGTGCACGGGCGCATCCGGATCCGTCTTGCCCATCACGATGAGAACCTTGCAATTCTTGTGCAAGGCGTTGGAGGTCCACCACTTTCGGCCGTTGAGCACGTACTCGTCGCCGTCGGGCCGCATGCGCAGCTCGATGTTGGTGGCATCGGAGCTGGCGACCGCCGGCTCGGTCATCGCGAAAGCCGAGGCGATCTCGCCGTCCAGCAGCGGACGCAGCCACGTCTGTTTGTGCTCGGGCGTGCCGAACAGCGTCAGCACTTCCATGTTCCCGGTGTCGGGAGCGTTGCAGTTGGTCGCCTCCGGCGCCAGATGCGCGCTTCGTCCCATGATCTCGGCGAGCGGCGCGTACTCCAGATTCGTCAGGCCCGGACCCCACTCCGGATGGGGGTGGAACAGATTCCACAGACCGCGCTTGCGCGCTTCGGTCTTGAGTTCTTCGAGAATCGGCGGGTGGAAGTGCGGATCACCGGACTCCGTCATCTGTGCGTGGTAGACCGCCTCCGCGGGGTAGACGTGCTCGTCCATGAAGGCGAGCAGATCCTCGCGGTATCGGCGAGATCGCTCCGAGAGCTCGAACATGGCGACTCCTCGTGCTGACTGACGGCTGCCTACGCACCGTATTTGAATTCGACTTCAGATTCAACTTCGCTTATTGCCGCGTCCGCCCGCAATGCCGACGACGCGCGCGATCTGCCCAGCTGCCGAGCCGACCGGCGCCCGCCCACGACGGTCTCACCGGGGCGTCGAGAGCTGTGCCGGTCATCGGTTGTTCTACTCGAGTGCTTCGATCCCGATGCGCAACAGCGGTTCGACCCCGGATCCCACGGTCTCGAAGCCGGATCCCACGGTTTGCCCGTGGAGATGGCGGTAGTGGATGCCTTCGAGGATCGCCGCGAGTTTGAAGGCGGCGAGCCCCAGATAGAAACCGAAGTGCGCGAGGTCGCGGCCGCTGTGTTCGGCATAGCGGTCGAGCAGTTCGGCCTCGGTGAGGAACCCGGGCGCGAGCGCCACGTCGCTGACACCGGTGACGCCGATCTCGCCGAGGCGGCGATACAGCAGCAGGAGCGCCACATCGGTGAGCGGATCACCTAAAGTGGCCATCTCCCAATCGATTACGGCGACCACGCGGTCTTCCGAGTCCATCAGGATGTTGTCGAGCCGGTAGTCGCCGTGGACGATTCCATCCGGAGACTGCGGAGGCTGGTGGGCCGCGAGCCTCCCGTACAGCGCGTCCGCACCCGGCAGTTCCCGGGAGTAGGAGGCGTCCAATTGCTTCTTCCAGCGGTGCACCTGCCGCACCAGGAACCCGCTCGGACGTCCGAAATCCGCGAGTCCGGCTGCCGCGGGATCCACGGCGTGCAGAGCGGCCAGAGCGTCGACCATTCCGGTCGAGATGGTTCGCGTCCGGTCGGCGCCGATCGCTGTGAGTTCGGCCGCCGTGCGGTAAGGCGTCCCGATCACCCGCTCCATCAGATAGAAGGGCGCGCCGAGGATATCGGGATCCTCGCAGAGCGTGTAGGTGGCGGGAACGGGTACGCCGGTGCCGGCCAGCGCGGTCATCACCCGGTATTCCCTGGACATGTCGTGTGCGGTTGCCAGCACGTGACCGAGCGGGGGTCGCCGCACGATCCACGCCGACCTGCCGTCGCTGATCTCGTAGGTCAGGTTGGATTTCCCGCCTGCGATCAGGCGGCCGGTGAGCGGCCCGGCGAGCAGATCCGGCTCGGCATCGGCCAGCCATGCCGCCAGGCGATCCAGATCCAAGCCGGGCAGATCCTCGCGGTTACGGTCGCTCATCAAGGCACCAGCACCGCGACCGTCTCGGCGACACACGCGGGCTTGGCGGCGCCGTCGATGTCGACGGTGACGCGGCTGACCGCCTGGAATCCCAGGTTCGCAGGCGCGAGCGAGAGCAACTCGACTCCCGCGCGCAGCCGGGACCCCACGGGAACGGGCGCGGGGAACCGCACCTTGTTGGCGCCGTAGTTGACGCCCATCGACAACCCTTCGACGCGATAGATCTGCCGGGTCAGCATCGGAATGAGAGACAGCGTAAGAAATCCGTGGGCGACGGTCGTGCCGAACGGTCCCGTCGCCGCTTTCACCGGATCCACGTGAATCCACTGGTGATCGCCCGTCGCGTCGGCAAAACGGTCGATCTGCTCCTGGGTCACGGTGTACCAGTCGCTGTATCCGAGGTGAGTTCCGATGGCCTTCTCCAGCTCGGCCAAGCCCTGGAATACCTTCATCGGTCGCTGTCCTTCCGTTCTTGTCCCGAGGTCCGCCGGCCACATAGACGACCTGGCCGGACACGAATCCCGCTCCCTCGCTCACCAGGAACGACACCGTGTGCGCGATGTCCTCGGGCGTCCCCGCGCGAGCGACCGGCTTCTGTGCGATAACCGCCTTCTTCAATTCCTCGAAGGACACACCCATTCGTTCGGCCGTGGCCGCGGTCATGTCCGTCAGGCGTCGTCGAGCGCCTTTGATTGCGTGCGGTGATGACGACCTTTGCGCCCTCGTCGACCAGCCGCTGGGCGATGCCGAGACCGATGCCGCGACTGGCGCCGGTGACGATGGCGGCCTTTCCTTCGAACGATCACTTATCAACGCTGCCCACCTTGCGTGATAGCTCAGTCCGATTCGAGCCGCAGCGCGTTGACCCACAGCTGCGTCAGGGTGGTGACGAGCTTCTCGAACGGGATGCGCTGATTCTGGACGAAGACCAGGTAGGCCATCCGGCTCACCATCACCGACAAGGCGTGCGCGGTGATCATGGGATCGAGGTCCGCGCTGGCCCGGCCGGATTCCTGCAGCGCGCTGATCATCTTCGCGTTGCGCTCCGCGAAAGCCTTGCCTCGTTCCATCCGCAGCCCGCGGAAATCCTCGTTGATCAGGGCGACCTCCTCGAGCACGGCCATCAGGCGCGCGTTGCGCTTGTAGGAGCGAAGGTAGTCCCGATTGGCCGCCTCGATGAGGTCGCGCGGGTCGGTGACGCCCGTGCGCTCGCGAACGTGGGGGTGCAGCATCTCTTCCTGCACCTGTTCCGCCACCGCCGCGAAGATCTCTTCCTTGCCGTCGAAATAGGTGTAGAACGACCCCGACGCCGTCCCGGCCGCCTTGGAGATATCGGAGATCTTGGCATCGAGGTATCCGTCGCGCTCGAATACCTCGCGCGCCGCGGCGATCAGCGCGGCGCGTGTGCGTTCGCCGCGCTTGGTGCGCGGAAGTCCTTTACGAGACTCGGCCTCACTCACAACGGACTCGGACACCAACGCTGGCCACTCACTGTCGGTCGACGGGACGTTTGTCGCGTTCACGGTATCACCGCGAACAGCGCGAACAGGTGGTCGAGGCGGCGCGCACCGCCACCACCGCAGGGCACTTCGTCGCCGAACGGATCCGGTCCTCGAAGCGGCATGGCCACAGCTGGAGTCCGACATCGGAACCGGATCAGCCGAGGGCTCACCGCATTCGGCGCTAACTGATCGGCAGCGCGCTGAAGATCGGGTTGTAGGCCCAGTTCACCATGCGCTCGGCGTCATCCTTCGCGGCAGCGCCGCTGTCGGGTGAGCTGTGCAGGACCACACCGATCAGCGGTATTCCTGCCCTGACCGTCTCGAACAGCAGGCAGGTTCCCGCAGCGTCGGTGAATCCGGTTTTGATGCCAATGGTGCCGGGATAGTCGTGCAGCATCCTGTTCGTGGTCTGCCAGAGGTGAGCGCGGTTGCCCGGGCCGGCGGGCACGTGATAGCTCTGCGAACTGACGATCTCCCGGAACACCGGCAGGCTCATCGCGCGCAGGCCGAGGGCGACCAGGTCCGCCGGTGTGGAGTAGGTGGAGTGGTCGGTGGGGGCAGGCAGCCCGCTGGGGTCGGCGAAATATGTTCCCGCCAGGCCCATCTGACGCGCGGTGTCGTTCATTTTGGCGATGAAACCGTCTTGTCCGGGCCCGTAGGCTTCGGCAAGGGTATAGGCGGCGTCGCAGCCGGACGGCAGCATCATCGCGTACAGGAGCTGTCGCGCGGTGAGCACCTCGCCGGGGACCAGGCCCGCGGTGCTTCCGTCGTATTCGGTGTCGTAGGCGATGATTTCCTGCGGCACGGTGATGGCCCGGTCGAGGTCGCCGGCATTGATCACGACCAGTGCCGTCATCACCTTCGTGATGCTGGCTATCGGGACCGGGGTGTTCGGCTGTCGCGACCACAGCACCGTGCCGGTGATTCCGTCTGCCAGCGCCGCACCCGACGCCTGCACCGCATCCGGCCCAGACGTCAGCCAGGGCAACTGGATATGGGCGTCGCTCGCGGCGGGGGCGGCCGCGACACCCTGACCGGCTACCACAACCAGCGCCCCGGCGACGACAGCGTGCAACAATCGAGCAAATGTCCGCATCGCCACATTCTGCCGTGGCATTTCCCTGATTAACGGCATTTCATCGGTCGAGTTGCCGCGCAACTTCGGTGACAGCATCTAATGAGCTAATCCAGGCGCCTCCGAGCTGGACGCTTCGGTCGACGGCCGAAACAGCTGGTCTCGTCAGTCCGTGGTCACCTTGACGATCGTTCTGCCGCGGGTGCGCCCGTCGGGGCTGAAGGCCGCGGGGGCGTCGGCCAGGGAGCAGACGCCGCTGACGAGCGGGATGAGCCGGCCATGACGGAGGCGGGTGACCAGTTGGGCCAGTTGCTCGCGGTTGGGCTCGACGACGAAGAAGATGGCTCGGCCGTCGTGAGGGTGGATGGCGGGTGGACCGGCGATGGTGACGAGGGTGCCGCCGGAGCGTAGTAGCGCGGTGGAGCGGTCGCG
Organism: Nocardia sp. NPDC059691; assembly: GCF_042733915.1. Taxonomy (NCBI): domain Bacteria; kingdom Bacillati; phylum Actinomycetota; class Actinomycetes; order Mycobacteriales; family Nocardiaceae; genus Nocardia; species Nocardia sp. NPDC059691. Next base: position 97,151 of record NZ_JBHWFB010000006.1, on the reverse strand, counting down.
GATGTCGCCGCCGATCACGTCGAGTACCACGTCGACCTCGCCGACGTCCTCCAGGAGCTCTCCGCCCAAGTCGACGAACTCGTGGACGCCGAAATCTCGGGCCGCGTCCCGGTCGGAGGCTCGGCCGGTGCCGATGATGTGAGCTCCCGCCTCCTGGGCGAGTTGTGCGGCGACGGAGCCGACGGCGCCACCGACTCCGTGGATGAGGACGGTTTGGCCGGATTCGAGGTGAGCGTGGTCGAACAGCGCCTGCCAGGCCGTCAGACCGGAGATCGGTAGCGCGGCCGCGGCGACGTGGTCGACGTCAGCGGGGAGCGGGGCCAGGTTGCGGGCTTCCACGGCGGTGTACTCCGCGAGCGAACCGTTGCGCGCCCAGTCGGTCGGTCCGAAGACGCGCTGGCCCACCGTGAGGCCAGTGGTGCCGTAGCCGAGCGCGACGACTACACCTGACAGTTCGTGGCCGGGGACACTCGGGGTGCGGTCGCGACCGGCGCGATCGGTCCACGTCCCTGGCCAGTCGAGCTCGCCGCGGGTGAAGCCGGCGGCGTGGACTTGCACGATGACGTCGTTTTCAGCGGCGTGCGGGTGGGGCAGATCGGTCAGGGTCAATCCACCGATGCCAGCTTCGCGATCCCGGACTGTGATGGCTCGCATGAAGGTCCTTCCGGTCGTCGGAGTACTGGTCGGCTTCGACGTTACGCACTCGAGCTCCGCCATCGGCGGTCCACTTGGAGGTGTAGCGGGGGGCCACCTCCAGGTCGGGCCTAGCGGTCAGAATGGCCGCGAACCCCCTCGACGCCGGTTCCGAGCACACGCCCGATGAGAACTAGTTGTTGCTGGCCAGGAGGTTTTTGACAGTGGCGAAGGGGCAACAGCTCGAGTGACTGAGCTTGGGCCGGCTCGCGCGGTGGCGCTGAGGACCTTTAGGATACGAACCGTGCCGTATTCAAACAGTGGTGTCACAGCGAGAAGTCCTGGCCGACCACGTGACGTCGCCCGAGAGGGCGAGATTCTTCGCATCATCCTCGAAGTTATGAGTGATTCGGGTGTCGATGGTGTCACGTTCGAGGAAGTCGCTCGACGCGCTCAGGCATCGAAAAGGACTCTGTATCGCCGGTGGGCGACAAAGCAGGAGATGATCGTCGCCGCCATCAAGGCAGGCCCCGCCGCGGGCAACAAGCCTGAGCCGATCGATACAGGCTCCCTGCGGGGAGATCTGCTTGCCCTGCTCGAGCGGTTGGAGGCGACGATGAATGCCGGCGAGCCGATCAGCCTGACGATCATGCAGGCGGGACTACGTGACCCCGAACTGTGCGAGCACATCGAGGCCTCAGCCGGCCCCACGGGTGCCCGGTTGACCGATACCGTCCTGCGATCAGCAATAGAGCGCGGTGAATTACCGGCAACAGCGGACCGCTTCGCTTACGAAGAAGTCGCCGCAGCGGCACTCGTCATCCGCAAGCTCAATGGACTGTCAACTGATGCAACCTACCGCGAAGCCTTGGTCGACGCAGTGCTGATCCCCGCGCTCTGCAGCGGCGTGAACGCCGGCCAGCACGGCATCTTCTCCGGCAGACCGACACGGTCAGCCCCCCACCCGCACCGATGAACGAGAGAGACCCCTTGACCGACCTCACGATTCCCGGATTCACCTACGAACGCCTCACCGGCGTGGACGGAGTCGAGCTCAACGTCGCGCATGCGGGGCAAGGCTCGCCCGTGGTTTTCCTGCACGGGTTCCCGCAGACGCATCTGATGTGGAGTGCCGTCGCCAGTGACCTCAGCCGCGACCACTCCGTGCTCGCCATGGATCTGCGCGGCTACGGGGAGAGCGATAAGCCGGACGCCGCCACGCCGGAGACGTATTCGAAGCGCACCATGGCCTCAGATGTCGTCGAGGTTGCCGCGCAGCTGGGCCATGACCGATTCGCCGTCATCGGTCACGATCGTGGCGCGCTCGTCGCCGTTCGCGCGGGCCTCGATCACCCCGGGACGGTCACCCACATCGGGATCTTGGACGTGCTCCCGACGATGGACACGTGGGATGTCCTCCAGGGCGTCGAGGCAAAAGTCGCTTGGCACCTCTACCTCATGGCGCAACCCAAGGGGCTCCCTGAGAAGATGATCGACGCTGTCGCCGAAGAGTTCTTCACCTCGTTCCTCGATTCCTGGGACCCCACCGGCTCCACCTTCTCCCCTGAGCTGCGCCGTCACTACGTGTGCGCATCCATGGCGGCCGTGCCGTCCATCGTTGCCGACTACCGAGCCACGGCGAGCATCGACCTCGACATGGACCGGGCAGACCGCGCCCAGGGGCGGCAACTCACGATGCCTGTGGCCGCGATTTCCCAGGATTGGGGCAGCCGGCTCGGATTCGATCCCATCGAGATTTGGGGCGCATGGGCACCCGACTTCACCTACGAACCGATCAACGCCGGGCATTTCATGGCTGAAGAGAATCCCGCCCGGATCGCTGAGTTCATCCGGCAGCTCTTGACCCGATAGGTCACGACCGGGACCGACGGCACAGTGACCCCGTCTTCGGACAAGCTTTTCCTGCCGAAGCTCGGCTACAGCACCGCTGCCGGGATGACCGAGATCAGTCCGCCGTCGACGAGGATGTCCTGTCCGTTGATGTAGGACGCTTCGTCCGACGCGAGGAAAGCGACCGCCGCCGCGACATCCTCCGGGGTGCCGACCCGGCCGGCGGCAACCGTGGTAGTGATCGTGGACTTGATCTCGGCGGATGCTTCGGCTTGGAAGGCTGGGGTGTCGATGTACCCAGGGCTCACGGAGTTGACGCGGATGCGCCGGGTTGTCAGCTCGGCGGCGAGGGTCCGGGCCAAGCTCTGCACCGCGGCTTTGCTCGCGGTGTAGAGGGCGGCGGCGGGCGCGCCGCGATACGCGGCGAAGGACGCGTTGATAACGATCGCCGCACCGTCCGGCAGGAGGGGCAGCGTCTTCTGGATGGTGAAGAACGCGGCCTTGAGATTGGTGTCGAGGACACGGTAGAACTCGCCTTCGGTGACCTGCTCGATGGTCTGGAACGCGCCGATGCCCGCGTTCGCGAACACCACGTCCAACCGGCCGAACCGGTCGCGGATAGTCGCCACCAAGGTGTCCAGATCGGTGAGGTCGGTTGCGTCACCAGCAATTCCGAGTGCCCGATGCCCGAGTTCCTCGACCGCCGCGTCGAGCCGGGCCTTGTCGCGCCCGGTGACGATCACCCTCGCTCCTTCGGCGATGAGCCGCCGCGCGGTGGCCGCCCCCATGCCGCTGGTGCCGCCGGTGACGAGTGCGATCTTGCCGTTGTATCGGGAACTGTCGTGCGTCATGGCTCCAGCGTGCCGACCCAGCCCCGAAGCAAACAGTGCGCATTTATGGTGGGTGTGGCACCACCACCTTGCGGCCGTCAGGCGGGCGAGGCGACGCGACCGCGGTGTAGCCGTTCCAGGCGCTCACCGGTCGCGGTGCCCGGCCGCGGGTTGTACAGCACGAGTTGCCATTCGGGATGGTCCGCGACCGTCAACGTCGTCGCGTCGAAGAACAATTCACCGAGGTCGGGATGACGCAGCGCGTTCACCGCCTGCTCCGGAACTCCGACTTCCTGCCGCTCCCACAGTTCGGTGAATTCCGGGCTCATCAACCGGAGATTGTCGACCACCCTGCGGAAATCGGTGTCGCCAGGGCAAATGCCCGCGCTTGCGCGATAGGCGGCAACGATGGCGGGTGCGTTCGCCGCCCACAGCTCCTCCATGGCGCGATAGCGAGGATTGGTGAAATACGTGAGGAGGCAATTGTGTTCGCCGTCGCCGTAGCCGAACACCATCCGGGCGGTGTCGTTGAACCTCAGCACGTTCCAGTACCGATCGCGCAGTACCGCAGGCCGCCCGTCCCAAGCATCGATCAACTGCTGCACTTCCGGCGTGACGGCTGTTACGGGCGCGCACTCCAGGGTGGGCGGATTGAGTCCTGCCAGCAGGTACAGATGGATCCGTTCGGGTTCGCTCAGCATCAGGACTCGGGCGATCGCATCGAGCACCTCGTCGGAGACGGTGATGTCGCGTCCCTGCTCCAACCAGGTGTACCAGGACACTCCGACTCCGGCCAGCACGGCGAGCTCCTCTCGCCGCAATCCAGGCGTGCGCCGCCGGCCCGTCGCCGGAATTCCGACATCCTCGGGCCTGACCCGCGCCCGCCTGGCACGCAAAAAGTCACGTAGCAACTCGCGGCGTCGTGGCACGGCTTCGCTCGTCATAAGCCACGGTAACAAGCGCCCCCAGCGTCGCGTCAGACCACCACCGCAGATATTTCGCCGTGGGCTACCAGACCCCGGCCGGATACACCGCCACCTGCAATCACCGATGACCGGCTCAGCAGCGAATATCGGTGCACTCATGCAGCATGTACGGACTCCCACGAATTGGGATTGTTGCCGTTGTCCCCGAACTGCTGCGGGTCGGCTCTATTCGCTGGACCCCAATATCGTGCCTTGGCCTTTCCCTCGATCGGGATACCGAACCTTAGTGTCCGTACTCGGGTGCGGCCTGCAAGTCGGGTGCGGCGGCGGCCAGCAACGCGTCGCGGTCGCGGTTCAGCGGAGGGTAGATACGGCGAGTGTTGATGGCGCGCTTGGTGTCTTTGGCCTCCTCGCCGCATGCGACCACATGGCGGTCCCAGCCCTCGGTATACACCGCTCCTGCCGGTCCCAGATCGAGAACCGTTACATACCAAGGGATCCGCAACGGCTTCATGGGCTTGCCCAGAAGATCGCCGATGACGTTGTATCCCGCCCATCGGCCCATCGGGCGGCTGTGCTGGCAGGACATCACCGACATATGCTCGTCGTCCATTTTCGCGGCAGCGACGTCACCTGCGGCGAATACCCCGGGCACACCGCAGACACGCAGATAATCGTCGACGGGCAGTCGCCCCAGCCGGTCACGGTCGACGCCGAAGTCCGCGGTCAGCAGGCTGGCCCGCATGCCCGCACACCAGACGACAGTGGCGGCGGGCACCATTTCACCCGAGGAAAGCGTCACCCCGCGTTCATCGATGGACACCACCCCGACGCCCAACTTGGTCTCGATACCGCTGGAGGCCAACGCCGCCTCGATGACCGGTCGGGCCGATACACCCATGTCCGAGCCGACGAACGGGTTGCGGTCGACCAGGATGACCCGCGGTGCGACGGCACGCGGGGCAAAGACGTCGGCGAGCATCGCGGGCAGCCCGGTCGCCTCTTCGATCCCCGTCAAACCTGCCCCGACGACGACTACGGTGGCGGCCGCCGGGTCAGCGGGACCCTCGGCGAGCCGGCGCAAGTGAGCCTGCAGTCTCGTCGCTGCGTCGTGGGTATCGATGTCGAACCCGAACTCCCGCAGGCCAGGGATATCGGGCTTGACCACCTGGCTGCCCAACGCGAGCACCAGCCGGTCGTAGCCGTGAGCGCCCGCGGTGGATTCCACGATTCGCGCCACAGCGTCGATCGCCGTCACTTCGCCGATGATGTGCTCGATTCCGACCGGATCGAGAAGAACGCCGAGCGGGATGCGGGATGTGCTCAGATCGGTCTCATAGTCACGCACGCGGATGTCGTGGTACGGCGTGGAACTGATCATCGTGATATCGACGGTCCCGCCCGCCACACCGAGCTCGTCGAGCCGCCGGGCCGCCGCGAGCGCCGCCCACAGACCCGCGAACCCGGACCCGAGGACCACGACACGCGACGGATCGGTCACTGCAGCGCGCTGCACATCGTCATTCTAAACTTCGTGATCGTTGCTGCCGCTGGTCAGGACGCTGGAAGCCCCGAGGTGACGGAGGCGCCCGAGCAGGCGGCGCAACGACTGGTCGGGCCTCTCGCCAGCCGTGTCGAGGATGATGTGGTCCCGATCCCACGGCTGATATTCGCGGTCGAGCACCTGCTGCCATTCCGGCAGCGGCAGGTCAGGGATGTCGACCGATCGCGAAACGACACGGTGCCGATGCTCGGCCGGATCCGAGCAGATCACCTCGATTTCCACCGCGCCGACACCGGCATCTCGGGCAGCGCCCAGCCAGCTGTCGCGAGTGATCGACAGTGGGTTCACGGATTCGGCGATCACGGTCAACCCCTGCCGAAGATGCTCCCCGGCCAGCGCGTACCCCACTACATAACCGGCAGGCCCCACGGGATGCTCGGCCAGACCTGATCGAACGATCGCCTGCTCGATGGTGTCGACCCGCAGATGCACGCCACCGATCCGCGCCGCCAATAAGCGCGCCAACGTGGTCTTACCTGCCCCTGGAAGTCCGCCGATGACGATGAGCATGCGACCCATCCTGCCAGCGGCCCGCAGCCGACCAGAGCTGCCGACAATCGCTGCCGATCCACACTCGGGAGAACCCCGATCAATCGAGGAACGGTATCGGTTGTGCGGCGGATCGGTGGAGATGCTGGTCGTCGGTCTCACGGGCGGCGCGTAGCTGTCGCATGCTGGCGGACAGAGGTCGGCCCCAGCACCCCGGAGAAGGGAGATAGACGGTGGCATTGGGACGTCGTCGGCTGTTGATCGGCTTCGCCGGTGCGGGTGGTCTTGCCTTGGCCGGATGGGGGTGGGCGCGAGAACTCGCGCCGCCACCCATACCTGCCACAATCCGATTCGACCCCACACCCGGCACCCACGATGTCGAACCGCGCAGTCTCGGCACGGTCACCGTCACCGACGGGACGCTGCGATCGGTCGAATGGATCGATGAAACGGGCAGATCGCTGCCGGGCGTATCGGCACCCGATCATCGAACCTGGACCAGTGCCGAACCACTCGGCTACGGACACACCTACACCGCGAAAGCCGTCGCTCAGGGCGAAACCGGCGACGTCGCCGCGACGACAACCTGCACCACCGTGCGACCGCAACAGATCATCGACGTCTCACTACGCTCGTCGAATCTCGTCGAGCTGGCCGAAAACGACACCTACGGAGTAGGTTTCGTGCTCGTCGCCCATTTCGACGAACCCGTGGACCGGACCGCCGCGGAACGCTACCTGAAGGTCACCACCCAGCCCGCCGTCGCCGGCGCCTGGTACTGGCTCGACGATCAGAACGCACACTGGCGGCCGGAGCACTATCACGCACCGGGAACCAGGATCACGATCGCGGCCGAGTTCTTCGGCCGCGCGCTCGGCGACGGCCGTTACGGCTCGCGTGACCAACAAGTTTCAGTGACCATCGGACCTGCGCACGTCGCGGTCGCCGACGACGACACCAAACAGATCGAGGTCTTCGACAACGGAAACCTCGTGCGCACCATGCCCACATCGATGGGCATGGGCGGCACCGCGGTCGTCGGCGGCAGAGTCATGTCGTTCTGGACTCGCCCCGGCATCTACACCGTGCTGGACCGCAACGACCCGGTGATCATGGACTCCGCCACCTATGGCCTGCCCACCAATTCCGCGCTCGGCTACCGCACGAGCATCAACCACGCGGTCCGCATCAGCCACGACGGAATCTTCGTGCACGAATTGGCCGCGAGCATGTGGGCCCAAGGCAACACCAACGTCTCACACGGCTGCCTGAACCTCTCCCCCGCCGACGCCACATGGTTCTACGACTTCGTCATCCCCGGCGACGTGGTCGAGGTCCGCAACACCGGCGGCGAACCCCTCGATATCTGGCACAACGGCGATTGGAGCATCCCGTGGACCGACTGGCTCCGCGGTGGCGGCCACACGTGACCCGAACGAGAAAAGGCGGCCGATCCGGCGCACGACACGCGAGCAGGTGTCCCGGCCGGATCGCCGACGGTGATTCATCCGATGCGGACGACGCTCTTGCCGCGGGTCACTCCGCCGGCCAGGTTCGCGATCGCGGTCTCGACGTCGGCGAGGCCGTATTCGGCGGTGATATCGATGCGCACCGACCCGTCGGCGACCAGCGCCATCGCGCGAGTGGCGCTGTCGGCGAGTCGCTGCGGGTGGGTCTGGCTGCCCAGATTGCTGTTGTAGGTCATCAGCGACTGGCCGTGCATCAGCAGGTCGTTGGCCGAGACGGTGACCGGTTCGAAGGTGCCGATGTTGCCGTAGACCACGATCCGGCCATGGGCAGCCAGCCGGGCCAGGCTCGCGACCCGCGTCGGTCCTCCGATCGGGTCGAGGATCACGTCGAAGGTTTCCGCACCGATGCCATCGGGGAACTGTTCTCGCGTCAGCACCTCGTGGTAACCGAACTGACGCGCGTAATCGACCTGACCGGAGTTGCCGACCACGCCGACTATCCGTTCCGCGCCGGCGGCAGCGGCGAACTGCCCGGCCAGTGATCCGACACCACCGGCTGCGGCGTGGATCAGCACACGGTCCCCGGCCCGGACCCCGCCGACGGAATCGATCAGGTCGTAGGCGGTCGGAGTCACCCATCCGAACCCTGCCGCGGTGGGTGCGTCGACGCGCGAGGCATTGATCGCCAGCACCGAAGGCGCGGTCGCGACCTCGGCGTAACCGCCCCCGCCGACCAGCGCGACGACCTGCTCACCGATCCGGCCTTCGTCCACGCCCTCGCCCACCGCGATGATCTGGCCTGCGGCTTCGAAGCCCGGCACGAACGGGCGCGGCACCGGAAAGTGCCCGCCACGCACCAGCACGTCACCGTACTGCACCCCCGCATAGGCGACGCGGATCGCGACCTCGCCCGGCGCGGCCACGGGCTCGTCGATCTCCGAGATCCGGAAGGTGTCATCGGTGTCCAGCACAACAGCCTTCATCACATACAACTTTCTGTGTTGACTCAGTATCCTGATACTGAGCACTTAAGCAGTATCAGGATACTGAGTCAACTTAGGGAGTTGTGACATGGTCGACGTGCCCGTCGAGGAATACGTGTGCACGCGCATTCGCCGAGCCGAGCAGGCGCTCATGGCCCACCATGAGGCGGTGCTACGCGGTTACGGACTGACCATGACCCAATACACGGTGCTGCTGATCTTGTCCCGCGACGACGCCATGTCCGGCGCCCAACTGGCCCGCGCGTGCGGGGTCACGCAGCAGAGCATGGCGACTGTCTTGACCGGCATGCAGAACAAAGAGCTCATCGACCGGCAACCGTCGCCCGTCCACGCCAAAGTCATGATCGCTACCCTCACCCCGACCGGCCGCGACCTGCTCGACCGCGCCTATCAGGAAGTCATCGTGCTCGAACGCGCCCTCACCGATCGATTCACCCCCGACGAACACAAACAGTTCTGCGAATTCCTCGACCGCGCCACCGCGACCCTCATCGAGCAGACCCACACCACACTTCGCTAGCTGAGCAGGTTCAGTAGCACGTGGGGGTGCTCGGGCGATGCCGGGCATGCGCCGATGACCGGTCCCACAGGTCGCGGATCGTGATCTTGGTGGGGTTGCCGCCGGCCAGACTGTCGGCGGGCACTGTCGTGGCAGGAGGGGCTGGGCGGCACATCACTCACGACGAGCGCCTACGGCAAGTCGAAGACGTCGGCGGGCTGTTCGTTCGAGGGCGCCGGGATATCGACACGGTCCTGGCCATCCCAGTGTGGAGGGACCGCTGCAACGGAAGTAGCGATTACTGCTTGCGCACAACCAATTCCAGCGCGATGTTGTCCGGATCGCGGAATTCCAGAATGTACATGGGGCCCAGGTCTTTCACTCCCGCGTGCGCGATGCCGAGTTCGTCGAGCAAGGCAGCCGCCGAATCGAGATCCGACCGAGTGGCGAGGGCGAAAGCGAGGTGGTCGAGTCCTACTCGATCTTCGTCGAACTCGTCACTGGCGACCGGGCGAAGTCCGAGCAGTGCATCGCCCATCTGGTAGATCACACCGCCGAAGAGGAACCCATATCGTGCACGGGTGGCCTCGTCCGCGTCCGCGGGACACTCCCAAGCGATCGGCCATCCGAAGACAGCGTCATAGAAGGCCCGGGATCTGTCGACGTCGGTCACTGTCAAGCGGACATGGTCGAACGAACTGGTGGAGATCGGCATGATCGAGATCATGTCATGATCACCCGGCTCGGTTCAGGCGACCAGACCGCGTGATCTTGTCACTCCGCCGCCGGCGATCTCGCGCATCCACCGTGACGCCACGAGCGAGGTCCGCAGCCGGCAGGCGAACGGTCTACGGCTGAGGCATCGGAGGCCGGCTCGTGCCCGGCCCGCCGATACCTGTCCCGTCAGGCCGGTGACGTGTCGACCTGGCCGAGATGCCGCGCGAAGAACCGTGCGGCGCTGTCGACCTCGAACCTCGGTACCTCGAAATGCCCGCCCGCGTTGGCGTGCAACGTCTTTTCCTTCGAGGCGAAGGCGTCGAACAACGCGAGACCGGATCGACGGTCGAGCAGCTCATCGTCCCACTGGAGCAGGAACTCGATCGGGACGGTGATCTGTGCCGCCGCCTCGACCAGGGATTCATGCCCCAGGCAGCCGAAGACCGCCGCGGCGATTCTGGGTTCGACGGCCGTCAACGGCACCCCGATCCCGGTACCCTGCATGATGCCCCAGAACCCGACCCGCCCGTCGGCGCCGATCTGCGGCAGTTCCTGCAGGGCGTCCAGCGTCACCTGCCATTCCGGCACGGCGCGCTCGGCCAGGTAGGTGTGCAATTCGACGATGATAGGGCCGATCGGCTCGCCCGCAGCCTGAGCACGCCGGAGGACTGCGATCCGCTGCTCGTCCTCCGTCGTTCGCGGCCGGTCGCCGTGTCCGGGTGCGTCGATGGCGGCGGCGTGGAAACCGTAGCCGGTCACGAAGTGGTGCGCCCGGCCCACGATGCCCGGTGCCCTCTTATGCTGGCCGCCGCTGTGCGCCATGAGCACCAAGGGTGCGGGGCCGGAGCCGGATGCGGGCGAGAAGAGCACGCCGGGTACCTCACCCACAGTGAAGTCGCGTTCGATGACACCGTTCAACGGTGTCTCCGCAGTGAAATTCACAGAACGCATAGGTTATTGCCTTTCGGGATTGCCATGTTCGCGGCGCTCCCGGCGACACCTACGTCAATCGCCCAACCGTGAAGAAGATGTGGAGCACCCACTGGATACAGCGTTGATGGGTCTCACCTCCTGGGGCAGTGTCACGGACTCCCGGACGCTACCAGCCGGGCGGCATGGCGGCCAACCTTTATAGCGCCTGCGGTGGCTTCAACCACTGATGTCGCTCCAGTGCGGCGTCGTTCCAGTAGCGGGCGTGTCAGGTCGCCATTGTGCGCAACAGATCTCCGATCTCGTGGACGGCCGATCGGTGTGTGTGGTGTGCGGAAGATGGTCTTTCGGCCCCACTCGAGGTGACGATCAGCCGCACCGAAGCCCGCCACGCCGGTCATACGCTTCGGGGGTGCCCGCCGGGGCACGCCACGATCAGGGGCAAGGAGAATTCCATGGGCCAGCAGCAATTCGACGATCCGCATCATGTCGCCACCGCCAAGGTTGTCGTCGGCGTGGATGGTTCGGCGGGTTCGTGGACAGCCCTACGGTGGGCAGCGGAATTCGCCGCCGACCGCGGGCGCGAACTCGAGATCGTGCACGGGCTGGACCTGGTCGGTACCAGCTGGATACTCGGCGACTACGAGGTGCTGGTCCCGTCGATTGTCGACGCAGTCCGCGAGCAGGGAAACGAAATGCTCGCCCGCGCAGAGGATGTCGCGCTGTCGCTTGCACCCGGCCTGCGTGTCTCGAGGCGTACGTCCACCGACACCGGCAGGCAACTGCTGATCGACCACAGCGCCGAGGCCTACGCGGTCGTGCTCGGCGCGACCGGCGACACCGGGACATTGACGCACCTGGGCTCCACTTTGCTGGCTGTGACCGCACACGCCGAGGGCACGGTGATCGTCGTGCGCGCAGACTCCGCCACACCGGAAACGGTCCATCGTTCTGGCCCGGTGGTGGTCGGTGTGGACGGCAGCCCGGTCGGGGAATCCGCCATCGCGGCCGCTTTCGCAGAGGCCGCCGCCCGTGATGCGGAGTTGGTCGCCGTGCACGTCTGGAGCGATTGGGATTCCAGCCGGTTCGCCGGCGAGCTCGGCCGACTCGACGCGGTCCGCGAGGACATCGAGCGTGCGATCCTTGCCGAGCGGCTGGCGGGCTGGCAGGAGAAGTTCCCCGGCGTGCGCGTCACCCGCAAGGTGGAGATGGCGGCCCCCGGTCCGCATCTGCTGTCGTGGTCGAAGGATGCGCAGTTGCTCGTCGTGGGCAGCCGCGGACGCGGCGGTTTCGCGGGCATGCTCCTCGGCTCCACTGCCAACAACCTCGTTCAGCATGCCTCCTGCCCCGTCATGGTCGTTCATCCCGCCTCGGCCGACGACTGACGAGAAGCGTTCATCCAGAACCATCGGATCTCACACTCGTCGTTTCGCATGCCGTGCGGGTTCACGGTGAACCCGCTGTCGGCACTGTCCGCCGGAAATCTGTCCAGCGGCGAGCCGCGATATCGTCCGCGGCGGAGCCTCTCGCCTGCGAATGCTGCCCAAGCGCCTCAGCATTCGGGACCGACGCCAGGCAATACGTTCGCGCGAATCCCCAGCGAGCGCATTGCCCGTCATGGTCGCCCACGTGGGCGCGAAGAAGGCGGAATGACATGGGCAGGATCCAGCGCCTTGGTGAACGGCGCTCGGTCGAACGCGGTACCACCGCCTCCGCCCGGACCGCGTCGACGCCGACTTGCGGGGTGAGGTCCTCGGCTGGTGGGAGCGACGCCGAGGCGGGAGAGGAAGCGCCGGTCACAAGCCTCGCGGTTTGTTGTACGCCTGGTGAAGGACAGTCGTCCCCACAACAGTGGTTATGCTGTTTGCTAAACTCTGCAAACAACGTGCGATCGTGGGTGCCGAGATGCCGTCGGTAGGACTGGAAGGATTGGTCGTCGATGCCGGGACTGCAGCGCCCGCTCTATCAGATGAAGGCCGACTTCTTCAAAACACTCGGGCATCCCGTGCGAGTGCGGGTGCTCGAACTGCTCAGCCAGCGTGAGCACGCCGTTTCGGAGATGCTGGCCGAGATCGAGATCGAGGCGGCCAACCTGTCTCAGCAGTTGTCGATCCTGCGACGCGCAGGCCTGGTGACAGCTCGCCGCGAAGGGCTGTCGGTGACCTACGAGTTGACAACCCCCGAGGTTGCCGAGCTACTGGCCGTCGCACGGGCCATACTCACCGGCGTCGTCGCCGGCCAGGTCGAAGCTCTCCAATGACCGCCTGACCGTGGCCATGGGAGGGCGATGCTCGACACTGATTGCATATTTTCTAAACTAGATACCTAGCAGCTTTCGAAGGAGTGATATATCGTGACCCGTCACCTGAACGCGACCGCGCAGGCGCCGACCGACCATGAGGGCATCCTGGCGTGGGTCGCCGAAGTCGCGGAGTTGACCGCACCTGATCACATCGTGTTCTGCGACGGCTCCCGGGCGGAATGGGATCGGCTCACCGGACTGCTGGTGGAAAAGGGCACCTTTGTGCCGCTCGCGGCAAAGCCGAACTCATTCTGGTGCGCGTCGGATCCCGACGATGTGGCGCGAGTGGAGGATCGCACCTTCATCTGCTCGGAACATCGCGAGGACGCCGGCCCGACCAACAACTGGGTCGATCCACTGGACATGCGCACGGTGATGACCGAGCACTATCGCGGGGCCATGGCGGGACGGACGATGTATGTGATCGCGTTCTGCATGGGGCCGTTGGATGCCGAAGACCCGAAATACGGTGTGCAGTTGACCGATTCAGAGTACGTGGCGGTGACGATGCAGATCATGACCCGCTCCGGCGCGCTGGTGTGGGACAAGCTCACCGATGGGACAGGCTTCGTGAAGTGCCTGCACTCGGTCGGCGCGCCACTGCGAGAAGACGAGGCGGACGTGCCGTGGCCATGTGACGCGACCAAGTACATCTCACATTTTCCCGAGCGCCGGGAGATCTGGAGTTACGGCTCTGGGTACGGCGGCAACGCGCTGCTGGGCAAGAAGTGTTTCGCACTGCGCATCGCCTCGGTGCTCGGGCGTGAGGAGGAATGGCTGGCCGAGCACATGCTGATTCTCAAACTCACCTCGCCACAGGGAAAGGTCCACTACATCGCCGCCGCGTTCCCGTCCTCGTGCGGTAAGACCAACCTCGCGATGCTCGAACCCGCCCTCCCGGGCTGGAGAGCGGAGACGATCGGCGACGACATCGCGTGGATGCGGTTCGGAGCTGACGGCCGACTGCACGCGGTGAACCCGGAGGCTGGGTTCTTCGGTGTCGCTCCGGGAACCGGAGCGCAGACCAACCCGAACGCGATCGCCACGATCAATGCCGGAAATTCGATCTTCACCAACACCGCACGCACCGATGATGGTGACGTGTGGTGGGAGGGCTTGACCGACACTCCGCCCGCGCACCTGACCGACTGGCAGGGTCACGACTGGACCCCGGATGCGGAAAGCGCGGCCGCTCATCCTAATTCCCGCTATTGCACTCCGATCCAGCAGTGCCCGTCGGTGGCGACGGAGTGGGACGACCCGGCTGGGGTGCCGATCTCCGCGATCTTCTTCGGCGGCCGGCGCAGCTCGACGGTGCCACTGGTGACCGAGACCTTCGACTGGGCACACGGGGTGTTCACCGCATCGGTGCTGTCGTCGGAGACCACTGCGGCGTCGACGGGAGCGGTGGGTGTGGTGCGTCGGGATCCGATGGCGATGCTGCCGTTCCTCGGCTACCACGTCGGCGATTACTTCGCGCACTGGCTGAGACTCGGCGCCGCCGCCGATCCCGCGATGCTGCCGAAGATCTTCCAGGTCAATTGGTTCCGCCGCAGTGCCGACGGCAGCTTCCTGTGGCCAGGATTCGGCGACAACGTGCGCGTCCTCGCGTGGGCCCTCGATCGCTTGGACGGTGCCGCCGGTGCCGTGGAGACCCCGATCGGGTTTGTCCCAACTGCCGAGGCCCTGGACTTGACCGGCCTCTCGGAGCGAGCCCGGGAACGGGTCACCGCGGCGCTGGCGGTCGAGATCGACGAATGGGTAGCCGAGACCGCATCGATCGACGAGTGGTACGCCACCATCGGCGGCAATCGGCTGCCCGACCAACTGCGTGCACAGCTGGCCGCGCTGAAGTTGCGTCTGGCCAGAGCACTGTGAACGCGCTCGCGCTACTGCCGCGCTGGTCGGACTGGAAACCTGCGCTCCGCTCGCCCGGCACGGACCTGGTGTCGGGTCTGATCGTCGCCTTGGTGGCGCTGCCCCTCGCACTCGGCTTCGGAATCTCCTCCGGGCTGGGCGCGGCCGCTGGACTCTCCACCGCTGTGGTCGCGGGCGCGATCGCGGCGGTGTTCGGCGGATCCCGCTTCCAAGTGTCCGGGCCCACGGGCGCGATGACGGTGGTCCTGGTGCCGATCGTCGGCCGGCACGGCGCGAGCGGGGTGCTGACCGTGGGGCTGCTGGCCGGCCTTGTGCTGGTGGTACTGGCCTTCGCCGGGGTCGGGCGGGCTGTGCGCTACATGCCCGCACCGGTGATCGAAGGCTTCACCGCCGGCATCGCGGTTGTCATCGCGCTGCAACAGGTCCCGTCCGCGCTGCAGGTAGCGCACGCCGAGGGCGAGAAGGTGTGGCAGTCGGCATTCGACGCTGTGGGACAATACATTTCGCACCCGCATCATTTAGCGCCCGCGACCACGCTGACGGTGGCCGCGGTCGTCCTGGCCGGTGGGCGGTATCTGCCGAAACTGCCGTTCTCGTTGATCGCGGTGGCCACCGCAACCCTCGCAGCGCAGGTGCTCGATCTGGACCTGACCCCCATCGGAACCATTCCCTCCGAATTGCCCGCACCCACACTCGGATTCGTACACTTCGATCAGTTGGGGTCGCTGGTCGCGCCGGCACTGGCAGTGGCGGCGCTGGCCGCACTCGAGTCCCTGTTGTCGGCGACCGCCGCCGATGCGATGGCCGTGGGCACCCGCCACAACCCCGACCGCGAACTGCTCGGGCAAGGCGTGGCGAACATCGCAGCTCCCCTGTTCGGCGGGGTGCCTGCCACTGGTGCGATCGCTCGCACCGCGGTCAACGTCCGTTCCGGTGCCCGCACCCGTCTGTCCGCGCTGACCCACGCCGTCGTGCTTGCCGCGATCATCTACCTCGCCGCACCCCTGGTGGCGAAGATCCCACTGGCAGCCTTGGCAGGTGTGCTCTTGGCGACGACCGTAAGGATGGTGGAGACCGCGTCGCTGGTCGCGATCGCCCGCGCCTCACGCGGGGATGCGGTCGTCATGGCGATCACCTTCGGCGTCACCGTCGCCTTGGACCTGGTGACCGCGGTCGCCGTCGGCGTCGGCATCGCCACCGTGCTCGCTCTGCGGTCGGTGGCGAAAGAAGCCCGGCTCCAGCAAGTCCCACTCGAGCACGACGACAGCGGCCACTTGGCCGAGGAAGACGACCTGCGGCACGACCACATAGTCGCCTATCGCATCGATGGCCCCGTGTTCTTCGCCGCCGCCCATCGGTTCCTGCTGGAACTGGCCGACGTTTCAGATGTACGCGTGGTCATCCTGCGCATGTCCGGAATCACCGCCTTGGACACCACCGGCGCACTCGTGCTGAAAGACGCCATCGGCAAACTCGAACAGCGCCACATCACCGTCCTGATGTCCGGTCTACGCCAAGACCATCGAAGCCGCCTGGCCGCGATCGGCGCCCTGCCCGCAGGCGGCGACGCGCACATCTTCGCCCACACACCCGAGGCCATCGCTCACGCCCGCGGATACACACGAAGCCCCGCCGGACAAAACATATGAGCCGGTCTGGCCTACGCCGACACTCGCGCAGCGCATCCCCGACATGCGCGGCGCGAGGCCGTCGGGATCGATGTCGGCGTAGGTGCTCGACGACCTCGGCGCGACGGCATCATCGCGCTGCCATCCGTCGACCCCTTGCGGCCCGGGCGGCTACTTCGCCTGGATCTTTGCGATGCGAACACCGACGACGAGAGCGGTGACCGCCACGACGCCGATCACCGTCGCCAGCCGGTTGACGTCGACAGCAGGCGTCCAGCGCACATGACCGTTCTTGACCACGAAGGCGCCGACCGGTTTGGCCCCCAGACCGAAACCGCCACCCGCCCCTTCCTGCCCCGAGTTGTCGGTGCCTTCACCGGAGCCGCCGCCACCGGAGATCGCGGCGGCCGCGATCACCGTGGTTCCGTCCCGCTCGACCGGCTCCGCATACACCCGCGTGACCGTCAAGGAGTCCTTCGCCGTGGCCAGTACATCCGCGACCTTCATCTGCCTGATCTCCGTCCGTCTTGCTGTCGAAACGCCCGCGCTCGGGCCACTTCAAGCTTCGAGAGAGGCTCAGGCCGGGCAAAGAGTCCTCCGACCCCCTCGCTGGGGCGCAATGGCATTCGTCGGTAGCGCGCTCTCCTCGAAGCGACCGTGGTCGAAAGTCCCTCGGCGCGAGGCGCTTCGGCACTGCTGCCACCGACGTCCTCTCCGTAACGTCGAGGTTCCGCAGGTAGGCCCTTGGAGGATATCGAGATGCTGGCGCGAGTCGTCTATGAATCAATGTTCGGCAACACCGCCGCCATCGCCGGGGCGATCGCCGAGGGTCTGCGCGCATACGCCACAGTCGAGGTCATGGACGTCGCTGCGGCCGCCCAAATGAGCGCGGTACAGGTGGATCTGCTGGTGGTCGGCGCGCCCACGCATGCCTTCGGACTGAGCAGACCACGCACCCGACGCGACGCCGCCGAGCGGACCACAGCAGCAGTAGCCGTCGATATCGGAGTCAGGGAATGGCTCGACGCGGCGTTCACCGTTCCGGCGGGCAGCAGAGCTGCGGCGTTCGGCACCAAAGCCGCCACTCCAGCGTGGCTGCCGGGGTCGGCCGCGCGCGGCGTGGCGAAACGGTTGCGCCGTTCGGGTTACGAACTCGCGGACGATCCGATGGATTTCCTCGTCACCGACATGACCGGGCCACTGGCTGATGGCGAACTCGAGCGGGCACGCGCATGGGCGCAACGGCTGGCGTGCGCCGAACTCGACCGGGTCGCTCACCGCAGCTGATATCCGGGTCCGCCGCTCGACCGGTGCCGCCGGTGTAGGGATCGGAATCCCGTACGCCCGCTGCGGGGTGATGCGGCGGCCGAAGCCGTGGTGACAGAGCCTCGATTCGTACACTTCAGGAGAACAGCATGACCGAGCGACGAAAGGGGCCATCCATGGTCAAGGTCTTTCTGGTCGATGACCATGAGATCGTCCGCCGCGGCGTCGCCGACCTCGTCGACCTCGAGCCGGACCTCGAGGTGATCGGCGAAGCGGGCAGCTACTCGCAAGCGCTGGCCCGGATCCCCGCCCTCCGCCCCGACGTCGCCGTGCTGGACATGCGGCTGCCCGATGGCAACGGCATCGAACTCTGCCGCGAACTGCTCTCGGCCGCCCCCGACCTGCGTTGCCTGATCCTCACCTCCTTCACCGACGAACAGGCCATGCTCAACGCCATCCTCGCCGGAGCCAGCGGATACGTGGTCAAGGACATCAAGGGTCTCGCGCTCATCGATGCCATCCGCGCCGTCGGCGCCGGTAACTCGCTGCTGGACAACCGTGCAGCCGCAGCGCTCATGGCGAAGCTGCGGTCGGAAGCGGAAGCCAAGACCGGACCGCTCGCCGGTCTCACCGACCAGGAGCGCACGTTGCTCGCCCTGCTGGGCGAAGGGCTCACCAATCGGCAGATCGCAAGCCGGATGTTCCTCGCGGAGAAGACTGTCAAGAACTACGTGTCACGACTGCTGGCCAAGCTCGGCGTCGAACGCCGCACCCAAGCCGCAGTGCTGGCCACCAAATTGGAACAGCCGCGACAGCCGTCCTGAATCGGCGGTGCGGTCTCCCCCGATCGGTCCGATGGGCACCGGCACGCCTCCGAGCTGCGTGAACGCGACGAGCGCCCCTACAGACGGGGTCGGTTTCGACAATAGCCCGCAACCCGGAAATGGATAGTCCACCTCTGGATACCGCTACCCAAGGCCATGATGGCAGCCTTCGCCGACCATGCGGCCCTGGCTCTGCAGTTGGCCGACACCCAGCGCCGGATGCGCGAAGCCGTGGTGCGGCACGCGGCCGCGAGCACCGTAGCGGTCGAATTGCAGATCAAGGACGACGTCACGATCGAGGTGACGGACAATGGCTCGGGCGTTCCGGAAGACAACGCACGTCTTAGTGGACTGGCGAAGCTGGCCGCGCGGGCCGAAACCGCCGGTGGCAGCTTCAGTATCGCCAACCCGCCCGATGATCGGAGCTACAACGCCACACCGGACTTCGGTCCTGCGGCCGAGCCACACGTCGACCTTGGTCCGGTCTTACAGGGACCTAGGACTCTGCTTGCCGGTTTGCGGGCAGGGCATGGTGATGACGGGCGCGGCATCCGCCCAGCCGCAGCCCATTTCCACCGAGACGAGGGAATAATCATGAGCGACAACGCATCCGGCCGGCCCTACCACGCCGAGCCGGGAGAAAGCCTCGCCGACCCGTACAACATTCCGGGCATCGTGCTGTTCATCACCGGAGTAGCGATCCTGGCGACCACACTCACCACAGCTGGATCGGGATTCACCGGCTGGGTGACTCTCGGGGCCGCCGCCACCGTGTTGTGCTTCGCCGCCAGCGTCGCGGTGTTCTGGTTCGAGCACGAGCGCCTGCGTCGTCTCGCTCGACACCGCTCCCCGCTTCGGGCCGAGTCGCGGCCGAACCCGCAGGGCCGCACGTAACCGCGGCGCGGTACCGGCTTCACCGCCCACAGGCCATCATGGCGGTCGCCGACTTCCTGACCGGTCAGCCCATCAGGACCGTTCGCGGCGAAATACGGGACCTACGGCCCCTTCGGACACCGGCCCTCGACCCCTACCGTGACAATATGAACGAGCAACCGACTGGAGAAACCATCCAGCGAGCCGTCCTGCTCGCCGGCCGGGCGCCGTCGCTGCACAACAGCCAACCCTGGCATTGGACTTACGACGGTCACACCCTGCGTCTGTTCGCCGTGCCCGGACGCATGCTCCCAGCGACGGACAAATCGGGCAGGCAGCTGCTGATCAGCTGCGGTGTCGCTCTGGACCATCTGCGCGCCGCGATGGCCGCCGCGGGCTGGCGCATCCACCTCGCCCGCTTCCCCGATCCGAACCGCCGGGAACACCTGACCAACATCACGTTCGAACGGGCTCGAATCGTCACCGAAGGCGACCGTGCACGAGCTGACGCCATTCTGCGACGGCACACCGACCGGCTCCCGTTCCAGGCGCCTTCCGGATGGTCCGACTTCGAACAGGTGCTTCGGTCCACCTTCGAACCATCCGCAGTCACACTCGACGTGCTCCGCGACGACAGTCGTCCCGCCCTGGCCTGCGCCTCGGAGATGACCGCCGCCCTGCGCCGCTACGATGCGGGCTATCACGCCGAATTGTCATGGTGGACCGGGCACGTCGTCGCCGAGGCAGGGGTACCGAAAGAGGTCCTGGTCTCGCCGGAGGAGCGGCAGCGAGTCGGTGTGGCCCGCACGTTCCCCGCCGCCCCCACCGGCGACCGGCGCGGCCAGGTCACCGACGACCATTCGGTCATTCTCGTTCTGTCGACCAGCAGTGACACCCCCGACGACATGGTGCGTTGCGGAGAGGTCCTGTCCACTGTGTTGCTGGAGTGCACACTCGCGGGCTATGCCACATGTCCACTGACGCATCTCACCGAAACGCCACAAAGCCGAGCGGTCGTGCGTGAGCTGATCCGCCATCCAGCTTTGCCACAGGCGCTGATCCGGGTCGGCATCGCGCCCGAACCGGAACAGAGCATGCCGGCGACACCGCGTCGGCCGCTTCACGAGATCCTGGATATGCCCGAATCCGTACGCCCGGCTCGGTGACCTCGTAGCCGAGTCGCCGAGCACGTGAACGTTGCCGGGTTCGATTCGTCGACTGCCGCTGTACAACCGGCACCACCCCTCATCCCCGAACGCTCACGTCGACCCAGGAGTCGGAACTCATGAGAACAGTCGCGATTGCCGCAGCCGGCGCATCGGCCCTCGCCGGGCTCGCGATAACCTATCGGGCCTTCTGGCGCACCAGATGCTTGACCTGGGGTGCCGCAGCGGAGGAGATTGCCCGAGTCATGCCCGGCGACGAACTACTGGTCGACACCGACATCGTCACGACGCGGGCGATCACGATCGGCACCGCCGCGGACGCGATCTGGCCGTGGCTGGTTCAGCTGGGACCGGGCCGTGGCGGCGCGTACACCTACGATTGGCTCGAGAACATGCTCGGTCTCGACATGCATAGCGCCGAGCAGATCCTGCCACAGTTCCAAAACCTCGCCATCGGTGATGATCTCACCCTCGGCGAGTCGGGCCCGCGTATGCGAGTCGCGGCTTTGGAACCCGAACACGCATTGGTCTTCGCTTCCGATGACGGCCACTGGGTCTGGGCATTCGGGCTATACCCGATAGATGGAGCCACCCGGCTGGTGAGTCGCAACCGCATCGCGCTCACCGGCTCCTCGAAGCTGACCCGCGGGCTCTACCAACTCGTTATGGAACCGGGGAGTCTGGTAATGGAGCGCAAAATGCTGCTGGGCATCAAACAGCGCGCCGAGCGGCTGGCACCTGGACGCTCACTCGCAGGGAGCAACGGCACTGCTCAGTCTGCTTCCTGCGGCGACGCCGCTCACCGGCGCGGGCTGAGCAAGACCAAAGGGATCTGACGGGTGGTCCGCTTCTGGTAAGTCTGGTACCCCGGGTACGCTGCGACGACCTCTGGCCACCGCCGGTCGCGTTCCTGTGGGGGGAGCACGCGGGCAGTCATCGGTTGCTTCGCGCCGTGCTGGAACGACACCTCGACCGTGGGATCGGCACACAGGTTGTGGAACCAATCCGGGGAGATGTCGTCTCCGCCCCGCGAAGCGACGATCAGATAACTGTCGCCCTCCACGACGGGAACGGTGAGGATCACGATGCGCGGCAACCCTGTTCGCCGTCCGGTCGTGGTGAGAGCCAGGGTGGGCATCTTCTTGAATCGAGTGCCGGCACGGCCGCCGCTGATGTCGAGCAGCTTGCGGTGCGCGGTGGTCACGGTCTTGAGGTACAGATCGGTGGCCGCGCGAAAGCGGCGGGTATTCGACATCGGGTACTCCTCGGTCGGTCCGGATCGTCGGGAACGATGGTCCGGGTCCGACTTGTGAGCGACCAGTGAAGCGTCAGCGCTCGATGCGTTCGGCCGCGGCCGCGATCCAAGTGGGGTTGCCGCAGCGTTGGGCGACGTGGAGCGCGGCCCGGTAGTGCGCGGCGGCGAGTTCGGCGTCGCCGCGCCGGGCCGCCAGGTCACCGAGAACGGTGTCGACCGGACCGACCGCGTAGGAACCGGTGTCGGCGCCACCGAGCCGGTCACGGTAGGGAAGCAGATCGCGGTAGAGCGCGGCGGCCTCGGTGGGCGTGCCCAGTGTCGCGACCGCCATACCGCGCAGTGTGAGGAACAGCGATCGGAACACGTCGTCCCGGATCGGCCGGGCCCGGCGCCGGATCCGCGCCGCTTCCGCTCGATCGCCGGCCGAGAGCAGGGCCAGCACCAGGAAATCCACCATGGCGTCGACGGTCGCGGGGACGGCGCTATCGGCGAATGCGCCGGCCATCTCGGCCAGTTCACCGGCGCGGCCCTGGTGCAGCCGCACCACGAACAGCGCCATGGCCAGGATTCCGCCCGCATTGAAAATGCCCGCGCGGGTCAGCAGTTCGTTGGCACGCAGATAGTGCTGCTCGGCCGTGTCGGGATCACCGGTCATGAGCGCCACCAGCCCGCACGCCATAGCGTTCGCCACCTGCGCCTGCCGCCACTGATAGCGGTCTGCCAGCACGGTGGCCGCCTGGAGATGCTCGCGGACGGCGGCGATGTCAGCCGCGGACGCGGCGGCCTGAACCGCGACCGTGTGGCCGAGGAGCAGGTAATCGCTCCGGTCGGTGCGTCGCCCGACCTCGATCAACTCGGCTCCGAGCGGGCCGCGCTCCGGCGAGTCGTACAGCGAGGCCCGCGCTTGCAGTGCGGGAGCGAGCAGGGCGTCGTCGCCGAGCTCGCGGGCCAGAGTTTCGGCCTCGGCGGCGGCCACCGCCGCGCGTTCGCCGGCCTCGCCGCCGATCTCGTCGACAAGCGTCACCAGCAGTCGGCACCGGTCGGCGGGAGCGAGGCCAGGGGAACGCAGTGCGTCCTCTATCCAACCGACGACCCGGTGCTCGACCACGCCGTACTGTCGATTCATCCACGGGGTGGGTGTGTCCCAAGCGGTGAACGCCCGTACCAGCAGATCGACTCGGCCTGCCTCCTCCGCCAGCGCCGCGGCCCGGTGCCGAGCGGTTCGAGCGGCGAGCCCGGCGCCACCGGCGAGATGACTGCGACCCGCCCGGCACAGCATCGCGACCCGTTCCTCGACGGTGCCAGCGCCGGTGTGACGCTCGAGCGCGGCGGCCGCGCGTTCATACCCGGCCGCGGCGACGTCGTGGGCGTAGCGCCGCTCGGCCCGTTCGGCTGCCGCCACGGCGTAGTCGGCGGCCCGCCGTGCCGTCTCCGGGTTCACCGACTCGCCGTAGTGGTGGGCCAAAGCCGCGAGATCGCCCGGATCGATATCCTCGATCGCGGCGGCGACCCGCCGATGCCATCGGTCACGGCGGATCCGGGAGAGGTCGCCGAGCAGCGTGTCCCGAACCAAAACGTGCGTGAAACGCGCTCGGCCGCTGGCCGGTTCGTCCAGGAGCCCGGAGAGCACCCCCGCTTCCACCGCGTCGAGCACGTCGTCCTCGGGCACCTCGGCCGCGCGCACCAGCACCGCGACATCGAACTCCCGGCCGATCACCGCGGCCAGACGCAGCAGCGCCACCCCGGTCTCGGGAAGCCGGGAAAGCCTGCGGCGCAGTACGTCCCGCACACCCTCCGGAACGTCCGACGCGGCGACCAGCTCGCCCTCGCTCTGCAGCAGACGTGCGACCTCGATGAGATAGAACGGATTCCCGCCGGTGCGCTCGTGCAACGTCCGGACCACAGCGGCCGCCGGTGTGCTGCCGGTCAGGGCGGTGATCAGGCGACCGCTGTCCTCGACGCCGAGGCCGCGCAGGCGAACCCGGGCGCGGACGGTGGTGGCAAGGGCCGCGAGCGCGTCTGCCAACGCAGGCGGCACCTCGTCGGGGCGGTAGCCGATCACGACGAGCCCGGGTACCTGCGTCGCCACCGCGGTGAGCAGCGCCGCTGTCTCGCTGTCGCCCCGATGTACGTCATCGAGCAGGATGGCCAACGGGGCTACGGCGGCGACGGCGCTCAGGTAGCCGCACACCGCCCGATGTAGCAGGAAACGGCCATGGTCACGGTCGGCGTCCTGTGCACCGGCGCCGTCGGTGAGCAGCGGCGCCAGGGCGGGCGCGAAGCCGCCGGGATCGTGCTCGCGGGCCAGGGCGCGCAGGATCTCGACCCATGGCCAAGCCGACGGAGCGGCGTCGTCCTCCGGGCAGCGTCCGATCACCACCCGGTGCCCGTTCGCGCGTAAGGCCGCGCCGAAGTGCTGCAGCAGAGTGGATTTCCCACTGCCGGCTTCACCCGCCACAGTCGCCGACCGAGGGCCGGCACCGGCGGCCGCGTCGCGTAGCGCGGCGAGTTCTCCGGTTCGGCCGAACAGTCCCGGATTCGGCTCGGCCTGCGGGGCGCTCGCGGCCGCTGCTGACGTGGACGGTGTCTGCGGGAGTGGAATCGCCCGCTCGCGCAGCGGGATTCGTTGCGCGAGGATGTCCGCCTCCAGCCGGGTCAAAGCCGGACCCGGATCTATGCCGAGTTCGTCCGCGAGAACGTTGCGGGCCTGGCGCAGGGCGCTCAGCGCGTCGGCTTGGCGGCCCGCCCGATATCGAGCCAGCGCTGTCAGCCGCCACGCCTCCTCCCGCAGCGGGTGCTCCTTGCTCAAGACCTCGGCCTCGGCAGCGGCGAGCGCCGGCTCGTCGAGCTCGAGCAGGGCTGCCGCGAGTTGCTCGCGTGCGCGCAGCCGTAATTCCTCCAGCCGCGCCGCTTCCGCGGTCGCCCACGGCTCCGCCGCGTAGGCGGCGTAGGCGGGGCCCTGCCAGCGGGCGAGCGCGCGGTCCAGCGTGCGCCGTCGCTCGCGCGGATCGCCCTGCTGCCCAGCGGCGTCTAGTTCCGCGCCGAAGAGCCATGCGTCCACGTCCTCGGTGGCGAGACGGACCGCGTAGCCGGGGGTCCGGCTGATCAGAACGGTGGCGGGTGTGCGCGGCGCCCGCTGCGGCTCCAGCAACCGCCGCAGGTTGGAGACGTAGGCCTGCAGTGCGCCGAGTGCCCGCGGCGGCGGTTCACCCCGCCACAGGTCATCGATGAGGCGATCGACCGGCACGACCTCGCCCCGTGCGACCAGCAGCCGCGCCAGCACGCCACGTTGCCGCGGACCGCCGAGATCGAGTTCGCCCCGCTCGTCCGCCGCGGTCAGCGCGCCGAGCACCCGGATCCGAACCATGACGCGCCAAGTCTAAGACCGACCCCCATGCAGTGCCTTACAAGTGGGCTGCAAGCGGCGGGCCGCACAGTCGTCGCAGTTCACCACCGCGACAGGAGCACCGCATGAACACCACCCGCACCGCGCCCAGCCGCCCCGACACCTACGACATGGTCGTCCTGCACAACGCCTTCCGCAGACACTTCAGCGCTCTCCCCGGCCTCGTCGCGGCGGTGGCGCCCGGAGACGTCGAGCGCGCCCGGCGCCTGATCACCTTCCTCGGCGAACTCGGCGACGGCCTGCACCACCATCACACCGGCGAGGACGAGCTCATGTGGCCGATCCTGCTCGAGCGCGCCTCCGCGGACGCCGCTCTGGTGCTGCGCATGGAGGAACAACACGAGCGGATCGCCGAACTCACCGAGCGCGCCCACCGCGACGGGTCCGAGTTCGCCACCGCCGCCGACCCGTCGGTTCGGGACCGGCTCGCGGCCACGCTGCGGGCGCTGTCCGATACCCTCGACGAGCACATGGCCGAGGAGGAGCGGCACATCCTGCCCGTGGTCGAGAACGTCATGACCGCGCTCGAATGGCAGGCTCTCGGCGAACGCGGCCGCGAGCACATGCCCAAGGACCGCCAGCTGGTCTTCCTCGGCTTCATTCTGCAGGGCGTCTCCGACGACGACCGCCGGAAAATCCTCGCCGAGATGCCACTTTCCGCCCGGCTCGCGTGGCGTCTGCTCGGCCGCCGCGTCTTCGCCAAGGAATACCGCGAGATCTACCACGCTGATCCGGAGTGGTGACCGCGAAACGACAATCGAAGTCGCTGCACCTGTTCCAAGAAATGCCCAGCCGCCGAGATTCGGCGCATTCGCATGCCGCACACACAGGGTCATGAGTGACAGAAATGGTGCTTCGTCACCTGGGCAGTGTAGGGAAATCCACTCTGCCGTCCGATCTTTTGAGAGATGATCAGTGGTGCGGCACGGTCGGTCACCTGCGCGTTGACTGAGCACCGACGTAATCGTGTTCCGGAATGCGGGGAGGGAAAGAATGTTGGCTCGGCGAATGATGGTCGTGGGTGCGGCGGCGGTCGCGTTATCGGCATGCGCCACGTCGATACCCGACCCGCAAGCGGGCACTGCGACGACGACCCAACTGTTGTCCGGAACCGATGCCCCGCCGGGCGATGAAGCGCCGGGGCGACCAGGCAAAACCGATGCCGGTAAGGCCGCCGGTGCGCCCTTCCGGATTCCGGCGTTCACCGAACTCCAGGGCGCACCAATCGTCGCGGTCAAAGAGCTGGCAGTGCAGCGCATAGCCGCGGCGTGCGGCGGCTGCGCGAGCGTTGCCGTTGCACAGGACAAGGCCGACACCTACCGCAGCATTTGCCAGTACTCCGGATTCTCCGGCGCGAAGCAGGATTCGACCCCGAGCGGAGAGTCGGTGAACGGGTCGTTGATTCTGATGTCCGGCTCGACACTGACGCTGCTCACCGGAACACTGTCCCCGCAGATACTTCCCTGCGGCACAGAAGGCTTCGAACCGAAGACATCCGACACCACCTCCCCCACGAGGACCGTCTCCCCTACCGGAACCGACTCGACCACCCGAACCCAAACGCCCACCGAGACGGCGACGAGCAAGCCACGTGTCACCACCACCAGATGAGCAGGCGTCGACACCCGCAACGGGTTCGGCGTTCGACGGGTTCGGTCACGTCGCACGATCCATCGGGCAACTGGTCGCACCGACTACGTTGCTCACCGCCGTTCTGTTCTATTTCGGATGGGCGCATGTCTACTGGTACTTCAACTACTTCGGTGTCGACTCGACGACGCTGAATCCGAGCATCCGTGAGTACCTCATGCGCACCGTCGACGCACTGTTCGTGCCGCTGACACTCGTCGGTCTCATCGGTATGGCGGTGCTGTGGGGATACGTCGCGCTTCCGGATTCGATCCGCACCCGTCGACCGGGGCGGTGGGCCACCGCCGCGATCGTGCTGGTCGCCGGGGCGGTCCTCGTCAACGGGCTGTCCCGGATATACGTAGTGACCCCGATCAACAAGGGTTTGTGCGTGGCACCGGTGTCGATCATCGCTGGGGTGCTGGTGTTCTGGCTGCTGGTCGTGCTGCGTCGTAAACGTCTGCGTGAAAGCCTGCCTGCGACAGCGCCGCCACCGTCACAGGCGGCAGCGGTCGCGGAGTGGGTGATCCTGTTTCTCATGGTCGGCATCAATTTGTTCTGGATCGCCACCGATTACTCGGTCGCGGTCGGTCAGACCCGAGCTCGGGAGTGGGCCGCGCAACTGCCCACCAGTTCCCAAGTCATCATCTACAGCGAAAAGGAACTGCACCTTTCCGGGCCGGATGTCCGAACGACGCCCTGCGACCCCGACCCCGGCACCGGATCCGCCTACCGGTTCCGCTACGACGGGCTGGCGCCACTGAGCCGCATCGGTGACCACTACGTCCTGGTCCCCCGGACCTGGAGGCCCGGGCACGGCGCGGCCATCGTCCTGCCCGCGCAGAGCCCGGGCGCGATCCGGTTCGAGTTCCGCCTCGCAGGCGACACGGTACCGGCCAAATGCTGAATATGAGGCTGCGTTCGGGGGGAGGGTGGATCGCGGCGGGGGTTGTCGTGGTGGTGGCGGTGGGTGTGGCGGTTTGGGTGTGGTGGCCGGATCAACGTTCGAACCGGGACATGTGGGGCTGGGCGGCGCAAACCGAGTTGCCGATGCCGGTTTCGGGGCCGAGTGGTATCGCGATCTCCGCGAGCGGAGACGTCTACGTGTCCGAGAACGAGGGCATCCAGCGGCTGCCCGCCGGGCGATACACTCCGGAGCGCATCGGTCTGCCGGATCTGCACTGGCCCTCGGGTTTCGCCATCGGACAGGACGCTCAGCTCTATGTCTGCGACTATCAGCACGGTCAGGTGCTGAAGGTGGCGGCCGACACGGAAAATGTCGCGCCGTTGCCGCTAGTGGGGTTCGGCGCGGCCGACCTGAATAGTTCCGAACGTGCGAACGGGGCCGGCGTCGCGGTCGACCGTACGGGGAATGTGTACATCACCGACCCGGACAACGCCCGAATCCTGAAGTTCCCGGCAGGCTCCAGTACGCAGGTTGTGCTGTTGACGGTCGATCACCTCGGTGCGCCGATCACGGTTTCCGACGCCGGCGAGTTGGTGGTGACGAGCACCGCCCCGGTCAATCGACTGCTGCGTATCCCGCCGGGTTCGGTGACGCCCACCGAAACTCCGCTGCCTGCCGGCGAAGCGGTCGCCGCGCTCGCCTTCGATCACGACGGAGCGCTGCTGCTGGCCGACAACGCTTGGATTCCGGACACGGCCAGTACGGTCGGCGCGTCCACACAGGACGGGAGATTGTGGCGGATTCCGGCCGGATCGACGACGCCGATTAGGTTGCCATACGCCGAACTCGGCGCGATCAGCGGAATCGCCGTCGAACCGCACGGCGAGATCCTCATCACTGACAGAAATGGTGGCCGAGCGGTGCGGCTGATGCGCAAGCCGTAAACGTCACGGGCAAGTCCGGCGGTATTCGATCGTCGGGACATATTGCTGCCAGCCAGCGGGATCGAGCCCCGTGCCCACAGTCGCGCAGGCGATTTCGACCGTTCGTCGACGCAATTCGTTCAGCGCGCTCAAGTCCCAGATGACCGCTGGGCCGTCGCTGTACACCGCGACCAGTGTGTCACCGTCCGTGCTCAATTGAGCACCGGCCACCGCATCGGCCCTGGCGTCGATCGGGTCGCCGACTTGTACTGGACGTGCTGGATCAGTGATATCCCACAGAAGGATCCTTCCATCCAACCCAAGTTCCGCGAGCAGGCGGCCGGTCTGATCGAAGATCACGTCTACATCGCCGCCCATGGTGTCCCGCAGCGGGTCGCCGAGCCGACGCGGATGTGCGAGATCTTTCATGTCCCAGAGCTGTATGGTCTTGTCCGTGCTGCTCGTGACCAGGACTCGCGCGGCGGGCGAGTATGCGAGCCTACCGACCATCACTCTGGTGGGTGCCGTGCCGGCCAACGACGGTTCGTCGGGATTCGTGAGGTCCCATAAGGCGGCATCCCCGCCGTTCCAGCCGAGGGCGAGTAGGCGGCCATCGGTGAATGTCAGTCCTGTTATCTGACGGTCGCGCAAGCCGCGTCCGATCCGGCGCGGCGTTTCCCGCTTGCTGATGTCCCACACCAGCGAGTTCTTGTCGGAGCCCGCGGCGAGGCGATTACCGTCCGCGGTGAACAGGATCGCCCGCACGATTCCGCCGAGCCCGGTCAGAGGTGGTCCGAGACGGCGAGGATGGGCGCGATCGCTGATGTCCCACAGCGATACGGTCCGGTCCGGTCCGCCTGTGGCCGCCGTCTTGCCGTCAGCGGAGAGGGCGACCGCCGACAGTCGGCGATCGTTCCTCGAGAAATCCACGTGCTCGGCATTCCAGGTGGCGAGTCGGAGCGGGACTCGCGGGTTCGAGATATCCCAGAGGTCGACGTTGCCGTTGGCGCCGCCGACCGCCATCAGGTCACCGACCGTGGTGACACAACAGGGTGGCCTCTTCCTATCGAAACTTCCGTACAACGACGGTCCGGCAGGCTTGGGCTGAACGCGAAATTCGCTGTCCCACAGCGTGACGCGACCATCCCGAGCACCGGTGGCGACTCGGCCGGTGCTGGCGACCCCTACGGCGCTGACATCGCTCGGCTGGCCGACCCACGCCCCGCGCCACTGTCGCGGGTTTGCTGGATCGTCGAGATCGTAAAGGTATGCCGCGTTGCCATACGCTACGGCGAGTCGACCCGCCGGCGCGAATGCGAAATGGCGGGTCGCTCGCATAGCCGCACCCAGCTGTTGCGGGTGGGTGGGATCGCCCACGTCCCAGCGGGTGAGCCCGGCGAAGTCCAGATAGACCGCCAAGATTCCCCCGCCTGGTGAGAAGGCAAGTCCGTCGGGGCCGAGTGGCGATCGTCCGGGCAGTTGGACTTCGATTCTCCCGATCTGGTGTGGTGTGCCGAGATCGGAAGCGTCCCACAGCAATACACCTCCGGGAACACCGGTGGCGATCGTCCGCCGATCGGGCGAAATCGCGACCGCATCGGCGTGTTGTTCCGGGGGTGCCAGCGTCACCGCTCGCGGCGGACCAGTGAAGTCCCACAGCCGCGTCGGCTGGGTCCAGCCGAAAGTGACTGCGAAGGCCCCACCGGAGTCCAGCACCATTCGTGTCTTCTCATCGATGTCCGGCAGCAGGCGTTTGCCGACCAGCCGGTGGCTCGGATCGCTGACATCCCACTCCAGGACGCCTTCCAGGCCGTTTCCGTCGAAGGTGTGATCGTGCGAGACCATGCCGAGTCTGGCGTTCCTGGCGTCGATATCGATCCCCGCGCCGGTCAGTAGTCGGCGTCCGTCCGGTGAAAACACAGGCTCCGCGGAGGTACTCGGGCCGGTCAGCGGGTCGCCGGACCGGCGCGGTCCGCGCGGATCTGTGAGATCCCACAGTGCGATGACGCCGTCATAGGTCTGTACCGCGAGCATGTGACCGTCCGGGGAGAACACGGTATGGCTCACGTCTCGTCCGTTGCCTTCGAGCGTTCCGCCGTAGTAGGTGGTGGCGAGCCAGTCCACAAGCCAGTTGCGGGTTTCGACACTTGGGTGAATAGTGTCGGCCGCCAGCGCGAGACGGATCGAAGTGCGCGGTTCGGCTTGAAACAGGCCTTGCGCATCCGTGAGCAGCGCTCGTGCGACAGTTGTGCGTTGCTCGTCGACAGCCTTGCGCTGCTGGATCACCGCGATTGTCGCGGCGACCAGCGCCGCGACGAGCAGAGTGGACAGCACGACCGTCGCGCGCCCACGCCGGAAGCGATCTCTGCGATAGCTGCGCTCGAGAAATTCCTTCGCACTGGAGCTGAGGTCGACACGGTTGGTCGCCAGTCGACGTAGGCGCGGTGGCCACGTGCGCAGATTCGGCCTCCGTTGGACGCGCATGCGTGCGCCGGTGTCGTCCATCGCCGACTCCAGTCGTCCACGCTCCCAGAGCCTGGTCGCCGCGCGGTCCTGCTTCCAGTCAGCGGCGGCTTCCTCGATCGCGCGGCGGGCGCGCAGCGCCTTGCCCTCCTTCTCGATCGCGTCTCGCAGTAGCGGCCAGTGTTGCAGAAACGCTTCGTGCGCCGCCGAGACGACGATTCGTCTGTCTTCTTCATCGATGGTGAGCAGTCGTTGCGTGACGAACGCGTCGACGACCGTGGCGTCGGTTTCGGTCAGCTCGTCGCGCGGTATCCGGGCGCGGGTGGGCACGCCCCGTTCGTCCACGGTGACCAGGCGCAGCATCACATCGATGATCTGACTGTCGGTGAGGGTGGTAGCCGCGCGGGCTTCCGCCAGCGCCACTTCGGCCTGACGTACCAGCGCGCCTCGTACACCGCCGGTTTCGTCGTAGCGTTGTAATGAGAGCGTCCCACCGCGGTGCACACCGTCGGCCAGTCGCTCCAGTGCGAATGCCAGCAAGGGCAGCGCCTCACCGCTGTCGGTGTCGGCGAGCAGCTCGGTGACGAGGCCGTCGTCGATGCGGAAACCGGCCACCCGCGCCGGTCGTTCGATGACCTCGCGGAGTCCGCCTTTCCGCAGTGGGCGCAAAGGATACGTTTCGGTCGACAATGAGCTCATCGCAGGATCGACGATCATTTGGTCGAGGAATTCCGTCCGCAAGGTGGCCAGCACTTGCACGGGCCCGCCGATCGCCGGGGCGAGCAGTTCGGTGAACTCCGCGCGCTGCGCGGGCTCGGCGCGTCGGAACAATTCCTCGAATTGGTCGACCACCAACAGCAGTTTGCGCCGGCGGCTCGACTCGTCCGCGATCAATATCTCATCCGAGACTTCTCGCAAGCCGTCTTTCGCCAGGCGGTCGCGCACCGATGACAGCTGCCAGTCGAGTCCGGTCCGTCGTCTGGCGATCGCCAACGTCCGGGCAAGCGCACCCACCGGGTCCGCGCCGGGCGTCATCGGTTCCAGCGGCAGCCAATAGTTTTCATCCGCGATCAACGGAATGACACCGGCGCGCACCAGGGAGGACTTGCCGCACCCTGACGGTCCGATGACCAGCAAGACCGAGGGGGTAGATCGGAGGGCGGGGGCGCGCAATCGCTCAGCGATCGCGGTCGCCTCCCGTGCCCGCCCGAAGAAGACCCGGTGCTGGGCGGTCTCGAACGACGCCAAGCCCGGGTAAGGCGACTGGTCGTCCGGCCACCCCGATCCCCCGCCCTCGTCCAGTGTTCGCAACGATCGCGCCAGTCCAGCCCGCGCCGCCTCGGCATCGGCCACGGCGTCGGGCTGCTGGATCGATTTCAGCAGCGGATGTGTCGCGCCCGCCGCCGCACGCACTGGCAGCAATCTGCTGCCGAGGGTTTTCGCGATGCCGATTTCGATTGCGCACCAGATGGATCGAAGGTAGGTCGGAGTGATGACGCAGACCACAGCGTCGGCCCATCGCAAACGCTCGTAGAGCCGCTGCTCCCATTCCTCCCCTGCGGCCAGGCCGTCGACCGGATGCTGGTCCAGGAACACCTCGTGCCGCTCCGCGACCAGCCAACCGTGGATCTCGTCGGCCCACGCCCGGTCTGCGCCGGCGTGACTGATGAATACCCGGGCCACCACTCCTCCAGCGATCGCCATCCCGTCGTCCCGGCGAAAGCCGGCGCAGGCACAAAGCCGAGTGCCGGAACAACGCTACCGCTCCAGCTGAGCCGCACAGCGGTTTTACCGGTTCGTCACCGGACCCGATACAGCTCCGCCATCGAGCATCCGGACCTCAACCACCACGATCCGTGACGGGGTGGTTTGTCCGAATCCCGGACAGCTGTTCATAAATCCTGACCTGACTCAGCATGTTGGGAAAGATGATGTTCGCGAATTTGATGCCACCTGGCGGATGGTTGTACGAGCGGATAGCTCGACTGGACCAGGTTGGGGGAGAATATTCCGTCGCTGGGAGCCCGCGAACGCGGATATGGTCGCCGGGTGCCCGATGCGATCTTTGCCCACCACCGCCTCGCATCCATCTACGACGCCTTCGGCGGCGACCGCTACGACCTGACGGCGTACCTCGACATCGCAGACGAGTTGAGCGCCGACCGCGTACTCGACATCGGTTGCGGGACAGGCTGCCTGGCGATCCTGCTCGCTGAAAGCGGCCGCACCGTAGTGGGTGTCGACCCAGCAGAGGCATCCCTCGAAGTTGCCAAGTCGAAGAACGGAGCCGCACGAATCACTTGGCTCCACGGCGATGCAACCGCGATGCCGCCCATCGACGCCGACCTTGCGGTGATGACCGGGAACGTGGCGCAGGTCTTCCTGACCGATGCGGATTGGATACAAACGCTGCAAGGCATCCGCTCCGCTCTCCGCCCAGGTGGTCACCTCGTGTTCGAGACCAGACGTCCCGAACGCAGGGCCTGGGAAGAATGGGCTGATGAGCCTCCGACTACCGTCGATGTTCCCGGGGCCGGCCTGGTGGAACAGCAACTTCACGTCACCGCGATACGGCTTCCGTTCGTCTCCTTCCGCCACACCTACACGTTCCTGACCGACGGCATGGTCATCACCTCACACTCGACACTCCGGTTCCGCAGCCGCGACGAGGTGGAATCGAACCTGACCGCCCACGGCTACCTCGTGCAGGATGTGAGAGAAGCCCCGGACCGCCCAGGTCGCGAATTCGTGTTCATCGCAATGCGCGCTGCCTGACCCGACAGGACCGCTCGGATGCACCCCCAGCATTCGACGCGCCCATGGAGTGTCGACGGGTCTGCGACCAAACGCTGCCGCAGACCACGGATCCCCTCCACATCGATTGCGGGAACCGAAGCATCAGAACGGAAAGCGTATCCTCCCCTGAACTGCTGTCCTCTGCGAGCGGCCACGAGTCCTGCTCCGAAAGACGTGGGGTTTCCTGAACACGCCGGAGACTCATACGAAACCGGGCGGCGGGCTGAATCCGCCGAACTCCTGCTCGATCAACTCTGCGAACCGCAACGTGGTGTGGTCTTCGAGATACGGGCCGATGATCTGCATGCCGTAGGGCAGCCCCTCGGGCGAGCGCCCGATCGGCGTTGCGGTCGACGGTAGCCCGAGCAATGTCGCGATACTCGCCCACACCAGGTGGTAGTTATACGGGTGTGTAGTGCCGTCGATATCGATAGTGCGAGTGTCCATGTCCGAATGGTCATGCGGGAAGGCCGGCGTCGGCGTGATCGGGCACAGCACCACGTCGAATTCGTCGAACAGGCGTCGCCACTTGTCGGCCAAGACCATACGGACACGGTCCGCCCTGATCCAGTCGCCGTGGCCGGCCACGAACGCTCGGCGGATGACATCCTCCGGGCGGTCGGAGTTCGGCGGAATATCGGCGACGGCGGCTTGGAGCGCTCGGTAGGTATCGACCGGCGCATCCGCGCCGAACTGCGACATCAGCAGTGTCAGGTAGGTGTTCGCCGTCAAGGTGAGGTCGGGCAGCAGCGCGCTGTGCCGGGCGACCGCGGCACCAGCCTTTTCGAGCCCTCGAGCGATCCGGTCGAACCCGTCGCGGATGACGGTCGACGTCGGCAACAACGGATGAGTGTCGATGACCAGCACCCGGAAGTCGTCGAACTCGGCGCTGCGCGGCGGTGGCAGCACGAGCTTGTATGCGACCGCCTCCACCTCGTCGGGGCCGGCGAGCAACAGGGTCGCCAACGTCAGGTCGGCGGCACTGCGTGTCATGGGCCCGACCACGGCGAGGTCTTGCGGGGCCGGCAGCGCAGGCGTCCGAGGCGGCGTATTTCCCCGACCCGGCAGCAGCGTCCGTGACGGCTTGTGGGCGTATATGCCGCAGAAATGCGCTGGTACCCGCAGCGAGCCGCCGATGTCGGAGCCGAGTGCCAGCGAGACATACCCTGCCGCGAGTGCGGCGGACGAGCCGCCGGAGGAGCCGCCGGGCGAGCGTGTCAGGTCCCACGGGTTGTTGGTTGTGCCGTAGATGTCGTTGTAGGACTGCCAGTCGTGCAGGGCGCGCGGCACATTGGTCTTGCCGATAACGACCCCGCCCGCGGCCTTGACTCGTGTCACCAGTGCTGCGTCTTCGGCGGGCTGCCAACCCTCGGCATCTGGAAATCCCCACGTCGTCGGCAGACCGGCGACATTGAAGGATTCCTTCACCGCCACCGGCACGCCGAGTAACGGTGCGTACTCACCGCGCGCCAGCGCCGCGTCCGCCTGCTTCGCGGCGGCGCGGGCGCGGTCGAAATCCCGCACCACAACGGCGTTGACCTTGTCGTCGAACTTTTCGATCCGCGCGATGGTCAGCTCGAGCAGTTCGGTGGCCGAGATGGTTTTCGTCCGCAGCGCGGCCACCTGATCACGTAGAGTCGCGAACTCCAGTCCGGACATGATGTCTCCTCACCCCAGGGTTCGCGCTCGGTGGCTCCTCGCCGAAGTTCAGCCGGGACTCGCTGTACCGGATCGGATTCTATACATGCTTCGGCGAGGTTCGAAAACCGTTACGACGGAGGGTGATTCATGCACGAGGCAGGACACATCGGGCGACTTTGCCAACAGGACGCAATATCGAAACACCATGAATCAAGATGGCAATGGATGGTCCACACGGCGGGTGAGCCACGCATCCAGTGACCAGCGGCCGGGCCCGGCCCAGATCAGGAAGATCAACCCGAGCAACATCGCGACATCGGTGCGCGCGTCGTGGACCATTCCCCAGAAGCCTTCCACTCCTTGGAACCCGCCCGGGCGCAGCTCACGCAACTTGGTCAAGACGATCGCCAAGCTGATATCGACCAGCAACGGCAGCGCGGCGAAGCGGGTCAGCAGTCCGATGACGATCAAGACGCCGCAGACGATTTCGATGACACCGTCGAAGTTCGCGAAGAACGTCGGTGCGGGGATGCCGATCTTGTCGAACCGGCCCGGCCCCAGTTTGTCCGGGTACAGGTACTTCTGAATCCCCTCACTGAGGAACACCAGCCCCACCGCCAACCGGATACAGATCGCTGCCGCCGGGCCGTCCGCGCCGAGGATGCGCGGCCACGACCACCGATCCGTCGCCGCCATCGGCACTCGCCTCCCGGTATCACATGGTCCGCCGACGAGCAGCACCGTGGCGGCTACCGCCGTGTACGTCGAACGTACACCGCCCTCTGCCCGATCTCGGTCATCGCGGGTGGACGACCATGACCGGGCACGAGGCATGCTGTACCAGAGTGTTCGCGGTGGAACCGAGCAACATGCCCGCGAAACCGCCCCGTCCGCGACTGCCAACGACCAGCAACTGCGCCACGTTCGACCAGGACAGCAGGTGCGACGCCGGCGCGGAAACCTCGACTTTCCGTGCGACGCGAACCTCGGGGAACTTCTCCTGCCACCCCGCGACACGCTCGGCGAGAACCGCCCGCTCGATGTTGTCGAGTTCGGCCTCGGCCCGGTGGGCGTGACCGGCGAAGCGCCCGGAGTCCCAGTCGCTCCACACATGGACAGCGACGAGTTCGACATCGCGTTCGGCCGCTTCGGTGAAGGCTGCCTCGATAGCCGCGTCGCCGACGGGGCTACCGTCCACGCCGACCACCACCGGGCCGGATGTGTGTACCGCGCCGTCGGCGTCAGGGTCGGGGCGCACGACGACCACGGCGCCGCGCGCGTGGGCGGTCACGGCCAGCAGCGTGGAGCCGAGATGGGTGAACGTCCCCGCGTTTCCGGTCGCACCGAGCACGACCGCGTACGCCTCCGCGCTGTGCTCGATCAGCAGTTGCTTCCCGGTATCGGTGGTCGCGCGAGACGAGATACGCAACTCGGGTGCGACCGATCGGGCCACGCGTTCGGCCCGGGCGACCACATCCTGTCCCTGTTGCCGGATGACGTCGAGGACCGAGGGAATGACGACCTCGTAGTCGCCGAGTACCCAGTCGTTGCCCACCGCGTCCATGCCGTGGAGGATCTCGAGTTCGCGTCCGCGATCGGCCGCGAACCGCGCCGCCCACCGGAGGGCGGTCCACGACCCGTCCGAACCATCCACGCCGACAACGACTTTCGCCGTGGCGAGGTGATGCGGGTCGTCGAATCGCTGCTCTGTCATGAGGACCTCCCGAGCCTCTGGTCGCGTAGCACCCAGCCGGGCGCCGACCTCAACGGTATGAGCCGCGGCACAGGCTCGAATGCGGCTGATCGTCCTCGGGAGAAGGGACCAAAGACCACTCGAGCGAGGTAGGCCGGTCCTCTGGACCGTCGCCGCTTGGCCCGATGCCGTCGGCAATCGCGATTCGGGACCTTGGTCCCTCGCGGTGCATCTCCCGGTTGACAAGACTCGAAAACGGACGGCTATATCCGAACCTGACAGGGGTCTCGACCATGCCTGACGACACCATGGTGATCGATCGTGCCGGTCTGGATCGTCTGGTGGACGTGCTGCACGACCGGGGATACCGCGTCATCGGTCCGCAGGTGCGCGATGGCGCGATCGTCCTGGACGAACTGGACTCCGGCAGGCGACTGCCCGCCGGATGGGGTGTGGAGACCGCGCCCGGGCGGTACCGGCTGCGCCGCCGAAACGACGAGGCGGTCTTCGCCCATTCGGCCGGGCCGGGCTCCTGGAAGCAGTTCCTACATCCCCCGCGTCGCAAGATAGCCCAGGTCGGGCCGGACCTCGAGATGGAACCCGTGACGGACCCGCCGGTCCGATCCGCCTTTCTCGGCGTCCGCGGGTGCGACCTCACCTCGATCGCGATTCTCGGACGCGTGCTCGGCGATGGGGCACATCCTGATGCTTCGTTCGCCGCACGCCGGAAAGACCTTTTCGTCGTCGCCGTGAACTGCACAGAGCCCGGCGGGGTGTGTTTCTGCGCTTCGATGGGCACCGGCCCGGGGGTCTCGTCCGGATACGATCTGGCCCTCACAGAGCGGATCGATGCCGAGGGCCACCGATTCCTCGTCGACGTGGGTAGTGCGGACGGCGCCGAAATTCTCGGCGAGATCACCACACGTCCGGCCGACACGACGGAGGTCACGAACGCCCGTGCTGAGGTGTCCGCCGCGGCCGACCGGATGGGCCGCGCGATGCCCGAGGTCGACATTCGCGCTCTGCTTCGCGACTCTCGGGAGTCTCCGCACTGGCAGGATGTCGCCGCCCGCTGCTTCACGTGCGGGAATTGCACGATGGTGTGTCCCACCTGCTTCTGCACCACTACCGAAGACGTCACCGACCTCACCGGCGACCATGCCGAGCGCTGGGAGCACTGGTCGTCGTGCTTCGAACCGGACTTCTCCTACCTGCACGGCGGCAGCGTGCGGCAATCCGGCGAAAGCCGCTACCGGCAGTGGATCAGCCACAAACTCAGCACCTGGTACGACCAGTTCGGCAGCTCGGGGTGCGTCGGCTGCGGACGGTGCATCGCCTGGTGCCCCGCCGAGATCGACCTGACCGCGGAGGTGGCCCGGCTGGCCGAACTGGCCGAGGAATCGCACCATGCCCACCGCTGAGGAACTGTCCGCGTTCGGGCAGCTGGCGGTGCTGAGCGAGGAAGAGCTGCGCACGCTGGCCGCCGCCGGACGCGATGTGGCCTTCCCCGCAGGGCACCGGGTGATCACCGAGGCCCGACCGGCCGACCGATGCTGGCTGATCCGCCACGGCCGGATACTGCTGGACGCGCAGGTGCCGGGGCGCGGCGCCGTGGTCCTCCAGACCCTCGGCGGCGGAGACCTGCTCGGCTGGTCCTGGCTCGTACCGCCCTACCGGTGGCATTTCGGCGCGGTGACCGCCGAACCGGTCGAGGCCGTCGAGTTCGACGCGGGGATCTTGGCCGAACTCTCCGACCGGGATCCACGATTCGGCCGCGCGCTGGCCATGATGCTGTTCGAGGCGCTGCTGGAACGACTACAGGCAACCCGGGCCCGGCTGCTCGACCTCTACCGGAACCCCACCATGACCTGCACGGCCGGTCCACACCGCATC
Organism: Nocardia sp. NPDC059691; assembly: GCF_042733915.1. Taxonomy (NCBI): domain Bacteria; kingdom Bacillati; phylum Actinomycetota; class Actinomycetes; order Mycobacteriales; family Nocardiaceae; genus Nocardia; species Nocardia sp. NPDC059691. The sequence goes on along the minus strand of NZ_JBHWFB010000006.1, from coordinate 57,696 downwards.
GCCGTCGACCGAGGCGATCGATGAGCGTGGACACGCGAACCCGGACGGTGGCGCACGGTGACACGATGCTGCCCTACCGCGTAATCGGTCGCATCGCGCAGAACCAGGACACCGTGACGCTGCGCCTGGAACCGGTACGCGATGCGGCGCAACCTTTCCGGCCTGGACAGTTCATGATGCTCTACAGCTTCGGCGTGGGCGAGATCGCGATCTCGATCAGTGGAGATCCCACGGCCGTCGGCGACAACCTCGAACACACTATCCGGGCGGTAGGCGCGGTGAGCGCGGCGCTGCACGACACAGGTGTCGGCGGCCTGATCGGTGTCCGCGGACCATTCGGCACAGGATGGGACCTGGCGTCGGCGGCCGGAGGGGATCTCGTCATCGTGGGCGGCGGCGTCGGGCTGGCGCCGCTGCGCTCCGCCATACTCGCCGCGCTCGCCGCGCGCGACGACTACCGGCGGGTCGTGCTGATCACCGGAGCCCGGACCCCGGCGGACATCCTGTTCCGGAACGACCAGCGACTGTGGCCGGCAGCCGGGGCGATCGAACTCCATCAGACCGTCGATCACCCCGCACCGGATTGGGACGGCCGCGTCGGGTTCGTCACCGAGCCACTGGCCCACCTGACCGTGGAACCCGGCAAGACCACCGCCCTGCTCTGCGGCCCCGAACCGATGATGCGATTTTGCGCGGGATCACTGCTGCGCAAGGGCGTTCCCGCCAGCGACATCCAAGTGTCGTTGGAGCGCAACATGCAGTGCGGTGTCGCGCGATGCGGGCACTGCCAGCTCGGTCCGCTGCTGCTGTGCCGAGATGGCCCCGTCGTGGACTACGCGACTGCCGAACCACTGCTGGCGGTGCGTGAACTATGACGAAGCCACCAACACTCGCGGTGTGGAAGTTCACTTCCTGCGATGGTTGTCAGCTCACCTTGCTCGACTGCGAGGACGAACTGCTCGCTCTCGCCGGCCGGGTGCGCATCACGCACTTCGCGGAAGCGTCCAGTGCCATGGAGCCCGGCCCATACGATGTCTCACTGGTCGAGGGTTCGATCACCACGGAAGAAGAGCGACGCCGGATCATCGAGATTCGCGAGCGATCCCGGATTCTGGTGGCGATCGGGGCGTGCGCCACACACGGCGGAATCCAGGCGCTGCGCAATTTCGCCGACGTCACCGAGTTCACCTCGGTGGTGTATGCCAGTCCGGAATACATCGCCACCTTGGGCACCTCCACTCCCATTTCCGCGCACGTACCGGTCGACTTCGAATTGCGTGGCTGCCCGATCGACCGGCGGCAACTGCTCGACACCCTGTGCGCGTTCCTGACGGGCCGCGCGCCCGACATCCCGAACACGAGCGTATGCACCGAGTGCAAACGTCGCGGCACCACCTGTGTCATGGTCGCCGAGGGGATTCCCTGCCTGGGTCCGGTCACGCAAGCGGGATGCGGCGCCCTGTGCCCGGCGTATCACCGTGGCTGCTTCGGTTGTTTCGGTCCTATGGCGAATCCCAACATTCACGCGCTGCTTCCCATCCTGCGAGTCAATGGCATGGACACCGACGACATCGATCGCGTTTTCGCCACCTATGCCGTAGCCGCGCCGGAGTTCGCGAACAGGAACGGCGATGAGTCGGCATAGGCAGCTGAAAGTCGGCACCCTGGCTCGTGTCGAGGGCGAGGGCGCGCTGCGTGTTGTCATCGCGGACGGGCAGGTGGAAAGCACCGAGTTGAAGATCTACGAGCCACCGCGGTTCTTCGAAGCTTTTTTGCGTGGACGCGCCTACACCGAGCCGCCCGATATCACCTCCCGCATCTGCGGGATCTGTCCAGTGGCCTACCAGACCAGCGCCTGCAACGCACTCGAGCAACTCTGTGGGGTGGAGTTGGACCGACCACTGGCCGATCTGCGCAGGCTTTTGTATTGCGGCGAATGGATCTCCAGCCACTCTCTACATATTCATCTGCTGCACATGCCCGACTTCCTCGGCTACCCGGACGCGATCACGCTCGCCGCCGATCACCGCGCACTCGTCGAGGAGGGATTGGCGACGAAACGAGCGGGCAACGCGCTGCTCGAACTCCTCGGCGGCCGGGCCATCCATCCCGTCAACGTCCGGCTCGGCGGCTTCTACTCGGTCCCCGAACGCGCCGAGTTCGCCGCCGTGATCGAACAACTGCGCCGCGCGCGAGACCACGCGACGAACACCGCTCTCCGGGCTGCGCGGTTCGAATTCCCCGAGCTGGAAATCGAATACGATCTGCTGGCGGCGAACGATCCGGACCGATACGCCATCGACCACGGTGACGTGCACACCAGTACTGGGCTTCGCTTCCCGGCGATCGATTTCCCGAATCACGTACGAGAACATCAGGTTCCGCACTCCACCGCCTTGCACGCGACGCTCGACGGCGCACGCTACCTCACCGGGCCGTTGGCCCGATACACACTGAATCACCACCAGCTGTCACCGATCGCTCAGCAGGTCGCGGCCGAAATCGGACTCGGCGCGCAATGCCGTAACCCCTTCCGCAGCATCCTGGTTCGAGCGGTCGAAGTCGTCCATGCGATCGACGCGGCACTCACGATCATCGACGGTTACGAACGCCCCTCCCGCGCCGCGGTTCCGGTCGCTCCTCGAGCCGGCACCGGGCACGGCGTGAGCGAAGCGCCTCGCGGCCTGCTATACCACCGGTACGAGCTGGACGATCACGGCATCGTGCGCTCGGCCCTGATCATCCCGCCTACCTCGCAGAATCAGGCAGTGATGGAGGACGATCTGCGGCGCGTCGTCTCCGACCACCTCGACCTCGATGACGCCGCGCTGGCCACGATGTGCGAACGCGCGATCCGGAACTACGATCCGTGCATATCCTGCTCGGCCCACTTCCTGGACCTCGACATGGTGCGCCGATGACCGAGCCGTGGGCGGTGGTCGTCGGCGTGGGCAACGAATACCGCGGAGACGACGGGATCGGTCCGGCCGTCGCTTCCCGGATCGAAAATCTCCACATGCCAGGCGTTCTCGTGGCGATTTCCGATGGCGAACCAACGAGTCTGCTGGATATCTGGACCGGCTTCGATCTAGCTGTCGTGATCGATGCCGTGCGGTGCGTTCCCCCGGTCCCCGGCCGGGTTCGCCTGACGGACATCGACCTGCTCCGGCGTGCGGGAACCGCCTCTTCCCACTCCCTCGGCATCCGGGATGCGCTGCCATTGGGACGCGTGCTCGGCCGTCTTCCCGCCAGGATCGTCGTCGTCGCGGTGGATGTGGCGTGTCTCGAGCCGGGCGTCGGCCTATCCGAGCCGGTGGCGTCCGCCGTACCGCGCGCGGCGGAGGCCGTGGTGGGGGAATTGCGACGGTCCGAGCGCACGAGTCGGCCCCGGACATGAATCCGTCCGGCGGCAGTACCTCTCGTCTACTGCTGAGCGCGCCGATCGAGATCCGCCGGTGCGCCGGGGACGGGATGCAGCACCGCGACAAGCGCGATCGCCACCGCGATCCACAGGGGGACGGCAAGCAAGATCATGGGAACGAACATCCACCACTGCGCACCGTCCCCGTTCCAGTACATCATTGCGAACCCTCTTTCGTCGCACGACTCATCTGCCGCCACTCGCGGTCCCACCGCGCGCTCCGGCGCCGCTGTAGTAGCAGCGTCGCCCCGTTCATAAGGCACCATCCACACAGCCAGACGCCGATCAGGACGAACACACCCACGCCGATCCCGGTCACGACGGCGACGTCCGGGTGACGAGGTTGCGCAGCCGGCGCACCGTGGTCATCCAGCCAGAGATCGATGCGATCGCCGCGTTGTGCCGTCTCCCGCACCGGTATGACGGCGGTGCCGCTACGGCCGTCTTGGTCCCATCGCACCCGTGCCTGGTAGCGGTGCGAATCGATGCTGCTGGGCCCCTCGGTGATCACGGGCTGCACAAGAAACCTTGTCGCGTTTTCGGTGCGGATCTCTGCGGAAGTGTCGGTATACGCGTGAGTGCCGAAGGCGCCTGCGACAGGAACTGCGATCAGTGCCACGATCGCCGCGATGATTCGGACAGCGGATTCGATGCGGTCGCTGGGGCGCATCAGCCGATTCGAACTGCACGGTTGCAACGACCACAGGCGCGCCAGCCGGGTCCACCACCCCTGCCACGCGATGGTCACGCTATCGGTCATCGCCGTTCACCTCTTCTGACAGCTCGTGCCGTCAGCATCGATGATCGCGAGAGCGCCCGTTCAGGGGCAGAGACGAAGGTCATTCACCGGACGGACCATCGGACTCGGGCCGACGGCCCGCTTCGAAGGCCGCCACCGCGGTCGGCAGTGTCGGGTACAGATATTGCGCACCGATTTTCGACGCCAGCCCGGAAGCATCCAAGGCTGCTCGCAGGTCGGGTTCGACCCGGGCCATCGCGAATACGATCCCGCGCTCGTGGAATTCGGCTCGAAGCCGCTCCACCGCGTCGAGCGCCGTCGGGTCGACCTCCACGTTGGCCTCGATGTTGAGCACGAACCAGCGCACCGGTGTGCTCCGGCGTTCGGCGGCGGACTCGACCGCCTCCAGTGCTCTGCGGCGGAAATCCTCGGCGTTGGCGAAGCACAGCGGCGCGTCATAGCGATAGATGACAAGTCCCACCACCACGCGTAGCGCGGCGGCAATCACGGGCGCCGCACCGACGCCGGGTGCACTGACACGCGAAGGGCGCGCCCCGCGGACTGCGTTAGGGCACGCGGCTGGTGGTCTTCAGAGAGTCGATGGCCGCCTGTAGTTTGGCGGCGGCTCGAGTGGCCACCGTTTGCAGGGCCGGTTCGTTCGTGACCTGAACCATCAGTTGCGGATTCATCGCTTCGACGATGACTTCATCGTCGGAGTCGGGGTTGCGACGCACGACGACGTTGCAGGGCAGTAGGAGCCCGATCTGCCGGTCGATGCCGACCGCTTCGTGCGCCAGAGGCGGATTGCAGGCCCCGAGGATGAGGTAGTCCTCCATGTTCACGTCGAGTTTTGTCTTCAGTGTGGCTCGCACGTCGATCTCGGTGAGAACGCCGAATCCCTGCTCGCTCAGAGCGGCGCGGGTCCGATCGACGGCATCGCCGAAATTAATGTGCAACGTGGCGGACAGTCCCAGGTCCATAGTGCGGTCCTTTCTCCCGTGAGTGGACGATCTGAGTCAGGCCAGAGCGAGGAACAGTTTTTCCAGCTCTTCGACGGTCATCGGCTTCTGGCCGTCGGCGGAGTGCCCGCTGAGGCATTCGCGCAGTCCGGTCGCGACGATCTTGAATCCGGCGCGGTCGAGCGCACGGGAGACCGCGGCGAGCTGGGTGACCACGTCTTTGCAGTCGCGACCCTGCTCGATCATGGCGATGACGCCTGCGAGCTGACCGTGCGCGCGCCGCAGCCTGTTGAGTGTTTCGGTGATAGCGGTTTCGTCGCCGACCATGGGTGCGCCTTTCTCCTCGGCATCTGGCCGTTCAGCATACCCCATGGGGTATATACATACCATCACAGCGGGGTCGACTTCACATACCCCCACAGGTATAGTTCAGTATACGGGCGGGGGTATTTTCCCGCCAGCGACAGGAGGATTTCATGGCCGATATCGATCTGTATGTGGATCCGGTGTGTCCATTCGCCTGTTCGACCGATCACGCCGGGTGGGCCGCGTGTTCGCCGCCGCCGTCCGGCAGCACGGCCAGACCGCGTTCACCCCGCTGTACCTGGCGTTCGGGCAGCGATCACATGAACACGGGCAGGACGCCGAGGAGGCGATAGCGGCAGCCATCGCCGAGACCGCCTTCGGTCACGAACTGATCGAAGCCCTCGATGACATCGGCTGCGACGCCGCGGTCGCCCACGCCCATCACGCCAGTCGAACAGCGCTCGGCGGGCGCGGTGGCAGCCCCATCATCAGCGTCGACGGTCACGTATTCAACGGTCCCGTCTTGACCGAGCCGCCGCGGTCGGAACACGGGGCCGAACTGCTGGACGCGATCGTCACCGCGGCCGCAGCTCCCGGCTTCGCCGCACTGCAGCGCCCCTACCAAGGCCCGCCCAGTTTCACCGCTACCGAGGGACAGCGCTGATGTGCTCACCCGCCAGGTGTCGCGTGTGCGGGAAGACCACCTGGGCCGGCTGCGGTGCGCATATCGACGCCGTCCGCCGCGCTACCCGGCCGGATCAGTGGTGTCCCGGACACGATGACGATGGTCAGACCTCCCCTGCTCCCCTACGAAGTCCCCGTAGCCGATGGTTTCGCTGACCTCCGGCCGACCGAGGAAAGCGACCGAGGCGCTTAGATGTCGCCGTACCGCGCTACTGAACACCTCTGAGGCCGCTCGGTACCCGACATCGCGGTGGCGGAAACCGGCCATGCCGATCACCAGCCCGACGAGGGCGACCGAGGTGAGCAGGAAAACCGGTGCGGCGGTTGCCGCTCGGAGCGGCACTCGCGAAACATGCGTGAACGGCGAGGCCTCGTCGAACCATAGTCCTCGATGCTTTCGGCGAACGAGCCAAACGCGGCCCGGGGCTTTCGCACCTTCTTGTTCGCCTGCTACCCAGTCGGGGCCCTATCAGCATGCGGCCTGCGCGGACATAGGCGAAGGAGGACCTCGACTCGAAGTGCGAGGCCGAATTTCCTACATGCGTTCTGTCTCTGGATGACTGTGGACGAACCCGTCCCCGGACTCCCTCGCTCCGGCGAGCACTACGGCAGCCGCGGGGCGGTCGGTGCGAGAGCATCGATGCCGCCGGTGGAATTACCGGTACGCCGAAGTTCGTCGTGCACCTGCCTGATGTGCTCGGCTCGCCCCGGACACGTCCCCGTGGTGGCGAGCGCCGCGGTCGCGGCCGCGATACCCAGACGCACCGCGTCGGCCAGCTCGTACCCGCGGGCCAGGCCCACTGTGACGCCGCCGACCATCGCGTCTCCGGCGCCGATCCCGCTACGAACCCGCGCGGGCACGGCCGCGAACCACTCCTGTGAGTCCTGCGTCACCAGGAGCGCTCCGTCGGCTCCGAGGGACAGCAGCACGATCTCTGTCATTCCAGCGGCGATCAGGCGGCGGGCCTGTGCCAGCTGTTCGGCGCGGTCGATCAGCGGATGCCCGGCGTAGTCGCCGAGTTCCCGCACGCTCGGCTTGATCAGATGGACGCCCCGGTGCACATTGCGCAAAGCGATACCGGACGTATCCAGCAACACACGCACATCCAGATCGCCGACGAGGTCGGTGAGGATTTGATAGAAGTCCGGGGACACACCCGGCGGAAGCGTTCCGCTGGCCACGAGGTACTCCGCGCCGCTCGCCGCACGTTCGACCTCGGCCAGGCAGCGATGTTGTTCCGGATCGGTGAGCCGAGGGCCGGGAAAGACCAACCGATATTGCTCGCCGCTCGAGGTCTCGGTGACCGACATGCTTTCCCTGGTGGATTCGGCCACGGGCACCGGCCGTGGCGGCACCCCGGTATCGCGTACCAACTGCTCGAGCAGCCGGCCGGGCGGGCCGCCCGCAGGGAACACCGCCGTCACCTCGACTCCCAATGCGGCCACTGTGCGCGCGACGTTGATGCCACCGCCACCTGGGTCGTAGCGTGGTGTCGCACAGCGCATTTTGTCCGTCGGTACGACTCTCGCGACCCGGGTCGCGACATCGATCGCGGGATTCATCGTCAGTGTCACGATTCGGCCCACCGAAAGCCTCCTCGATCGTCCTTTCGCGACAGCCCACTGTGTGCCCGATCCTGTCCGCGGGAACATACCGCTGTCGGTACCGATTACTCTGCCCGTTCGCAATCGGGCCGGAGCAGAGTCGGCCGCCCCTCGGGCGCTGGACTTAGGTCCTCAGGCCGAACTCGGCACGGGCTTGTCGGCTGCGGGAGCCAGCGTGAACAAAGCTTCGTCCTCCTGTGCGAAATGCAAGGTGAGGATGGCATCCAATCCGTAGAGCGAGGCGCGCAGGTCATCGAGCTGATCCGCTCTGATTCCGTGCGGCGCGTCATCGAGATGACGGCCGATACGGCGAATCAGACGTTCGATTTCGGTGTGCTCACGACTCATGGTCACCATCGCCTCCGGATCGCGGAGGTAGCCGGTCAACGCTGGGTACAGTTCCGACTCCTCGGCGTGCTCGTGCGGCAGTATGTCCTGCACCAACAGTTCGAACGCGTGGCGGACCGCGGCGTCGGCATCCGGTCCTGGACCGGTCGACAACGCGTCGGCCGCCTGCCGGACGGACGCGCGCGCGGCATGCAGCCTTTCGTGCTCCCGGGTGAAGCGTGCCACCAGCGGCTCGATCGCCTCGGTCGGGCGTCTCCGGGGCATTCGCAGGGCGCGTAACGCGTTCAAGATCACCACGACATCGATGCCCTCCTGCAGGAGCGCGCCTGCCGCGGGCACCAGCAGTCCGAAAGCGGCGGCGATCATCGCCGCCAGCGACATCGCCATCCCAGCGGCCGCACTCTGTACCGCAAGGCGATGTGATCGCTGGGCGATCTCCACCGCATCGGCAAGCCGGTCGATGCGGTCGTCCACGATCACCGCGTCGGCGGCTTGCACCGCCGCCGTGGACCCGCGCGAGCCCAGAGCCACACCCACGTCGGCGGCCGCCAGCGCGGGTGCGTCGTTCACCCCGTCGCCGACCATCACCGTCACACCGTTGTGTCGTTCCGCTCGGATCGCTGCGATCTTGTCGGCCGGGTCGGCGTCCGCGACGACTTCGGTGAGCCCGAGCAGACGTGCCACCTCGGCCGCGTTGTCGACTCGGTCGCCGGTGAGCATGAGCAGTCTTCGCAAACCCGCCGATCGCAATCTGCGCATCGTGCGCCCAGCATCTACGCGGATACGGTCACGTAGCAGCAGTGCGCCCACAGGTTCCTGCTCGACACACACCCACACGACGGCGGCCAGATCCAACCGTGCCCGCCGCAGCGCCGCCAACGCCCACGGCGCCGGCTCCGTTCGGGCGGGAAGCCGCCCGACCCGCACCGCGCGACCGTCTACGATCCCGGTCGCACCCTGTCCCGGTTCTTCTGAAACATGCTGTGCGAGGGCAGGTTTCAAGCCGCGGTGCGCCGCTGCGGCGACCACTGCACGTGCGAGCACATGCGGCGAGAATTGCTCCACCGCCGCCGCCTGGCGCAGCACCTGCTCGGCGTCGGCGTCGGGCGCGGTGACGATATCGAGCACCTCCGGCCGTCCCACCGTCACAGTGCCGGTCTTGTCCATCGCCAGGCACCGTGCCCGGCCGAGCGCCTCGAGCGCGGCGCCGTCTTTCACCACCACACCCGCCCGCGCCGTTCGCGACATTCCGGCCGTGATCGCGACCGGCACCGCCAGCAGCAGCGGACACGGCGTCGCTGTGACGACCACCGCCACCGCTCGCACCGGATCTCCCGTAGCGAGCCAGGCCGCGCCCGCGATGGTGAGCGCCAGCGGAAGGAACCACACCGCGACCCGATCGGCGAGTCGCGCTGTCGGTGCGGCAGCGGCGGCCGCCTGCCGCGCCAACGTCACGATCCCGGCGTAGGTGCTCGCCTCCACCGTCGCCGCGGCTCGGATGTCGACAGCCGCGCCCGCGTTGACCACACCGCTGCGGACCTCGGTGCTCGCGCGCCGCACCACCGGGACCGACTCGCCGGTCAGCGCTGATTCGTCGAAAACGCCCGCCGTGGCGAGGATGCCGTCGACCGGCACCGTCTCACCCGGCAGCACGACCACGAGGTCCCCGGGTGAGATCGCTGTCGCGGCCACGGTCTCCACGTCGTCGCCACGACGGCGATGTGCCTGTGCCGGGGCCCGCCGCAACAGCGCCGACAGATCGCGTCCGGCGCGGCGACCCGCGTACGCCTCCAGCACCCGCCCGGTCGCCACCATGAGCGCGATCAGCGCACCGGCGAAGTATTCCTCGACGATCAATGCGCCGGCCAGCGCTATCAATGCGAGCAGGTCCGCGCCGTAGCGTCCTCTTCGCAGATCCTGCAGCACCCACACTGTCGCCGGAACGAGCGCCGCCACCGTAGCCGCCGACCACATCAGATCAGCGGCCTGCGCATTGAACAAAGCCACCGCCGATCCGCCGACGACCAGCACGGCTATCACACAGGTCAGGGCGAGCAGACGGATCATCCGGGTATGCCCCGACCGCGACTCGCCGTCTGTCGCTCCAGCGACTTCCTGTGGGTGGTTCGACAGATCTCGCACGAACTACCTCCGATCCCGCCGCGCTTGCGCCGACTCCGCACCCGCCACGGGCCGGAGAAGACGCCGTGATTTTCGGAGGTCGCCGCCCGCGCAGCAGCCATGTGGTGTCCAGCCTGCGCAACGACCGCGAGATACGACAGATCCGCGGGTCGGTGAACAGATGGCAAATGGTCCCGAGCCGATTGGACGAACGACCTTCGCGCCATCGACGCCCACGGCACGGCCCGGGCGGTAGGCCATTGGACCCTAGGCACAGGAGGTTGCCACGGACGACCCTGAAGCTCGACTCGTCTAGCAGAGGGAGCCGTCATGCTCGATGTCTCGGCCCTACGCGTCGCCCTGCGAACCACCCACGAATCGTTCGCGCAACTTCGCGAGACGCACACCGGGCTCGTGCTGCTGTGCGGCGACCGTGCCTACAAGGCGAAGAAACCGATCGTCACCGACTTCCTCGACTTCGGCACGCCGGAGAACCGCGAGCGGGCTTGCGCCCGCGAACTCGAGTTGAATCAACGTCTCGCGCCCGACGTCTATCTGGGGCTGGCGCATTTGACCGACCCGGAGGGTGGCGCCGCGGAGCCGGTCATCGTGATGCGCCGGATGCCGGACGCGTTACGCCTGTCCACCATGCTCGCGGCCCCGACCCGCCAGACGGCCGGGCTGCGCGCGCTGGCGGAGACTCTCGCGCGTTTCCACGCAGGGGCACGGCGCGGCGCCGACATCGACCGAGCCGGCACACCGGAGCAGCTGCGACGGCGCTGGGACGCCCTGTTCCAGCCGCTACGCGAACGTCCACAGGGGACGATCGATCCCGGCGCGCTCGGTCGCGCCGTGCACCTGGCGACGCGCTTCGTCGACGGCCGCACCGCCTTGCTGACGCAGCGCATCGCCGACAACCGCATCGTCGACGGTCACGGGGATCTCCTCGCCGAGGACATCTTCGTCCTGCCCGACGGCTTCCGAATCCTCGACTGCTTGGATTTCGATGACCGACTGCGCTGCGTCGACGGTCTCGACGACGCCGCATTCCTGGCGATGGATCTCGAATTCCTGGGTCACCCAGCGAAAGCCGACGCCTTCTTACACGACTACCTGCGCGCCGCGCGCGATTCGCCGCCGCCGTCGCTTCGGCATCACTACATCGCCTATCGGGCGACGGTCCGCGCGAAAACAGACGGAATCCGGGCCGATCAGGGCGATCCGGAAGCGGCGGGGCGCGTCCGGCGACATCTCGCCCTCGCTGTCGAGCATCTCGAACAGGGCGCCGTACGTCTCGCGCTGGTCGGCGGCCTGCCCGGCACCGGGAAATCCACGGTGACTGCCCGTTTGGCGGCCGAGACCGACGCCGTCGCGATCTCCAGCGACAGTGTCCGCGCCGCTTTGCGCGCCACAGGATCCATCGCCGGCGCCGCGGGAGTCTTCGGCGCGGGCGCCTATCGGCCCGCCGCGAAGGAATTGGTGTATTCGCGGATGCTCGCCCAGGCCAGGGACCTGTTGGAGCACGGCGTCTCGGTGATTCTCGATGCCAGCTGGACCGACGCGAACCAGCGCGCCCGAGCCGCCACCGTGGCCGAGGAGACGCGCAGCGATCTGGTGTCGCTGCGGTGCGCCTGCCCACGAACACTCGCGGCCGAGCGGATCGGTGCCAGGCCCAAGAGCGACTCGGAGGCCACACCCGCGATCGCGGACGCCTTGGCCGCCGCGGCAGCGCCGTGGCCCGAGGCCATCGAACTCGACACCGCACAACCGATCGAGAGATCGATCATGACGGCGCTGAAGGTCTGGAGCGACGTGACGGACCCAGTGCCGACCTCCATCGGGCGCGGGTGAGCCACCCCACCGCACCGGAGGTCGTACGCCGCGGATCGAGAAAACCGCCCTGGCGACTCGACTGCCTCGGCCGAAGGACGAAGGGCCTCCGGATAGGGGTCTTCGTCATCGGTCGCCGTCGAGGGAAACTCGGCAGACTGAGTGAACCACTGGCCCGCCGACACCGCGTAGGACATCGGCCGTACCGGTCTCGCGGCGGGGCCAGATCCGGAGTGGGTAACCGCTCCACCTGATACGCAGTGGACGAAGGCAGCAGCTGATGGACTCCCGCGAAATCCACATGTCGCAGTCGGATCTGTTCTCCTGGAACATGGAACGCGATCCGGTCCTGCGCTCCACGATCGTGTCGGCCCTGATCCTCGATTCCGAACCGGACTGGGACCGCCTACTGCAAACGATGGATCGCGGCACCCGTGTGGTGCCCAGGCTGCGGCATCGGCTGATCGCCGCACCACTCGGCCTCGCCCCGCCACGGTGGGTGCTCGACCCGGATTTCGATCTGTCGTGGCATGTGCGTCGATCCGCGTTACCGGAACCGGCGAGTCCGGCCGAGGTACTCGAATTCGTGCGTACGGAGGCCATGACCGGTTTCGATCCGGCCCGCCCGCTGTGGCGCTCGACGTTGCTCAGCGGTTCGGCCGGCGCGGGCTGCGCCCTGGTGCTGACGGTGCACCACAGTCTCACCGATGGCATCGGCGGCATCCAGATCGCTACGGCGCTGCTCGACTTCGACCGCGCGGGCACCGACCGCGGGCATCCATCCGAACCGCGGGGCGACCCGGAGAGCGCGCTGCGCGACATAGTCTCGTGGAACGTCGCGGTCGGCTCGGATCTCGTTGTGAGCGGGGTCCGTTCGACGCCGCCCACGATCCGGCGAGCACTCGCCGATCCAGCGCGGGCGGTGCGCGAAGGCACCGCGCTGGCCGGCTCGCTGGTCCGGTTGGCCCGGCCCATCACCACGACGCTGTCGCCCGTGATGACAAGGCGAAGTCTTGGTCGCCGGGTAGCGGTCCTCGACGTGCCGCTCGAACGATTGCGCGGTGCGGCACGGGCAGCGGGCTGCACGTTGAACGATGCTTTCCTCACCGCCGTGGCGATCGGTTTGCGCACGTACCACCGCCACCACGGGGCGAAGCTCGACCAGCTACGGGTGACGATGCCGATCAGCCTGCGCACCCCCGACGACCCGCTCGGTGGCAACCGCATCACCCTCGCCCGTTTCGCGCTACCGGTCGATCTCGACGAAACCGGGGAACTCATGCGCGCCGTCGACGCCGCGGTCGCGGCTTGGCGGCGAGAACCGGCGATTCCGCTGTCGGGCGCCGTCGCGGCCGTGCTGAACCGATTGCCCGCCCGGCTGCTCACCGGACTGCTCAAACACGTCGATTTCGTCGCTTCCAACGTCCCCGGCTCCCCTGTGCCCCTCTACATCGCCGGGGCGCGGATCGACCGGATGTATTCCTTCGGCCCCACCATCGGTACGGCCGTCAACGTCACGCTGACCTCGCATGCCGGGATCTGCTATGTCGGGATCAACGCCGATACGGCCGCGGTCCCGGATACCGACACGTTGACCGAGTGTCTCGCCACCGGCTTCGCCACGGTGCTCGAGCTCGGCACCGAGCGCGCGGCGGTACCCGGCCCCGAATCGCGAGAAGACGTGGACTCGCAGCCGTCGTATCCAGCCTTCCGACACCGGTAGGGCCCCACAGAGCGGGACTTCAGCCCCGCTGCCACGACTACCGCAGCGCACGCTCATGGCGAGAGGAATTCAGAGGAGGCTTCGATGAAACGCCACCTCCGAGCCGCATCCGCCTCGCGCCAGGTCGGCGGTGAGATCCGGCGGCTCACCGCCGTCCTGGACCGCCTCCGCGACGGGGCGGCACCGTTGTGACCGGCCTGGCCGAAGCCGAACCCGGTCTGCGGGTCGATCCGACCGAGCGGATCGACCTGTTGCTGCGCGATCTGCGTGGCAGCCGCCGCGGGCTCACCACACGCGAGGCCGAGCGACGCCTCATCCATTACGGACCGAACATGCTGCGGAGGCGGGGCCGCCGGACCTGGCCACGGGACCTGGCTCGTCAATTCACCCACCCGCTCGCGCTGTTGCTGTGGGCAGCGGCGGTTCTGGCCGGGGCGGTCGGCATCGTTCCGGTCGCGCTCGCGATCGTGGTCGTCATCATGATCAACGCCGCGTTCGCGTTCGCGCAGGAAAGGCATGCCGAGCAGGCGGTGGAGGCACTGGCGGCGTATCTACCGATGCGAGCACGAGTGGTGCGGGACGGGCAGGTCGCCGAGGTCGAGGCGACCGGCGTCGTGCCAGGCGACGTACTGGTCATCGCCGAGGGCGACCGAATCTGCGCGGACGCGCGGCTGCTCGACGGCGGCATCGAGGTGGATCTGTCCGAACTGACCGGCGAGTCGATGCCCGTCTACCGCAGCGCCGACACCGTCGACGCCGGAGTGCCGCTGGCGCAGGCCCGCGAACTGGTCTTCAGCGGCACATCCTGCACCGAGGGCGAGGCACGCGCGATCGTCTTCGCCACCGGCATGCACACCGAACTCGGCCGCATCGCGGCCCTGTCCGAACGCGTCGAGCGCGACGAGAGCCCGCTCGAACATCAAGTGCGCCGCGTGGCCTGGTTGATCGCGCTGATCTCCGTGCTGCTCGCGGCGGCGTTCATTCCGCTCGCGATGCTCGGCGCCGGACTGTCCCCGATCAATTCCGTGGTCTTCGCCGTGGGGCTCCTCGTGGGCAACGTCCCCGAGGGTCTGCTGCCGGTGATCACCCTCGCGTTGGCGATCGGCGTGCGCGATCTCGCCCGCCGCGGCGCGGTCGTCAAACGCCTCAGCGCCGTGGAGACCCTCGGCTCCACCGATGTGATCTGCACCGACAAGACCGGAACCCTCACCGAGAACCGCATGCGAGTAGTCGCCATCGACACCGTCACTGGAGCGCACACCCCTGACGCACGGTCCGGAAAGCGGGATCTCACCCTGACCCGCATCGCGAAAGCGATGGTCGCCTGCAACAACGCTCGTCTCGCCGATACCGGCCCCGCCGTCGGCGACCCCACCGAGGTGGCGCTGTTGGCCGCGGCCTCGGAGTTGGGTGAGCAGGTGCGCACCGACGAGCGAGAGCGTCTGCGGCAACGCCTGTTTCACTTCGACCCGGTGCGGAAACGCATGTCGACCGTCGACGCGGACGACACCGGTCGGCTGCGGGTGCACGCGAAGGGAGCCCCGGAGTCGCTGCTGCCGCTGTGCACCGCCGAGCTCGGCAGCGACGGCGGCATCCGTCCGTTGAATGCGCCGCGCCGCGACCAGCTCGCCGAACTCGTCGATTCCCGCGCGCAGCAAGGTCTGCGGATGCTGGCCGTGGCCGAGCGTGATGTCGCCGGTTCCACGGCACCGCGGGATCGGGAACTCGCCGAGAGAGATCTGGTCCTGCTCGGTGTGGTCGCCATGGAGGACCCGCCTCGGCGCGAGGTCGCCGAGGCCGTGCGACTGTGCCACGACGCCGGCATCCGCATCGTCGTCATCACGGGTGATCACGGGCTGACCGCTGCGGCGGTCGCCGATCAGATCGGCATCACGCGGGGAACGCCGACCGTGATCACCGGCGCGGAACTGGAGCGGATGAGCGAAGCGGATCTCGACGAGCTGCTGGCGGGCCCGGCCGAACTGGTCTTCGCCCGCTCCTCGCCCGAGGCCAAACTGCGCATCGCGGACGCGCTGCGTGCGGCGGGCCATGTCGTCGCCATGACCGGAGACGGCGTCAACGACGCGCCCGCGCTACGGCGCGCGGATATCGGGGTGGCGATGGGTCGTTCCGGTACCGACGTGGCTCGCGAGGCGGCCACCATGGTGCTCACCGACGACAACTTCGCCACCATCACCGCGGCCATCCAGGCCGGTAGACGGGTCTACGACAACATTCGCAAGTTCATCTGCTACATCTTCGCCCACACCACGCCCGAGGTGACTCCGCTGCTGGTGTTCGCGCTCTCCGGCGGCGCGGTACCGCTGCCTCTGACCGTGATGCAGCTGCTGGCCTTCGACGTCGGCACCGAGACACTCCCCGCGCTGGCGCTCGGACGAGAAGCGGCCGAGCCCGGCCTGATGCGCAGACCACCACGCGAACGCGGTGAGTCGGTGATCCGCACACCGATGCTGCTGCGCGCGTGGCTGTTCCTCGGGGTGATCGCGGCGATACTCGCCATGACCGGCTTCTTCTTCGTGCTGCTGCACGGCGGTTGGCACCCGGGCGATCCGACCGGCCCCGGTACCCCGCTGCACCACACCTATCAGCAGGCGACCACGATGACCTTTTTCGGCATGGTCGCCGGCCAGATCGGCACCGCGTTCGCCGCACGCACCGATCGTGCCTCACTGCACTCCATCGGCGTACTGTCCAACCGCTTGCTGCTGTGGGGAATCGTCTTCGAACTCGCCCTCGCCGCGGTGATCATCTACGTCCCGGTGATGCAACGTTTGCTCGGGACCGCCGCATTGACCCCTGCGATGCTCGCGTTCACCTTGCCGTACCCGTTCATCGTCTGGGGCGCCGACGAGATCCGCCGCTGGTTACTGCGCCGCCGCCGGCAATGACCATGGTCCCCCGGCCCAGGGCACGAGTCCTCTCACCCAGCTCGGCGCCCGCGAGCAGAATTTTCGGCATGGACCAGGACCAACACCGCATCGCCGTCGTCTACGCGACCGAACAGGGATCGACCCGCGACATCGCCGAATTCATCGGCACCGAGCTGTCGAGTCGCGACGCGATCGTCCAACTCGCCGATATCGACCACGCGCCCGACCTGTCCAACTTCGACACCCTCGTCCTCGGCAGCGCAGTCCACAACATGAAGCTCCTGCCTGCCGTCGCCGACTACGCACACGCCCACCACGACGAGCTGGCGAAAAAGGACGTCTGGCTGTTCAGCGTCGGGCTCGCACCGGCACTGCGCGGACCGATCGGACGCCGACTCGGCCGGATCGTCCCGAAGAAGATCGCCGCCCTGCGCGACGACATCGACGCGCGCGACTATCGGGCGTTCGCCGGACGGTACGACAGCGACGGCATCTCGCTGCGAACCCGGATGCTCTACCGGCTGCTCGGCAAAGGCCGCTACGGGGATCTCCGCGACTGGGCAACGGTCCGCTCCTGGACAGACACCATCGCCAGAAGCCTCCGGCTGCCGCCCGCCCGCTCCACCACCATCACTCCGTGAGCTGCCACAGTCCGATCGGAGCCGTTATGGGCGACTACGTAACCGACCTCGGTGACCTGCGGCTGACGGACGCAGACCGCGTCGGCGGCAAGGGCGCGAATCTCGGGGAGCTGGTGGCGGCGCACCTGCCGGTGCCACCCGGGTACGTGATCCTCAAATCCTGCTACGAAGAGGTGATCATCCACGGGCCGCACGGTGCCGAACTCGACGCCTTGCACGCCGAGGCGCTGCAAGCGGCATCGGAGGGCACTCGCTCCGACGACACGCGACTCGACGAACTGTGCACCCGTATGCGCACACTCGTGCACCGCACACCGATGGCGGCGGGAGTGCACGACGCCGTGCTGACCGCCTACCACCGGCTCGGCGATTCCGTTTCGGTCGCGGTGCGCTCATCCGCCGTCGGCGAAGACAGCGCGACCGCCTCCTTCGCGGGAATGAACCTGTCGCGAACCAATATTCGCGGCGACGACCGGCTGATGGATGCCGTCGTCGACTGCTGGGCATCCCTGTTCACCCCGCGCGTACTCACCTACCGCGCCCGCCGCGAGATGCACGAACGACCGGATATCGCGGTGGTGGTGCAACGTATGGTCGCCGCCCGCAGGTCGGGCGTCGCCTTCACCGCCGACCCCGCGACCGGCCGCCGCGATCGCGTGGTCATCGAGGCAGCGCGCGGCCAAGGCGAAGTCGTGGTCTCCGGAGCGACCGAGCCCGACACTTACATGCTCGACGCCAAGGGGCCCACGCTGATCGCCGCGCGCACCGGCCACCAGGGATTCGCCGTCGTGCCCGGGCCCGACGGTGACCAGCGGATCCAGCTGACCGACGAGGAGGCCGCGGCTCAGGTACTCAGCGAAGACGAGGCCTTGACGGTAGCCCGGACGGCCTTGCAGGTACAGCAGCTGCACGGTGGCATCCCGCAGGATGTCGAATGGGCATTCGACGACGAGCGGCTGTGGCTGGTGCAGGCCCGGCCCATCACCACGCTGGCCGGCCGCGCGGATACCGGAACTCCGGCGCATGCACCAGCCCCCACCCAGGTCCTGTTACGAGGTCTTGCCGCCGCACCCGGCCGAGCCAGCGGCGCCGTCCGGATCTTGCGCTCGCCGTCGGAGGGCTCGACACTGCGGGTCGGCGAGGTACTCGTCGCCGCCATGACCAATCCGGATTGGCTACCGACCATTTCGCGAGCATCGGCCCTGGTCACCGATAGCGGCGGGATGACATGCCATGCCGCGATCGTCGCCCGCGAACTCGGCGTGCCATGCGTGGTCGGCACCCGCACGGCAACCACCACCCTCACCGAAGGCGCCGTCGTGACCGTCGACGGGTCCGCGGGTCAGGTGCACGCCGGGCGATCGGAACCGGTGCACACCGCGCCCAGGCCGTCGGAGCCGACCGCCCCGGCGGAACCGACCGCGACCCGCGTCTACGTCAATCTCGCTCTACCGGATGCCGCCGAACGAGTCGCGGCCACCGATGTCGACGGTGTCGGGTTGCTGCGCGCGGAAACGCTGATCACGCAGGCCCTCGACGGACGCCACCCCCGGGATCTGATCGCCCGCGGCGAGCAGGACGCCTTCGTCGAACGGCTGTCGGCGCCCTTGCACCGGATCGCAGCGGCATTCGCCCCGCGGCCGGTGATCTATCGCGCGACCGATCTACGGAGCAATGAATTCCGTGACCTCGCCGGCGGGACACGCTATGAACCCGACGAACGCAATCCGATGATCGGGTACCGCGGTTGCTACCGCTATATCCGCGAACCCGAGGTCTTCGCGCTCGAACTCACCGCCCTGGCCCTCGTCCGCGAGAAAACGCCGAATCTGCACTTGATGATCCCGTTCGTGCGCACCCGCTGGGAGCTGGAGGCCTGCCTCGACCTCGTCGACACCAGCCCGCTGGGCAACCAGCGTGGACTACACCGCTGGGTGATGGCCGAGGTGCCCTCGGTGGTGCACTGGCTCCCCGAATACGTAGGGCTGGGCATCGACGGCGTCTCGATCGGTAGCAACGACCTCACTCAGCTCATGCTCGGCGTCGACCGCGACTCCGCTACCTGCGCCGAGTTGTTCGACGAATCCGACCCCGCCGTACTCGACGCGATCGGCAGGATCGTCGAGACGGCGCGACGGCTGAAGATCACGGCCTCGCTGTGTGGGCAGGCCCCCTCGACACGCCCCGAATTCGCCGAACACCTGGTACGGATGGGCATCACCTCGATTTCGGTGACGCCGGACGCGGTGCCCGCGGCCCGTCGGGCGATCGCCGCCGCCGAACGGCGCGTGCTACTCGAGCAAGCGCTCTCGGTGCGAAACGACGCCCGCGTCAGCTCTGACGCACCACGATGACGGGGCACTCCGCCGTATGCAGCAACGCCGCGCTGGTGGAACCGAGCAGCATGCCGGGGAACCCGCCGCGGCCGTGGCTACCCACCACGAGTAATTGGGCCTCGTCCGATTGATCGACGAGAGAACGAACCGGCCGGTCACGCACCAGCACACGCCGCACCGGCACCTCCGGGTAGCGCTCGCCGAATCCGGCGAGATTCTCGGCGAGCAACGCGTCCTCCCGTTCCCCCACCGCATCCCAGCCGGGCACGAGATCGATACCGCTCGAATCGCTCCACGCGTGCAGCGCGATCAGCCCGACCTTACGGCGCGCGGCCTCCTCGAAGGCGACTTCGATGGCGGGCACGCTGTTGTCGGTTCCGTCCACCCCGACCAGCACGGGCTTTCCCGCGGAGAAGGCGTCGGTCGCCGAAGTCGAGCGCACGACCGCCACCGGACAGTGTGCGTGCCGCGTCACCGCCGTGCTCACCGAGCCGAGCAACTCGCGCCGATACGCACCGAGCCCGCGGCTGCCGACGACGAGCATTCTCGCGTGCTCGGACCGGGCCAGTAGGTCCGGGATGATCGGCTCGAGCGTCGACTCGGTACTGATCGCCAGCGCCTCCCCCGATGCCGTGGTCCTGGCGACGCGGGCAGCCTCGGTGAGCACCCGTTCCCCGTCCTTGCGCAGCCATTCCATATCGGATTCGGTCAGTGTGGCGCCGAGGCCGAACCCGGGCGGCACAGCGACGGACGTCACGATGTGCAGTCGGGAACGATGCAGCGCGGCGTCGGCCGCGGCCCACGCCGCAGCGTGATACGAGCTGGCCGAACCATCGACGGCGACGACGATCGGCCGATCCGGCGGTTCCACGTGCGCGGTCGAGTTCTCCGTCATGGCGCTCTCCTCGATCCCAGGTCCGTCATTCCATGTCCGTTCCGATCGGTCCGCTCAGACGCCGCCATTCGGCCGCCAAGCGAGCGCCACGCATTCGGTCGAGCAACCGTGCGGTAGATGAAGCCGAAACCATCGCACCGAAACACATTCCGACAAAGGTGACCGAGCCGAGCGCGACTCCGGCCCACAGCGCGTCCGAGTACGGCCGCGGCGGTGTGGTTGTCTTCCCGGCCGAATCGAACCACACCGTGACGTGGCTGCCGGGTTCCGCCGCGCCGGGGACCGGGACGGTCGCGCTGCCTTCGCGGCCGTCCCGGCTCCACCGCACCGGCGCTTGGAACCGTGCCCGTGCGTCGTCCTGTCCAGCGACTGTCAGCACCGGTTCCGGTGCGCCTGCCACCGTCGCCGTCACGGCCACCTTGGCGGAGTTCTCCACTCGGATCCGCTCCGCGGCCTTCGTGCTGCCTGCCGTGCCCGCGACAACGGCGAGCGGCACGGCGATCAGCACTGCCATCGCGGCGAACAGCCGCACCAGTGCCTCCCACCGGTCCGAAGCGCGCATCAGTGGATTGCCGTTCCACGGCCGCCATCGCCACAGGC
This sequence comes from Nocardia sp. NPDC059691, assembly GCF_042733915.1. Lineage (NCBI taxonomy): Bacteria > Bacillati > Actinomycetota > Actinomycetes > Mycobacteriales > Nocardiaceae > Nocardia > Nocardia sp. NPDC059691. The sequence continues at coordinate 36,597 of NZ_JBHWFB010000006.1, read as the reverse complement.
GAACCGTCCGCGACGGATACCGCGCCACCTTGGATCACCCCTCCGGGGCACGCCTCGTCATGAACCAGAACGATCCAGCGGATGCACCACCTCGTCGAGCGGGCGGCGCGGCGTGGGCGGGACCGGATCCGCGCTCGGAACCGCCCAACCGATCCGCACGATCATCTGCGGATGCGCGCTGTCGTCGAGAACGTGGGCACGGATGCGTTCCCTGGTGTCGGCCAACTCCATCGGCTCCGTCAACGGGCAAGTGGCCAGCCCGAGCGACGTGGCGGTCAACAGCACCGCGCTCGTGGCCTCACCGGCCCGCAGCTGGGACAACCGATCGTCACTGCTGGTGCTCAGCAGGATCATCCGGTCGGCGGCATCGATGTCACGCACCACCGCCTGCGGCAATCCCGGGTTCGAGAACGGACGCACCGTTGGGTCGGCCTCGGTCGCCACCGCGTTGCGCGCCGGCACCCCTTGCGGCGCCGCGTGCCTGCCGCTCCACTGGGCGAGTTCGGCGCCGTAGGAGACGTCACGGGCGTGCTGCCAGGCCGCCTGTTCGAACGCTCGCAGCAACTGGGTCCGCGCCGGTTCGGCCTCGACATCGCGCACGAGCACTCCGGTCGCCACCCCGGCGGCGACGATGGCCTCGATATGCGCGGACGGCACCTCCCACGAGCTGAAGCGGCGGCGATCCGTGCTGCGTTTGCCGATGGCGCGCGCCAACTCGACGTGTTCGGGCGTGCATGTGGTCGGACGGAATTCCACGGCGGCGAGATGCTCGGGCGCGGCAGGGTTCGGTAGCCGATGGATCACCGTCTCCCACCCCTCCGCGCGAGCGGCGACGCGCAGATGATGCAACGCCGCACCGCAACTCAGCAGCAGGTCACGTCCATCAGGGTCCGTGTGCGGGAGCCTTCGGCTCTCGTCGGCGTACAGGTGGACGGTCTCGCGTCCCAGCCGCCACTGCCAGGGCTGGGTGTTGTGCACCGATGGCGCACGAGATGCCAGCGCCAACGCGGATCGCAGTGTCTCGGAATCGGGGTGTGTTCTCGGCATCGCTTGCCTCTCATCGAGATTCGTCCGGCAGGCGCGAAACCGGATCCGCGGCCGCGCCACCGTCCAGCACGAACTCCGAGCCGGTCCGGCAGGTGGCCTCGGTGACCAGGAACCGGTGGGCCCGCTTTCGCCTGGATTCAGCATCGCGCGAACCCGTCGCGCAGGTGACGGCCGAAGGTCACCGAACAGCGGGCACTCTGGCACGTCACCGGCTGCCGAGAACTTGGGCGTACGGCGTCGTGGGCCTACCACTCAGCACTGAAGAGGACCTATGTCCTTGAGCGCGACTGCCAACGTCCATCGCCGCATCGATGCGCCGCGGACCATACTCGGTAGTGCGCGGCTCACCCAGGTCGAGCGCATCGTGCGCCCTCCGGCAGCGCCGAGGAGGACCGATCATGCGGGAATTCGGACTGCCGGCTCTGTACCAAGTGCCCGCCGAGGCGAACCTCACCGACTTGATCGAACGTAACGCCGAGCGGTACCCCGATCTGACCGTCATCTCCCGCAAGGTAGGCGGCCGCTGGCAGGATGTGACCGCCGCCCAGTTCCGCGCCGCGGCGTGGGCGACGGCGAAAGGACTGATCGCCAACGGCATCCAGGCAGGCGATCGCGTGGCCATCATGTCCCGCACGCGGTACGAGTGGACGTTGGTGGACTTCGCGATCTGGTACGCGGGCGCGATTTCGGTCCCCGTCTATGAAACTTCCTCGTCCGAACAAGTGCAGTGGATCGTGTCCGACTCCGGCGCGTCCGCCATCGTCACAGAGACCGATCACCACACGGCCGTGGTCGCCGCAGTACGCGACCAATTGCCGAAATTGACGCACAGCTGGCAGATCGAGGCCGACGCCATAGCGAACCTGACGGCGGAGGGCGCACGGATCAGCGACGCCACCGTCGTGGAGCGGCGGACCGCCGTAGCGGCCGACGCGCCTGCGACGATCGTGTACACCTCCGGTACCACCGGCCGCCCGAAAGGGTGTCAGCTGACCCACGGCAACTTCCTCGCCGAACTCGGCAACATCACCGCCCGGATGCCGACGCTGTTCCGCACCGGAGAGTCTTCGGTGCTGTTGTTTCTGCCGCTGGCACATGTGCTCGGCCGAATCGCCGAAGTCGCGGCGGCCTACGTCCCGGTCGACATCGCGAACGTCAGCGATGTCAAAGATGTCACCGCCGAACTCGGCGCATTCCGGCCGACGTTGATCCTGGGCGTGCCACGAGTCTTCGAGAAGGTGTACAACACCGCACGCGCTCGAGCCGAACTCGCCCACCGCGAGCGCGTCTTCGATCTGGCAGCCACGACCGCCATCGACTACGGCCGGGCCCGGGGCGCCGGGCACATACCGCTCCCGCTGCGGATCCGGCATGCGCTGTTCGACCGGCTGGTCTACCGGCGGCTGCGCGCCGCGCTGGGCGGCCGCGCCACGCACGCCATATCCGGCGGCGCGCCGCTCGGCGAACGCCTCGGCAACTTCTACCGTGGAGTGGGATTCACCGTGCTGGAGGGCTACGGGCTGACCGAGACATGCGCGGCCGCCACGTTCAATCCGGACGACCGGCCGAAGATAGGCACGGTCGGCCAACCGCTCCCGGGCTCCTCGGTCCGGATCGATGAGGACGGCGAGATCCTGTTGCGCGGAGCGAACGTGTTCACCGGGTATTGGAACAATCCGCGTGCCACCGCCGAGTCGTTCCGCGACGGTTGGTTCGCCACAGGCGACCTCGGCACTCTCGATGACGACGGGTACCTCACCATCATCGGGCGCAAAAAGGAGATCATCGTGACCGCCGCCGGTAAGAACGTGGCTCCCGCGGTGATCGAAGACCGCATCCGCGCCCACGCCATCATCGGTGAGGTGATCGTCGTAGGCGACGGCAAACCGTTCGTCGGTTGCCTGGTGACCATCGACGATGAGCACTTTCCCCTGTGGAAACAGCTGCATGACAAACCCCAGGACGCCAGTGTCGACGATCTCGCCGCGGACCCCGATCTACTGGCCGCTGTCCAGGCCGCTGTCGACGACGGCAACCGAGCCGTGTCCCGCGCCGAGGCCGTCCGCAAATTCCGCCTGCTGCACACCCAGCTGACCGAGGACAACGGATATGTCACCCCATCGTTGAAGCTCAAACGCAACCTCGTACTCCGCGACTTCGCCGCAGAGGTCAGCGCGATATACAGCGAGTGATCGCGGACTGACGCAACACCCGCTCCGACTTCTCGCCAGAGGTAAACTTTGGTTTGCTCGTAGGTGTCCAAATGGTGAACGCAACGGAGTGACCCATGAAGATTTCCGAAGGCGTGGTGGACATGATCGCCCGGACGGCCGGCGCGACAACGGCTGCGGCAGGCGCCGTGGGCGGCGCCGCTGTCAACGGTGTGATCGGCGGCATCCAAGGTGCCGCGATCGGCGTGAAGAAGGGGCTCGGCAGCGGCAGCCACTCGACACCGGCGGCGGCACTGACTTTGGTGGCGATCGGCGCCACGGGTCTGGTGGACTGGCCGGTGCTGCTGGGTGTCGGCGGCGCTACCTTGGTGGTTCAGAAGCTCGGGCAGCGATCGGGCAGGCTGCCGCCGCCCGAGGCCGGTGATCGCGCCGGGCGCCCCGAGCCGCACGCGCAGAGCGGCCAGTCCGCCCGTCGAGACGACGAGCGTGCGATTCCCGCGCCGGAGAGCGCGGGCCGGGCGCAGCGCTCGCCGAGCATGCATTAGTCGTCGCACGTGGACCTGCGGTACGCCCCGGTGGGTCGGCGCCAGGCGTTGTCGACCGCCGTCGCCGACATGCCCCCGTGGCTGTTCGCCGCGGGCGGTCGGCAACGTGGTGATCAGTCGACGATCTCGACGACCCCGAGGCGCCACAGCACTGCGTACAGCTCACGCAACGGCACGGCCAGAACCTGCGTCAGCGCGCCCGTCAGCTGATCCGAGCCGCCGCCTGCACCATTTGTCATCACACTGGACACCGTGCGGATGCCAGGCATCGACCTATCCAACACACTCTTACCGGAAGGTAAAAAATGGCCGAAAAATCGCATACCGGCCACCGGAATGCCGTAGATCGCGTGCTGGCCGCGCAGGGTTTCGCGGTGGAACTGCCGGTAGTGGGCCGGGTCCGCATCCCTCGACCCGAACAGTTGGCGTACTACGGTGCACTCGGTGCGCTGGCTGCGGCGGAGATCATCGAATGGCCCGTTGCGGTGGTCCTCGCGGCCGGTCACTGGCTGGCGCAGGACCAGCACAATCGCGTCGCTCACCAAATCGGCGAAGCCCTTGAAGAGGCCTAGATCCAGCGCTCGGGCCCGGGGCTGTCCGGTCGAGCGTGGCGTACGGCACTAACGTGGCCCGGCGGCTTCGGCTATGAGTGTGTTGGCCCTCGACCCCGGATTCTCCTTGAAGGCCGAGAGTGCAGGAAGAGGGCGCCAATCGGCGTCGAAGAGGGCGTGGGCGCGGAAGTAGTCGACGGACCGCTCGACGCTGTCGTCGATGAAACATGCTCCCCACCAGAACAGTCCGCATCCTGTCGACAGGTCTCCAATGGTTCGCAGAGCGGATCTGAGGTATTCGTGCTGCCCGCGCGCGTCGAAGGAGAACTCCCGCTCGATGTCGGTGTAGGTACGGTCGTTCCCCGCGATCGGTCTGAAGGGATACGCCGTCTCGCCGATCAACACGCTCTTGTGCGGTCGCGATGCGCAGAGGGATTCGATTCGGCGCAGCCGCGAAATCGTAGCGTTGTGATGTGCCAGTGGATAGAACGACAGCGACACGGCGTCGTAGTCGACGTCGAAATGGTCCGCGTACCGCAACCACCACTCGGCGCCCTCGACGTCGGCGCCGCGGTCGAGATGAACAGAGATGAGGGTGGAATCGGCGGTTTCCCGCACGCCCATCGTCGCCGCGCGCAAGAGCTCGGACAGAATCACCCATTGATCGGCTGAATTCCAGTCGCTCTCGACGCCGTCTTCCGGGTGTAGCCGCGCGCCGCTGCGTGGATCCTGTCCCGGCTCCGCCCACAACATCCCGTTGGTGATTTCGTTGCCGACTTGCACCATGGCCGGCTGGATGTCATGACGGCGGAACTCGGTGAGGGTGTGTGCGGTGTAGCGGCGAACTTCCTCGATCAGCGTCCGGATCGGCAGCGATGCCCACGCCCGTGGCTTGCACTGTTTACCCGGATCCGCCCAGGTGTCGGAATAGTGCAGAGTGAGACATATCGCGAGTCCGGCGGATCGAGCGGCCTGAGCCAAGCCGATGGCGTGCTCGAGGTTCATCGGCGAGTTGTCGTCGACCCATACGCTCAGGCGAACGCTGTTCACTCCGTGGTCGGCGAGTGTCGTCGCGACCTCGTACGCGCGCCCACCCGGGCAGTGCGACAAGTCGACTCCGTGAAAGAAGTCGGTGACGTGCCGGGATGGTCGTCGTGCGGCGAAATCGCCAGTGTGCCGGGCCGGCTCGGCTCGAATGTTCGTGTAGCCGCCCGATCCGTATCCTCCGTCGGCGAAGTCCAGCCCGAGAAGCAGCCGACAGTAGAATCTGGCTCTGGGATGGCGGCTGTTCCCGATACTGGATTCCGCTCCGGTATGGCGTACGACATCGGGAACGAGGCGGTAGGCGTCGAGCCGCACATGCGCCGCGGCCGGATTGATGGGCAGTTTCCAGAAGTAAGGGAACGCATCGTGTCGTTGTACGGACTCCGCATGGGCGTACATCTGGAAGTCGAGCGGATCCTTGAGTGGAGTCATGATCTGCAGGAGCTTGACCGCACCCGCGAGTCCGACGAGATACCCCTCGGTACCGGCCCCGCCGATCAGGTCAGCGTAGGAGAACCTGCCGCTGGTCGAACGAATCCGGCCCGGTGTGGCCCTGCTGCTCAGAAAGACGAGATCACAGTCCGGAGGGAGTCCCCACTCGTCGACGTCGTGGGGTAGCGGAGAGATCAGCTCGGCGTCGTCCTCGAGCACGATCGCCCACGGAATCCTGTGGTCGACGATATGGCGCCAGAGCCTGATATGACTGATCCCGCAGGCAGCCTCCAGCGACGCCCAGCGGCCGAAGTCCTGGACAACTTCGCCCTGCTCCGGATGATCGAAATCCAGCGTCCGCCCGTCGGTGGCAGGCCACCGCTCGAAGATCATCCCGTGGCGCGCCAAATTCTCGCAGATCACGGTCAGTCGCTCGGTGTCACGATCGAGATTGACGACAAATGTTCGCATACATTCCCCCGGCAAACTTGCGCGCGCTTCCAGCGCAGCGTGCTTCCTGGTCCGCTTTCCGGGCGAACCATCCTTCGATGCGGCCGACGCCGTGTCGATCCAAAGGGACGGTCCGCCGGATACTTACGGAGACCAACGATAATTTCGGTGCTCCAAGGCGGATATACGAAGAACTTCGTATACCGTTCTCAGCTCGAGCCGATCTCCGGGAACCGGTGCTGCACAATGCTGGAATGGACGCTGTGCCAGGGGGAGACGCCAAACGCATCCACGATCTCGCGTTGCAGATCATCACCGAGAAGGAGCCGGTGCGGGTCTGGCCGCTGCTGATGGAACGCTTGACCGCCGATCTACCGTGCGACTTGGCGGTTCTCATCGACCTGAACTGGCGGGCAGGAACCGGCCATGCGCTCACCGGATCGCCGGACTGGCTCCACGAGGCACCGCTCGACGCACTGATCCACGCGCATATGCGGTCTCACCCCCTGCTTCGGCATTATGCGCTGACGCGAGACAAAACCCCGCTGACGATGGACGAGGTAGCCGACGATCGCTGGTGGAAGGGTGAGGCATACCGGGCAGGAAAGGATGCCATCGGCATCGACCGCCAGCTGGCGTTGCCGTTGAGTTCCGAACCCGGCCGGATCCGCGGCGTCATCATGAGCCGCAGCGGTGGCGGGTTCAGCGACCGGGATCTCGAATACGCCGTGCTCGCCAGGTCGCTGCTCGACACGGTCGAAGCGCACGAGGCGGCAGCCTTCGCACACCACACGATGCGCGCGGATCCCGCGGAGTACAAGATCACTCCCCGGGAGTCGGCGGTGCTCGCGCTCCTGTGCGACGGCCTTACCGCGCATGCCATCGGCACCCGACTCGGGATCAAGGCGGCGACGGTGACGAAACATACCGAGAACCTCTACCGCAAGCTCGGTGTGCACGATCGCATCGCAGCGCTGCGAAAGGCCCAAGCCCTCTCCCTCATTCCCCCTACGCCCGGACAGCGGCGATAGCGGTAGGACACCCTTCGAAGGCCCTCGCGGCCATACGGGTCACTTTCTCTCGCGGGCTCGGACGGCTGTGCGAAGCCTCCCGCAGGACCGGGAGCTGAATTGCCCGGTAGGCTGAAACAGATTTCAGTGCGTGTGGAAACTTGGTCGCACGCAGTCGGGAAGTGCGGAACCGGCAGAGGAGACGGTGGAACATGGTGGCACGAGCGGGGCGCGGGCCTCGGGGGGAACGTGGCGCGCAGGCGGACCGCATCCTCGCAACGGCGCGTAAGTCCTTCGCCGAGCGAGGTTACAGCGGAACCTCGTTGCGAGCCGTGGCGAGGGCAGCCGAAGTGGACCCCACCCTGGTGAACTACTACTTCTCCAACAAGATGGGACTGCTGAAGGCGGCGCTGGAGCCGCCGGAATCCTTTGGTGCGGCAATCGGGGAGGCCGCTCGAGTGCCACTGGAGGAGCGCGGACGAGCCTTTGTCGAGGCGGCGCTGCGCATGTGGGACGATCCGGCCACCTCGGAGATTCTGCGGTCGATCATCCTCGCCGCGAGTCACGAGCCCTTCGCCATGGAGCGCCTCCGCGCCGTCTTCTCCGATCTTGTCTTGCAGGTGGTGTCGGCGAGCCTTCCCGACGACGAGGCCGGCCTGCGGGCGGACCTGGTGGCCACTCAGATCGTGGGACTGGCCATGACGCGTTATGTCTGGGCCCTCGACAGCATCGCCGATCTGCACACGAAGCAGGTCGTCCGCCTGATCGGGCCGACCGTGCAGCACTACCTCACCGGCCCCTTGGGCACGGATGTTTCGGAGAGCGCCTGAGCGGCGGATGACCCCGCAGGGATGAGTCGGTCGGCGCCGCGGTCGAGTACGCCGGCGGCCGCACCATGCTCGTCACCGTTCGCCCCGCCGAGCGCGGCGCGCGGGCCGCCGACGACCAATATTTCAGCATATATGGAAATTGCTCTTGCCTGCAGCGGGGCGCCGGGCGTACCGTGAGCCCGTTAATTTCTGTATATGTGGAAATGAGGATGCCGTGGCTCGGGTAAGAGCAGCCGGTGCGGAGCCCGGTCAGCGTCAGTTGAACGGACCGCAGACCACAGGTCGCGAGTATCGCGACCTGTCCCCCGCTCTCCACGGGACGACCCGCGAGAACAATGTGCCTGTCCTGGTCCGTGACGGCACCAGGCTGCTGGCCGACATTCACCGCCCCGCCGCCGACGGGAGATTTCCCGCGCTCATCGCGGCGGCACCCTATCCCCGCCAACTCCAGGACCTCGGTGCCCCCGCGGCGGTCATCGAGGCCGGCACCACCGACTTCTGGGTTCCACGCGGCTACGCCCATGTCATCGCCAACCTTCGTGGCACAGTGGGCTCGGACGGCACCTACACCTTTTTCGACGAGCAGGAGCGCCAGGACCTGTTCGACCTGGTCGAGTGGGTCGCCGGTCAGCCGTGGTGCGACGGCAACGTGGGCATGATCGGCATCAGCTACTACGCCATGACCCAGATGGCGGCGGCCACCCAGCGCCCACCTCATCTCAAGGCCCTGTTCCCGTTCAATGTCACGGTTCAGGCCTGGGAAGCCTCTTACCACAACGGCCTGTTGAGCCAGGCTTTCATCACCCCGTGGTTCCGTGCGCTAGGCGTCCTGTCCGCCCACGGCGACTCTCTCTACCGCAAGGGCCTGTCCCGCCTCCTGCGCAGAATTCTCGCGATTCCCGCCGTCCACCGCCGGTTCAGGCACACCGACGGCGTCCAGGCGACTCTCGGCCTGCGGTTGGTGAGCCGCTTCCGCCACGATGCCCACCCGTGGGAGGCCCTGTTGAACGCGGTGGCCACCGAACACCCCACCCGGGATGCGTGGTGGGACGACCGTGACCTGACCGAACTGCTGTCCCGCGTCGACATCCCCGTCTACCTCGGCGGCGAGTGGTCCAACGTCCCCCTGCATCTACCCGGCCTCTTCCAAGCCTGGAAGGCCCTCGCCCACAACCCGCACGTGCGCATGACCATGCTCGGGGAGCACAGCTTGCCCTGGCCATGGGAGAGCATGCACATCGAGGCCCTCGCCTGGTTCGACCACTGGCTCAAGGGGCGGGACACCGGCATTCTCGAAGGCCCCGCCATCCGCTACTGGCTGCCCGGGGCCGAACGGTGGCTCACCGCCGACTCCTGGCCCCCGCCTGCGACACACATGGCCTTGTCGCTCAACTCCGACGGCTCCCTCACCGGCGACGAGCAACCGGGCGAGCGCAGCTACGCCACGGACGGCGCGAACGCCATGCCCGCAGAACTGAGTTGGACCAGCGATCCCCTTCTCGGCGACCTCGACATGGTCGGTCACCCCGAGCTACGGCTCACCGCCACCAGCAGTGCGGCCGACACGGGATGGATCCTGCTCCTGCAAGACGTCGGACCGGACGGCAAAGCCATCGACGTCACCCAAGGCTGGCTGCGAGCCGGCATGCGCTATGTCGACGAGGACGCGAGCGCGACGGGCAGGCCCGTCCTCCCGATGAGGACGTGGGAGCCCGTCCCTGCGGGGGACCCGGTCGACTACCGCATCCCGCTGGTGGCCAACGCCCGCCGATTCCGCCGCGGGCACCGCATCCGGCTCATCCTCACCAGTGACGACAGCCGCGAGGACTTCCGCCCTATGCTCCTGTTCAGTCACGCCCCCGTCGGCAGTCCGAGCGTCAATACGGTGCACTCCAGATCACGTCTGCTCCTGCCGATCCTGGAAGGAGAGTGAACAGGGACGGCCCGACAATTCGCCCCGCGCTCCCCTCGTCTACGACCGGACTCGGCAAGAGCACACCTGTACCAGGTGGCATCTCGAGCCACCCATATCACCTGCGGCTGGCGGCCCCGGATCTGAGGGCAGGCCCGCGCCGAACCGCTGGACGGAGCCGTCGACATCGGCGAGATCCAGATCGTCGGCGTCAGCCCACCCCCGAACCGAGGGGCTGCATTCGAGCCTCATATGAGGCAGACAGCACTCAGCTATGCCCACCGCCCTGACATCCAGGGACCAATTCTCGACATCGAAAACAGGAGATCACCATGACCGCAACAACCATCCTCGCAGCTTTGCTCGCGATCGTTCTGCTAGGGGCCGGTACAACCATGACCCTGGCCGTCAGCTTCCAACGCGACACCGCGGCGCACCTCGGATTCAGCGTCAACGCCTTCCGCGGTATCGGGGCCTTGGAGTTGCTCGGTGCGATCGGAGTACTTCTGGGGCTGACGATCCCCGCCGTCGGCGCCCTCGCCGCAGTGGGCATCGTGGCACTGATGGTCGGCGCCGCTATCAGCCACCTCCGCGTTCGCGACCGGTTCGCGCAGCTGATCCCAGCGATAGCGATCGCTGCCGTCGCGGTCGCGTATCTGATTTTGGTTGGGCAACAGGCAGTTTCGTGAGGCGCGTACCCGACGCAGGACTACGAGCGGACCGTCGCGGCCGTTCGACGTGACGCAGCGCCCGCACTCCACCGCCATTGCGCACGGGCTCCGGACTGGCGAGCCTGTCGAGCGGCCCGGCTTGACATCCGCCGCAAAAGTGTGTGCACTTTAGCGAGTTCTTGATTCCTAAGGGGTTTTCATGTCGTCGCAGCAGTGGTGTCTAGTCCAGTTCGTCGGGAGCAACCGAGCGCAGCCGAGTGTCGGCGTGCTCGCCGCCGGCGAAGTCGGCCGGGCGCCGGAGCCGCTATCGGGCCTCACTTTGTTGGAAGTTCTCGATCGGTGGGCCGAGTTCACGCCCCTGCTCCGGAACTTCCAGCCCTCGGCGCTCGAGGTCATACCGGATGTCGAACTCGTCGCACCTCTCACCTATCCCCGCAAGGTCATCTGCGCCGGGGCGAACTACTACGGGCACGCGGAGGAGATGGGCACGCAGCGTCCGGATCCGGACGGTGAGCCCTTCTTCTTCCTCAAGCCACCCACCACGACGGTCCTGGGCGCGCACGACGACGTGCGTCTGCCGGAACGCGCCGACGTGGACTGGGAGGTCGAGTTGGCCGTCGTCATCGGCGCGGGCGGTCACGATATCGATGAGCGCGCGGCCCTCGATCACGTGGCTGGCTACACGGTCGCCAACGACCTGTCCGCTCGGGGACTGTTCCCGAGGAAAGACGCGGTCCTCGCGCCATTCGGCTGGGACTGGTTCCAGCACAAGGCATTCGACGGGTCGTGCCCATTGGGGCCCGGACTCGTGCCCAGCTGGCAAATCGGCGATCCGCACGACCTCACGCTTCGGCTGACGGTCAACGGGGAGATCAAGCAGGAAGCGTCCACCGCCGACATGGTGATCACGGTGCCGCGGTTGATCGCCGCCGCGAGCCGCGTGCTGACCCTCGAGCCGGGTGACGTCATCCTGACCGGTACGCCGGCCGGTGTCGGCCTGCCGCGCAAGACTTTCCTCAACGCCGGCGACCTGGTCGTCAGCGAGATCGACGGCCTCGGTCGACTGGAGAACAGAATGGTCGCGGCATGACCGGGAGCCTCCATCGTCGATGAGGGCAGGGACCATGCCATCCCACGAGTCGATCTCTTCGGCCGAGAACGTGCTCACGCTTCTTGTCGCTCTGCGCGAGAACGGTAGGTTGCGCGTGGCCGACGCCGCGGAACTGCTCGCGGTGACGCCTCCCACCGCACACCGGCTGTTGTCCACCCTCAAGCGGCACCGGTTCGCCGAACAGGACCGCAAACGCGCCTACCTGCCGGGACCACGGCTGACGCAATTCCCGCGGGGCGCCGAGCCGCCACACGACCTCGGCGTCCTCGGCCATCCCTATCTGGCCGACCTTTCGCGGCGGTCGGGCTGTACGACTTTCCTGGTGACCCTGGAGGGCAACGGCTGCCGGTTCATCGACGGCGTCGAGAGCAGCCGCGCCCACCGCGTCCGAAGTCGTGTCGGGCACTTGCTGCCCGCACACACCACATCGGGCGGCAAGGTGCTCCTGGCCCAGCTTCCCGACAGCGAACTGGTCGCGCTCTACCCCGACCGCCACGTCCGAATGCGTGATGGCTCGACGCGTGAGCTCGTCGCGCTCCGTCGTGAACTCGGTGTCGTCCGCAGGCAGGGTTATGCCCTGTGCCTGGAGACGAACGAGCAGTGTGTGAACGCCGTCGGCGTCCCGGTCACCACCCGGCCCGGCATGGTCATCGCCGCGGTCGTGTTGGCGTGCCCTTCGGCAGGCTCCAGCCGCAGGCGCCTCGTCGACCTCGTACCCGACGTCCGGGCGACCGCGTCCGCGATCGCCGAGAACTTCGCCTGAAGGTCGGGGCCTCGCCTCGCGCTGGTCACTCCAGCGTTGACGCACTCCCCCGGCCGCAGTCCTATCGGCTGACCGACCGCGGCCAGGCCTTGCGCCCCGCCATGAACCCGGCGGTCCGGACCGGCCCATAGTCGGTCGCGGCGGTGCGGTCGGCACCGGTCGGCGGCGCCTCCGGTGACGACCGCGACACGCCCTGGTCACGTCGGCTTGGTCACGCGAAAACCGGGGCCACGTCGAAGAAGACACGATAGCTATCGATCAGGCCGCTGTCACCGACAGTCCAGATCGACACCACCGGGATGGAGACCTCTCGGCCATCTTTACGCGCATAGGTGACAACCAGCTCGACGATGGTGTCGTTGCCCACGACCCACTCGTGGACGATCTCGTGGTGCATCCCACTGAGCATGCCGAAGAAGCCGACAGTGCCCGCCTCGACCGCCTCGCGGCCCTCGAGAACGGGGCCGTTGCCGAAGGTGGTCTTGCCATCATGGGCGAAAAGTCCCGCAAAGGCCTTCGAGTCGAGAGTGTCGACCGCGTGGAACACGGCGGCGGTCAAAGCGCTGGTCATAATTGGATCCTTTCGAGATGAACTGCATACACTTTGACCCGATCCAGTCACGTCCGGCCATCTCCCTGAGCGCAAATTCCGCTTTGCGGAATGAACTGCCCGAAGCGAAGCGTCGATTTTCGCCCCGGGCTTGGCGCTGAGGCTAAAAAGTGCATACAGTTATCCGGTGAGCTCTTCCACCACCCAACCCATCGAAGTCCGGGTTTCCGACGCAGCGCGCGCCATGGCCACCATGGGGCTGGTCGACGCGTTCGGGCATGTATCCGCCAGGGACTTCGACCACATGGTGATCACACCCGCCGCGGATCTCGAGACCGTCGAGGCGTCGAACTGCATCCGTGTCCCGTTGAACGCGACGTCTTTGCCACCCGGATGCCCGGCCGAGGCGTGGGCCCATTTGGCCCTCTACAACCGTTTCCCGGCGACCGGAGCGATCGCGCGGGCCCAGCCGGCGGCATCGCTGGCTGTCGGCATGCTCGCCGACCGCATCGCCCCGACCCACGGCCAGGCGTGCTGGCTGGGCGATTCCGTGCCGGTGTACCCCTCCGCGCTACTGGTCCGCGAAGCCGACCGCGGCCTGCGACTCGCCGAGGCGATCGGCGCGTCGGACGCGCTCATTCTGCGCGGCAACGGCGCGATCACGATGGCAGCCGACCCCGCCACCGCAGTCGCCACCATGTCGGTGCTTGCCGCCGCGTGCACCGTCTGGCTCGAGACGAGGGACGCACCAGTCGCCGCCATGTCGGCGGAAGAGGTTCGCTCATGGCAAGCCGTCAAACACGAGCTACTGCCCAGACTGGGGGCACACCTGCTGCGCAAAGCGGCGACGACGCGCGCCGCCCGATGATCCCACGCGCGTATGCCACCCAAGGCTCACGCCGCTGAACTCCGTCGCCAGGCCGACCGGACTGGATCAGGTTGCGGTGGAAGCGAATTCGGGCGTGTGCGTACCCCGACCAGGCGCACGGTCCCGCGCCGGAACGCGGGGCCGTCGCCCACGGTCCGGACGTCAGCTCATGGGCAGCGTGACGGACGCTTCTCCACCGGCGACCCGACGGATGGCCGCGAGCGTTGCGCCGACCGCCGCTATGTACTGCGTCGTCATTTCCTCGGCGTACGCCGCCTCCTCGGGAGAACCACTCTGTAAGCCTTCGAGCACCAGCGCGAAGCTGAACCGGAGGAACAGCTCCCCCTCGTCTTCCTCGATGTCGTTGACGATCGTGCCGAGGACCGGCCCCGAGATGCGCGTGAAAATCACCCGCTGCTGCGGCTGGAGGCTGACTCGCTCGGAATAGCGGTCGCCGAACAGCTCGATCTCGCGCTCGAACGTCACGTCATCGAGGCGAGCGGTGACGAGGCAGTGGGACATGGCCGGCACGAAGGGCAGCGCATTGTCGGCCTTCATGACCAGGCCCTGCCACACGGCAGTCCGATCGAGCGTCGGCTCGCCGGTCTCGTTGACCGGGAGGCGGTGAGTGACGTAGATCATTTGGTGACTTCCTGTGCGAGTGCGTTCTGGGCGGAGATCTGGTCGTGCACGCTGGCTATATCGAGTTCTCCCCAACCGTCGGCCAAGGCCTGGTCGAAGACCGCTTTGGCCGCCTCGAACACCGGCCGATGCTCGCCGACCTCGTGCAGGTGCGCCTCGATCTGGTCAAGGATCTCGTGCAGCGTCGCGATGGGCCCGGGAGCGGGCAGCCATGAGCGTTGCGCCATCACGGGACCTCGCTGCTCGAGCAGCGCCGAGCCCGCGATGGACGTCTCCAGGGCGCACTGGACCATCTCGAGGTCCAAGTTGTCGCGGCGGGCCAGCGCGATCGCTTCCGCGGCCGCGACCGTATGGGTCGCCACCAGCATGGAGGAGATGTACTTCAGGTGGGTGCCGGTCCCGAAGTCACCGGTTCTGACCCAGGGCCCCGAGATGGCGTCCAAGACGTCGGCGACTCGATCGATCGCCTCCGCCGCTCCGGAGGCGAAGATCCTGGCCAGCCGCGGGCCGACCATTCCGGGGCTGCCGCTGATCGGACAGTCGAGCATGGTGGCCCCGACATGCTGGAGCTGACGCATCAATGCGAGCTTGCGCGTCACCGGAATCGTGCTCATCTCGAGGTGGATCGCTCCGGGGCGCATCGTCGACAGCGTGCCCTCGGGTCCGCTGACCACGCGCTGGACGTCATCCGCGGTCGGCAGGATCGACACAATGACCTCGCACGAGGTGGCCAGTTCCGCCGGCGACGACGCGACGGTGCCGCCCGCGGCCTCGAGCTCGGGACACTCGATGCTGCGCCGGTACCCCACGACGTCGAACCCCCGGGCCAGCAAGTTCTCAGCGATCGGCAGGCCCATCTTGCCCAGTCCGATGACTCCGATAATTCTCACATTGGTCACGTCCTCACGGGTTTTCGCGCGGGGAGGGGACGCCTTCGGCGACGCCACGACTCCGAAATACTGTATGCAGTTTACGCGGGCGACATCCGAAAGAGAAGGAATATGTATACACATCGCTTACGCTAGGGGTATGAGTCGCAAAGTGCTCGTCCCGCACATCACCAGGGTGGAACTACCCGAGGCACGCCAAGCTATCCCGTATGTACACGCCTACCTGCGCGAAAGGATTCTCGACGGCACGCTGCGGCCTGGGACGAAGCTCTCTCAGGTGTCGCTGGCCGAGCAGCTCGGCGTCAGCCGCACGCCGTTGCGCGAGGTGCTGCGGATGCTGCAGGAGGAGGGCCTGGTCCAGATCGAACCGAACCAGCGCACCCGCGTCTCCATGCTCGACCCGCGTGAACTCGACGAGATCTATGCCAGCCGAGTCGTGCTCGAGTCACTGGCCGTCGCCATGACAGTGGACAGCTTCGACGACGCCGCCCGAGATCACGCGACCGAGCAACTGGCGGCCATGCGCGTGGCCGCGGAGGAAGGTGAGACCGAGCGCTGGTTCGTCATCCACTCGGCGTTCCACCGCACGATCACCTGCGGCGCCGGTGACACCATGCAGAAGCAGTTGCGTCAACTGGCCGACCGGTGTGTCCGGTACATCCGGATCTACCAGGGTGGCGAGCCGAACAGCTGGCACAAGGCCGGCGATCACGAACACGCGCAGATTCTGTCCGCGCTGGTGGAGGGCGCCAAGGCCACGGCCCAAGCCCGCATGGCGAGTCACTTGGCCCACACCGCTTTCAAAGTATTGAGCGACACCTCGCCCGACTACCAGCCGACCGCTGTGCCATTGGCCCTGGAGATGGTCGGCGTTCCGGACTGACGGGTGAGCAACCGCCGTGAAGCCAATGATCTTCGCGATGAGGTCGAGACCCGGCTCGCGCCCGTGACACCGGCAGCCCGCGCGGCGGTTGCGTAGTCACCCCGCGTCACCACTGCCGATGCTGAGGTGGTGACGCGGGGCAGCAGGGTCAGGACAGGGTGGTGACTTCCAGGTCGCCGTCGGCGTACTGGGCGCGTAGCCGCTTCTTGTCGAACTTGCCCACGCTGGTCTTGGGGACCTCGGCGATGAACGTCCACCGTTCGGGCAGCTGCCATTTGGCGAACTTGTCGGCCAAGAACTCCCGCAGTTCTTCGGGTTCGGCTTCGGCGCCCTCGGCCAGCACGATCGCCACCAACGGCCGCTCGTCCCACTTCTGGTCCGGCACACCGATCACCGCGGCCTCGGCGACCGCCGGATGCGCGATCACCGCGTTCTCCAGATCCACCGACGAGATCCACTCACCCCCGGACTTGATCACATCCTTCGAGCGGTCCACCAACGTGAGATAACCATCGGGACTGATCTTGCCGACATCCCCGGTCCGCAACCAACCATCGTCGAACTTCTCCGGATCGATCACCGTGCCGTCGGGCGAATAATACGACCCGGTGATCCACGGACCACGCACCTGCAACTCCCCCAACGCCACCCCGTCGTTGGCGACCACACCCTCATCACCGACCAGACGCGCCCGCACCCCGGCCGGGAAACGACCCTGCGTCACCCGATACGCCCACTTCTGCTCCTCGGTGACCGCGGTCGCCGGCGGATGCGCCACACTACCCAACGGCGAGGTCTCGGTCATCCCCCACGCATGCAGCACCCGCACCCCATGCTTGTCCTCGAAAGTGCGCATCATCGACGGCGGCACCGCCGAACCACCCACCACCACCGCACGCAGATGCGTGATGTCCTGCGGGTTGGCCGCCAGCCCGGCCAGCACCCCACCCCAAATCGTCGGCACCGCCGCGGCGAAGGTCGGGCGCTGCGCGGCCATGCACTCCAACAACGGACCCGGCTGCAGGAACCGGTCGGGCATCAACAGATTCGCCCCCGCCATCAACGCCGCATACGGCAGACCCCACGCGTTCGCGTGGAACAACGGCACGATCGCCAGAATCGAATCGCTGCCGTGCAAACCCATCCCGTTGTTCGCCGCCACCTGCATCGCGTGCAACCAGTTCGACCGATGCGAATACACCACACCCTTCGGATCCCCCGTGGTACCGGAGGTGTAACACATCGCCGCGGCCGCGCGCTCATCGATCACCGGGAACTCGTAGGTATCCGGCTGCGCACCCAGCAGTTCGGTGTAGGAGTGCACCTGCACACCCTCGGGCGCGGTCAACGTCGCCGCGTCGCCGTTGACCACGATCACATGCCGCACCGTGGCCAGGTGCGGCAGGATCTGCCCGAACAACGCCACCAGGCTGCCGTCCACCAACACCACCTGATCCTCGGCGTGGTTGGCCACATACACCACCTGCTCGGGAAACAACCGGATGTTCAACGCATGCAGCACCGCACCCATCGCGGGCACCGCGATATAGGCCACCAGATGCTCGTTGTTGTTCCACATGAACGTCCCCACCCGATCACCCACCCCGATACCCAACCCGCCCAACGCGTTCGCCAACCGCGCCGACTCCGCCCCGACCTCACGATAGGTCATGGTGCGCACACCGGTACCCGTCCACGTCGACACAGTCGAATCCCCAGCGAACGTCGATGCGTAGCGCAGCAACGTCGCCAACGACAACGGCTCGTCCTGCATAGTGCTCAACATCGCAACTCCTTCTTCCATCGATGACTTCCCCACAGAAAGCCACATTGAGCGAGGTCAGGCCTCGGACAGGAACGGTTCCACGACGCCGAGGAACTCGGCGGTCTTCTCGATCATGGTCCAGTGGCCGCAGTTGCCGAGCACATGCAGCCGGACGTCAGGAAGAAGTTCCAGCAATGCCCCCGAGGATTCCTTCCACGGCACCACCCGGTCGTCTCGCCCGTGAATCATGAGGGTCGGCTGTGCCACCCCGGTCAACTCGGCACCGGACAGGGCCAGGTCGTCGACCCAGCGTTGGCGCGGTTCGGGAAACATCGCTTCCCACGATTTCGCGACGGCGGGCTCGACACTTGCCCCGTATCGCATCTCGACCAGCTGATCGGTGATGAGTCCCCGGTCGTAGGCGAACAGCCCGATGATCTCGCGCATGTTCTCGATTCCCGGCCGGTAGTTCCAGACGGTGTCGAGCCCTTGCGGTAGCGCCATCGCGACACCCATCGAGCCCATGAGAACGAGTCGACGAACGGCCTGCGGACGCTCGGCCGCGAGTGATAAGGCGATTGCCCCGCCCATCGAGTTGCCGATGATGTCGTAGGTCTCGATGCCGAGTTCGTCCATGAGCGCGAGTGCGTGCCGGGTCCACGCCTGTCGGCCCCACGTGCGCGCCGCACCGGTGGCTGTGCCACCGAAGCCCAACTGATCGGGGGCGATGACGCGCCGGCTCTGCGAAAGGGACGGCAGCACGGGTCGCCAGTTGGCCGCGGCGCTCACACCGGGACCGGATCCGTGCAGGAGCAGCAGCGGCGGCTGCGCGCTCTCGCCTGCGTGCTCCCCGGTGTCGATGACAGCGGTGCGTACCCCATCGACTTCGCGTATCGATGCGGTCGGATGATCGCCGGTGATGACGGCCACTTGCTAACTCCTCGTCGGGGCGGGTCGGGTTCCGGCCATCGAGGCCGCGTGCTGCGTGGAGACCCGCTTGACCGGACCCAGCCACATGTCGATCGAGCCGGGTTCATCCGGATCGAACGTGCGCGGTCGCCAAGCCGCGTCGTCCTCGATGCGACGCACCCCGAACGAGTATTCGTAGGTGAAGCCTTCGGGACCGAGAAAGTAGAGGAACACCGCTGTCGACTGCGGGTGGCGACCAGGGCCCATTTCGATCTGGACGTCGCGTTCTCGCAGGAAGTGCCAGGAACGGAAGACGTCGTCGATGGACTCCACCTGAAAGTTCATGTGGCACAGACCAGCGCTCTCGCCCTGGAATACGGCGAGCTTGTGGTGGACGGGATCGATCCGCATCAGGCACGCGGCGTCGCCGATCCAATCCGACACGCGGGCGTTGAAGTGCCCGTTCCAGAACCGGTAGGCCTCGTGCACATCCGGTGCGTCGAGGCAGAGGTGCCCGAACTCCGTGATGCCTGCCGGCCGAGCGAAAGCGACGGGGCGGGTGATCGTCTCCTGTTGGCTGACCAGCTCGATGCGATTGCCGAAGGGATCGTCGAAGCCGATGAACTCGGCCACGCGTCGCGAGCGAGCCTCTTGCCTCGACCCGCGCCGCACAGCGAAACCGGCGTGCTCGAGTTCGTTCTCGGCAGCCTCCAGCGCATCCATGTCGGCGACGGTGAACCCGGAGGCCAGAACCCCCGACACCCCCTCGACCAAAGCCAGACAGTGGTGGCGGGAGTCAGCGCGAAGGTGTGCGACCCCTGGTTCGGTCTCACCGGCGAGTTCGAGACCGACGATGCGGGTCGCGAAGTCGACGGCGGTCCTGAGATCGGCGACTCCTGACCGCACATAGGCGATGTCGGTCAGCGTGATCATGGGTGTTCTCTCCTGTGGAAACTTGCCGAACGCACGGTGTCAGGAGTCGATCGCGTCCGGGATGAGGTTCTTCACCAGCCCCGGCTGCAGATAGCCGGTCTCCCCGTACCGAGCTACCAGCGCCGCGTTGTCGGCCAGCAGTTTCTCGATCGGTTCGGTGAGGTCGATCGCTGCCAGGAATGGCTGGCGGGCGGGCAGTCCGGTCTGCCAGTACACCTCGCAACGGTTGCCCTCGGGATCGAAGAAATAGATGCCGAACGCGTTGCCGTGCGTCACGATCATGTCGAAGTCGACATCGTGCTCGATGAATCTGCGGTGGAACTCGATCAACTCGGTCAGATGATTGACCCGGAACGAGACCTGCTGAATGAGTTTGGTGTTCTCGTCGGCGCGCGCCACGGTCCGGCCTTCGACGAGCTGGAACTCGTGGTGTTCGAAGTTCGGCCGGGCACTGAAGAACCGCATGCCCAGATTCAGGTCCTCATCGGTGACCGTCAGTCCGAGGACGTCGCGGTAGAACGCTGTACTGGCTTCCAGGTCATCGCAGAAAACTCCGAAATGACCGAGTTCAGCGATCGGCATGGTGAATTTTCCTTCCCGTGGTGGCGGCCGGGTCATGTGCTGGTCGATCGAGTGCTCCTGGAACCGCCCGGCCGAGGAGTCCGCAGGTGGCGTCACTCCTGTTCCCTACGCGTCCGACCGTAATGTGTATGCACTTTTACTGTCAAGGTTCTTCCGGATGTTGCTGCCGCACGGAAATTGCATACAGTTATGCGATGAGTTTATTGCCCCCCGCCGCCGATCGCGACGCCCCTGACCCCTCACTGCTCCTGGGCCAGGACTACTGGATGCTGACCTCCACCCCTTCGGCCGGGACGACCTCCGAGGACATCGCCGCCCTCGCCCCCGCGCACATAGCCTGGCTGCTGGACCTCGAGGAACGCGGCCTCGTCTTCCTGTCGGGCCCCCTCGTCAGCGGCCCCGGCGCCGGTCCGGGATCGGGCGTCACGGTCTTGCGCGCCTCCGACGAAGCCGACGCAACCGCCATCGCGTCAGCGGATCCGTTCGTCACGGCGGGTCTGCGCAGCTTCGTCGTTCATCGGTGGCGCCTCAACGAGGGCAGCGTTTCGATGCGCCTGTCACTCGGCCGCGGCACCTACGAATGGCATTGAGCGGGAACCCGTTCGAGCCCGCATCTCGTCGCACGCCCACCTTCGGGCACATAACCGTTGACGAACGCATTCTCTGATGCCATAGTGTATACACTCTGCTGATAATGGCCGATCAGGTATCAAGGTGCGGCAGATCTCCACCGTCCGCACAGGTCATCGGCGACGACCGCCATCGACAGCAACGGCAAAACCCGGTTTGAAGGAACTCCAGTGGGATGCTTGGACGAACGCGTCGAATTCACCTCCGGCGCAGCTCATGGTCAGGGACTCCGCCACGCGGTTCACCTTGCCGAAGAAACCGCACCGACCTCCGTCGCGCCTCGGTATGAGGTGCGACGATGACCGCCACGGTCTTCTGCTCCCGGGCCGAACCACTCCGGCCGCGCGACGACGGCGATCCGGAGGAAGGGAAAGCACCGTTGCTCGGGCCTGATCAGTTATTGGCGGCGATCGCTGGTCACCTTACGCAAGGATCATCGCTGATCGAGTGGGCTAGGGAGTTGGGCGATCTGCACGCGGCACTGATCCCAGTGCGCCTGAATCGAACGCGTCTTCCCGCCGAATTCGATGAAGCCCGCGTCCACATCGACATTGCCGAGATCGTCAGCGAGATCGATTCGTGGGCGTTCGTCCATGTTCCGAGAGCCCCCGGCGCGCGCAGGCACACCCATTCCCTGGGAGAGGTGATCAGCCATATCGCAAAGATCTATGCCAACGCGTGGTGGACGGTGCTACACGTCGATGACAACGACGTGCGGCACGAGGCATGGTTTCACCTCGGTGAGGCCTGCGAAGGCTACGCGCAGCTGATTCACGACGTCCAGGCCTCTGGGGTCCGATTCCCGCTAGGGTGGCGGGGCATCCGACACGCGCCGCCGACCTGACAGGTGCTTCCGCGAGGTCGGCTGAGCCCGGCTAGCGGCGCAAATTGCGGTCGAACAGGGCCAGCAGTTCGCGGTAGTGCCGTTCATCGGCCTCGGGATCGTGTGCGGAAGTATCGGCCTGGGTGTAGCCGTGTTGGGCACCCTCGTAGACCTCGGTGCGGTGGCGGACACCGGCGGCATCCAGCGCCTTGTCGAACAGGGCGATATGTTCCGGAGTCATGTGGTGATCCTCGCCCGCGTGGGCGAAATACAGTTCCGCCGTGATGTTTCCGAGGGTGAGATGCGGACTGTCCGGGGTGTCGGTCACCAGCGGTCCGCCGTGGAATCCTGCCACCGCCGCAACCCGATCGGGGAACATGGCGGCGGTCAGCACCGCCAGCCGCGCACCCATGCAGTAACCCGTGACGCCGACCTTTCCCGCTATGACCTGCGGCGACGCTGCCAGCCACTCGAGATATGCGCCGACATCCGAACGCAGGAGCTCCGGGGTCAGCTCGCGGATCATCGGGAAGACCTGTTGGAAGATCTCCGGCCGCTCCCCCGGGTCGATGAAGTCCGGCAGCTCGATCACAGGCGCACGCCCGTGCCGGTAATAGGCGTTCGGCAGCAGAACGGTGTAGCCATGGGCGGCAATACGATCGGCCAGTGATCGCAGGCTGGGCCGCAGTCCGAAACCGTCCTGAATCACGAGCACTCCCGGATGGGCGGCGCCATCGTCGGGGTAGGCGACATACGAGTCAGCGACACCGTCGGATGTCCGGACGTCGACCGACATACCGTTCACTGCGGTCACCCTCGAATCCTCCTGCCATGCCAGCCTTTCGAACATACCCCATTCAAGATCAGCCGATTCGACTCGACTACCGGTCGTCGGAGCATCGAGCCGAGACAGGGGCGGAGCGATCGAGCCCGACGCGAACCCGATCATCGGCGACTGGGTCGACCTTCTCGTCGACCTCACCGCACACGACCGGGCCCGGGACAACCGGCCGATCGTGCTGTGCGGGCTCAGCGCAGGCGGCGTGCTCGTCTATCACGTCGACGCCAAGGCCCCAGGGCAGTCTCAGCGGCACCAGCCAGCACATCCGGCAGGTCCGTAACGGGATGCAGTCGCCGATTTCATCTTCAACAACAGTCCGTCCAGGCTCATGCATTGTCTGCATATTTGCAGAAGACGTGTTTATTTCTGCGCCATAAAGCGATCACGACGCCGAGGATCCGCAGATTTGCGCAATATTCGACCGAAACCGGAGAGCATGCTTCCACTTGGATGGATCGACCGGAGGGGCGTTCGGTAGGCGAATGCATCGGTTGAGCACGGGGGAGCCGCCGCAGGATGTGCATCGGATGCGAAATTGTACCGACTTACCGCAGTGCGACCCGTCCCCTAGCAGGTCAAATCGGACGACACAGGTTAGTGGCGCCGAGTGTGCCGTCGGCTCGACTCACGCCGAACAGAATGGAAGCGCACCGCGAGATCGACTCCGCCGCACGTTGATACGCGGGGTGTCGAGAAATCGACTCGATTTGATCATCGACTTCACCGGTGGATGAAGATCAATTTGTGTTACCTCGGCAAAATACTCAGTTAGCCAACTATTAACGGTGATGATTACCACAGCAATAGAAGTGGATTTGTAGATTTCTTTTTCTTAACGTTGCTGGTGCGCCCGTGATGGCGTCGTTATCCCACTGTGAAAGGAAGCTCCGTAGATGTTCTCTCGTAAGGCCCTTCTCGCCGCCAGCACCGTCTCCGCCGCTGCCCTGTTCTTCGGCCCGGTCGCGGTGGCCTCCGCCGCCCACTCCGCCGCCGGCACCGGTTCGGCGGGCCTGGCCTCGGGTTCGGCCGACGGTGGCTCGTCCACTGGTTCGGCCGGCTCGTCCTCCGGTTCCGCCATGCTGGACTCCGGCAGCTCGGCCCTCGACGGGGGCACCTCCGCCGTCGTCAACGTCATCGATGCGATCACCGGCATCCGGGACCTGACCCAGCCCAAGCCCGCCTCCTGATCCGGTCTCGGTAGATCACCGCATCGTCCGTCTGCCCCTTCGGGGCCGGACTTCCCTGCGCCGCTCCGCTCCACACCGCGGCCCGCACTACAGCGGTGAATTCGCTACAGCTGAACTAGTCGATTCGCCGCATCGAAGCAGATGCGGCGGGTGGACCCCAAGATTCCGTTTGCCCGCTAGGGAGACAGCTCCCAGTGCTGCGAGCGCTGAGCTTCCTTGAACACAGGTTCGTGCCGCCCGGTGAAGTCGCCGGACGGCACGAACTTTTTTTCGGGCCACCCACCGAATGAAGTTCAGCAGGCTACGTCTCCCTGGGCGGCCTTGTCGAACGACACATGCACATGGTCGTAGTGATTGGCGGTCGGGCTCCCGCGGTCTTCCAGATAGGACCAACCGCTGCCATCGTTGTACCGCTGCCGCCAGATCACGTAGGTCACACCGAAACGCTGCTGATTGGCCAGCACGTATTCGGCGATCGCGTCGCCCCGCGCGGAATCGGGTGTCATGAGATCGAGTGCCAAGCCTGCGCCGTGGTCGCCGTCGCTACGGCCGATGGCGCCGCCGATGTCGGCGACGGCGAACGTCTTCTTGAGTAGGTTGCCCACCTGCGCCACGTGCGGCCGCGTGCCTGCGAGTTCGGTCGAGCACGGTACAGGGGGAGGCGGTGGTGGCAGGTGCTGCGCAGCCTCCCTGGCCGACGGTGGTGGTTTCTCGGCCGCGGACGCCGCCGCTGTCGGCCGAGTGATCGACGGCACGCTGGTCGGCGGCGCGACGGCGGCCGACGGCGGCGAATCGGCCGCTGCGGCATGCTGAGCCTCCAGGCCCGGTCGCGTTACCGCCCACAACACGACGGCGAGGGCCGCGGCGATGCCGCATACGGCCAGGGCACTGAGCTTCCGGGCTGCGGTCCGTTTACGGTGTTGACCAGGCATGATGTCGGCTACCGATTACAGTCGAGAATAGGTCACCGATACATTACGAAATGGTCGCGAAAATGTCACGCCGAGCGGGCGAAAGGGTGCTCGGTCCGCTGACAGGATCGAGTCCGAGTGTCCTGCTGTGCCGCGGAACGAACGAGCTACCAGCCCAGAAGCCGGTAGACAGCGCTGTAATGGTTCAGCTGAGGTGAGAAGTCAGTCGGGTCGACTGTCGGCTACCGCAGAAGATTGCGGGCCGGCGAGTCGGCCGACGGCGTGGAGGTGGCTCAGCGCTTGGCGGTAGGAGTCCAGGACGCTGGTCTCGCAGTAGGGCACCTCGAGTTCGACGCAGAACTGTTCGACCACCGGCTTGGCCCGGCGCAGGTTGGGCCGCGGCATGGACGGGAACAGGTGGTGCTCGATCTGGTAATTCAGTCCGCCGAGGGCGGCGTCGACGAGTCGGCCGCCGCGGACATTGCGGGACGTGAGCACCTGCCGACGCAGAAAGTCTGTCGACTCGCCTTCGGCCAGTACCTCCATCCCCTTGTGGTTGGGCGCGAAAGTGCAGCCCATATAGAACCCGAACAGGCCCTGGTGCACAGCGATGAAGACAAGCGCTTTACCCGGCGACAAGACCAGGAAGACCGCGGCGAGATACCCGGCGGCATGTGCGGCCAGCAGCGCGGCCTCCCAGACGCGGTTGGGTATCGCCCAGCGCAGCACCGCCCGGACACTCGCATAGTGCAGACTGCCGGCCTCGAGCAACAACATCGGAAAGAACAGCCAGGCTTGATAGCGGAAAATCAACCGCCGGATGCCTTTGCCGGTCCGTGCTCGATCGCCGGAATGGGCCAGCACCCCCATCACGTCCGGATCCGAACCCTCGGTGTTGGGGTGAGCGTGGTGGCGGTTGTGATTACTGACCCACCAGCCGATGCTCACCCCGATGCCGAGATTGCCCGCGATCACACCGAACAAGTAGTTGGCCCGCCGACCGGCGAAGATCTGTCGGTGCCCGGCATCGTGGCCGAGGAACGCGATCTGCGCGAATACCACTGCCAAGAACGCGGCAACCACCAGCTGCCACCACGAGTCGCCGACCATGACGAACACCGCCCACCCGGCAGCGAACGCCACCGCGGTGGCCGCACTCTTCCAGACGTAATACCGCAACCGCCGATCCAGTAGCCCGGCTTGGCGCACTAGACGCAGCAACACCGCATACTCGCTGCCACGCGCCGGTCGGTTTTCCTTGGTCTCGGCGGTCGGCGACGAAGCAACCGGCGCTGCTTGCTGTCCGTCCGGATCGATCGGGTCATAGTCCGCGAGCGCGGTTGTCGTGACGGAGGATGTCGGCATCGTCCGACCGGTAGAACCTTCGAGAACCACGGATTGCCTGCACATCCTGTTGTCACTGTTGGTTTCCGGGCTCGGACCGTTGTCCTTCCATACCCGGCGTCGACGACAGCAGGCTATCGGAAGTCAGCGCGGAAGACTCGCCTGGCTCGGGAACAGAGTCGCGCGAGGAGACCACCGCGAGGTGAACGGATGTGCCGATCGACGACACATCCGCGTGACGATCGGGTTGCACAGACATCGGCGAGCGCGAGACATATGTCCGTCGCGCTGCTCGGCCGGTTGCCGACCAATATCTCGGCTGTGCGAGTTACCGAGCGTCGGTCGCAGTCAGCACGCGGGCGTCGGCGGTGCCGTCCAGCCGCGCGCCGGTCTGAGGATAGGTCGGGTACTCGATGCCCGAGATGTACTGCACCGTCCGCACCACCTGGCACGAGTAGCCGAATTCGTTGTCGTACCAGACATAGAGAATCGCGGTGTCACCCTCGACGATCGTGGCATTGGCATCGATGATCGACGCTGCGCGCGATCCGATGAAATCGCTGGAAACCACGTCCGTGGCGGCGGTGTAATCGAGGTTTCGGCTCAACGGTCCGGCGAGCGAAACCCCGCGCAAGTAAGCGAGCACGTCGCTCTTCGTCGTCTCCCGCTGAAGCTGCAGGTTCAGAATCGCGACCGAAACGTCGGGGGTGGGAACACGAATCGAGTTGCCGGTGATCTTGGCCTTGAAATCCGGCATAGCCTTCGCGACCGCGGACGCGGCACCCGTTTCGGTGAGCACGAGATTGAACGGCGCGGAACGACCGCGCCGGTCCGCCTTGTGATAGTTGTCCAGCAAGTTCTGGTCGTTGGTGAACGAATGAACCGTCTCCACGTGGCCGCGGATGATGCCGTACTCGTCGTCCATGGCCTTGAGCGGCGGAACGATCGCGTTGGTCGTGCACGAGGCGCACGAGAAGATTTGCTGCGACAGGTCCAGGCCGCGATGGTTCACGCCGTGCACGATATTCGGGATATCGCCCTTACCGGGCGCGGTGAGAACGACTTTCGCGATGCCGGGGCGCAGATGCTGCGACAGCCCGTCCCGATCACGCCACCTGCCCGTGTTGTCGATCAGGATCGCGTTCGTTATCCCGTACTCGGTGTAGTCGATCGTCGTCGGATCATCGCTGTAGATGAACTTGATCGTGTTGCCGTTCGCGGTGATCGTGTCGTTGCCGGTATCGACCTTGATCGTGCCGTTGAATGCGCCGTGCACCGAATCCCTGCGAAGCAGCGACGCTCGCTTGTTCAGATCGTCGTCGCCTCCCTTGCGCACCACCACGGCACGCAGGTTCAGCCCGTTGCCGGATCCGGCCTTCTCGATGAGCAGGCGAGCGACCAGGCGACCGATGCGGCCGAAGCCATAGAGGACGACATCCCTCGGGCCCGGTGACAGAGCCTTGTTGCCGTTGGTCACCTCGGCCAGCACCGCAGCGGTGAACTCGCGGATCGACAGTCCGCGATCGTCGGCGCGGTAGGTCATGACCAACTGACCGAGATCGATCTTGCAGGGCCCGAGATCCAGTTCACTGAGCACTCGCAGGAAGGGAAGAGTCTCGTCCACCGACAACTCCTCACCGTCGATCTGCCGCGCGAAGCGGTGCGTCCGCAGGATGCTGATCACCGACTTGTTCACCAGCGACCGGCTGTGCAGCAGGATCGTCACGCCCTTCCCCCGATACAACGTGCCGATGATGGGAATCATCGCCTCGGCGGCGGCTTCCTGGGCGTTCCAGCGGTCGAGTTGTTCGGTAGTCAACGTAGGTCCTCGGATCTCCTCGATTTACACGCGTATCGATGCTAATGAGGGCCCCGATTTCACCGAGGCCGGATCCCCCCTGGTGAGATCGCCAGGTGGCGGCACCGACCGAGCATCATCATCCGAGCAGCGGGCGCCTATCCGATATCGACTACTCGGGCCCATGCGGGAGGCGCGTCCGGCACGTAATCGGGATCGTTTTCGCGCCACGAAGCGGCGTACTGCCGACGAAACAGGCCCACCACCGTCCGGCACGGTGGCCGTGTGGTCGGCCAAGGTGTGTGGCCGTCGGTCAGGACCACGAGGACATCGGGGCGGGGGTGGGCTCGTATCGCCTTGGCGATGCCCGTGCGCAGGTCAGTGCCGCCGCCGCCCACCAGTGGTATCCGCTCGGCACGGCACAAGGGATGCACGATCCTCGCCGCCGCGTCGCACGGCAGCACGGTGACCAGGTCGCGGCGGCCGCCCACGGCACGGGCCATGGCGGCCACCTCGAGCAGCGCGCTGCCCAGTTCCGTATCACTGACCGACCCCGAGGTATCGATGAGCACCGAGACCCGAGGCGGCGTTCGCCGCAGACTCGGCAGCACTACGCCGGGCACCCCCGCCGAGCGCCGTGCCGGCCGGCCATAGGTGTAGTCCGCACCCGCACCGGCGACGCAGACCGCGGAGCGGAGAGCCGCTCCCAGCAGATCCCGCCATGGTTGCGGCGGATGGAACGCCTCTTCCGCCCAGCGCCGCCACCCTTTCGAGGCGTTCCCCGGACGGCCGATGATGCCCTGCGCCACCCGGAATCGGACGGCGTCTCGTTCGTGTTCGCTGAGTCCGTCCGCACCGTCGGGCCCGAGTTCCCATTCGCGTTCCAATCCGTCTGCGCCGCTGCCGCAGTCGAGCCACGCTATGCCCTGCGTAGTGGGTCCGAGCCGGAACTTGCGCAGGTAGTCCTCCATGAGCTCCCCCTCGGGCAACCCCAACGACTCGGGCGTGACAGCGTCATCGGGGCGGGGCAGCCCGTCGCCGAATGCGTCGTCGTTGATTTCGCAGTCCGCGGCGATGTTCATCCGCAGTCGTTCCGCCGGGCCGGTCAAGTCGTGTTGCCGGGCGAAGCGGTCACTGCGACCGTGATGGTCGCGCAGCAGATGCGACACCTCGTGCACCCACACACCGGCCAGATCCGCTACCGCAGTTCGGTCCACGAACGCAGGCGACACGTAGCAGCGCCAGTGTCGGTCGACACCCATCGTCGGTACTCGGCGCGATTCGACGACGCACAGCGCGAACAGAGCGGTCGCCAGGTAGGGCCGGACCCTGGCGGCGTGCAATCGGGCGGCGAAGAGTTTGTCGCGGTCCAGCGTCCGCAGCGCGTTCGCGGTCATCGGCCTGCCTCCGCCGCGCCACGGCCCGCTGCCCGATCCGCTTCCGTGGACACCGATACCACTCCGGCGAGTTCCTCGATGGCCGCGGGCACGTCCCAGTCGTCCTGGCGCAGCGTGGCGAGAGTGGTTGCGGGAACCACGATCAGATCCGGCGCCCCGGTTTCCGAAGCCTTGACCAAAAGCGCCCATGCCGCATCCCAGCGGGATTTCTCCGGCCGTTTGCGGACCGCAGCCACAACGCCGTCGAGCACAGCCTGCCGCAGATCCCCCCGCTCGGGCAGGACTGCTCCCGCCGGGTCGGCGAGCAGTACTTCCGGGTCCGGGAGGTCCATCCGGTCCAAGCTTGCCAGCAGCTCGAAGCCCGGCCCGTCGCCAACAGTGCCTCGAACCAGCTGGGAAAGCACATCCCGGGATGAACCGGCCGCGGTGGCGAAGGCGATCAGCCGCAATGTCATCTCCCAGCTTCGAGGCGACGGCCAGGGACCGCCTCGGCGGGTTTCGGTGCTGGGGAGTTGATGCACGAGAGCGGGACGAGCCGCCAGAAGCGCACACACCGCTCGGCGCGCGAAAGCCACAGCCTCGCCCACTCTTTCGGAGGCCAGCCGCGGTAGTGTCGCGCGGGGCCAGGTCCCGCCGAGGCCGCGAACGACCACATCGTGATCGTGGGTCCATTGCAGATGCACGAACCGGTTGGCCAGCGGCGGGCTGAGTTCCCAGCCATCGGCCGCCGAGGATCGCGGATTGGCCGCGGCGACGATCCGGACACCGGGCGGCAGTTGCACGGTGCCGATCCGCCGCTCCAGGACCAGACGGAGCAGGGCGGCTTGCACGGCAGGCGGGGCGGTGGACAGTTCGTCCAGAAACAGCAGTCCGCGCCCGGTCCGGACGAGCCGTACGGCCCAATCCGGCGGAGCCATCGGGACTCCGTGTTCCGCGGGATCGTCCCCGATGATGGGAAGACCCGAAAAGTCGGACGGCTCATGCACACTCGCGATCACCGTGGTCAGCGGAAGGTCCAAGTCGGCGGCGAGCTGGGTCAGGGCCGCGGTCTTCCCGATCCCTGGTTCACCCCATAGGAGAACCGGTAGGTCGGCGGCCACGGCCAGCGCCAAGGCCTCCAGTTGGTTATCGGGGCGCGGTTCGGTGGCTACCTCGCGGAGCAGACTCAGCAACTCGTCGGCCACATCGAGTTGGGCGGGGCGGGCCGGATCGGCGGACGTACGGACAGCAGTAAGCATGTGTGATCACCTGAAAGGGGTTGCGTTGTCGAGTGGATGTGCGGCGAGGTCGACGGGTCAGCGCGAGGTCGCGTTGCGTGGGTGCGCGCGGCGGTCGCGTGGACGGCGCACCGGAGGAACGCGCCCGATCCCTGGCTCGGACAGGCCCGCCTTGAACAGTCCGTAGGTAATTCGTTGTCGCGCCGACGTTTCCAGTTCGTCGCGCAGAGCACCGTCGCGCAGTACCGCGTCGGGACCGAGCAGTCCCGCTACGATGGCCAGCGCGCCGGCGGTGTCGCCATGGTCCAAACGCTCGCGGACGCCGACCAGACAGTCCGGATGGCGGTGCGTCTCATCGATGGCCTGCAGGCAAGGCAGCGGAGTGCCGTTCAGGGCGACCAGCAGTTCCTCCCGCCGGATCTCGACCTGGTCGTGGTCCAGCGCGGCCAGGACCCCGTCGACCAGCCCGATCCTGTGCTGTTCTCCCCTGCACTGCACCAGGCGCGGTTGACCTGCGCGGTCCGGGACGCGGGGCGCATCGTTCGGTGAGTAGTCGGGTACCAGTGCCGATGCGACCAGCGGGTGCAGCCGATCGGCCGCTATCGCGCCGGCACGAAGCAGTTCCAGATCGGGCAGCACCCAGGTCGCCGCGTCGGGCAGGACGGGCAGCGCGGAGACGCCGCCAACCGGGTATCTCGACGCGATCCGCACCATGGGCGGCCCAGAACCGTTGCCGTCCAAGTCCAGAACCAACCGTTGCCTGGCCCCGAGCCGCACCACGAAAGTACCGCTACGCCGTCCCTCGGCGTGGCGCAGAATCTCCGCCTCGGCCGCCCAGCGGTCGACGGCGCACGGACGGATCTGCGGCACCGCGGCGAGCAGTTCGGGTTCCGGCATCGCGCAAGTATTCTCGGGCCGCTCGGCCCCGGACCGTGTCCGCAGCTCGCCGACCCTGCGCGCGTCCCACAAATGGCGATGGAGATCCAGGCGAAAACGCCGGTCGGGACGAGGATGCGGATGGAGCCCCGCACCGGTCCCGGCGGCGGATCCGTCCCACAGCGCGAGACTGATCCGCTGACCGCCATCCGCCCAAGTCGGCGCGGTCCGAACGACAAGGTGCATGGGACGTGCGCCGCCGCGCTGGTCCGGTGCCGTGTCGTACCGCGCCAAGGCGATGGTCAGACCCGGCCGCAACAACCCGTCCGGAGCGACTCTCGGCAGATGCCAGCGCAACAGGTCAGGAGCCAGATGGCGGAGGTCGGCCCGGATTCGAGCCGCGAGTTCGTGCCCGTGGCTACGCGCCACCGACCGGACAGTGAAATCGACATCGAAGCCTGCCGCGGCACACGCGCCCGCCCAGTCCCCCACGCGACGGCGGGCGGTAGCAGTCTCGATCATGGAGGGCGGCACGGCGAATTCACGCACACGCAGCCAGAAGGAAAGGCGGGAGTCGTCCTCGTTCGCGATGTGAGTGAGCATCAGCACTCACCTTGTGCGAACGGAACCCCCAATCTTTGAACAGATGGAGTCATCATCGCGTTGATCATAACCTCCCGAACCGCCACCGGCCAGCCGAAGGGGCTCGGCGGCAGTTTCGCCGAACCGCTTCCCCCTCACGAGCACTCGCCAGAACGGTTGGCGCAGTTGATGATCAGCAGCCGATTTCCGGCGGCACATTGGCGCCACATCGCCTGTGGCATCGCCCAGGGGACGACTGCACCAGCCGATCCAATCGCCCCCGGAAGCGTCACTCGAGCCGTACGGCAACCGCCTACCGAGTGAACCAGCGAATCTGATTCCCAGCAAGAGGTTTCGAGTGCGACCACCTCCTCGACGAGGCGTCGGCGAACCTCGCCTGAATCCGCGCGCGAGCTATGCCGGTCGGAACAGGCCTTCGCCTTCGCGCTCCGACAGCTCAGCGACCCGGGCACCGAGGTCATCGTCCGGCCGTCGGCCGCCACCAGGCACTGGCGGTGGAGATCTCCGAGAAGACGTACCAGGTCTGTGGCCAGCCGTGGATGAGGACGACGGCGTGCCGCTACCGCCGGTCACATAGTGCAGACCGACACCGTCGACCTCGGCGAACTCATGCCGGAAAGTGTTCTCGAACGCGGGATCGCCGTGGATGGCCTTAGCGTACGCAGCGATCTCGGGTTGTTGTAGAGCAGGCTGCGGCGCCTGTCGTGATGAGAAGGGTGAGTGCGACGGTAGCTATCGCGCGTGCGGCCGTATCAACCGCACTGCTGCGCCGCGTGGGCGGCTCTCGCTGGCGACGCCTGCTGTCGAACTCGCCACCGAGAACGCCCGCCTTCGCGTAGCCGTCCCGCGAAAGTCACCGTTGTCGAACGGCCGGGCCCGGCACCTGGGCTATCAACACCGGCCTCTCGGATTGGCCCGAGCCACGAAGCAGCTCGGCTCGAGCCCACCCGACATCGCGGTCTTCCCGGAAGGATCGCAGGTTGACAGCGGCTTCGGTGTCATTTGGAGTTGTCGGGCAGTCGGAGTCGTTTGAGTGCCAGTGCGTTGACAGCGACGATGATGCTGGAGCCGGACATCGACATCGCGGCGATTTCCGGGCGCAGGGTGAGCCCGACGAGCGGTTCGAACACTCCTGCCGCGATCGGCAGGGCGATGGTGTTGTAGCCGACGGCCCAGGCCAGGTTCTGGTGCATTTTGCGCAGGGTGCCGCGTCCGATGCGCAGCGCGGTGGGCACGTCCAGCGGATCGGATCGCATCAGCACCAGGTCCGCGGTTTCGATGGCCACGTCGGTGCCGGCACCGATCGCGATGCCCAGATCGGCCTGTGCCAATGCGGGGGCGTCGTTGACGCCGTCGCCGACCATGGCGACCTTGCGGCCGCCGGCCTGAAGTTCTGTGATCCGGGCGGCCTTGTCGCCGGGTAGCACCTCCGCGATCACGGTGTCGATGCCCAGCCCAGCGGCGATGCGGTCGGCGGTGGCTTGATTGTCGCCGGTGAGCATGACCACCTCGACACCGAGGTCGTGCAGTTCCCGCACCGCGGCGGCCGAGGTCTTCCGCGGCGCGTCGGCGATGGCGATCACCGCGGCCGCCTTGTCGTCGACGGCGGCCAGCACGGCGGTGTGCCCGCTGCCGGCCAGCCGGTCCCTGGCCGCGGCCAGTTCGCCCAGCTCGATATTCTCCCGTTCGAACAATCGCCGGTTGCCGACCACGACCCGACGTTCACCCACCACGGCGATCGCCCCGTGACCGGGCACGTTCTCAAACCGCTCCGCGACCGCATGGCCGGCCCCGTGGGCTTCGGCGTAGCGGACGATCGCTTCGGCCAGGGGGTGTTCGGACTCGCGCTCGACCGCCGCGAGCAGAGCGAGCAACTCGGTGTCGGCGCCAGTGTTGCCGTCGGTGACGATGTCGGTGACCTCCGGCTCGCCCTTGGTGAGGGTGCCGGTCTTGTCCATAACCACTATCTGCACCCGGGCCGAGGACTCCAGAGCCATCGCGTTCTTGAACAGCACACCGCGTCCGGCGCCGAGCCCGGTGCCGACCATGATCGCTGTCGGGGTCGCCAGACCCAGGGCGTCGGGGCAGGTGATCACGACCACGGTGATCGCGAACAGCATCGCTTTCGCGAAGCTCGCGCCCGCCAGCAACCACACCGCCAGGGTGAGCCCGCCGACGACGAGGGCGACCAGCACCAGCCAGAACGCGGCCCGGTCGGCCAGCTTCTGCCCGGGTGCCTTCGAGTTCTGGGCCTGTTGAACCAGATTCACGATTTGTGCCAGTGCGGTGTCGGCACCGACCTTGGTGGCGTGCACGCGCAGGGTGCCGTTGGCGTTGATGGTGGCACCGATCACCGATGAGCCGGGTTGCTTGTGCACCGGCAGGCTCTCACCGGTGACCATGGACTCGTCGACTTCGCTGTCGCCGTCGGTGACCACGCCGTCGACGGCGATCTTCGCGCCGGGCCGCACCAACAGCACGTCACCGACCACGACCTCGGCGGTGGGTATCTCGGCCTCTCGCCCGTCGCGGATGACCACCGCCTTCGGCGGCGCGAGATCCAGCAGGGTGCGGATGGCGTCGTTGGCGCCGCCGCGGGCCCGCATCTCGAACCAGTGCCCCAGCAGCACGAAGGTGGCCAGCATGGTGGAGGCCTCGTAGAACACCTCACCGCCACCGGTCAGCGTGATCGCCAGCGAATACAGCCAGCCTGTGCCGATACCGACCGCGACCAGCACCATCATGTCCAGCGTGCGGGCCCGTAACGCTCGGACCGCACCGGTGAAGAAGATCGTCGAGGAATAGAAGATCACCGGCAGGCTCAGCACCAGTGCCCAGATGTCCTGCCGCACCCCCAACGGGGTCGGCAGATGCAGCCCGAACATGTCACTGGCCATCGGCGACCATGCCATCACCAGCAGCGAGAACACCGCCGCCACCACGAACCGGTTGCGCATGTCGGTGGCCATCGCCGCCATCGACATCCCCGCATGACCGGCGTGTCCCATTGCGGCGTGGTCGTGTGCGATCTGCGCGTGTTCGATGCCCTCGGGCTTTGCCGCAACATGATCGATGCGGGTGTGTCCGGCATGGTCACCCGCTGTGGCCGCGACAGCCGGCGGATCCGGTTCGGCCATGGGATCGCAGATATGCGCGGGCACCGACTGACCGGCGCAATGAAACCCGCAATCGCGAACCCAGTCCCGCAGCTCGGCCACCGAGGTGCGCGAAGCGTCGAAGACCACGGTGGCGGTCTGCGATACCGGATTCGTATCCACCGACACCACCCCGGGCCGCCGCCCGAGCACCGATGTCACGGTGTTCTGCTGACTCGCCCACCACAGCCCACGCACGTCGAGAACCGCGGTACTTCGCCCGGCTTCGTCGACCATCCCACCACTCCTGTCTTGCGGCACTCGTGCACACCCACTATATACCCCACGGGGGTATATGGCGACAGGGGCCGAGGTCACCTGCTTCAGGGGAAACCGACCACCTCTGCGGCCGGGAGGACCCATGTCCTGTGGTGAGCACTCATGCGGTGGTGTCGATGTCACGCCGGGTGAAGGCGAGGATCCCGACGCCGGCTGTGGCGGCTCCGAGGGTGGTGAGGACCGCGGCTGTGGTCCAGTTGACCGGTTCGGCGGGGGCTCGGGTGAGGTGGTGCAGGATGGACAGGTCCAGCAGCCAGGGGCTGAGTCCCAGGCTGGCGCCGATGACTTCGAGCAGGAACGACCAAGCGAGCACACCGTAGGAGGCGGTGGTGGTGAGGCGGGGCGCGACCGCGTAAGTGAGGGTTCCGATCCCGAGAACAAGGATGCCGACGGGGATCAGATTGATACCTGCGGCCAGCAGGGTGGAACCCGACTGTGCTCCGCCTGTGAGGAGTGTTCCGGCCCAGGTGGTGAGTCCGGCGATGATGCCGAGTGCGATGAGGGTGACCACCGATGCGGCGACGCGCCCGGCCAGCCAGCTGCGCCGGTCGACCGGGCGGGCGAGCAGGTGGTCGAGGTAGCCGTCGGCTTCCTGTTCACGGGTGGCGGCGGCGTGCCCGGCGGCAGCCATGGCGACCAGCAGAGCCATGATCAGGAAACAGATACCGAGGAAGATCGCTCCACCCTTGGCGCCGATGAGGGCGACGAACAGGCCGCCGGTTTGGTCGGCCCAGATGTCGGCAGAGCCCCTGGCGATCAGGCCGACCAGGAAACCGCCGAGCGCCAACCCACCGGCCCAGCCGAGGGCGCTAGCGCGCTCGAGGCGCACCGCCAGCCCGAACGGGCCGCTCAGCAAGCGGGTGTGAGCGGGTGCGGTGTCGCGGGCGGGCAGCAGCCCTGCGCCGAGGTCTCGGCGTCCGGCGAGCCATACGGTGGCGGTCAGCAGTGCCGCGGTGGTGGCGGCGACAGCGAGGAGC
>NZ_JBHWFB010000005.1:323108-463393 GCF_042733915.1 Nocardia sp. NPDC059691 | reverse complement strand
TGTGTTAAGCACGCCGCCAGCGTTCGTCCTGAGCCAGGATCAAACTCTCCGTTGAAGACTCACGAAACACCCGAAGGTGAATCAGAAATATCTAAACTAGAGTCCGAAAACCCAGCAAAACAATCGCCAGCCGGAAATTAGCTGACTAAAAATGCCCGACCCTCCACACGGGGAGTGAAAAGGCCGGAACCAAAAAATAATTGGCACTGACATTCATCGACACACTATTGAGTTCTCAAAGAACACACGCACACACCATCGCCCGGTTTGAGCCGATTGATCGGTGAAGCAACTTTTCCAGCTTAGCTCAGCCGTGAACCCAGTTGCAAACTGAGGTCTCGTTCGAGCTAGTGTGACCGTCAGGCGCTCCTCGTCCTACCTCGTTTCCCTGGCCTCCCGCTCAGCGTTTCCGCTCAGCTTCTCGGCTCCGGGTCGGTGTCCGTGTCGCTCTGACTTGGAATAAGTTACGTGTCTGCGTGCACCATGTCAAATCGCCTGGTCAGCACGCATTTTCCGGAACGCTTTCGGTAACTCGCCACCGACCCGAACGCCGCGGCACTCAATCCACGACGCCGACGCGCCTTACCTCGCCACCGAGGGCCTGCAGCTGCTCGACGAAATTCGGATATCCGCGATCAATGTGGAAGACGTCGTGCACTTCGGTGGTCCCGTCGGCGACCAAGCCCGCCAGCACCAGACCCGCGCCGGCTCGAATATCCGACGACCACACCGGAGCGCTCGACAACCGCGGGATCCCACGGACCACCGCGTGGTGCCCATCGGTGCGCGCGTCGGCGCCGAGCCGGATCATCTCCTCCACGAACCGGAAGCGCGCCTCGAAGATGTTCTCGGTGATCATCGAGGTCCCGTCCGCGATCGACGCGAGCCCGATGGCCATCGGCTGCAAGTCTGTCGGGAAACCGGGGAACGGCAGGGTCGAGAAATTCACGGCGCGCGGACGCTCCGCCTGGACCAC
The DNA here is from genome assembly GCF_042733915.1 of Nocardia sp. NPDC059691. Classification (NCBI taxonomy): domain Bacteria; kingdom Bacillati; phylum Actinomycetota; class Actinomycetes; order Mycobacteriales; family Nocardiaceae; genus Nocardia; species Nocardia sp. NPDC059691. The sequence continues at coordinate 462,417 of NZ_JBHWFB010000005.1, read as the reverse complement.
CCGGAAGCCGTCCTGCTCGAACGAAATGCGCGCACCCGCGGACCGCAGCTTGTCCAGCACCAGCGACAGGTGCTTGGGATTCACGCCGGTGACGCGGATGTCGCCCAGCGTCATCGACGCGGCGATGCCCCAAGTCGCGGCGACGATGCGGTCCCCGATGACGCGGTGCGTGGTGGGCTCGAGCCGTTCGACCCCCTGGATGGTGAGCACCGACGTGCCCGCGCCGCTGATCCGCGCGCCCATCCGGACGAGCATGTTGCACAGGTCGACGATGTCGGGCTCGCGCGCGGCGTTGTCGATCACCGTCTCTCCGTCGGCGAGCACCGCCGCCATGAGGATGTTCTCGGTCGCGCCGACCGAGGGGAAATCCAGGCGGATGCGCGCACCCTGCAATTCGTCGGCCTTGGCTACCACACAACCGTGCTCGATCTCGCTGGTCGCGCCGAGTAGGCGCAGACCGGCCTGGTGCATGTCCAGCGGGCGGGAGCCGATGGCGTCACCGCCGGGCAGCGCCACGACGGCGCGCTTGCACCGCGCCATCAGCGGACCGAGCACGCACACCGACGCGCGGAACTGGGTCACCGCGGGGAAGTCCGCGTGATACTTCGGTTCGGCGGGCGTGGTGATGGCGACCACTCCGCCGTCGATGGTCACGTCGCAGCCGAGACCGCGTAGGACATCACCCATCAGCGGCACGTCGAGGATGTCCGGGCAGTTCGTGATCGTGGTGGTGCCCTCGGCCAGCAGCGCAGCGGCCATCAGTTTGAGGACGCTGTTCTTGGCGCCCCCCACCGTGACCTCACCGACGAGTCGATTTCCGCCGGTAACCAAAAACCGTTCCATGCCGCCTCTCCGCGTATTCGGCGCACTGTTGGTGCAAGGATAGTTGGGGCGGCGCACTACGGTGCCGCCTCTCCACGACTCCCCTCGCCTCCGGACGTTTTCGCCGTTGGAGCGAGTGCCGCGGGATGGGCGTACTGCGATCGACGAGGTGGTCTCGTCACCTTGCCGGCAATACCCAGTGATCGCTCGGGTACTCGCCTCGGGTGCTACGCGATCAGACGCCCGGCCGTTTCCCGCCGGGCTTCCACAGGATATCGCCGCCGGGATTGGCGACCCGGCTCAGGATGAACAGCAGATCCGAGAGGCGATTGAGGTACTTGGCCGGCAGCGCGTTGGTCTCCTCCGGATGGGACTCGATCGCCGCCCAGGCCGAGCGCTCCGCACGGCGGGCGACCGTACGCGCGGTGTGCAGCAGGGCCGCCAGCGCGGTACCGCCGGGCAGGATGAACGAATCGAGCGCAGGCAGTCCGGCGTTGAACTCGTCGCACCACGCTTCGAGCCGATCGATGTACGGCTGGGTGACCCGCAGCGGCGGGTACTTCGGCTCCGCGACCACCGGGGTGGAGAGGTCGGCCCCGGCGTCGAACAGATCGTTCTGTATCTGTCGCAGCACCGCGAGCATCGTTTCGTCCGGGCCGCCGAGGGCGATCGCGACGCCGATGGCGGCGTTCGTCTCGTCGCAGTCGGCGTAGGCGACCAGGCGTGGGTCGGTCTTCGCGACCCGGGAGAAGTCGCTCAATCCCGTGGTCCCGTCATCGCCGGTCCGCGTGTAGATCCGGGTCAAATGCACGCTCACAGCACAACCCTAACGGGCGCGGCCTGGTCGGGCCGCCGATAGCCGTCGGACCGGGAACTACAGCCCCGGCATCCGCCGGGTGCGATCGGAGGGGCGGGATTCCACCCAGGAGAGGAAGGCGGTCAAAGAGTCGCGATCCAGCGCCAACTCGAAGTCGCCCGCGCGGTCGGACACCGCGATCACTGCGATGTCGTCGGTCATGATGTCGTATTCGTCGCCACGGGGGCCGCGGCGATCGCCGATCTCGATGCCCTGACGCCGGATGGTGGAATCCGGGCCGAGTTTCAGGCTGGTGAGTTTGAAGAAGACGAGACGATCCTCGTCATAGCGGATCAGGCCGTGCCGCCACCCCTGACCGCCGCGGGCGGGCAGTACGCGCAGGATCGCGGCAGTTCCGCCGCGCCGCAACATGATCAGGCGGTAAGTCGAGGCCAAGGCGAGGAACACGAGCGTTAGCACCAGAATGATCAGGAGAACCATCCCGGTTTGCAATGCCGTACGTCCCTTCGCTCCGCCGCCGTGTCGTCCACGGCATTCGATTGGCGGTGTACCAGCTTCTCGTGGTTTCGCGGGCTTTCGCCCCGAGCCCGATGCTGACACCGCGTGCGGTCATTCAATCACGGCCCCGAGTTTACAAATGCCCCGGCCGTGTCCGACTCGCCTGAAAGACGCTGTCGGCGGTGAAGGAAGCTTCACCGCCGACAGCGATCGTTCTCGATGACAGGTTGTTGCTAGGCGTTCGCGTTCTGCTCGACCGCGCGCACCCGAGCCTGAGCGGCTCGCTGCTGCTCCTCGCTGGCGTCGGAGTCGGCCAGCACCCGGCGGGCCTCCTCGACGTCCACCTCGTCGGCGAATTCCGCCGACTCGGCGAGCACCCGAACCGAGTTCGCGGTCACCGAGAAGAAGCCGCCGTGCACCGCGGCGACGACCCGCTGACCATCGGTGTCCACGATCGCCACGGTGCCGCCCTCGACCAGCTGGCCGAGCAACGGCTCGTGCCCGGCCATGATGCCGATCTGGCCCTCGGTGGTCTGCGCGCTGACGAACGTCGCCTGGCCGGACCAGAGCAGTCGTTCGACCGCGACGAGATCGACTGACATTTCCGCCATCGGTGACTACTTTCCGAGGATCTTCTTCGCGGCCGCCTCGACATCGTCGAGACCACCGCAGCTGTTGAAGGCCTGCTCCGGGTAGTTGTCGAACTCACCCTTGCAGACGCGGTCGAAGTCGTCGATGGTCTGCTCGAGCGGCACGACCGAACCCACCTGACCGGTGAACTTCTCGGCCACGATGAAGTTCTGGCCGAGGAACTTCTCCAGACGACGGGCGCGGCCGACGAGCACCTTGTCCTCTTCGGACAGCTCGTCCATACCGAGGATGGCGATGATGTCCTGCAGTTCCTTGTACTTCTGCAGGATCCGCTTCACCTCGTTGGCCACCCGGAAGTGCCGGTCGCCGACGATCGAGGCCTCCAGGATGCGGGAGGTCGAGGTCAGCGGGTCGACGGCCGGGTAGATGCCCTTCTGCGAGATCGGGCGGGAGAGCTCGGTGGTCGCGTCGAGGTGGGCGAAGGTGGTCGCCGGAGCCGGGTCGGTGTAGTCGTCGGCGGGCACGTAGATGGCCTGCAGCGAGGTGATCGACCGACCACGGGTCGAGGTGATGCGCTCCTGCAGCTCACCCATCTCGTCGGCCAGCGTGGGCTGGTAACCGACGGCGGAGGGCATGCGGCCGAGCAGGGTCGACACCTCGGAACCGGCCTGGGTGAACCGGAAGATGTTGTCGATGAACAGCAGCACGTCCTGGTGCTGCACGTCGCGGAAGTACTCGGCCATGGTCAGGGCCGAGAGCGCGACGCGCATACGGGTGCCCGGCGGCTCGTCCATCTGTCCGAAGACGAGGGCGGTGTCCTGGAGGACGCCCATCTCCTCCATCTCCAGGCGCAGGTCGGTGCCCTCACGGGTGCGCTCGCCGACGCCGGCGAACACCGAGGTGCCGGAGAATTCCCGCGCGATACGGGTGATCATCTCCTGGATCAGAACGGTCTTGCCGACACCGGCGCCACCGAACAGACCGATCTTGCCGCCCTTCACGTACGGGGTGAGCAGGTCGATGACCTTGATGCCCGTCTCCAGGATCTCGGTCTTGCCCTCGAGCTGGTCGAACGACGGCGGCTTGCGGTGGATGCCCCACTGCTCGCCCTCGCGGCCGAGGCCGGGGGTGTCCAGGCAGTCGCCGAGGGCGTTGAAGACGTGGCCCTTGACCACGTCACCGACCGGCACCGAGATCGGCTTGCCGGTGTCGGTGACGGTGGCACCGCGGACCAGGCCGTCGGTCGGCTGCATCGAGATGGTGCGCACGATGTTGTCGCCGAGGTGCTGGGCGACCTCGAGGGTCAGGGTCTTGGCCACCGAGGTCAGGGTGATCTCGGCGTGCAGAGCGTTGAACAGCTCGGGAATGGCTCCGCGCGGGAACTCGACGTCCACGACGGGGCCGATGACCCGGACGACGCGGCCTGCGGCGCCGCCGGTCCGGCTCGTGTTGTCTTGAGTGACAGCTGCGGTCATTGGTGTTGGTTCTCTCCGTGTCGATGTGCGGCCTTCGAGGGGCCTTCTACGTGCCCGTCGCTCAGGCCGCGGGTGGCGCTCAGTCGCGGTCCGAGCTCGACGCCAGCGCGTTCACGCCGCCGACGATTTCGCTGATTTCCTGCGTGATCTGGGCTTGGCGCACCGAGTTCGCCTCGCGCTGGAGCACGCTCGCGAGTTCGTTGGCGTTGTCGGTGGCGGCCTTCATTGCGGTGCGCCGAGCCGCTGACTCGGATGCCGCTGCCTCGAGCAACGACGCGTAGATGCGCGTGTTGACGTACTTGGGCAGCAGCGCCGCCAGCAGCACATCGGCGTCGGGCTCGAATTCGTACTGCGCGTGGACGTCCGCGGTCGGTGAATCCGACACGATGTCCTCACCCAGGTCGAAGTTCTCGTCGACGTAGCTCACCTGGATCGGCGCCAACCGGCGCACCTCAGGGGTCTGCGTCAGCATCGAGACGAAGCGGGTGTACACGACGTGCAGCTCGTCGACACCGGCGATGTCACCCGTCCCGTTCGGAGCGGGCACCGCCCCGTCGGAGCCCGCCATGAAGGCGTCGACCAGGTGGTGGCACGCGGACGAAGCATCGGAGTACTTCGGCTGCTGCGAGAACCCGGTCCACGCCGACACGTACGAGCGATTGCGGAAGGCGTAGTACGTCAGGCCCTTGTTGCCCATGACGTAGAGCACCGGCTCTTTGCCTTCGTCACGCAAGGTGGTCATCAGCTCTTCCGCGCGCTTGAGCACGTTCGAGTTGTAGCCACCGCACATGCCGCTGTCACTGGTGATCACCAGCACGGCCGCCCGGCGCGGGTTGGCGCGCTCGGTCAGCAGCGGATGCGAAAGGTTCTTCGACGCGCTCGCCAGCTCGCTGAGGACCTTGGTGATCTCCTCCGCGTACGGCTTCGCGGCCGCGACCCTGGCCTGAGCCTTGGAGATGCGCGAGGTCGCGATCAGCTCTTGGGCCTTGGTGATCTTCTTGATCGAATTCACACCACGAATGCGGGAGCGCAATTCACGCAAGCTTGCCATCAGCGGTTCACACTCCCTTCATTCGCTGCGTGGGATTGGCGGCATCCGCCGGGCACGAGGTGGTCGCTGCCACCCTCGTGCCCGTCGCGCATGCCGCGGATCGAATAGCGCATTTGCCGACCCGCGTTACTTCTCGACGTGCTTGCGGGTCACCGACAGCGACTCGACCTCTTCGTGGTCGAGCTGGCCGGCTTCGGCCTCGTTGACCACGGGCGTGCCATCGGAGGTGAGGAAGGTTCCCAAGAACTTCTTGGTCGCCGCCTCGACCTGCTCGGCCGCCTCGCCGGCGAGCACCTTGCCGCCCTCGATCGCCTTGAACACGTCGGCGGCGCTGCGGTGCAGCTCCTCGAGCAGTTCGGCGTTGAAGCGGCGGATGTCCGCGACCGGGATCGAGTCGAAGTGGCCACGGTCGACCAGGTAGATCGAGATGATCTGATCCTCGACCGGCACCGGCGAGTACTGGTCCTGCTTGAGCAGCTCGACCCAGCGGGCGCCGCGCTCGAGCTGAGCCAGCGAGGCCGCGTCCAGGTCGGAGGCGAAGGCGGAGAACGCCTCCAGCTCGCGGTACTGCGCCAGCTCGAGGCGCAGCGAACCGGCCACCTTCTTCATGCCCTTGGTCTGGGCGGCGCCACCGACGCGGGAGACCGAGGTACCGACGTTGATCGCCGGGCGGACACCCTTGTTGAACAGGTCGGACTCGAGGAAGACCTGACCATCGGTGATGGAGATGACGTTGGTCGGGATGAACGCCGAGATGTCGTTGGCCTTGGTCTCGATGATCGGCAGACCGGTCATCGAGCCCGCGCCCAGCTCGTCGGACAGCTTCGCGCAACGCTCCAGCAGCCGGGAGTGCAGGTAGAAGACGTCACCCGGGTAGGCCTCGCGGCCCGGCGGGCGACGCAGCAGCAGCGAGATGGCGCGGTACGCCTCGGCCTGCTTGGTCAGGTCGTCGAACACGATGAGCACGTGCTTGCCCTGGTACATCCAGTGCTGGCCGATGGCCGAACCGGTGTAGGGGGCCAGCCACTTGAAGCCGGCGGAGTCGGAGGCCGGGGCGGCGACGATGGTGGTGTACTCCAGCGCGCCGTGCTGCTCCAGCGCGGCCTTGACGCCCGCGATGGTGGAGCCCTTCTGGCCGATGGCTACGTAGATGCAGCGCACCTGCTTGGTCGGGTCGCCGGTCTCCCAGTTGGCCTTCTGGTTCAGGATCGCGTCGATGCAGACCGCGGTCTTGCCGGTCTTGCGGTCGCCGATGATCAGCTGACGCTGGCCACGGCCGATGGCGGTCAGCGCGTCGATCGCGGTGATGCCGGTGGCCAGCGGCTCCTCGACCGGCTGGCGCTCCAGCACGGTCGCGGCCTGCAGCTCGAGCACGCGCTGTTCCTCGGACTCGATCTCGCCGAGGCCGTCGATCGGCTGGCCCAGCGGGTTCACCACGCGGCCGAGGAACTTGTCGCCGACCGGAACCGAGAGCACGTCACCGGTCCTGCGGACCTCCTGGCCCTCCTCGATCTCGGCGAACTCGCCGAGGATGACCGCACCGATCTCACGGTCCTCGAGGTTCAGCGCGACGCCGAGCACGCCGCCCGGGAACTCGAGCAGCTCGTTGGCCATTGCCGAAGGCAGGCCGCTGACGTGCGCGATGCCGTCACTGGTGTCGGTGACCACACCGACTTCTTCGATGGAGGTCTCGGGGGTGTAGCTCTTGGTGTAGCTCTCGATCGCGCTACGGATCTCGTCGGAGGAGATCGTCAGCTCCGCCATGTTCTTCCTGCTCTCGCTGTCTGGGTCTGGAATGTCGGGGGTGGTGGAAGCGCGCTAGGTCAGGGCCCGGCGCAGCTTCTCCAGTCGGCCGAGTGCGCTGCCGTCGATCACGTCGTCACCGACGCGCACCACGACTCCGCTCAGCAGACTCGGGTCGACCTGGATGTGCACCGTGGTCGCCTTGCCGTAGATGCGCCGCAGCGACGCGGCCAGCCGGTCGCGCTGCTGCTCGCTGAGCCCGATCGCGGCGCGCACGTGCGCGACGATCTGATCGCGACGCGCCGCCGCGAGGTCGGCCAGCTCGTCGAAGGCGGCGCTGATGCCCGACCGCTGCCTGGTCACCACCTGCTCCGCCAGGGTCAGGGTGATGGGCTCCGTCTTACCGGCGAGCAGCCGGTTGACCAGCTCGCTCTTGGCCGAGGCCTGCTGCGACCGATCCGACAGTGCCTGCTCCAACTCGGGGTTGTCGCTGATGATCCGGCCGAGCCGGAACAGCTCGTCCTCCACCGCTTCGAGCCGGCCACGCTGGGCCGCCGACTCCAGCAACGCCTCCTGGCCGAGCAGCACCAGGGTGTCCACCAGGTCGGAGGTGCGCGACCAGTCCTGGGCCACCGCGGTGGTCAGCACTGCCAGCGTGGCAGCGCTGACCTTGCCGCCGAAGACCCGCTCGCACAGTTCCGCGCGCACGGAACCCGGCACCGACACGTCCGCGAGCGCCACACGCAGCGAACGCTGGTCGTCCAGCACGGCGACAACGGCGAACAGTTCCGAGCCCGTCGTGGCCGCAGCACTGTCGCTTCCGGTCAGAGCGGCCCGAAGCGCCTCCCGAGACCGGGCACTGGCCTCGCGGCTCGCTGCGTACATGCTTCTCACTTTCGCGTCGTTACCTTCCGACCCCGATGCCTGCGTCGGTCTGGTCGAGCTCGTCGAGGAACCGGTCGATCGAGGCGGCCTGCTTGGCCTCGTCCGAAACCGACTGCCCGATGATCTTCTCGGCCAGGTCGACGGCCGTGCGGCCGACCTCGTGGCGCAGCTCCGTCAGGATCTGCTGGCGCTGTGCTTCCAGCTGCGTGTGGCCCGCCGCGATGATGCGATCGGCTTCGGCCTGGGCCTCCGAGCGCATCTGCGCGAGAATCTCCTGGCCCTGGGTGCGCGCGTCCTCCCGGATGCGCGCGGCCTCGAGCCGGGCCTCGGCCAGCTGCTGCTGGTACTGCTGCAGGGTGAGCTGAGCTTCTTCCTGCGCGGCTTCCGCGCGAGCGATGCCGCCTTCGATCTTGTCCGAGCGCTCGTCGAGCGTCTTCATCAGGCGCGGGACCACGTACTTGTAGAACAGGGCCGCGATGATGACGACGCAGACGATCGACCAGACGATGTCGTACGTTTCGGGGATGAGAGGATTCACATCCTCTCCCTCCGCCGCCGCGAGCAAAACTGACTCGTACATCGGAATCAGAAAATGAAGCCGGCGACGAGACCGATAAGGGCGAGGGCCTCGGTGAACGCGATACCGAGGAACATGTTGGTGCGGATGGTGCCCTGCAGCTCAGGCTGACGCGCGATGCCCTCGATGGCCTTGCCGACGACGATGCCGACGCCGATGCCGGGGCCGATCGCGGCGAGACCGTAGCCGACGGCGCCCAGGCCCTTGAAGGTGCTCTCGTTCGTGGCGGCTTCCTGGGCCAGGTAAGCGAGGCTCATGAGTCTTCCATTCCCTTTCTGTTGCTCACCCGCCGGTCGGCGTGGTGTAGCAGGTTTCCGGTAGTTGTGTCGGTCAGGTCAGTGATCGGCCGCGTGCTGTGCGAGTCCGATGTATACGGCGGTCAGCAGCGCAAACACGTAGGCCTGCAGGAAGATGACCAACAGCTCGAAGAGCGTGAATCCGAGTCCCGCGAGCAGCGAGAACGGCGAGAACACCTTCATCCACGAGGTGGCGTCGAACAGGAAGAACCAGGTCGCGCTGAAGAACAGCACCAGCATGATGTGGCCGGCCAGCATGTTCGCCATGAGTCGGACGGTCAGCGTGAACGGACGCAGGATGAAGGTCGAGACGAACTCGATCGGAATCAGCAGCACATGCAGTGCGGGGGGAACGTTCGGAACGACGATGCTGCTGCGCATGTAGTTGAAGAAGCCGTACTTCCTGATACCGACGTAGTTGAACGCCAGGTACGCGATGACGGCCAGCACCAGCGGCATGCCGATTCGGGCGTTCGACGAGATGTTCAACCCCGGAACGACACCCGAGAAGTTCAGAAAGAGGACCGTGAAGAAGATCGTCGCGATCAGCGGGAAGAACTTCCGTCCCGTTTCCTTGCCGAGGACCTCGTCGCAGATCTGCTCTTTGACGAAGACCAGGCCGATTTCGGCGACATTCTGCAGGCCGCGCGGAACGATCCGGGGCGAGCGGAATGCCAGCACCATCACGACCGAGAGAACAGCCGTCATCAGAATGCGGATCAGCATCAATCGATCGAGTTCGAACGGCGTTCCCTCGAACAGCACAGCTGGAGGGAAGAAGTCGGTAAGCGACGGCGCGTGGAACTCGGCCGCCAGAGTGGTGACGCTCAGCGTTCTCTCCCGTGTTCGGGCCGCGGGTACGGTCATTCCCGCGGTTCGATCGGACATTGACGATCAATTTGGGTCGACTCAGGTCGGCTCGAAGTTCGTCAGCAGCTGTGCGGTGGTTCGAAATCCACCAGGCGTCTGTACGTGTGTCGGCGACATTCGTCGACATGCAGAACCGGAACACCCCTCGGAGCCCGGCACGGCAGTAAGCATAGCGGCCCATGCAGGGGATCTCGGCGGTGACCCCTCACTGATCCCCGACTTGGTCGCTTGCTTACCAACACTTTACCAAGTCATCTACGACAGCGTGTAGGGGGTGGGGGGTTTTCGTTACTGGCGGGTATCGGACGTGGGTTCCGAGTCGGTCGTCGTCACGTACGGAACCTTCTGCCGGACAACGCCGTACGTCTCCGCACCGAGCACGATCACCAGCGCGCCGACCACGGTGAGGAACAACACGACCCGGTCGTAGAAGTCGAATCGGTGCAGGATCCCGACGACGATCAGCGCCACCAGGACCTTCCCCACCCAGCTGACCAGCATGACCAGGCCCGCGGTGCTCGGCGGCAGTTTCGCGCCGAACAGCACCACGGCCGCGGTGGTGAGGATGAAACCGCCGCCGATCGCGGCGCCGAGCACCGCGCCCCACACGCCGGCGACACCCGAGACGGCCGCACCCAGCGCGACCGACAGGACCACCAGCACGCCCAAGCCGATCAGTCCGTAGCGCAGCGCGGACCGCAGCGGCGCGTCGGGGCCGGGGACGGGTTCGGGTGTGAAGCTCACAGTCGCCGACTTTACCCGGACGCCGATCCGTCGCCCGCCGGGTCCCCACGCCGCAGCCCCGGAATAGCGGTGATCACCAAAGCGAAAACCAGCCCGCCCGCCATCAGCAATACGACCAGCCTGCGATCCATCAGCGAGGTGCCGACCGCGCCGAACGCGAGCACACCGACCCACAAATAGATCAACAACACCACGCGGCGATGGGAATGGCCGATCTGCAGCAAGCGATGATGCAAGTGCATTTTGTCCGGCGTCGAGAAACTGACGCCCGCGCGAACCCGTCGCACAATGGCGAGCAACAGGTCCAGCACCGGAATGAACATCACCGCGCCGACCAGCAACAGCGGAGAAAGCAGACCGACGATGTCGCGCGGACCGTATCCCTGCAGCGGGATTCGCCCCGAGGCGCCGGTCGAGACCGCGGCCAGCATCAATCCGATCAACATCGAACCGGAGTCGCCCATGAATATGCGCGCGGGCTGGAAATTGTGCGGCAGGAATCCGAGGCAGCCACCCGCGAGCGCGGCGGCAAGCAACGCGGGCGGGTAGGTGTCGACCGAGCCGCCCTGCTCGTTCATCAGACCGAGGCAGAACACGAAAACCGCCAGCGCGGCGATCAGTCCCAAGCCCGCCGCGAGGCCGTCCAAGCCGTCGACGAAGTTCATGGCGTTGACCAGGGTGACGGTGACCGCGACCGTAACGAGCCCGCCCTGCAATCCGTCCAGCACCACCGTGGTGTTGCTGAACGGGTTGTAGATCACATACCAGCCCAATCCCATGACGGCCATCACGCCCGCCGCCGTCACCTGGCCCGCGAACTTCGTCAGCGCGTCGAGTCCCCAGCGGTCGTCGACGATGCCGACCAGCACGATGATCGTGGCAGCCACCAGCACGGCGATCGGGATGTTGGGTTTGTAGTCGAAGCCGCTGCGCAGCGCGGGCAGCTGGTGGGCGAACAGCACCGCGGCGACCACACCGATGTACATGCCGACGCCGCCCATCCGCGGAATCGGCTTGACGTGCACGTCCCGGTCACGCGGCACGGCCACCGCGCCGAAGCCGATCGCCAGCACCCGCACCCCACCGGTGGCCAGGAACGTCACCACCGCGGAGATGAGCAGCACGACGAGCAGCTCCCGGAGCGGGACGACGGCGCTCGAACCCATCATCCGAGCTGCGCGGCGCCGCTGAGCGCTTCCGGCGACATGCCGAGCACCTCGGCGATGTCGGCGACGGGCACCGCGCCCACGCGCAGGATGCGCGGCTGATCAGCGGTCAGGTCGACGATGGTGGAGGCGACCGCGTGTTCGGCCGGGCCGCCGTCCAGATAGACGCCGACCAGATCGCCGAGTTGATCGCGTGCCTCGGCGGCGGTCTTCGCCGGCGGCTGCCCCGACACGTTGGCGCTGGACACCGCCAGCGGGCCGACCTCGCGCAACAGTTCGAGCGCGACCGGGTGCAGCGGCATCCGCAACATCACCGTCCCGCGGGTGTCGCCGAGATCCCACGCGAGCGAAGGCGCTTGCTGCACAACCAGACTCAGACCGCCGGGCCAGAACGCCCGGATCAGCTCGCGCGCCTGTGGGCGCACCGAGAACACCAGGCCGTCGATGGTGTGCCAGGAACCGACGAGCACCGGCACCGGCATGTCCCTGCCGCGGCGCTTGGCCGCGAGCAACGAGCTCACCGCGGTCGAATCGAACGCGTCGGCGCCCAGCCCGTACAGGGTGTCGGTGGGCAGCACGACCAGACGTCCGGATTTCAGGGCGCTGGTGGCTGCGGACAGTCCCGCGGCGCGCGAGTCGGGATCCGCGCAGTCGTAGACGGTACTCACGGCAACCATCCTGGCATGCTGGGCCGCCTCTCCGAGAACTCAGGCCGTACTAGTGGGGTGAAACGAGAGTTGCGTTCAGGTCTCGCGTCGGGTGCCGAGCGAGTTCTGGGCGTGCCCGGCGAGTTACCCATGTGCGTACGAAACCTGTCGTCACGTGGGATGCGGCGGCTGTCGCCGCGCGTCGGGAGCATCCTCGATGCGGCCTTTGCGGCTCGGAACCATGCCTGGATCCGTACTCCGCCGCACCGCACGCCATCGTCTCGAGCACCCCCCGCCGTTGTTCGGTTGCGCAGTGCCGCGCGGAGGCCGCGCCGCTGTGTCGCGTCTGTTCCTCGGCCCAGCGACCGGTCGCGCGACGCCCCGCGCAACCAGTTCATGCGATGCCGCCACGCAGTCGTGCAGGCGTCGTCGTGTTGCTTCATCCGGCGGTGCGGTCGTCAGAGGACGCGACCATCAGCGGAATGGGCTTGGTCGGCAGCACAGGCGCAGGGAAAGGACCACACGGATTCGGTGCGCAACGGCGCCGGAGGCCGTGCAGAGGACCTGCTCATGTATGCGTTGCGGCGACGAAGCGGGGTTTGCCTGCCAGGTCGGGGTGTTCGACGACGTCGGTGAAGGCGCCGGTGGCGGTGAGGAGGGCGGCTACGCCGGAGCCGTTGGTGTCGTCGTGCTCGATGGCGGTGGCGCCGCCTGGGCGCAGCAGCCGGGTGATGTTCGGGATCATGCCGCGTATCACCGACAATCCGTCCGGGCCGCCGAACAAGGCGACGGACGGATCGTGCTCGGCCACTTCGGGGTCGAGACCTGCGCCCTCCGGGATGTAGGGCGGGTTGGACACGACGATGTCCACCCGGCCGTTCAGATCGGTGAGCAGGCCGGGATCGGTGGCGTCGTCGGCGTAGAGGGTGATCGGGGTATCGCCCGCGGCGATCCGGTCGTCGGCGTTGCGCCGGGCCCAGACCTGCGCGGCGGGATCGAGTTCCACGGCGTGCACTTCGGCGTCGGGGCGCGCGTGCGCGAGGGCCAGCGCGAGCGCGCCCGATCCGGTGCACAGGTCGACGACGATCGGCGTGTGATCGTGCGGCAGCGCCTCCAACTGCGCCAGCGCCCAGGCGTACAGCAACTCGGTCTCCGGGCGCGGCACGAAGACGCCGGGGCCCACCGCGAGATCGAGCGCACCCATCACGGCGGTTCCGGTCAAGTGCTGCAACGGGATTCGCCGTGCCCGGCGGGCGACCAGCTCGCGGTACTCGTCCAACTTGCCGGGCGGGACGAGCGGCGTCAGCACCAGCCTGGTCCGCTCCACGCCGAGGACGTGCGCGGCGAGATGTTCGGCGTCGGCCCGCGGGCTGTGCACCCCGGCGGTCCGTAACGTCTCGATGGCGTCGTTGATGACGGGGCGCAGCGCTACTCGGCTCGTGGACATGACACCGACTCTGCCCGAACGACGATCATTCCGCGGCCATACGCGCTTCGCGATCCGCCTTCCCCAGAGCGTCGAGCAGCGCGTCGAGTTCCCCGTCCAGCACGGCGTCGAGGTTGTGCGCCTTGAAGCCGATCCGATGGTCGGTGATCCGGTTCTCCGGGAAGTTGTAGGTGCGGATGCGCTCGGAGCGGTCCACCGTGCGGATCTGGCTGGCGCGGCCCGCCGCGGCCTCCTGATCGGCCTGTTCTTCCGCCAGTGCCTGCAAACGCGCCGCGAGGACCTGCATGGCGCGCGCCTTGTTCTGCAGCTGGGAACGCTCGTTCTGGCAGGTGACCACGATGCCGGAAGGCAGGTGGGTGATGCGCACCGCGGAGTCGGTGGTGTTGACGCCCTGACCACCCTTGCCGGAGGAGCGGTACACGTCGACGCGGAGATCGGACTCGTCGATCTGCACTTCTTCGATCTCGTCGGGTTCCGGGTAGATCAGCACGCCCGCCGCCGAGGTGTGGATACGGCCCTGCGATTCGGTCACCGGGACGCGCTGCACCCGGTGCACACCGCCCTCGAACTTGAATCGCGACCAGACACCGTCGCGCGCCGCGTCGCGGCTCTTGATCGACAGCGTCGCCTCTTTGTATCCGCCCAGGTCGGACAGGGCGGCGTCGAGGATCTCGACCTTCCAGCCGTGGCGCTCGGCATACCGCACGTACATGCGGGCCAGGTCGGCGGCGAACAACGCGGACTCCTCGCCGCCTTCGCCGGACTTGACCTCGAGCACGACGTCGTCGCCGTCGTGCGGGTCGCGCGGGGCCAGCAGGTCGGCGAGGGCCTGTTCCAGTTCCTCGACCTGTCGTTCCAGATCCGGGACCTCCGCGGCGAACGTGGAGTCGTCGGCGGCGAGTTCCCGCGCGGCGGACAAGTCGCCGCGGGCCGTCTCGAGCTTGCGATAGGTGGCCATGACCGGGGCCAGCTCGGCGAATCGCTTGCCGACCCGACGCGCGGCGCCCGCATCGTTGTGCAGCGACGGATCGGCCAGCTGCGTCTCCAAGCCGGCGTACTCGGCCAGAATGTCGTCGATGGCGGACGGTTGCGTCACAGTGCTTCCTTCTCCTGGTAGCTGTCCATACAAAACACCGACGCCCGGCCTGCGGGGCAGGACCGGGCGTCGGCGAGGAAGCTACTTGGCGTCGGCCTTCTTGCCGGCACGCTTGCCGTAACGAGCCTCGAAGCGGGCCACGCGGCCACCGGTGTCCAGGATCTTCTGCTTGCCGGTGTAGAACGGGTGGCACTGCGAGCAGACCTCGACGGTGATGTGTCCCGACTCCTTGGTGCTGCGAGTCTGGAAGGTGTTGCCGCAACCACAGACGACCGTGGTGTCGACATACGTCGGGTGAATTCCTGCCTTCATGGATGTCCTCTCGATTGTGGTCGCCGGGTCGCCCGCGCGAACGCGAAGCGTGAACCGGAACCGACTAGGCGGGAGCTCTGCTCACCTGAGCAGACGCAACGACCGTTCAGTATGCCAGAACTGCCGTTACGCTCCCAAAACGCCCCTGGCGAGTGGTTTGTTCCCACCCCAGGTACTCCCCCATCGTTCGCGCCCCCGGAAGTCCGGGCACGCGAATCCGCGCCACCTCCTGGACCCTGAAGTCGGGTAGTCCGCTACTCACGAATGTGAACGAATTCGTTCATAGAGTGGCAGACCTGGTGCACATCGGCGTGCCGAGACAGGAAGGAGACCCCGTGAACGTCCGGATCGCGGCCGCGATTTTCGTTCTGCTGTTTCTCTCGGTGGCCGTCGGCGTATCCGCGCTCCCCGCGAACCCGAACTATCCCGCGCCGAAGAACGCCGTGTACGTCCACACCTCGGAATCCGCCGCCCCCGATCCCGACGCCGGGCCCTGCGCGCTGATCATCGCTCTCCTCATCGGCGGCGCGGCCACGGTCGGCCTCGTATTCTTCGCTCCCCAGACGCCGAAAGGGTCCCGCATCAGCGGGACCCTTTCGGCCGTTGTCACGGCGCCGACCTGGCGCCGCTACTCACTCGTCGAGCGCGCCCGGCGCGGTCTTGCTCACCTGCATCAAGAACTCGAGATTGTTCTTGGACTTCTTCAGACGGTCGATCAGCAGATCGATCGCCTGGTGCGAGTCCAGGCCGGACAGTACGCGGCGCAGCTTGTGCAATACCCCCGCCTCGTCGGGGCTGAGCAGTAGCTCGTCCTTGCGGGTACCGGACGGGTTGACGTCCACCGCCGGGAACACCCGCCGCTCCGCGATCTTGCGGTCCAGCTTGAGCTCGGCGTTACCGGTGCCCTTGAACTCCTCGAAGATCACCGTGTCACCGGTCGAACCGGTCTCCACCATGGCGGTGGCGATGATCGTCAGCGAGCCGCCGTTCTCGATGTTGCGGGCCGCGCCGAGGAACCGCTTGGGCGGGTACAGCGCGGTGGAATCCACACCACCGGACAGGATTCGGCCCGAGGCGGGCGAGGAGTTGTTGTACGCGCGCCCGAGCCGGGTGATCGAGTCGAGCAGCACGACGACGTCCTTGCCCATCTCCACCAGGCGCTTGGCGCGCTCGATGGCGAGTTCGGCGACCGAGGTGTGATCCGACGGCGGACGGTCGAAGGTCGAGGCGATGACCTCGCCCTTCACCGAGCGCTGCATGTCGGTGACCTCTTCCGGACGCTCGTCGACCAGCACCACCATCAGGTAGCACTCGGGGTTGTTGGTCGCGATCGCGTTCGCGATGTCCTGCAGGATCGTGGTCTTACCGGCCTTCGGCGGCGACACGATCAGGGCGCGCTGGCCCTTGCCGATCGGCATGATCAGGTCGATCACGCGGGTGGTCAGCTTGTTCTGCTGGGTCTCCAGCCGCAGGCGCTGGTTCGGGTACAGCGGGGTGAGCTTGCCGAATTCGGGACGGCGCTTGGCCGCCTCGACGTCGCCGCCGTTGACCGTGTCCAGCCGCACCAGCGGATCGAACTTCTGGCGCTGGTTGGACTGTTCGCCGTCGCGGGGGGCGCGCACCGCGCCGGTGATCGCGTCACCGCGGCGCAGGCCGTTCTTGCGGACCAGGTTCATCGACACGTAGACGTCGTTCGGCCCGGCCAGGTAACCCGAGGTGCGGACGAAGGCGTAGTTGTCCAGCACGTCGAGGATGCCCGCGACCGGCTGGAGGACGTCGTCCTCGCGGATCTCGAGCTCGCGGGTCTCGCCGCCACCGCCGCCGCCGTCGCGGTCGCGCCCACGACGACGCTCCCGGAAGCGGCGTCCGCGCCGTCCGCGACCGCCCTCTTCGTCGTCGCCGCCGCGGCCACCCGCGCTGCCGTTCTGGCTCTGCTGGCCACGCTCGCCCTGGCCGCGGTCGCTCTGCCGCTCACCCTGGCCACGGTCGCTTTGGCCACGGTCGCTCTGCCGCTCACCCTGGCCACGCTCGCCCTGGCCACGGTCGCTTTGGCCGCGGTCGCGGCGGCGCTCGCCACCTTGCTCGGCGTCCTGCTTCGGTTCCTCGGTACGCGTCTCGGCCTGCGCGGTATCGGTCGCGGATCGCGCCTGGTCACGGCCGCGCCGCTGCCGACCGCGGCCACGCTGGCCGCTGTCTCGGCCGGACTCCTCGGTGGTCTCGGTCGCCGTGGACGACGCCGCCTCGGCGGCGGGCGCGGAATCGGCGGGGGCCGTCTTCGCCGGGGCGGGAGCCTCGCTGGGCGCGGCCGAAGCCGCGGGCGTCACGTCGAGGGTCGCCTGCTCGGCCTTGGCCGGCGCCTGCTCAGCGGGAGCGGCGGTCTTCGCGGGCGCACCGGCCTTCGCGGTTGCCGCGGACTTGGCCTCGCTCTTGGCGGGCTTCTCCGCCTTCGCCGCCTTGCCCGCGGCCTGATTTTCCTTGATGGCGGCGATCAGATCGCCCTTGCGCATCCCGGAGGTGCCTCGGATACCGAGCTCCCCCGCGAGCGCACGCAACTGCGGCAACAACATTCCAGTCAGCCCCGATCGTGCGACGTCGGTGTGTTCGCTCATCTTCGAAATCTGTCCGGATTCACTATCGCGCTCGCCCGTCGGGTTCGATTCCACGCCGGGTGTCGCGAGCAGGTCCGTATCTGTCACGGAAATCCTTTCCTTCCCTCGATCGCCGTGTGCTGTTTCGAGGGTTCGTCCCGCAGCCCGGGCATTCTGCCGGACTGGGATGCGTCCGTCCGGGCGCTGTGTGCCGTATCACCTGCCCCGCCGGACCGGCGGCTTCTCCACCATTGGTGAAAGGTGGGGAGAGATCATTCCAGTTGCGCAGCTACGCAGCACCCCCATGGCCTGGAGGCTCGAGCCTGGAGCCTGCTGGAGCGATTGCCCTGATGAAGCACCGGCGTCTGATGCGCACGATGTACGGACCTGCCCAGAATAGCTGTCCATTGC
Source organism: Nocardia sp. NPDC059691 (assembly GCF_042733915.1). NCBI lineage: Bacteria > Bacillati > Actinomycetota > Actinomycetes > Mycobacteriales > Nocardiaceae > Nocardia > Nocardia sp. NPDC059691. The sequence continues at coordinate 444,381 of NZ_JBHWFB010000005.1, read as the reverse complement.
GAATCTCGGCAAGACAGACTCGCCGTCAGTCGATCAGGACGCCTTCGGCGATTCCCGGCTCCACTACGCGCAGGCCGTCGGCTGCCGCCAGTTCGCGGAGTTCCGCGGGAAATTCGCTGGTCCCCAGGGCCAGGATGGTCGGTCCCGCCCCGGAGACGGTGGCCGCGATGCCCGCCGTGCGCAGGCGCGTGATCCAGGCGGTGGTCAGCGGTAGCGCGGGCGCACGCTGGGCCTGGTGCAGGCGGTCCGCGGTGGCGGGCAGCAGCAGGTCGGGACGCTGGGTGAGCGCCACCACGGCCAGCGCGGCGCGGCTGACGTTGAACGCCGCGTCGCCGTGCGGCACGACGTCGGGCAGCAGGCCGCGGGTGTGCGCCGTGGACGAGCGCTCCTCCGGGATCAGCACGACCGGGCGCAGTGCCGAATGCGCCTCCAGCCGCACCGCGCGGTAGACGCGACCGTGGTATTCCGTGCCCGGGGCCTCGTCGGCGGGGCGATCGCTCTCGGTCCACGAGACCACGATCCCGCCGAGCACGCTGGCCGCCGCGTTGTCCGGATGCCCCTCGAATTCCGCTGCCAGCTGCACCAATCGGTCGGCAGGCGTGGCCGGCGCCGAGTCCAGCTTCGCGGCGAGGGCGCACCCGGCGGCAAGTCCGCCGACCACCGCCGAGGCCGAGGACCCGAGGCCGCGCGAATGCGGAATCACGTTGCGGCACACCACATCGAGGCCGTCGGCCCACACCCCGGCCGACTCCAGGCCGCGCTCGATCGCGCGGACCACGAGATGCGAAGGGCCCCAAGGCACATCGTCGGCGCCCTCACCCTCGACCCGGATGGTGAGCCCGGAATCGGTAGTGCGCACCTGGATTTCGTCGTAGATCCCCAATGCCATACCCAGCGAGTCGAACCCGGGACCGAGGTTCGCGGTGGACGCGGGCACCCGGGCGGTCACGGTCAGACCGGCGGGCAGCGTCGCGCTCATGACCTGGCTGTCGCGCGAATTCAACTCAGGCCAGCTCTAATTCGGCGGCGACCGCGACCGGATCGACCGAGATCGGCTGCACCTTGGGCATGCCCGACAGCGCGGTGTCGGGGTCCTTGAGACCGTTGCCGGTCACGGTGCACACCACGGTGAGCCCGGCATCCAGCCAGCCCTCCTTGCGTGCGGCGAGCACACCGGCCACGCTGGCCGCCGACGCGGGCTCGACGAACACGCCCTCGGTCGCCGCGACCAGGCGGTACGCGTCGAGGATCTCCTCGTCGGTGGCGGCGCGGAAAGCGCCGCCGGACTGCTCCTTGGCCTCGACCGCGCCGTTCCAGGAGGCGGGCGCGCCGATCCGGATCGCGGTGGCGATGGTCTCGGGATCCTTCACCGGGGCGCCGTTGACCAGCGGGGCCGCGCCAGCGGCCTGCACGCCGAGCATGCGCGGCAGCCCGCCGGTGACGCCGTCGGCGTAGTACTCCCGGTAGCCACGCCAGTAGGCGGTGATGTTGCCCGCGTTGCCAACGGGAAGGGCGTGCACGTCGGGGGCCTTGCCGAGCACGTCGCAGATCTCGAAGGACGCTGTCTTCTGGCCCTCGATGCGGGCCGGGTTCACCGAGTTCACCAGTCCGATACTGGGGAAGTCAGCGGTGACCTTGCGGGCGAGTTCGAGGCAGTCGTCGAAGTTGCCCTGCACCTGGATGATCTTCGCGCCGAGCATCACGGCCTGGGCCAGCTTGCCCATCGCGATCTTGCCCTGCGGAATCAGCACGGCGCAGCTCATGCCCGCGCGGGTGGCATACGCCGCGGCGGATGCCGAAGTGTTGCCGGTGGACGCGCACAGCACCGCCTTCTGGCCACGGTACTTGGCGTCGGTCATCGCCATCGTCATGCCGCGGTCTTTGAACGAGCCGGTCGGGTTCAGGCCCTCGACCTTCAGGTAGACCTCGCAACCGGTGATCTCGGACAGGTGCGGCGCGGGCACCAGCGGCGTTCCGCCCTCGTACAGCGTGACCGGCTCCCAGTCGGCCGCGCCGGCGAGCCGGTCGCGGTAGGCCGCGATCAGGCCCGGCCAGCGGGAGTGCACCCCTGCCTGTGGCGCGACGCCGGTCGTGTGCCCGCCCGTCTCCCGGCCGCCGCCCCTCATGGAGTCGCTGCGCGACGCTGTGGTCATTCTTCGGTGCCTTCCAATCTCAGAACGCTGGTCACGGATGTGACGGATGCCATTCCCGCCAGTGCGGCCACGGTGTCCGCGAGCGCCGACTCCACGGCGTGGTGGGTCACCACGACCAGGCGCGCACCCGAGCCGTGCCCTTCTTGACGGACGGTCGAAATGCTCACCCCGTGTTTGGCGAATTCGCCCGCCACCGCGGCCAGGACTCCAGGACGGTCCTCGACTTGCAGGTTCACGTGATAGCGGGTGGGCGTATCGCCGATCGGCGCGATCGGTAGCTCAGCATAAACCGATTCGCCGGGAGCGCGACCCCCATAGAACTTGTTCCGTGCCGCCATCACCAGATCGCCGAGTACGGCCGACGCGGTCGGAGCGCCGCCCGCGCCCTGCCCGTAGAACATCAGCCGCCCGGCGTTCTCCGCCTCGACGACCACCGCGTTGAACGCACCGGTCACCGCGGCCAGCGGGTGCTTGCGGGGGATGAGCGCCGGGTAGACGCGCACCGAGACGCGCTCTTTGCCGCCGTCCTCCGGTCCGGGCTCGCCGGGACCCGCGTCCACCCGCTCGCAGATGGCCAGCAGTTTGACCGTGCAGTCGAGCGCGGAGGCGGTTTCCAGATCCTCGGCGGTGATCCGCGAGATGCCCTCGCGGTAGACATCGGCGGCGGTGACCCGGGTGTGGAACGCCAGCGAGGCGAGGATCGCGGCCTTGGCCGCGGCGTCGTAGCCCTCCACGTCGGCGGTCGGGTCGGCCTCGGCGTAGCCCAGCCGGGTGGCCTCGGCCAGCGTCTGCGAGTAGTCGGCGCCGGTCTCGTCCATCGCGGAGAGGATGAAGTTGGTGGTGCCGTTGACGATGCCGACGACCCGGTTCACCCGGTCGCCCGCCAGCGACTGGATCAGCGGGCGCACCACGGGGATGGCGCCCGCGACGGCGGCCTCGAAGTACAGGTCGGCGCGACTGGCTTCGGCCGCGGCGGCGAGCTCGCCGGTGTAGTCGGCCAGCAGCGCCTTGTTCGCGGTCACCACGGATTTGCCCGCGTTCAGCGCGGCCAGGATCAACCGGCGCGGCGGATCGATGCCGCCGATCACCTCCACCACCAGGTCGACATCATCGCGGGCGACCAGGGCGTCCGCGTCGGTGGTCAGCAGGTCCGCGGGGATGCCGCGGTCGGTGGCGAGACTGCGCACGGCCACCCCGCGGAGCACCACCGGCGCGCCGACACGGGAACGCAGGTCCTCGGTGTGCTCGCGCAGGATGCGCACGACCTCGGTACCCACATTGCCCATGCCGAGGACCGCCACCCCGATCGGGCGATCGGTCCCCCACACGCCGTTCTTCGCGTTGACCGTCACGCTTCCACCTCCAAGCTGAGCAGGTCCGCCACCGTTTCCCGGCGCAGAATCAGACGCGGCTGTCCGTCCCGCACCGCGACGACCGCGGGCCGGGTCAACTGGTTGTACCGGCTGGACATCGAGTAGCAGTACGCGCCGGTGGCGGCGACGGCGATCAGGTCGCCGGGGCCGACGTCGGCGGGCATCCAGGTGTCGCGGATGACGATATCGCCGCTCTCGCAATGCTTTCCGACGACGCGCGCGACCACCGGCCCGGCCTGCGACGACCGCGAGACCAGACGGCAGTCGTAGTCGGCCTGATACAGCGCGGGCCGGATGTTGTCGCTCATGCCGCCGTCGACACTCACGTACCGGCGGCGCAGACCGCCGTCCAGCGAGACGTCCTTGATGGTGCCGACCTCGTAGAGCGTCACCGTGCCGGGCCCAGCGATGGCGCGGCCGGGCTCGACAGCGATCGTCGGCGTGGGCAGACCCGCGCGTTCGGCTTCGGCGGCGACCAGTTCGCGCAGGCTCGCCGCGAACCGGTCCAGCGGCGGCGGGTCGTCCGACGGCAGATACGAAATACCAAGTCCGCCACCGAGATCCAGCGTCGCGATCTGCGCGGTGCGCTCGATGCCGAATTTGTCGATGGCCTCGCGGAGCAGGCCGAGCATGCGCCGCGCGGCGATCTCGAAGCCGTCGATCTCGAAGATCTGCGAGCCGATGTGGCTGTGCAGGCCGACCAGGCGCAAATTGTCGGCGTCGAAGACGCGCGCGACCGCCTCCATCGCGTCGCCGCCCGCGATCGAGAAGCCGAACTTCTGGTCCTCGTGCGCGGTCGAAATGTATTCGTGGGTATGTGCTTCCACCCCGACGGTGACCCGGACCAGCACGTCCTGCACCAGGCCCGCGCGGCTCGCGACGGCCTCCAGGCGCTCGATCTCGATGAGCGAGTCCACCACGACGTGGCCGACGCCCGCGGACACCGCGGCTTCCAGCTCGGCGACGGATTTGTTGTTGCCGTGCAGGGCGATTCGCTCCGCGGGGAAGCCCGCGTGCAACGCGACGGCGAGTTCGCCGCCGGAGCAGACGTCCAGCGAGAGGCCCTCATCCCGGATCCAGCGGGCGACCTCGCCGCACAGGAACGCCTTCGACGCGTAGTGGACTCGCGCGTTCGCCCCGAACGCGCGGACCATGTCGCGGCAGCGGGAACGGAAGTCGTCCTCGTCCACCACGAACAGCGGGGTGCCGAACCGCTCGGCCAGCTCGTACACCGGCACGCCCGCCAGGTGGACCACGCCCGCGTCGTCACGGGTCGCGTTGCGCGGCCAGACGTGCGCGGGCAGGTCGATCATCTGCCGCGGATCGCTCGGTCGCTCAGGCAGATTCGGCGCATGCGGAATCTCGGCATGCCGGGGACCGGCGGGATGCGCGCTCATAATTCCACCTCGCTGCGCTCGCTCAACTTCGCTTCCTTCCTCGCTCTGGTCGACCGGACGGTCACATGCGCTCCGGCGCACTGACGCCGAGCAGGCCCAAGCCGTTGGCCAAGACCTGGCGCGTGGCGTTGACCAGAGCGAGCCTGGCCGCGTTCGTCGGCGAGACGGGGTCGTCGCCGAGCGGCAGGACGCGCAGGTTCTTGTTGGTCTGGAAACGGTGGTACGCGCCGGCCAGTTCCTCCAGGTAGCGGGCTACCCGATGCGGTTCGCGCAAGCTCGCCGCACCGCTCACCACGCGCGGGTATTCGCCGAGGGTGCGGATCAGCTCGCCTTCCTCGTCGGCCGACAGCAGCGCGAGGTCGGCGGCGACGGAGTCGTAATCGAACTCGGCGGCGTTGCGCGCGATGGACGCGGTCCGCGCGTGCGCGTACTGCACGTAGTAGACCGGGTTCTCGTTGCTCTGACTGGCCCACAGGTTCAGATCGATGTCGATGCTCGAGTTCACCGACGAACGCACCAGCGAGTACCGCGCCGCGTCCACGCCGATCGCCTCGACCAGGTCGTCGAGGGTGACCACGGTCCCAGCGCGCTTGCTCATCTTCACCGCGACGCCGTCACGCAGCAGGTTCACCATCTGCCCGATCAGCACCTCGACCGTGGCCGGGTCGTCGCCGAACGCGGCCGCGGCGGCCTTCAGCCTGCCGATGTAACCGTGGTGGTCGGCGCCGAGCATGTAGATGCACAGGTCGAAGCCACGGGCCCGCTTGTCCTGGAAGTAGGCGATGTCGCCCGCGATGTAGGCGGCTTTGCCGTCGCTCTTGATGACCACCCGGTCCTGGTCGTCACCGTATTCCGAGCTGGCGATCCACCAGGCGCCGTCCTTCTCGTACAGGTCGCCGGAGTTCTTCAGCCGCTCCACGGCCTGCTCGACCGCGCCGGAGGCGAACAGCGAGCTCTCGTTGAAGTAGACGTCGAAATCGGTGCCGAATTCGTGCAACGACTCCCTGATGTGCGCGAACATCAGCTCGACGCCCTCGGCACGGAACAGCTCGAGGCGCTCGGCCTCCGGCTTGCCCAGCACATCGGGGTTGGTGGCCACGATCTTGTCGGCGATCTCGCCGATGTAGGCGCCCGCGTACCCGTTCTCCGGGGTCGGCGCGCCGGTGGCGGCCGCGGCCAGCGAGGCGGCGAACCGATCGATCTGCGCGCCGTGGTCGTTGAAGTAGTACTCGCGCACCACGTCCGCGCCCTGCGCGGCCAGGATGCGGCCAAGCGCGTCGCCGACCGAGGCCCACCGGGTGCCGCCCAGATGCACGGGACCGGTCGGGTTGGCCGAGACGAACTCGAGGTTGATCCGGGTGCCCTTCAGCGTCTCGGCGGTGCCGTACGCGGCGCCCGCGGCGAGCACCCGCTCGATGATCGCGCCCTGCGCGGAGGCCGCGAGGCGGATGTTCAGGAAGCCGGGCCCGGCGACCTCGGCGGCGGCGACGCCGTCGGCGGCGGCCAGCGCGTCGGCCAGCCAGGTGGCCAGATCACGCGGCTTGGTTCCGGCGCGCTTGGCCACCTGCATCGCGACATTCGTGGCATAGTCGCCGTGTTCGGGGTTGCGGGGACGCTCCACGGTGACCTCGTCGGGCAGGACCGCGGGGTCCAGTCCACGTTCGACAAGCACCTTCGCCGCGGTAGAGCGAAGGAGATCTGCAAGGTCAGCTGGAGTCACGAGTCTCTATCCTATGGTCTTGGCGGGTGTGCACCTCGGGTGGGCACTGCGCAGCCAGCGGATCCATCCACGTCGAAAGAGCACACTGAGCGATGCCTAGCAGTCCCAGCGCCAAATCGGCCAAGGCCGCCAAGGCCGCGGCGAAGTTGTCGGCTCCCCGCAAGCGGGGCGGGCAAGGACAGCTTCCGAAGAAGAATCGCCAGGTTCCCTGGTTGGCCATCGGCGCGGCCGTAGTAATCATCGCATTGATCGGCGCGCTTGCTTACAGCCTGGTCCCCAAGTACCGGGAGAAGGCCGACCTGGAGAAGTACACGCCGAGCGCGCAGAAGAAGGACCCGTCCGACGGGATCGCGGGCGTGGTGAAGAAGGAATACCCCGCCGGGCTGCACATCAGCTCCAGCCAGCGCGTGGCCTACGACCAGGCTCCGCCGTTCGGCGGCCCGCACGACCAGTCGTGGGCGACCTGCACCGGCGTGGTCTACAACAAGCCGATCCGGGTGGAGAACGCGGTGCACTCGCTCGAGCACGGCGCGGTGTGGATCACCTACAACCCGGACAAGGTGAACGCCGACGGCATCGCGACGCTGAAAGCGAAGGTCGAGGGCAAGCCGTACACGTTGATGTCGCCCTATCCCGGCCTCGACTCCGCCGTCTCCTTGCAGTCCTGGGGGCACCAGTTGAAGCTGGACAGCCCCGACGACAAGCGCGTCGGCCAGTTCATCACAGCTCTGCGGCTGAACAACTACACCTATCCCGAGGTCGGCGCGGACTGCTCGACGATCGTCTTCGACACCGATAACCCGCCGCCGTTCGATCCAACGCCGCCCGGACCCGACGCGGTGCCGATGGACGGCAAGGGCTTGCAGCAGGACCAGACCGAACTCGGCGGCATGCCCGGTGGTCTGCCCGGCGTGCCCGGCGTGCCGGGTCTTCCCGGACTTCCCGGTGTGCCCGGCGCTCCGGTGCCCGCGCAGCCCGCGCCCGCGCAGCCCGCTCCTGGCGCGGGGCAGTAGTGTCCGGCGATCAGGGAGGCGTCGAGTCCGGGGGGCGCGAAGCATCCGCCGGTTCCGGCGCTCCTGAAGTCACCGCGTCCGGCACTCACGACGCCATCGGACCCGACGGTCGCAAGGCGCGCGGATCCGGCAATCGCAAAACCGCTGGGTCCGGGGATCGCGCCGCGTCCGCAGGGTCCGGCACTCCCGAATCCGCCGATCGCAGCGCCACCGGGTCCAGCGAACCGACGACAGCCGCCGGCACCGGAGTCACCGAGTCCGGCGATCTCCAAGCCGCCGGCTCCGGCGATCGGGCAACAGCCGCAGGGTCCGGTATCGAGGAAGCCAGCAGGCCCGAGAGTGTCGGATCCTCGAGATCGGGCGATCGAAGGGCACACGTCGAATCCGACAGCGAAGCATCCGCCCGGTCCTCCTCGCCCGAAGCACCTGCCGGATCGGGCGATCGCCGAGCTACCACATCCGAACGCGAAGCATCTGACGGATCCGATGACCGCGAAGCATCCGGCGTCGGCGGACAGTTCCGCCGCCAGCGCACCGCGCTGCTGATCCTCGGCATCATCGGCGCGATCCTGATCGGCTTCGCGATCGGCGTGCTGGCCCGGATTCCGCTGAACGGTTCCACGGAGCCGGACCCGGGCCCGGTGGACGTCGGTTTCAGTCAGGACATGTCGGCGCACCACGCCCAAGCCGTCGAAATGGCGGGCGTGCTGCTGGTTCGCTCCACCGACACCGAGGTACGCCGCCTGGCCTACGACATCCTCACCACCCAGCAGAGCCAGATCGGACGCATGCAGGGCTGGTTGCAGCTGTGGGGCGAGCCCGCGCAGAGCGTCGACGGGTTCATGGGCTGGATGACCGAGCCGATGGGCGGCCACGATCATTCCGGTGCCGATATGCCACACCACTCCGGGCCGGTGTCCACCATGCCCGGCATGGCCACCCCCGCCGAACTCGCCGCGCTCCGCCAGGCCACCAGCCCCAAGCTGGACACGATGTTCCTCCAGCTCATGCTGCGTCATCACCAGGGAGGGTTGTCGATGATCGACTACGCCGCCCAGCACGCCGACACCACGGCGGTGCGCACCCTCGCCGAAACCATGGCCACCACCCAACGCGGCGAATCCGACCTGATGACCACCATGCTCACCGCCCGGGGCGCCGCCCCCCTCCCCTGACCCGAAACCCCGCCGCCGTCCGCCCTTTTTGGCGGACGGCCGCCGATACGATAGGCTGACCCAGCCCGATCGGACCGCCATCCCGGCCCCGACCGAGCCCTATCCCGCCCTCGTAGCTCAGGGGATAGAGCGTCTGCCTCCGGAGCAGAAGGCCGCAGGTTCGAATCCTGCCGAGGGCACCGAGCGAAGGCCCCTTGACCAGCTGGTCAGGGGGCCTTTCTTATCGGCGGCCTAGGCCTCGGGGGCGAGGACCCGAGGTGTGACACTGCCGCCGCGATGTTCCGCGATAGAACGCTCGAGGTGTCGCGCGTTGAAGGGGTTGCCGAGAAGGTACGCGGTCTCCTTCAGCGCTTGGTATTCGCTCAGGGCGACCACCACGGCCGGTTCGCGTCGGGCACGGGTGATCACCACTTCTTCCAGATCCTCGGTGGCGCTGTCGAGAACCGAGGCGAGGTTCGCTCGCGCCTCGGTGTAATTCATCGACTTCATGCTCGTAAGGTGCGAGACCCTGTGCAGTTGGCGCCCGAAACTTTCGGATCACCGATAGGGCGTTCGCCGTCCCGCGACTCGGTGCCATCGACCACGCAGCAGCACTGTGCGGACAGCGGCCGCATCAGTGGGTGGCCTCGCGATGCCGAGGCTCCTACCATCGAGCCGTGCTGAGATCGTCGGCCGCTGTCGTCGTCGTCGCGGTTCTGGTCCTGACCGCCGCCTGCGCGCATTCGGGTGCCAGTGGACCCGATGATCCGCACCGCGTCCTGGACTACGCGGGCGCGCAACGCCACTACCTCATCCACCGTCCGGCGGGTTCACCGCAAGGCAGGCTCGCGGCGGTTCTGGTCTTCCACGGTGGTGGCGGTAGCGCCGGGTACATGGCGAACAAGAGCGGTTTCGATCGGCTGGCCGACGCCAATGGATTCATCGCGGTCTACCCCGAGGGGATCGACAGGTCATGGAACGACGGCCGGGGTGCCGACACACGCGCGGGCGCAGCGGGTGTCGATGATGTCGGGTTCGTCTCGGCGCTGATCGACCACCTGGTCGCCGCCGACGAAGTCGATCCGGCTCGGGTGTACGCCACCGGGATGTCCAACGGGGGCATGTTCACCCAGCACCTGGGGTGTCACCTGAGCGCCGAGCTGGCCGCGATCGCGCCGGTGGCTGGTCCACTTCCCGCCGCGGACGAGACGAACTGCGCACTCGGGCATCCACTTCCGGTGCTGGAGATCCATGGCACCGCCGATCCGATCGTCCCGTACGAAGGCGGTGTCGTGCGCGTGACGTCGGGCAATCACGGCGGCACGGGCACCAGCCCGGTCCTGTCGGTGGCGGCCACGCAACAGCTGTGGCGCGGGAAGAACGGCTGTCCACCGCCGAACGCCAGTGAGTTGCCCCCACGCGGCGACGACGGGACCTCAGTAAAGATCGAGACGGCGCTGTGCCCGGACGATGTCGGCGTCGTCCTCTACACGGTCACCAACGGTGGCCACACCTGGCCGGGCGGCGAGCAATATCTCCCCCAGGCGTTGGTCGGCGCGGTGAGCCGCCAATTCGATGCTTCGGAGATCATTTGGCAGTTCTTCGCCGCCCACTGACAATGGGTCGCGGGACACACCTGATTCGAATCGACAGGACGCTGGTACGGGCGCGGATGCCGAGAACTCCCGGTGGTCGACACCCGATCGCCCGTCTTTCCAGCACCGGGATTGCAGGCACTTCGAATGCTAGCCGCTGCAATGATTACGAGCCCCGGATTCAACCCGAGGCTCGTGTTCGGTTGCGGCGACTCCTATGGTCGGACGAACTCGCCGTCGGCCACACCTGCGGTGAAGGTGTCCCACTCGCCGGGGGCGAAGACCAACGCCGGGCCCATCGGGTTCTTCGAGTCGCGGACGCCGACCAGGCCTCCGGCCAGATAGGCGACCTCGACGCAGTCTGCTCCACCTTGGCTGCGGCTCGACTTGAACCAGCGCGCTCCGGATAAGTCAACGTTCACAATCGAACTCCCTTGCTATCTGTCGCATCAGGTCGCGGCTCGGGCGGGCGTCTGGACTAGCCCGCCGAAGCAGCGCAAATGCCTCCCGAAATTTCAGCACATCCACTCGTCCTTCAAGGTACGCGCTGCCGGTGTAGTTCTCGCAGTAGACGATGGGCGGCTCCGTCAGCTTGCCGCGAACATCCTGAGCGAAGTCCAAGATGGTGAAAGGCGGTAGGGCTGCTCCGAGCGGAAGTCCGGTATGGAACGGCAGAATTCGGATTTCGACATTGGCGAGTGCGCACATATCCGCGATATGTCGTGACTGTGCGGCCATCACGCGCCGATTGCCGACTACAGTGCGCAGCACAGCTTCGTGCAGTACGAAAGATGCTCTGGTGGGCTGACGCGAGCGTGTGAGGAGGCGCTGCCTCTGAGCACGAACCTGGATACGACGCTCCAATTCTTCTTCACTGTCGTTTGTGAAATAGAGCCGGTCGATAGCCCGTGTGTAGTCCGGAGTTTGCAGCAGGCCAGGTATCAGTAAGGGCTGGTATGTCGCCAATGCTTCTGCGCCCGCTTCCAACCCGACGTACAGGTTGAACCACGCCGGGATCAGATCTCCGTAGGTGTGCCACCACGACTTCGCGGGTGTCTGCTCCGCGAGTCCCGTGGCGACGGCGGTCCTCTCCTCGTTGAGCCCATAGATCTCGCAGAGCCCTGACACGTCCCGAGTCCTGACCCTGTCCGTCGAGCCGCGCTCCAGGCGGCTCAACGTCGACTTGTGCCACTCCATCAAGGAGGCAGCCCGTTCCAGCGTGAATCCAGCTCCTTCACGCGCCTCCCTCAGATATCGGCCGAGTTGCCTACGCGGCAGTGTGCTGCCCGTTTCGTCCGCCTGACCGTCTGTCATGCACGCTCCCCTGTCGTTGCATTCCGAGGTTGCTGTCAGTTGCAATACGCGCCGATCGTAGGCGGCGTTGCACAACGCGATCTGGCGATTTGCGCGAGTTTGCCGACCTGATTTCGTTGCCGCGCCTGGATATCGGCTTCCCGCACATCCTCTGCCCCATGGCATCGCACCCCCGACTCAGCAAGGCTCAGTCCGCCGTGCTGGCGGCACTCGCGCCGGGCGGAATCCTGTCCGTGGACTCGCTGGTGAGAACGGCGAATGCGTCCGGAAGGCGAACTCGCCGCGCACTACTACGCCTCGAGGCGGCCGGCCTGGTCGTGCACACCGGAATGGCCGGCCGCAGTGGATACCAGATCACTGTCAGCGGTCGTCGGGTGCTCTCGAGCGATACCGCTGACTCCTCGCGTGGGAGGATGACCATTGCACAGCACGACATTTGGTGACCACACCGTCCTCTGGCGGATCGCGCGCGGGTCGCAGATCGCGATCGAGTCGCTCATCGACTATGCCGCTGGGGCCCCGGCCTACCGGATGAGGATGGACGGCTCGATAATCGACATCCCCAACGGCGACCCCGGCATGATCTACTTCGACGAAGGAGCGGACCGCCCCGACCTGGCCCAGGTACGCGAGTGGTTCCCGAAACTCTTCGACCTCTGGAACGCGGTAAGAACTCAGTACTGGCAGGCCATAACCCCGAGATGATGATGACGAGTGGCACACCATCGCGAGGTCTACTCGATATTTGCCGCAGCCGTGTGCCACTCGTCTACGCAGGAGGGTGAATGGAATTGGATGGGAGTGGGGCGCGGCGAGGCCGGGTTGTGGTGGGCGGGCTCGTGGCCGTTGCCGTGGTGGTCGGGGGTGTGTTGTGGGCTGTGGTCGGTAGAGAGCGGCCGCCGTTCGATGTGGATGCGGTTCCGGGGAGTCAAGTCGTCTGGGTGAGTGCGGCGGCGGGGGCCGACCGGGGGACGTTGGAGCTGTGGCAGCGGGGGCGGTTCCGGCGGTGGGAGCGGACATTTGCTGTGCCCGCTTGGGTTGGTGCGGAGGGGATTTCGCGCGAGGCCAGAGAAGGGGCGGCATACACGCCGGAGGGCACCTTTCCGTTGACCGAAGGATTCGGCCGGGTGCCTGCCGTGGGCGCGAAACTCCCCTATCTTTCGGTGGATCCGTCCAATACCTGGTGGTGGGTGTCCGACACCGAAAGCCCGCTGTACAACCAGAAGTATCGGTGCGCCGAGGGTGAATGCCCGTTCGACACCGCCCTCAGCGAGAATCTCGGGCGAACCGAACCGCAGTACGACTATGCGCTGGTCATCGACTACAACCGCTTTCCGGTCGTGCCGGGGCGGGGCTCCGCGTTCTTCGTCCACGTCGATGTCGGCAGGCCGACAGCAGGGTGTGTCGCGGTCGGCGACGACGTCATGCGGACGCTGCTGGCCACCCTCGAACCGTCGCGGAAACCGGTTATCGACATACACGCGAGGTGAACGCCCGACCAGCAGGCCGTTGTCCGCTCGCCGGCGACGTTCCGGCACTCGGCCGAACAGAATGACATCCGCTCGCGTTCGCGCTGCGCGACCAGCTGGGTGACTACCGCCTGCAGCGCAACCCACCGACAGTCGTGGCATGACACGTGAACGCGTACCGCCAATGCCGCCGTCATATAAGAAAAGGCCCCCGTAGTCGGGAGCCCTTCTCGGATGGTTGGGTGCCGTGTGCGGCGCGACGTTTACGGCAGGGGTTCGGTGGGTTTGTCGGTGGATGTGAGGACGCCCGCGTTGGTGAGGTAGGTGAAGGCGGGGGCCGTGAAGCCGGGCTGGAGGAAGTAGAAGTGCGCCTTGGTGACGGCGCCGTTCTCGGCGGCGTCGCAGAGAGCGTGCAGGGCGGTGGGGTCGACGGTGAGGGCGGTGAGTTTGCCCGCCTCGTAATCCATCTCCACCCACTTCGCGTGAATGGCGGCGCTCATGACGCTGCCGGTGAAGTCCTCCCGGTCGGAGGCGGCGCTGAGGCCGAGTTCGAGGCCGTCGTCCAGGTCGGTCGGCGTGTGCTGCCAGCGGCCGAACTCCCACCAGCGCACGAAGCTGACCGGGCCCTGGACGCCGCCGGGCAGCTTCGTGGTCGGTTCCACGGACCGCACCCAGGCGGGCGCCGCGGCCAGCGGATCGTAGGAGGTTCCGGTGACCTCGTTGTCCTCGTCCCTCCCGAATAGCAGCGCGCGGTCACCGGCATATCTGACCAGCGAGAACCAATTGCCCTCACCGTCGTCGTTGATCAGCCGGCCGCCTTCCACTCTGGCCGTCTGCCCGATCTCCTGTCCGCTCGCGGCCCGATCGGTGTGCGTTGCGCAGGTGATCACGTCCAAGACGGTCACGCGCGCCCACAGCACCTCGGGATGCGGCAACTGAAATCCCATGCCGGGCAACGTATCACCGGCCCCTTACGGCGACAACCGGGCCGGCAATCGACGGGACAACCCATTCGGGCCGCGGTGCGCTGGACAGCAAACCTGGTTGGCAGCGATCACGCAGATGTGGACAGGGCAGGCAAATTCACGGCAATGAGTCCGGCTCGGGTCGCGCGACATTCCCGCGTGACGATCGAGCCGATTCCGGTCCGGATTGTCCGGTATCCCGCGGACGCAGCGCATAGGCGGGAACCAACTGGTCGCGCACCTGCAGATCCGGACGTCCGTCGGCGAACTGGATGCTGTAGTTCACCCGGCCCATCCAATCGCCGTCGACGGTGGGCAACCAGTGCGTCAGGGTTCCGGGTCGCTCGCCGCGCATGATGACCCCGGCGCCGTTCACATGGCGCGGCGTCCCTGGATCGCGGACCAGGATCGCGTCCAGCCGCACCCAGACCGGGCGCGGCGGGTAGGTCAGCGTCCGGTAGTAGTGGCCGGTCCGGTTCGGATAGACCAGCTCGGGTTCCGTTCCTTCGGTTCGCGGCGTTTCATCGCTTATCGAACCCATGTTCGAATGTTAGCCGGACATATGCGGCAAGCACCAGGCAACCCGGCCCGAATCGGGCGGCATGACGACGGCCACAGTGCCATCAGCGCTCGGCTTCTAGTATGTTCGTTCTAGAACGATCATATTAGAAGGAGAACGACATGTCGGCGAAGTTCGAGGTGGTCAAGGGTTTCTACGCCGCGACGCAGACCGGTGACGGACCGGCGATCCTGGCGCTGCTGCATCCGGAGTTCGAAGCGCGAACCGCACCGGGCATGCCGTGCGGCGCGGGCGGCGCCTTCCACGGGCCGATCGCGGCGATGACCGGTATCTGGGGTCCGGTCGCGCGAGATTTCGACACCGCGCCGTACGACGAGACATGGCAAGAGACAACCGACGGCACCGTCGTGGTGACCGGGCATTATCGCGGCGCGGCGCGCGCCACCGGCCGCGAGTACGAAGCGGAGTTCGTGCACCTGTGGCAGGTCGACGACGACGGGCGCATCACGCGCCTGCATCAGTACACCGACACCGCACGCTGGCGCGCCGCATTGGACGCCTGACGCCGCCAGTGCCGACCTCGCGCAAGAACCCGGATCACGGGCCGATTGCTATTCCGCCGACATCCGCGCCGACAACCCGGACGCAACGCCTGCGCCGGATCACATCAAGAGCCGATCACCTTCCCGCCGACACCACACTCCCCGAACGCGACACCAGCGCCAGACCACACCAGAAGCCGACCACCCTCCCGCCGACACCCACACAGCGCGCAGACGACACCAGCGCCGGACCGGATCGTGAGCCGAGCGCCGCCTGGCCGCTCCACACCTGACCGAACGATCCGGTCTGGTTTGGTTTCCGGTCACCCGGGCACGCCCTTGCCGTAGCGATGCAGGCACCGGGGGCAGACCGGAGGACGACATGGCTAATCCACCGGGCGGGCAACCGCCGGATGACCGACCGCCGCAGCCGCAACAGCCGCCCCCTGGCTCCCCGCCGCCCGAACCTGAGCAACCCCTTCCGCCGCCGGAGCCGGTGCAACCCTCCCCGCCACCCGGTCCGGGGCAACCGCCTTCACCGCCGGGTCCGGGGCAACCGCCTTCGCCGCTCGGTCCGGGGCAACCACCTTCACCACCCGGTCCGGGGCAACCACCTTCACCACCCGGTCCGGGGCAACCACCTTCACCGCCCGAACCCGGGCGACCCTTTCCACCACCCGGACCGGCACAACCCTTCCCACCACCCGGTCCCGGACAACCCTTCCCACCGCCCGGACCGGGTTATCCACCGCCCGGGCCCGGTTATCCACCACCCGGCTACGCGCCCGGCGGATACCCACCACAGCCCAGAAAGAGCCACACCGGCCTGATCGCCGGCTTGGTGGTGATAGTCGTGCTGGTGATCGCCGGCGCGCTGATCGCCGGGATCTTCTTGACCACGCAGGGCAAAGGTCCGCTCGCCTCGGACGAGAAGAAGATCGAGCTCGCGATCCGCGACTTCTACGAGACTCTCGACAGGCGCGGCTTCCGCGCGGCGGCCGAACAGGCGTGCGCCCGCGAACGCGCCGCGTTCGAGGCGATGACCGAGAGCGAGAAGAAGGAATTCGACAGCACCTCGGTTTCGGTCACCATCGATAGGATCGATGACATCGTCGTCACCGGGGACACCGCGACCGCGAAGGTCACCGGCAAACTCACCGTCGCGGTGCCGGGCGAGCAGCCCGATACCGAAACCAGCACGACCGAGCATCTGAAGAAAGAGGACGGCAAGTGGAAGGTGTGCTCCCCGGAGGGCACGCGCTGATCGCATGCACCCACGCGTGAGTTGCTGCGGCCCCAGCCGCAGGACCGTCCTCGGCGCGCTCGGCCTCGCCGCTCTGCTCCCTCTTGCCGGTCGACCGAAATCGGTTCGCGCTCAACCGAATACGACCATCGCGACGGATTTGGAAGTGGTGACGATCACCGACACATCGGTGATCCTCACCTGGACCACGCTCGCGCCCGACCCGGGCGGCCGGCTGCTGCCCGTCGACACCGACAGCCAGGTGCGGATCGGTCCCGCCGACTCGCCGCGCGCCCCGGCCCAGGTCTTCGCCGACGACCACTCGACCCCTTTCCACTACGCCGAGATAGCGGGACTCGAGCCGGGCCGCGCCTACCGCTTCGAAGCCTGGTCCGCGGGCCTGCGCGCCACACCGGCGCTTTCGCTCACCACCGCCGACCCGGCCGCGCCGGAAGCGCGCGGCGAGTTCACCACCCTGGTCCCGCCGCCCGGCCGCAGGTTGCGCACGCTGGCACTGTCCAACGACGTGCACTACGGCGAGCAAGTCAGCGGGCTGATCGCGGGCGACCTGCCACCGGGCTTCCGGCAGGGCCCCGGCCTCGCGCCCTACCCCGAAGTGATGCTGACCGCGATGCTGGACGACTTGCGCCGTCCCGACCGCGCAGCCGAACTCCTGCTGCTCGCGGGCGACCTGACCGCCGAAGCCTCCGAGCAGGACACCCGCACGATCCGGACCCGCCTCGATGCCTGGGGCACGCTCGGCCACGACTACCTGGCCGTGCGCGGCAACCACGACCGGCCGCACGTCGGCGGCGAATACGCCGGTTGCGCCCCCGCGCCCGCCGACCACCGCGACTGCTGGGCCGATGTCTTCTCCGCACGACAGGAAATGGTCGAACACGAGGTCGGCGGTCTGCGGGTGCTGGGATTGGACACCAGCCGACTCGACGGCGCGGGCGGCTCCATCGAGCGCCCGCAGTTCGATCACCTCGCCGAACGCCTGCGCACCGATCCGGACCGGCCGACGCTGGTATTCGGCCATCACCCGGTCACGACGGAGTCCGGACTGACCAACCTCGCCGGGCCCGGCTTCGTGCTCGACGGACGCGACAGCGCCGAGTTGCAGGCGCTCTACACCCGCAGCCCCGGCGTCTTCCTGCAACACAGCGGCCACACCCATCGCAATCGCCGCACCAGGCCGGACGCGCCGTGCGCGGTGGAGTTCCTGGAGGTCGCCGCGGTCAAGGAGTACCCGGGCGGCTACAGCCTGCTGCGCCTCTACGAGGGCGGGTACATGGTCAATTTCTACAAGACCCGCACCGAGGACGCCCGGCGCTGGAGCGCGCTCACCCGCGGCGAGTACTTCGGACTGCAGCCGGATTACACGCTCGGCACCTGCGCGGACCGCAATCACATTGCACTGCGCGACTTTTCGGGGCTGACGTAGCGTCAGCGAGAAATCCCCACATCTGCCAGGGTTCCCGCATGTCGGACGCGGTATCTTCCTTAGGTAAGGCTCAACATATGCACGGGTAACGCGGTCGGAAGGACGAGGATGAAGCCGGTCAGATGGAAGACGATTGCCGCTGGATTGGTCCTCACCATGACGGCCATCGGCGGCACGGCTTGCTCGAATTCCTCCGACAACGCGAACGAGATCACCGTCTACAACGCGCAGCACGAATCGCTCACCAAAGAGTGGGCCGACGAGTTCACCAAGGAAACCGGCATCAAGGTGACATTGCGCCAGGGCGGCGACACGGCGCTGGGCAACCAGCTGGTCGCCGAGGGCGCTGCCTCGCCCGCCGACGTCTTCCTCACCGAGAACTCCCCCGCCATGGCGCTGGTGGAGAACGCGGGCCTGTTCGCCGACGTGGACGCCAAGACCCTGGAGCAGGTGCCCGCGCAGTTCCGCCCGTCCACCGGCAAGTGGACCGGCGTCGCCGCGCGGTCGACGGTGTTCGTCTACAACAAGAACAAGGTCCAGCCCGGTCAGCTGCCCGCCTCGCTGTTGGATCTGGCGCAACCGCAGTGGAAGGGCCGCTGGGGCGCGGGCGTCTCCGGCGCCGACTTCCAGGCCATCGTGGCGGCCCTGCTCGCGCTGAAGGGTGAGGACGTCACCCGCGCCTGGTTGAAGGGCATGAAGGAGAACGCGACACCGTTCCCGAACAATGTCGCCACCATGAAGGCGGTCAATTCCGGCAGCCCGGACGGCGGCGTCATCTACCACTACTACTGGTACCGCGACCAGGCGAACACGAAGGAGAGCAGCGCCGACACCGCCTTGCACTACTTCAAGAACCAGGACCCGGGAGCCTTCGTCAGCGTCTCCGGCGGCGGCGTGCTGAAGGCGAGCAAGAAGCAGGAGGCGGCGCAGAAGTTCCTGGCGTTCATCGTCGGCAAGACCGGACAAGAGGTGCTGCGCGACGGCACGTCGCTGGAGTACCCGGTCGCCGCCGGAGTGGCCGCGAACCCGGCGCTGCCGCCGCTGGCTGATCTGCAGGCCCCCGCGGTCGATCCGTCCAAGCTGGACTCGAAGAAGGTCACGCAGCTGATGACCGAAGCGGGTCTGCTGTAGCCGTGGCAGTCCGGACCGTTGTCGCCGCGCCCCGGATCGGCAGGCCGGGGCCGCTGGTCACGAGCGTCGCGCTGCTGCTGGTGGCGGCGACGTTCGTGCCGCTCGGATACATCGTTTCGACGGTCTTCTCCACCGGCCTCGAGCAGGCGAAGGAGCTGGTGTTCCGGCCCAGAGTCGGTGAGCTGCTGGAGAACACGGCCGCGCTGGTGGTGTGCACCGTGCCCATCTGCGTGGCGCTCGGTATCGGGCTGGCCTGGGTGGTCGAACGCACCGACGTGCCGGGGAAATCTTGGTGGGGGCCGGTTTTCGCGGCGCCGCTCGCGGTTCCGGCGTTCGTCAACAGCTATGCCTGGGTGAGCGTCTTTCCGACCATGCACGGTCTGTGGGCGGGCGTGGTGATCTCCACGATGTCCTACTTCCCGCTGGTCTATCTGCCCGCGGCGGCCACACTGCGCCGCCTGGATCCCGCGGTGGAGGAGTCGGCGCGGGCGCTGGGCTCGGGTCCGGTCGCGGTGTTCGCGCGGATCGTGCTGCCGCAGCTGCGCTTGGCGATCCTCGGTGGCGGGCTGCTCATCGGGCTGCATCTGCTCGCCGAGTACGGCGCCTTCGTGATGGTCCGGTTCGACACGTTCACCACGGCCATCTTCGAGCAGTACCAGTCCAGCTTCGCCGGTCCGGCAGGCAGCATGCTCGCCGGTGTGCTGGTGCTGTGCTGCCTGGCGCTGCTCGGGGCCGAGGCGGGGCTGCGCGGGCGGGCGCGCTACGCGCGGATCGGCAGCGGGGCGCCGCGCGCCGCGACCAGAACCCGGTTGGGCGTCGGCACGTTGCCGGTGCTGGCCGCGCTCGTCGCGGTGACGGCGGGCGCGCTGGGCGTGCCGCTGTGGACCATCGGACGCTGGTTGCGCATCGGCGGCGCGGCGGTGTGGGATCTCACCGATATCGGCAACGCGCTCGGGCAGACGATCGGACTCGCGTCGGTCGCCGCACTGCTCACCACCCTGTGCGCGTTCCCGGTCGCGTGGATCGCGGTGCGTTCCACCTCCGCGTTCGCGCGACTGGTCGAGGGCGCCAACTACATCACCAGTTCGCTGCCAGGCATCGTGATCGCGCTGGCCATGGTGACCGTGACCATCCGGTGGGCGCCCGTGCTCTACCAGACGGCGGGCATGGTGATCGCCGCCTATCTCCTGCTGTTCCTGCCCCGCGCCCTGGTCAGCGTGCGGGCCGGGCTCGCTCAGGTGCCGGTCGGCCTGGAGGAGGCGTCCCGGTCACTGGGCAAATCGGGGCCCGCGACGTTCTTCCTGGTCACGCTGCGTCTCGCGGCGCCGGCCGCGGCTGCCGCCGCCGCACTGGTGTTCGTCGCCGTGGCGACCGAGCTGACCGCGACGCTGCTGCTGGCGCCCAACGGAACCCGCACGCTGGCGATGCGGTTCTGGAGCCTGTCGGGCGAATTGGACTACGCGGGCGCCGCGCCGTACGCCCTGATCATGATCGTCGCCGCGGTGCCGGTGACGTACCTGCTGTTCACCAACTCGCGGAAGGCGGCCGGGATATGAGTCGCGTTGTCGTCGCCGATGTCTCGAAGACCTTCGGCCACACCCGGGTGCTCGGCGGGATCACTCTCGACGTGCCGGATCACACCGCGACCGCGGTGGTCGGGTCGTCCGGGTGCGGCAAGACCACCCTGCTGCGCGTGATCGCCGGATTCGAGTCGCCGGATGCGGGTTCGGTGTCGATCGGAACGGAAACCGTTGTCGGTGAACGGGTAACGGTGCCGCCGCAGCGCCGCAACATCGGTTACGTCGCCCAGGACGGTGCGCTGTTCCCGCATCTGACCGTCGGCCAGAACATCGCCTACGGGCTGCCGGGCATGCGCCGCAACAGCCGCGGGCGGGTGCACGAACTGCTGGAGATGGTGTCGCTGGACGCGTCCTATGCCGACCGGCGACCGCATCAGCTCTCGGGCGGGCAGCAGCAGCGCGTAGCCCTGGCCCGCGCGCTGGCGCGCAAGCCGTCGGTGATGCTGTTGGACGAGCCGTTCAGCGCGCTGGACGCGGGCCTGCGCGCGACGACCAGGCAGGCGGTGGCCGACACGCTGCGCGAGGCGGGCATGACCAGCATTCTGGTGACGCACGATCAGGAGGAAGCACTCAGTTTCGCCGAGCAGGTCGCGGTGATGCGGGAGGGTCGCTTCACCCAGGTCGGAACGCCGGAAGAGGTCTACGCGACGCCGAAGGACCTGTTCACCGCGCGGTTCCTCGGCGATTGCGTGCTGTTGGACGCGGTGGTCGAGGCCGACGTGGCCAAGTGCGCGCTGGGCCGGATCCCGGTGCAGCGCGACGCCGCGTGCGGGCCGTCGACGATCATGCTGCGACCGGAACAGCTTGTCGCCCATGTCGCTTCGGAGAACGAGGCGGAGGCAGGCCGAGTGCGCGCCGTCGACTTCCGCGGCGCCGACGTCATCCTGACGATCGAACTGGACGGTTCCGGTACTCCCATTCTCGTACGCCGGGCCAGCGTCGCGGCCCCCGTCACCGGGCAGCGGGTTCGCCTGGAAGTGATCGGATCGGCGGTAGCGTATTCGGAGCCGAACCAAGCCGCCTGAAGCGGGATCGCGTCACGACCACGCGCCGCTTCCTGATGCGCCTCGGCGCTCGGCAGTGGCGTGACCGAGCACCGAGGACGTTTGGAGCGAGCGGCGGGAATTGAACCCGCGTAAACGGCTTTGCAGACCGTTGCCTAAACCACTCAGCCACGCCCGCCTCGCCCTAGATAGTGCCCGTGGGCGACGGCCCGGCCCACCATTGCGCTCACGGTGATCCGAAGCCTGGCCGGATGCCCCCGCCCTCCTGTGGTGGCATGGAATGATCGGAACATGTCTCGGCCACGCCCGCTTCCGAACGATCCGATCGAGGAAGCCCACCGCCAGTGGGTCGGCCACGGCTGGGGGGATGTCGCCGACGGCATGGCCGCGGTGACGTCGCTGGTTCGGGCTCAGCAAATCGTGATGGCACGGGTGGACGAGGCGCTGAAACCCACGGGATTGACCTTCTCTCGCTATGAGTTGCTCCGGCTGCTCAGTTTCAGCAAAACCGGCGCGCTGCCGATGGCGAAGGCCAGCGCTCGCTTGCAGGTGCACCCCACCAGCGTCACCAACACCGTCGACCGGCTGGAGGCGGCGAAGCTCGTCGAGCGGGTACCGCATCCCAGCGACCGGCGCGCTACCTTGATCGAAATCACCGACGCCGGACGCGAATTGGTGGCGAAGGCGACCGAGGAGCTCAACGCGAAAGTCTTCGCGCTCCCCGGACTCCCTCCGGAACGACTGCACACCCTCCTGCAACTGCTCGCCGAATTCCGACATGCCGCGGGCGACTTCGAGACCGCGGAGGGAACGGCGCGCTGGTCGGCCACGGCCACAGACTGATTCGGCGTACCGGTCGGTCGCATACCGCTGCCGACCGACCGAGGGATGACATTCCGGCATCCAACCGGCGAATTACCGGGCACGCCGTCTTGGCAGCGGAACGGAAAAGGTCCACCATGGAGATCATGGTGCTGGTCTTGGGTGTATCGGCGGGCGCTGGCGGCGCTCACGCGATGCTGACACACTCCGATCAGCCACACCTACCCCCGATCGATAGCTGCGAAGTGCCGCGGCGGGCGGGCGGCGGCGTCGAGGAATCGGTCCTCGAGGCGATCCGCCGGATGAACGGCGCCGCCGACCGGCGCGACGAGCTGATCTCGGGCACGGCGGTGACGTGCCGCTGTCCGCTGCACGCCGACGCCATTCGCGCAGGCGTCGGCGGCCGTGACGTGACCATCGTCGACGAACCGCTCGCCCAGTTGCGCTACCTGCGCTTCACCGGGCAACTGCCGGACAGCGGCACGGTGATCCTCTACGACCTGGGCAGCTCGGGACTGACCATCACCCACGCCGATTGCCGCACCGACACGATTCTGTCCAGCAAACGCAGCACGGTACTCGGCGGCGACGGCTACGACGCGCTGTTGCGCTGGCGCCTGGCCCGCGACGGCGTGCTCACCGACACGCCGACCATCCGGCGTCATCGCGAAGAACTGAGCGAGGCAAGGGTGGTCACCGCGATCGACGACGGCACCGGCGACCGGGCCGTTCTCACCCGCAGCGACCTGGCCGAACTGTGCGCGGCGGGCATTCATCACTCGGTGTCGTTCGTGCGGCAGATCATCGACGAGACCGGCGTGCGACCGGAGGCCATGGTGCTGCTCGGCGGCTGCACCCGCAGTCCCAGCATTCGCGCCGAGCTGGCCGAACACATCGACCTGCCGATCGTCTACGACCCCGAACCCGACTTCGTCTCCGCGCGCGGCGCCGTGCTGCTCGCCGCGGAACGACGAGGCGGAGACGTCCGGATGGCGCGGCTACGCGCCGGAGCCACCCTGGTCCCGGCCACCGTCGACCGGCGCAAACTCATCGCGGCGGCGGCGGTCACCATCGCGCTGGGCGCCACCATCGCCGGACTGCTCGCCACGAACGAGGACGCGCCCCCGCCGGAAGGGAACAAGGTGCCCGCGAAGATCGTCGCGCCCCCCACCGGATAGCCGCCCGGCCGAGCGATACGGCCGGGCGGAAACCGGTGTCAGCGGTTGGTGAACTTCGCCGGACGCTTCTCGACGAAGGCGCTCATGCCTTCCTTCTGATCCTCGATCGCGAACAGCGAGTGGAAGACTCGCCGTTCGAAGCGCAGCCCCTCGGCGAGCGTGGTCTCGAACGAGCGGTTCACCGCTTCCTTGGCGATCATGGTGACCGGCAGCGACATCCCCGCGATGGTCTCGGCGACCTCGAGGGCGGTGTCGAGCAGTTCCGCGGCGGGCACGATACGCGAGACCAATCCCGCCCGCTCGGCCTCATCGGCGTCCATGTTGCGGCCGGTGAGCACCAGATCCATGGCCTTGGCCTTGCCGATCGCGCGGGTCAGGCGCTGCGAGCCGCCGATGCCGGGGATGACGCCCAGCTTGATCTCCGGCTGCCCGAACTTGGCGGTGTCGGCCGCGAGCAGGATGTCGCAGATCATGGCCAGCTCACAACCGCCGCCCAGCGCGTAGCCCGCCACCGCCGCGATGGTGGGCTTGCGGAACTGCGCCAGCCGGTCCCAGCGGGCGAAGTAGTCGTTCAGGAACATGTCCATGTACGACTTGGGCTGCATCTCCTTGATGTCGGCGCCCGCCGCGAAGGCGCGCTCCGAACCGGTGATCACGATGGCCCCGATCTCGTCGTCGTGCTCGAGCTCGTCGAGCGCGGCGATGACGTCGTCGAGGACCTGCGCGTTCAGCGCGTTCAGCGCCTTCGGTCGGTTCAGCGTGATCCAGCCGACCCGGCCCTTGCGTTCCAGCAGAATCGTCTCGAAGCTCACTCGGCACCCTCTTGGTCGGAACGGTCACGGATATCGGTGACGATAGCCGAGAAGTCCCGTCCGGCATCCGTCTGGTTGAAACGGTCGTAGATCGTGGCGGCGAGCAATCCGAGCTGCCCGTCGACGTTGTTGTCGCGCAACGCGTTCGCGACAAGGCCCAGGTCCTTCGACATGAGCGCCGTCGCGAAGCCGGGCTGGTAGTCGTTGTTGGCCGGACTGGTCGGCACCGGGCCGGGGACCGGGCAGTAGCTGGTCAGCGCCCAGCTCTGGCCGGAAGCCGTGGAGATCACGTCGAAGAAGGACTGATGGCTCAGGCCCAGCTTCTCGCCCAGCACCAGCGACTCCGACAGCGCGATCATGGACACGCCGAGCAGCATGTTGTTGCAGATCTTCGCCGCCTGGCCCACGCCGGAGCCGCCGCAGTGCACGACCTTGCCGCCCATCACCTCGAGCACCGGCAGCGCGTCGGCGAAGTCCGCGGCGGCGCCGCCGACCATGAAGGTCAGCGTGCCCGCCGCCGCGCCGCCGACACCACCGGAGACCGGTGCGTCCAGCGCGCGGTGCCCGGCGGCGGCGGCGCGTTCGGCCGCGACCTTGGCATCGGCCACGTCGATGGTGGAGCAGTCGATGAACAGCGTGCCCGGTGCTGCGACCGGAAGCAGCTCGGCGTACACGTCCAGGACGAGTTTGCCGTTGGGCAGCATGGTGATCACGGTCTCGGCCGCGGCGGCCTCGGTGGCCGCATCCACCACGATCGCGCCGTCACGCCCGGCCTGCTCCCGCGCCGCGGGCACCGGGTCGAAGGCGAGCACCTCGTAGCCCGCCCGCACCAGGTTGGCCGCCATCGGCGCGCCCATGTGGCCGAGGCCGAGGAAACCGATTCGCTTGCTCATCACGCCACCTCCGGGGTCCGCAGACCCAGCTCTCGATCGCCCAACTCGGCGAAGTACGCGTCCACCTGCGCGTCCGTGACCGCATCGAGGGTCGCGGGCGACCATCGCGGATCACGATCCTTGTCGATCACCTGGGCACGAATGCCCTCGACCAGATCGTGCGACGACAGCGACGCGATGGACACCCGGTACTCCTCGTTCAGCACCGCCTCGAGACTCGGCGCGCTGCGCGCCGCCCGCAGCGAGCGCAGCGTCACCTTCAGCGCCACCGGGGATTTCGCCAGAATCTCGGTGGCCGCCGCCCGCGCGTCCGGCGCGTCGTGCGCTTGCAGCCGCGCGACGATCTCCTCCACGGAATCGGCTCCGTAGCAGACGTCGATCCAGTCCTGCCCGGCGGCCAGCGCGGATTCCGGTGCGTCCGTGGCGAATTTGGCGATCGCGATGTCGGCGCTCTCCGTGCGCAACGTCTCCAGCAGGGCGGGCAGATGCTCGGAGGCGACGAAGTAGTCCGCGAAGCCCGCGGCGATGGCATCGCCCGCGCTCATGCGGGCGGTGGTCAGCGCGACGTGCGTGCCGATCTCGCCCGGCGTCCGCGCGAGCAGGTAGGTGCCGCCGACGTCCGGGACGAACCCGATGCCCACCTCGGGCATGCCGATCTTGGACCGCTCGGTCACGACGCGGTGGCTGCCGTGGCCCGAGAGCCCGACACCGCCGCCCATCACGATGCCGTCCATGATCACCACGTACGGCTTCGGGTAGCGGCCGATCAAGGCGTTGAGGACGTACTCGTCGCGCCAGAACCGTCCGGTGGCCGAATCCGCCGTGTTCGCACCGCTTTTCGCGTCGGCGTGGATGGCGACGATGTCGCCGCCCGCGCACAGGCCGCGCTCCCCCGCGCCGGTGATCACGACGGTGCGCACCGCATCGTCCTCGGCCCACTCGCGCAACGCGTCGGTGATGGCGAGAGCCATCGAGTGGTTCAGCGCGTTGATGGCCTTCGGCCGGTTCAGCGTGATCAGGCCGAGCCCGTCACGCTGTTCGAGCAGAACTTCTGGCTCGCTCATACTCTGTCCTTTCCGACATGATCGGGACCCTGCGTGGTCACGCTGCGCTGCCGCCTCCGGGACTGACCTCTCATGCCGCTCCTACCAATGAGCGGGCGACGACCATCCGCATGATTTCGTTGGTGCCCTCGAGGATCTGGTGCACCCGCAGATCCCGGACGATCTTCTCCACGCCGTATTCGGTCAGGTAGCCGTAGCCGCCGTGCAGTTGCAGGGCCTTGTTGGCCACCTCGAAGCCCGCGTCGGTGGCGAAGCGCTTCGCCATGGCGCACAGCTCCACCTTGTCCGGCGCGTCGGCGTCCAGTGCCGCGGCGGCCCGCCACAGCAGCGTGCGGGCGGCCTCCAATTCGATGCGCATATCGGCGAGTTCGAATTGCAGCGCCGGATTCCGCAGCAGCGGCTTGCCGAACGCGTGCCGCTCGGCGAGATACGGCACCGTCTTGTCCAGCGCCGCCTGCGCGCCGCCGACCGAGCACGCGGCGATGTTGAGCCTGCCGCCGTTGAGCCCGTTCATCGCGATGCGGAAGCCGTCGCCCTCCGCGCCGAGCCGGTTGGCGGCCGGGACCCTGGCGTCGGAGAAGATCACCTGACGGGTCGGCTGCGCGTTCCAGCCCATCTTCTTCTCGTTGGCTCCGACGGAGATGCCGGGAGTGTCGGCGGGCACGATGAACGCCGAGATCCCGCGCGCTCCCGCGTCACTGGTCCGCGCCATGACGACGTAGACGTGCGTGGCGCCCGCGCCGGAGATGAACTGCTTGGCGCCGTTGAAGACGTAGTCGTCACCGTCGCGCACGGCCTTGGTGCTCAACGCCGCCGCGTCGGAGCCGACGCCGGGCTCGGTAAGCGCGTAGCTGGCCAGCAGTTCCATCGCGGTCAGCCGGGGCAGCCAGCGGTGGCGCTGTTCGTCGTCGCCGTAGCGGTCGATCATCCACGTGGCCATGTTGTGGATGGAGATGTAGGCGGCGATGGCCGGGCAGCCGGTGGCCAGCTGCTCGAAGATGCGCACGGCGTCGAGCCTGCGCAGGCCCGAACCGCCCACGTCCTCGCGCACGTAGATACCGCCGAGGCCCAGCGGCCCCGCCTTGCGCAGCACGTCCACCGGAAAATGCTTCTGCTCGTCCCATTCCAGCGCGTTCGGGGCGAGGAATTCGTCGGCGAAGCCGCGTGCGGTGTCGCGGATCGCCTTCTCGTCGTCGTCGAGTGCGAACATCCGCGTCAGTCCATCGTCGGGATGACGAACGCGTTGCTCTCCTTCAGGCCCGCGGGCCAGCGCTGCGTCACCGTCTTGGTCTTGGTGTAGAAGCGGATCGAATCCGGACCGTGCTGGTTCAGGTCGCCGAAGCCGGAACGCTTCCAGCCGCCAAAGGTGTAGTAGGCGATCGGCACCGGGATCGGCACGTTGACGCCGACCATGCCGACCTGCACGCGCGCGGCGAAGTCGCGCGCGGTGTCGCCGTCCCGGGTGAAGATCGCGACGCCGTTGCCGTACTCGTGCTCGTTGGCCAGCCGCAACCCCTCCTCGTAGTCCTTGGCGCGGACCACGCTGAGCACCGGGCCGAAGATCTCCTCGCGGTAGATCCGCATCTCCGGGGTCACCTTGTCGAACAGCGTCGCGCCGACGAAGTAGCCGTTCTCGGCTCCCTCCACGACCAGGCCGCGGCCGTCCACCACCAGTTCGGCGCCCTCATCGACGCCGATCTGGACATAGTTGTTCACCCGGTTCACGCCGTCCTGACCGACCAGCGGGCCGTAGTCGGCGCCGGGATCGTCGGAGCGGCCGACGTTGAGCTTGTGCACCCGCTCGGTCAGCTTGGCCACCAGGCGGTCGGCGGTCTCCTCGCCGACCGGGACGGCCACCGAGATGGCCATGCAGCGCTCGCCCGCGGAACCGTAGCCCGCGCCGATCAGCTGATCGGCCACGTCGTCGAGGTCGGCGTCGGGCATGACGATCGCGTGGTTCTTCGCGCCGCCGAAGCACTGGGCGCGCTTGCCGTTCGCGGTGGCGGTCTCGTAGATGTACTGCGCGATGGGGGTGGAGCCGACGAAGCCGACGGCCTTGATGCGCGGATCGTGCAGCAGCGTGTCGACGGCTTCCTTGTCGCCGTTGACCACGTTGAACACACCGGCGGGCAGACCGGCCTCGAGGAACAGCTCCGCCAGCCGCAGCGGCACCGAGGGGTCCCGCTCGGAGGGCTTGAGCACGAACGCGTTGCCGGTGGCCAGCGCGGGACCGGCCTTCCACAGCGGGATCATGGCCGGGAAGTTGAAGGGCGTGATGCCCGCGACGACGCCGAGCGGCTGACGCATCGAGTACACGTCGATGCCGGTGCCCGCGCCCTCGGTGTATTCGCCTTTGAGCAGGTGCGGGATGCCGGTGGCGAACTCGATGACCTCCAGGCCGCGCTGGATGTCGCCCTTCGCGTCGGCGATGGTCTTGCCGTGCTCGGACGACAGCAGGGCGGCCAGCGAGTCCATCTCGTCCTGCACCAGGGTCAGGAACTTCATCAGCACACGCGCCCGCTTCTGCGGGTTGAACGCGGCCCATTGCGGCTGCGCCGCCTCGGCGTTCGCGATGGCCGCCTCGACCTCGGACTTGCTCGCCAGCGGCACCCGCGCCTGCACCTGGCCGAGGTTGGGATCGAAGACGTCGCCGAAGTTGCCGGACGTGCCCGGCACATGCTGTCCGCCGATGAAATGGGTGAGTTCGCGAACCATGCCAGTCCTGTTCTCGTAGCGATCGGGACACCGCGAAGCGGTATGCGGTCATCCTATAGTTGGACGTCCAAGTATTTGCAGAGCGTCGGGCGTGATGTGATTCATCCCACGTGTCGACGGGCGACCGGCGCGGGAGCCGCAGCCTTTTCGGCTTCTTCCCCACCGCGCGCGGATGGCCTACGCCTGCGATACCGGAACCGCCGGGTCGGCTTCCTTTTCCCGCCGCGGCCGCGCCAACCGGAACGCGCCCACCGCGAGCGTGATCGCGCCGATCGCCACGACCACCGCCGCGGCGCCGAGCGAGTCACCGGTCCATTCCGAGACCGCCTCCCCCGCCGCCACCGCGATGGCCACACCACCCCCGATGACGAGCACGGCCGAGCGCTGGGTCGCGTACAACGCGAAGCAGACCACCGCAATCACCGCGGTGATCCCGTAGGCCCAAGTCCGGCCGTCGATATCGAGACTCTGCGCGGCCGCGACGGAGGTGACGATCGCGATCAGGTATCCGACCCGGATATCGACCAGGGCGCCGATCCTGGTCAGCGCGAACCACCCCGCACCGAGCAGCAACACCGCCACGCAGGCCCACGTGTCGTCGAGACCGAACACCTCGGTCAGCATCCCCGCGACGGCCGCGGGCACGAAGCAGGCGCAGACGAGCATGCCGAGGACGGAGGGCAGCGCGAGATAACCGAGTGCCGCGATCACCGCCCCCGCCGCGCATGCGAAAACCCAAGCGGCATCGGCTGCGTCGAGCGCGGTGCCGACGGATCCGGCCAGCGCGACCGAACCCAGCGCGAACAGCACGGCCGCCAACCTGTCGCGGGCGCTCAGCGCGCTCCTGCGGCCGGACGGCACCCCGGCGAGCACTACTCCGCCGAGCAGCAGGCCGGCCGCCACGACGGCGAGCACGCCGACCCGGACCGGCCGGTCGAGCGCGTCCCAGGACGAGGCCGCCACCAGGGCGATCCCGCCGAACACCAGACCGGCGCCGACGTACGCGGCGATCTCGGCGAGCACCTTCCCGCGCGCGGTCGCCGCGGCCCGCTCGACGGCCAGCGCCGCGAGCACCGCGTCGGCCTGGTCGCGAGTCAACACGCCGTCGGCGACCAGCCGTCCGATCGCGGCTTCCGCTTTGCCGTCGCTCACCATGCGCCCAGTATGTCCGAGTCCGCCGCCATGACAACACGATCGGCCACGCGAACCGGTCGGCGCAGGGCCCGTCGTTCGAGGAAACCGAGCGCGCACGACCCGCCGCCATCGGCTGGCGGTGTGATCACAGTCACCGTAGAATTAGTTTGACGTCCTAGTATCGGGCGACAATGGAATCCCCGGAGGAATCCCAGTGGCCGACAGCAGCGCGCTCTACACGCCCACCCATCCCGTTCGCTTCGTCACCTCGGCGGCCCTGTTCGACGGGCACGACGCGGCGATCAACATCATGCGCCGCATCCTGCAGAGCCAGGGGGCGGAGGTGATCCATCTCGGTCACAACCGCTCGGTCAGCGAGGTGGTCGACGCCGTGCTCACCGAAGACGCCCAAGGCGTCGCCGTCAGCTCCTATCAGGGCGGCCACGTCGAGTACTTCGAATATCTCGCGGACGCCCTGCGGAAAGCCGGAGCCGAGCACGTGCGGATCTTCGGCGGTGGCGGTGGCGTGATCGTGGCGGAGGAGATCGCCCGACTGGCCGCGTCCGGCGTGACCATCTTCTCCCCCGAGGACGGACAGCGACTCGGCCTGCCCGGCATGATCAATCAGCTCATCCGCGCCTGCGACGTCGACCTCGCGGCCGAGCCGCCGGTGCTCGACGCGGTGCTCGCGGGCGAGCGCGCCGCCCTGGCGCGCGTCATCACCTGCCTGCAAGCGGACGCGCTGCCGGAGGCCGACCGGCGGAAACTGGCCGAGACCGCGGCGGCGCGAACCGTGCCGGTGCTCGGCATCACCGGGACGGGCGGCTCCGGAAAGTCCTCGCTCACCGACGAATTGGTGCGCAGGCTGCGCTCGGACCAGCAGGACAAGGTGCGGGTCGCGATCCTCGCGGTCGACCCGACCCGGCGGCGCGGGGGCGGCGCGCTGCTCGGCGACCGCATCCGCATGAACGCCCTCGACGGCGAACACGTCTTCTTCCGGTCGCTGGCCACCCGCGGCGGACACGAACTGCCCGACAACATCGATCTCATCGTGGCCGCCTGCAAGGCAGCGGGATACGACCTGGTCATCCTCGAAACGCCCGGCATCGGCCAGGGCGACGCCGCGGTGATCGACCACGTCGACGTGTCGATGTACGTGATGACGCCCGAGTTCGGCGCCGCCTCCCAGCTGGAGAAGATCGACATGCTGGACTACGCGGACGTGGTGGCGATCAACAAGTTCGAGCGCCGCGGCGGCGCGGACGCGCTGCGGGACGTGGCCAGGCAGCTGATCCGCAACCGGGAGGAGTTCCACGCCGCGCCGCAGGACATGCCGGTCTTCGGCACCAGCGCGGCGACGTTCAACGACGACGGGGTGACGGCG
This sequence comes from Nocardia sp. NPDC059691, assembly GCF_042733915.1. NCBI lineage: Bacteria > Bacillati > Actinomycetota > Actinomycetes > Mycobacteriales > Nocardiaceae > Nocardia > Nocardia sp. NPDC059691. The sequence goes on along the minus strand of NZ_JBHWFB010000005.1, from coordinate 412,759 downwards.
CTCTACCAGCACCTGACCGGCCTGCTCGCGAACCACGGCCTGCGGCTGGAGCCCGGCGCGCTGCCCCGGGTGGACACCCGCGCGTCCACCAGGTTCGCCCAGCTCATCCCGCCCGCACGGGTGCGCTACCTGGCCGAGATCGCCGAGACCGTGCGCGACTACCACGCCGAGACCGCCGCGCAGGTCGTCGCCGCGCAACGGCTGCAACGACTCGAGCAGGTGGCGCTCGAACTGCCGGACGACACCGCCGTGGCCGAACTGACCGGACGCGCCCGCGCCGACCTCACCCCCGCGAACGCCGCACTGCTGGCCGAGTGGCCCGCCCTCGCCGAGTCCTACCGCGGGGAAGAACAGGTGATCCGGGTGCGGGACCGGGAGATACACACTCCGCTGCGCCGGGAGACCCTGTCGGGCAACTCGATTCCGCGCGTCGCCCTGCCCCGCTTCACCGATCACGGTGAGCTGCTGCGTTTCCTGCGCGCCGAGCATCTGCCGGGGCGCTTCCCCTTCACCGCCGGAGTGTTCCCGTTCAAACGCGACAACGAGGACCCGGCCCGGATGTTCGCGGGTGAGGGCGATCCGTTCCGCACCAACCGCCGGTTCAAGGTGCTCAGCGAGCACTCCGAGGCGAAAAGGCTGTCCACGGCGTTCGATTCGGTCACGCTCTACGGGCACGATCCCGCCGAGCGGCCCGATATCTACGGCAAGGTCGGCACCTCCGGCGTGTCGATCGCCTCGCTCGACGACATGGAAGTGCTCTACGACGGTTTCGACCTGACCGCGCCGACCACCTCGGTCTCGATGACGATCAACGGTCCGGCGCCGACCATCCTGGCCTACTTCCTCAACACCGCGATCGATCAGGCGCTGGAACGCTTCACCGCGCAGCAGGGACGGCCGCCGACCGACGCCGAAGCGGCCGACCTGCGAGCCCGCACGCTGGCCACGGTGCGCGGCACGGTGCAGGCCGACATCCTCAAGGAGGACCAAGGCCAGAACACCTGCATCTTCTCCACCGAATTCAGCCTGCGCATGATGGCCGACATCCAGGAATGGTTCGTGCGCAACGGCGTACGCAATTTCTACTCCGTGTCGATCTCCGGCTACCACATCGCCGAGGCGGGCGCGAACCCGATCAGCCAGCTGGCCTTCACCCTGGCGAACGGATTCACCTATGTGGAGGCGTATCTCGCGCGCGGCATGCACATCGATGACTTCGCGCCGAACCTGTCCTTCTTCTTCTCCAACGGGATGGATCCGGAGTATTCGGTGATCGGCCGGGTGGCCCGCCGCATCTGGGCCGTGGCCATGCGGGACCGTTACGGCGCCAACGAGCGGTCGCAGAAGCTGAAGTACCACATCCAGACCTCCGGCCGGTCGCTGCACGCGCAGGAGATGAACTTCAACGACATCCGCACCACGTTGCAGGCGCTGATCGCGATCTACGACAACTGCAACAGCCTGCACACCAACGCCTACGACGAGGCGGTCACCACCCCGACCGAGGAATCGGTGCGGCGCGCGCTGGCCATCCAGCTGATCATCAACCGGGAGTGGGGCGTCGCGATGAACGAGAACCCGCTACAGGGCAGCTTCCTCATCGATGAGCTCACCGATCTGGTCGAGGAGGCGGTGCTCACCGAGTTCGAGCGGATCAGCGAACGCGGCGGCGTGCTCGGCGCGATGGAAACCGGTTATCAGCGCGGCAAGATCCAGGACGAGTCGATGCGCTACGAACAGCGCAAGCACGACGGGTCGCTGCCCATCATCGGGGTGAACACCTTCCGCAACTCCCACGAGGAGCCGCACCGGGAGCTGGAACTGGCGCGCGGCACCGAAGCGGAGAAGCAGTCGCAGCTGCGCCGGGTGCGCGAGTTCCAGCAGCGCAACCGGGACGCCGCCCATGCCGCGCTCGCCCGGCTCGAAGCGGTCGCCCGCACCGACGACAACATTTTCGAGGTCCTGATGGACGCCGCCCGCGTGTGCACGTTGCAGCAGATCACCGACACGTTCTTCACCGTCGGAGGTCAGTACCGCCGCAACGTGTGAGTCTTTTGCGCGCCGTGTTGAGTCCGCGCGCTCGGATTTCGAGCAGCCGTATGCCGGGTGGCCCGGTTCGCGCTCGCGGACCGGGTTCGCCCGCGGATCCGGCGGAACCCGCCGTGCCGACTCGGCGGGCGCGGATTCCGAACTCACCGCGCGCCGGGCATGTGACAATCGCCGAGCAAACCTTCGGCGCGGTTGGGGACGGCAGACATGGACCTCTCGGGAATCCGGATCATCGACGCACACATCCACCAGTGGGATCCGTTCGGCACACCCCGGGATTTCAGCGCCCTGGCGAAGCTGTTCCGGCTGTTGCCGGTCCCGGTGGACGCCGCGAAGCGCCTCGCGCCGCGCCGGGACCGGGAATTCGTCGGTGACCCGGTCGCCTACCTGCGGCCCTACCTTCCGTTCGACTACCGCGCCGACGCCGGGAACGCGCCGGTGGAGGTGGTAGCGCACATCGAAGTCGAATGGTCGCAACCGGGACCGCTCGGCAAAGCCGGGGAGACCGCCTGGGTGGCCGGGCTGCCGCTGGAAGCGGCGCCACGGCTCGGCGCTATCCTCGCGGGCGGCGATCCGGCCGACCCCCGGTTCGGGGAGCTCCTCGACGCGCACGCGGCCGCCTCGCCGCTGCTGCGCGGTATCCGCACCATGGTCGCCCACCATCCCGATCCCGGTGTTCGGTCGTTCACCGACGCGCCCGGCAAGCTCGCGACCAAGGAATTCCTGGACGGCTTCGCGCGGCTGGCCGAGCGCGGCCTGTCGTTCGAAGCCTGGGTGTACTCGCATGCCATTCCCGACGTCACCGCGCTGGCCGAACGCTATCCCGAAGTGCCGATCGTGCTGAACCACCTCGGCACGCCCGCGGGGATCTTCGGGGCGGTGGGCAAGCACACCGGCACCAATCCCGGGCTGCGCAGGCAGTTGCTGGTGCGATGGCGCGACGATCTCGCCGCACTCGCCGCGCGCCCGAACGTGGTCGCGAAGGTGAGCGGGCTGATGATGCCGATCCTCGGCCATCCGATCCCGCCGCGCGGTACGCCGACGCCGGTGCCGCAGCTGCTCGACCGGATCGGTCCGCTGGTCGAACACGCCGTGGACGTCTTCGGCGCGGACCGTCTCATCTGGGGGTCGAACTTCCCGGTGGACAAGCCGGTCACCAGCATCGCGAACAGCATCGAGACGATCGCGTCCGCCGTCACCGGCCACGGCGGCGGTCCGACCGAACTCGAGCAGGTCTTCCGGACCACCGCGCAGCAGGTGTACCGGATCGCCGACTGAGCCGGTTGTTGGTGCCCGCCGCGCCGACCGCACGAACGAGTTCTGCGTGATCGTGCCCGCCAGCGGCACCGGTGAACTCGCGGGCATCACGGGCACGGGCGGCCTGCACGTGGACGCCGACGGCACGCACCACATCTGGTTCGACTACGAATTGGGTTGAGCCGCCCGAGCCAGTTGTGCGGTGAGGGTATCGCGGGCGGTCGCCAATGACGGCCCGTACCAGGTGAGGGCGCGGCCTTCCACCAGCGCGACCGGGATGTCCGGAAACGCTTCGGGCCCATCGGTTTCGGTGAAGACATAAGGTTCGTCGGGAAGCACCGCGAGGTCGACGCCTTCGATCAATTCGGCCGGTGTGACGCGGGGATATCGGTCGGGGCGATCGGCGTGCACCAGCCGCAGGCCCAAACGGCGAGCGATGTCCCCGGTGAAGGTGTTCCGTCCGACCACCATCCACGGGTCGCGCCAGACCGGGATGACGGCGGCGCGCGCCGGCTCGGGCGATGGTGCGGCCCAAACGGATCGGGCCTCGGCGAGCCAGGCGGGCAGGTCGACGCCGAGCGCCTCCACGCAGAGCCGGGCCAGAGAGGCCATGGCCTCGTCGACGGTCTCTATCTCGGTCACCCACACCGGAATTCCCGCCGCGCGCAGGCGTTCGACGTCGCGGCGGCGATTCTCCTCCTTGTTGCACAGCACCAGGTCGGGGGCGAGTTCGACGATTCGGCGGACATCCGGGTTCTTGGTCCCCCGGACGCGCTCGACCGCGAGATCGTCTGGGTGCGTGCACCATTGTGTGGCGGCGACGAGGACTTCCGGACAGGTGCGCGCCACCGCCTCGGTCAGCGACGGAACGAGCGACACCACCCGACGCGGAGGTGTGCGGAGATCCACCGGAGTACCGAGGTCGTCTCGGGGCGACCCGGCCGCTGGGCTCTTTCCTGCCACACTGTCAGCCTACAACAGATGATTCACGCAGGTCAGCGGCCTTTTCTGGACGAAGCGAGACCAGCCGCGACGATCGGGCCACGCCGGGAGAGATGCGGCAAGTGCGGTGCAAGGGCAGCATCCGGGCGTGGCTGGGGCAGTTCCGCGCGGGGTTGAGCGGCGCGACACTGAATAACGGCACCCGGCGTCGGGAAGTCTCCGGTCCCTTCGCTCCGCCGGTATCGATCCCGCCCCGACAGACCGGCGGTAACCGACAGCCCCGATGCTGGGTGCCAACCAACGTCAGCGGTCGAACCGCCGATAGAGCGCGGTGAGATCGCGCAGACCGGTCGCGGCGACCGTCTCGTCCGCCGAGGTCATCCGCAGCGCCTTACGGAGCAGCAGCGGATCCAAATCCTCCGGCGCCGCCCGGAATTCGACCGCGGGCAAGTCCGGCAGCGAAACGCGCTCACCGTACGGATCGTCGGAAACGGTGGGTCTCGGCTCGCGTTCGATGCCCCCGATCAGCGTGTCCAGGTCGAGTCCGCGCAGGGTCAGGATCTCGCGCGGGTGTTCGTCGAGCCGCTCGGCCAGCAGGTAGCAGACCGCCGCCACGTGCTTGCACGGCCAGCCCGGGTCCGGGCAGCTGCAGGTGAAATCCAGGTCCGCCGCGGTGCTCGGCAGCAGCAGCGGCCCCAGCCCGGTGGGCAACGCGCCCGAGGCGATCTCGGCGAGCATGCCCGGCGCCGAGCGAATGGTCTCGATGAGCAATTCGAGTTCGTCCTCGCGCACCGGGCGCACGGTGAACACCGCCGTGAACGGACGCGGTTGGCTGCCTTGCACTTCCGCCGTCACCGCGCCCGGCTCGATCCGGTAGTTCACCACCTGACCGGATCTGGCGTAGTTGCGACCGCGCGCCAGCCGCCCCGGCTCCGCCATTCGCTCGACCGATTCCACCAGCGCCCTGCCCCACCAGGTGCGCCCGAAACCGCCTCGTCTGCTGCGGGCTTCCACTCCGCCGCGCACCGGCAGCTTCTTCCCGTACTCGGAGTAGTCGACGAACGGACTCATTCGCCCACCGCCGCCGCGCCCAGGGCGAACAAGTCGCGCAATTCGTCGGTGCTCAGTTCGGTGATCCAGTTCTCCCCCGCGCCGACGGCCAGATCGGCGAGCTGCCGCTTGCCGTTGATCATCTCGTCGATCCGCTCCTCGATCGTGTCCACGCACACCAGCTTGCGCACCTGCACGTTGCGCTGCTGGCCGATCCGGAAGGCACGGTCGGTGGCCTGGTTCTCCACCGCGGGATTCCACCAGCGATCCAGGTGGACCACGTGATTGGCGGCGGTGAGATTGAGCCCGGTGCCACCCGCCTTGAGCGACAACAACATCAGCGGCGGTCCGTCCGGCGCCTGGAAGCCGGTGACCATCGCGTCGCGCTTCTTCTTCGGCACGCCGCCGTGCAGGAACGGGATGGCCGCGCCGAACCGCTCGGCCAGATAGGGCGCGACCAGCTCGCCGAATTCCCGGAATTGGGTGAACAGCAGCGCCTTCTCACCGTCGGCCAGCACCGCGTCCACCACGTCCTCCACGAGGGCGAGTTTGCCGGAGCGATGTGCCCCTCGGTGCAGCACACTCGACCCGTCGCCCAGGAAATGCGCGGGATGGTTGCACACCTGCTTGAGCCGGGTGAGCGCACCGAGCACGGCGCCCTTGCGCGCCATGCCCTTCGCGTCCTTGATCTTGGCCAGCATGTCGTCCACGACCGCCTGGTACAGCGAGGCCTGCTCGACGGTGAGGTTGGCCCGCACGGTCATCTCCAGTTTCTCGGGCAGGTCGCTGATCACCGTGGGGTCGGTCTTCACCCGGCGCAGCACGAACGGCTGGGTCAGCCAGCGCAGGCGACTGATCGCGTTCTGGTCGCGCTCGCGTTCGATCGGCACCGCGAAGCGGGCGCGGAAGGACTGCGGACTGCCGAGGACTTTCGGCATCGCGAAATCCATGATGGAACGCAGCTCTTCCAACCGGTTCTCCACCGGAGTGCCGGTGAGCGCCAATCGATGTCGCGCGCGCAGCGACCGCGCCGCCCGAGCCTGCCGCGTCCCCGCGTTCTTGATGTGCTGCGCTTCGTCCAGTACGACGCGGTCCCAGTGCTGTCTGCCGAGTTCCCCGGCGTCGCGCGCCAGCAGCGCGTAGGTGGTGATCACCAGATCCGCGCCGGCGACCGCCTCGTCGAGTTCGGCGCCCGCCCGCCGGCCCGCGCCGTGATGCACCCACACCCGCAAGTCGGGCGCGAACCGCTCCGCCTCGCGCTGCCAGTTGCCGACCACCGACATCGGGCACACCAGCAAGGTCGGGCCCGGCGGCGGCTCGGACGTCGCGTTCTCGCGCTCGTGCACCAGCAGGGCGAGCACCTGGACAGTCTTGCCGAGTCCCATGTCGTCGGCCAGGATCGCCCCGCAACCCATCCGGCTCATGGTCGCCAGCCAGGCCAGGCCGCGTTCCTGGTAGGGGCGCAGCTCGGCCTTCAACCCGACGGGCGCGGCGACCGCTTCCGGCTGCCGAGCGCGGTCGAGCAGGTCCCCTGCCCAGCCCGAGGCGGTGACTTCGGTGATCGGCACCTGGGGCACCCGGGAGACCGCGATCTCGCCGAGCATGTCCGCGAAAGTGATCGGCGAGTCGTCGGCGTGCGCGGCGACGTACTTGGCCGCGGCGGCCAGCGCCTTGTGATCGGCTTGCACCCACTGACCGCGTAACTGGACGAGATCGGATTTGGCGCGCACCAGGCGTTCCATCTCGGCCGTGGTCAGCACCATGCCGCCGAGCGCGAGTTCCCAGCGGTAGGACACCAGGCCGCGCAGACCGACCGTGCTCTCCGCGGCGGGCACCGCGCTCTCCACCCGCAACCGCATGCTCGGTTCGGCGACACTCCAGGCGCGCGGGAGCAGCAGTTGGACCCCCACCGCATGCAGGGCGTGCACGCCGTGCGCGACCAGGTCGAGCACCACTTCGGTGGGCAACAGCAGATCCATGCTGCGCGGATCGCTCGGCAGGTCACGCAGCCTCGGATACGCCCGCTTGGCCGCGCCGAGTTTGTCCACCGCGATCCGGACCAGATTCGGGTCCTCGTGCAGCGGAACGGTTCTGGGCGCCTCACCGGTGAGCCGCAGGCACACCTCCAGCCGCCACAACGCCACCGACTCGTCGGCGAGGCCGAGTTCGCCGTCCGGTTCCAGCAGACGCAGCACCAATTCCGGCTCGTCACCGGTCAGGCTGGTCCGCCAGCCCTCCAGCACTTCGGCGACCTGATAGCTGCCGTTGTCCAGCGGAATGTCGCCGACCAGGGCGGCCACCAGGGGATGCGGCGAGTCCGGCAGGTCGGCCAGTGACCGCGCGATCGGGTCGGTGAGTTCGGTGACCAGGTCCTCGAGCAGCGCTGCCGGACGGCCGGCCACCCGCAGCGCCTCCGGCATGGCGACCGCCAGCTCGGCCAGCCAAGCCCGCTGCCGCTCCCCGCCGACCAGCCGCCAGCGCACCCACCACTGGCCGTCCTCCCTGCGCAGGTCCGGCACGACACGCCCGGCGCGCACCCAGCGTTCGATGCCGCTTGCGACATGCGCCAGATACCGCAGATCCCCCGCCACCAGGTCGGCGGGCAACCGCTGCCGGAGGGCCTCCGCTGCCGCGACCGGGGCCAGCGCGTGCGCGCGGACCTGCTCGGTCCCGGCGATCCCGCGCTCGACGACCAGGACCTCGGCCCGGTGCCGGAACTTCGACGCGCGCAGCACGCTGCCCAGCGGATCCGGAAGCTCGGCGGACGTCGCGGCGACCGGCGAGTCGTTCCAGAGCAGCAACCCGGCACCCGGCGACCACAGTCCGTGCAGCATCACCCCATCCAAGCAGGCGGGTGCGACACGGCCGCGCACACCGTGCCCGGACCGTTGTGGATTTCTGCGCCCAACCGGCACATACTGGAATATCCGCAGGTCATCGCAGAACAACCGCAGCTTGGTGTCAAGGAAGCGGAGGAAGCAGCATGACGATTCTGCTCCAGGTTCTCGAGCAGAGCTTCACACCGACGACCACGTGGGAACGGCGCAAATTCACCTTCGTGCATGCCGACAAGATCGTCGGCATGCGGCTCGACGGGCAGTGCGGCGTGTGGCTGGACCTGTCGCGCCCCGGTGAATCCCAGCGGCTGGCCCGCACCACCGACCCGCGCGAGGCGATCACGTTCCTGCTCACCACCTTCGCGAAAATCGCCGAATGCGAGGAGCGCGGCGGCTCGTGGGTGATCGGGCACGACGGATCGCATATCGAGTCGATCGCGGCCACCCGGTTCCCGCCCCGGGCGAGCGAGGTCGTCGACGACGATCTCCTGGCCCGGGCCTGGCTGTAAAGCGTCAGTTACCCGTCGCGACCGGCCGTTTCGGATCGTTCGACCACTGCGACCACGACCCGGGATACAAGGCCGCCTCCACGCCCGCGATGGCGAGCGCGGCGACCTGGTGCGCCGCTGTCACACCGGAACCGCAGTACACGGCCACCGGCCCGGATCCGAAATCGGCGAAGCGGTCGCGCAGTTCCGCGACGGCGCGGAAGCGCCCGTCCGCGTCGAGATTGTCGGCGGTCGGAGCGCTCAGCGCGCCGGGGATGTGCCCGGCGCGGGGGTCGACCGGCTCCACGTCGCCGCGGAAGCGCTCGCCCGCCCTGGCGTCCAGCAGCACGCCCTCCCAGCGGGCCGCCGCGTCGGCGTCGATCACGGGCAGATGACCGGGACGCACTTCGACATCGCCCGGCTCGGGGTCGGGTTCCGCGCCGGTCGCGACGGACCCGCCCGCGTCGATCCAGGCGGGCAGCCCGCCGTCGAGGATGCGCACGTCCGCGACACCCGCCCAGCGCAGCAGCCACCAGGCGCGCGCGGCGGCCATACCGCCGGTGGCGTCGTAGACCACCACGGGGTCGCCCTCGCACAGGCCCCAGCTGCGCGCGCACTTCTCCAGTTGCGCGGGCTCCGGCAGCGGATGCCTGCCCCGCGCGGGTGACGGCGGCGCGGCCAGCTCGGTTTCCAGGTCGACGAACACCGCGCCGGGCACGTGGCCGGCGAGATAGTGCTGCGGCCCGTCCGGGTCGCCCAGCGCCCATCGCACATCCAGCAGGCGAAGCCGCTTGTCCGGCAACGCTTCCCGAAGCTCCTCCGGTGAGATCAGTACCGCGCTCAACTCAGCTCCTCGTCCCGAATCGCGTCCTCGCGCACCGACTCCCCACCCTACGCACCCGAATGTGCCGATGTCGCCGAACACTCCCGCCCCGTGCCGCACACCAGCTCGAGTCAGTCCAGTTTCGGGGCACTGGCAGGCGACACGCGTCCGTGACCAGCGGCAATATCCGACCGGTGTCGAACGTATCCACCACCGAGACCACCGCGACGCGGGAACCCGAACGGGCGCGAGCGGGGCTGGCGCCGCCACTGGGCGCGGGCGTGGTGACGGCCCTGGTCGGATTCACCAGCTCGTTCGCCGTGGTGCTGAGCGGATCGACCGCGGTCGGGGCGAGCGCCGCGCAGGCCGCGTCGGGTCTGCTGGCGCTGTGCGTCACCCAGGCGATCGGCATGATGGCGCTGAGTTACCGCTACCGCATGCCGATCACGCTGGCCTGGTCCACACCTGGCGCGGCGCTGCTGGCCGGGACGGGCGCGGTGGCGGGCGGCTGGCCCGCCGCGATCGGAGCGTTCGTGGTGACGGGGGTGCTGATCGTCGTCACCGGACTCTGGCAGCGGCTGGGCGCGCTGGTCGCGGCGATCCCGGTGGAGATAGCGCAGGCCATGCTGGCGGGGGTGTTGCTGCCGTTGTGCCTGGCGCCGGTGCGTGCGGTGCAGACGAGTCCGGCGGTGGTGGCGCCGGTGATCCTGGTCTGGCTCGTGCTGCAGCGATATGCCCAGCGTTGGGCGGTGATCGCGGCCTTTGTCACCGCGGCGGTAGCCGCCGGCGTGAGCATCGTCGTGCAGCACCGTCATCTCGACGTCGGCGCGATGGCTCCGCGACTGGAACTGACGCTGCCGCACTGGAGCTGGCAGGCGCTGATCGGCGTCGCGATCCCGCTCTACATCGTCACCATGGCCTCGCAGAACATCCCTGGCACCGCGGTGCTGGCCTCGTTCGACTACCGGGTGCCATGGCGCGCGGCGATGACGGTCACCGGTCTCGGCACCATAGTCGGAGCGCCCGCGGGCGGGCACACGATCAATCTCGCCGCCATCAGCGCCGCGCTCGCGGCGGCCCCCACGGCGCATCCGGACCCGAAGCGGCGCTGGATCGCGGCATTCACCGCGGGCGCGATGTACCTGCTGCTCGCCCTGGGCTCGGCCGCCGTGGTCACGCTGATCGCGACCGCCCCGGCCGGAACCCTGGAAACAGTGGCCGGCCTGGCCCTGCTGGCGACCCTGGGCGCGGCCCTCGGCGCGGCGCTGCGCTCCGAACACCGCGAAGCCGCCGTGGTGACCTTTCTGATCGCCGCCTCCGGTGTCGGCTTCGCGGGGATCGGCGCCGCCTTCTGGGCTTTACTCGCGGGACTCGTGGTGCGCAAAGTGCTGCGTTAGTCGCCGGGCCGAGCGAAGGCGAGGCAGCTGCTCAGAAGGCGCAGCCGGACGCAGTCCGTCCACAGCCCGCACCGGGCCGAGCGAAGGCGAGGCAGCTGCACAAAAGGCGCAGCCGGACGCAGTCCGTCCACAGCCCGCACCGGGCCGAGCGAAGGCGAGGCAGCTGCTCAGGCCTGGAGCGCGGCCTGGAAGCGCCGCATGCCGTCGATCCAGCGGTCGTAGTCGGAGCCCTTGTGGCGGTACATCTTCAGCACCTCGGGGTGCGGCAGGATCAGGAAGTGCTCGTCGGCCACCCCGGCGAGCACGATCTCGGCGACCTCCTCCGGGGACAGCACCTCGCCCGCGCTGGTGACGGCCTTCACCGCGAGTTGCGCCTCGGCGGCGTGCTCCGGCGGAACGAGGCCGCCGCGCAGCAGCCGCGTATCCACACCCATCGGGCACACGCAGCTCACCCGCACTCCGCGGTCGCCGTAGGTGACCGACAGCCATTCCGCGAAACCGACGGCCGCGTGCTTGGACACCGCGTAGGGGGCCGAGCCGAGCTGGGTGAGCAACCCTGCCGCCGACGCCGTGCCGACGAAATAACCACCACCACGGGACAGCCACCCGGGGACGAGCAGCCGCGCGGCGCGGACGTGGGCCATCACGTTGACCTCGAGCGCCGCCGCCCATTGCTCGTCGGTGCTGTCCAGACCCGCGCCGCCGCCGATGCCCGCGTTCGCGAAGTACAGGTCGACCGGCCCGAACTGCGCCTCGGCGCGCTCGATCAACGCGCGGATCACCGCCTCGTCGGCCACGTCCCCGCCGACGGCGACGGCATCCGCCCCGAGAGACTCCGCGACCCGCGCCGCGCTCGCACCGTCGAGGTCGGCGAGCACCACGCGCGCACCGGCGGCGACGAGCCGGGCGGCCAACGCCGCCCCGATCCCCGCGCCCGCCCCCGTGACAATGGCAACTTTGCCCGAAATCTCCATCCCCGCACCCTAACGGGACATCACCGGTCTTCCGCCGGGAAGCCCGCGACCACCTCGTAGAGCTGCGGGTGTGCGGTGGCGAACCCGGGCGCGGCGGCGAGCCGCCGCTGAAACGCCGGATTCTCCGTCGCGCTGCGCCACGCGGCGGCGCTGTCCCAGTGCGCCACGTTCACCGCCGTGTACCGCGCGGCGGGGTCGAGCGCACGGTGCAGGCGATTGTCGCGGAAGCCGGGGGCCGCGCTCATCAGCTCGGCCCTGGTGCGCCAGTGGGCCAGGAATTCCTCGAAGTGTTCGGCGGGCAGTTCGAAGACGTTGACGAAGGTGATGCCGGGTCCGTCCGAGTGCACAGCGGAGCGATATTCGGCGGCGACCCGGTACTCGCTGCCGACGACCTCGGCCTTGGCGCCGGCGGCTCGGGCCGACGCGCGGAACGCGGAGTCGCGCAGCGCCGCGTCCCTGGCGGCGACGCTGTCCCACTCCGCAACCATGACCAACGGCAGCGGCGCGTCGGCGGAGGTCGCGCGGTGCATACGGGCGGAACGGAAGCCCGGTGCCCGGCTGACCTTCCCGGCGCGCTCGCGCCACTGCGCGATGTACTCGTTCGCCCCGTCGAGCGGCAGCCGGATGGTATCGATCACGGTCATTCCGTCATGCGTCATGCCGCCATCCTGAAACCTCGATCGCACTCGAGGTCAAGGATATTCAGCCCGATTTCGCCAAGCGGTCGAGCAATGGGGCGGTACGCGGACCGACCAGCTCGCGCATCACCAGCGCCATGTTCGTCCGCTCGACGCCGGGGATCTTGAGGATCTGCCCGGCGATGCGATACAGGTCGTCGGCGTCCTGCGCGACCACCCGCACGGTGAGATCGGTGAGTCCGGTCATGCCGCAGACCTCGGTCACCTCGGGCACCTCGGCCAGTTCGTCCACCACCGAATCCAGCCGGTGCTGGTCCACGACGACCGCGACGAACGCCGCGAGCGGATAGCCGAGCGCGCGCGGCTCGACGCGCCGCTCGAAGCTGCCCAGCACGCCACCGGCCTCCCAGCGGGACAAGCGAGCCTGCACGGTGTTGCGGGACAGGCCGAGCCGAGTAGCCAGCTCGACACCTGTCGCCCGGGGATTGGCGACCAGTTCCAATAACAGCCTGGCGTCGGTGGCGTCCAGGCTCACGCCGGCGGTTTCTCTGGTCATACCACGCAGTATGACACCACGGCGCGGGTCGCAATTGAGCATTCTGCCCATCCCGCGGCCGACCACTTGCGCAGTTCGCATTGGGGTGGATGCTGTGAGATAGGACACAATCCGACCTGTCGAACACCTGGCGAGGAGGCGATCGCTCATGCCGGGCAAATCCGAGTATCCGGTGCAACTGGTACAGCCGGACGGCCGTCGCGTCCTCGATCGCGAGCACGCCGCGCTGGTCGCCGACATCGGGCCGGACGACCTGCGGGCGCTGTACGAGGACATGGTGGTGGCCCGTCGGATCGACATCGAGGCCACGGCGCTGCAACGGCAAGGTCAGCTCGGCCTGTGGGCCCCCATGCTCGGGCAGGAGGCCGCCCAGGTCGGCTCCGCGCACGCGCTGCATCCCGACGACTACGTGTTCTGCAGCTACCGCGAAACGGCGGTCGCCTACTGCCGTGGCGTGCCGCCCACCGATCTCACCCGGCTGTGGCGCGGCGCCGCCCATCATTGCTGGGATCCGCACACGGTGAACATGACCAACCCCAACATCGTCGTCGGCTCCCAGGGGCTGCACGCCACCGGCTACGCGTTCGCGGCGCACATGGACGGCGCGGAGACAGCCACCATCGCCTACTTCGGCGACGGCGCCAGCAGCCAGGGCGATCTTGCCGAAGCGCTCGGGTTCGCCGCGACCTGGAGCGCGCCCGTGGTGTTCTTCTGCCAGAACAACCAGTGGGCGATCAGCGCACCGGTGCGGGTGCAGAGCGCGACGCCGATCGCTCGCCGCGCGTACGGCTACGGCATGCCGGGCAGGCAGGTCGACGGCAACGACGTGCTCGCCGTCCTCGCCGTGACCAGGCAGGCGATCGCCAGGGCGCGCACCGGCGGCGGCCCGTCGTTCATCGAGGCGCTCACCTACCGGATGGGTCCGCACACCACGGCGGACGATCCCACCCGCTACCGTTCGGCCGCCGAGACCGAGCAATGGGCGCGGCGCGATCCGATCGACCGGATCCGCAGGTTGCTCGAGCGCGAGGGCCACTGGGACGACGCGTTCGGCACGCGGGTTGCCCAGCGGTCGGACGACATGGCGGCAGTGGTGCGCCGCGCGACCATCGGCATGCCCGATCCCGCGCCGAGCGAACTGTTCGAGCACGTCTACACCACCCCGCATCCGCTGATCACCGAACAGCGGAGGGCGTACGCGGAGTACCTGGCCGGCGATCCCGGCGGGCCCTCCGCACGAGGAGAAGGAGTCCCGCGATGATCACCACCTTCGCCGCCGCGCTCAACACCGGCCTGCGCCGCGCGCTGGAGGACGATCCGAAGGTCTTGCTGATGGGCGAGGACATCGGGCGCCTCGGCGGAGTGTTCCGGGTGACCGACACGTTGCAGAAGGACTTCGGCGACAATCGCGTCATCGATACGCCGCTGGCCGAATCCGGGATCATCGGAACGGCTTTCGGCATGGCGCTGCGCGGCTACCGGCCGGTGTGCGAGATCCAGTTCGACGGATTCGTCTATCCCGCGTTCGACCAGATCGTCTCGCACGTGGCCAAGATCAACTACCGCACCCAGGGAAAGGTCAACGCGCCGTTGACCATTCGCATCCCGTTCGGCGGCGGCATCGGTTCGGTCGAGCACCACTCCGAATCACCCGAGGCGTATTTCGCGCACACCGCCGGGCTGCGCGTCGTGACACCGAGCAACCCGGCCGACGCGTACTCGATGATTCGCGCGGCGATCGCGCTGAACGATCCGGTGATCTTCTTCGAACCCAAACGCAGGTACTGGGACAAGGCCGACGTCGATTTCGCCGCGCTCGACCGCGACAGCGGCCTGCCGCTGGATCGCGCGCGCGTGTGCACGACAGGCGCGGACGCGACCGTCGTCGCCTACGGCGGGACCGTGGCGACCGCGCTGACGGCCGCGAAGATCGCCGCGCGGGAGGGACACGCACTCGAGGTGATCGACCTGCGCAGCCTCTCGCCGATCGACTTCGACACCGTCGAGGAGTCGGTCGCGAAGACCGGGCGGCTGATCGTCACGCACGAGGCGCCGGTATTCGCCGGGCTCGGCGCGGAGATCGCCGCCCGCGTCACCGAGCGCTGCTTCTATCACCTGGAAGCGCCCGTGTTGCGCGTCGGCGGATTCGACATCCCCTACCCCCCGGCTAAGCTCGAAAAGCACCATCTGCCCGACCCCGACCGCATTCTCGACGCGGTCGACCGTTCCCTCGCCGCGTGAGGCGGGCTCGCCGTAGTGAGAGGTGCCGCGTGGAAAACTCGGTCGGCCATGATCTTCCGGCGTCCGTGCTGGAATTCCGGCTGCCGGACCTCGGCGAAGGGCTGACCGACGCCGAACTGGTGTCGTGGACGGTGGCCGTGGGCGACACGGTCGAGCTGAACCAGGCCATCGCCGACGTGGAGACGGCCAAGGCGGTCGTCTCGTTGCCGTCGCCGTTCGCGGGCCGCGTGGTCGAATTGCTGGCGCGGCCGGGCGACACCGTCGCGGTCGGGTCTCCGCTCATTCGCATACAGGCGGCCGGAGCGGAAGAGACGCCGAGCGACACGGGGCGCACGTCGGTCTTGGTCGGCTACGGCCCTGAGGCGGAGGCGACGTCTCGGCGGCGTCCTCCCGCACAGCCCGGCGTTTCGCGGTCCGACCGCGCGGACGGCCAGGCGGAGGCGCAGGGCGTTTCGCGGTCCGACCACGCGGACAGCCAGGCGGAGGAGGTTCACGAGCAGCCACCGGGCACCGTACTCGGCGCGCCGCGGGCGGCGGCGACACCCGCCGCGCGGAAACTGGCTCGCGAACTCGGCCTGGACCTGTGGTTCATCGCGGGTTCCGGCCCAGGCGGCGCGGTCACCGTCGAGGACGTGCGCGGCGCGGTGCCCGTCTCGCAGCCGGGTCCGGCCACCGCGCCCGCCGTCGCGGACGCCGGAGCGCGCCCGTCCGCCCGCGAGGAGCGCACCCCGATCAGCGGCATCCGCAAACGCACGGCGGCGGCGATGCTGACCAGTGCGCGCGCCATCCCGCAGGCCAGCACGTTCGTCACCGCGGACTGCACCGCCTCGATGGAACTACTCGATCATCTACGCAGTACGAAATCCTTCGCGGGCCTGGCCTTGACGCCGCTGCCGCTGGTCGCCGAGGCGGCGCTCGCCGCGCTCGCCGACTTCCCCGGCATGAACGCCTGCTGGGACGAAGCCGCTCAGGAAATCGTCACCAAGCACTACGTCAACCTGGGTATCGCGGTGGCCACCGAGCGCGGGCTGCTGGTACCGAACATCAAAGAGGCGCAGACCCTGAGCCTGCGCGACCTGACCCGCGAGATCGGCTGGCTGGCCGACACCGCGCGCGCGGGCAGCGCGACGCCCGCCGAGCTGCGCGGCGGCACGTTCACCATCACCAACGTCGGCGTCTTCGGCGTGGACGCCGGAGTTCCGCTGGTCAATCCGGGCGAGGCCGCCATCCTGTGTCTCGGCTCGATTCGCAAGCGGCCGTGGGTGGTGCGCGACGAGATCGCGATCCGGTGGGTGACCACCCTGGGCGTCAGCTTCGACCATCGCATGGTCGACGGCGAACTCGCCGCCCGCTTCCTGGCCACTGTCGCGGGATTCCTGGAGGACCCGCTGACCTTGCTCAGCCGCGTGTGACGCGCCCGTCGGTCAGTCCGTGACGAGTTCCGCCGCGGCGGTGCGGATGACCTCCGGGATCTCCACCGGCTTGCGGGTCTCGGCGTCCACGTAGACGTGCACGAAGACACCGGTGGCGGCCAGTTCCAGCGCACCGTCGGCCTCGCGGAAGATGGCCAGGTCGTAGGTGATGCTGGAGCGGCCGAGCCGGGAGATGCGCAGGCCGACCCGCAACTGATCCGGGAAGCTGATCGAGCCGAGGTACTGGCAGGAGGTCTGCGCGACCACGCCGAGCGCGGGCAGGTCACGGATATCGGTTCCGGTGGCGTGCATCAACCACGCGTTGACCGCGGTGTCGAAGTACGAGTAGTAGGTCACGTTGTTCACGTGCCCGTAGTGGTCGTTGTCGGCCCACCGGGTCGGCACCGGCCAGAGCACCGGATACTGCTGCGTCACCCGGCCGACGATAGCTCAGTGGGCGCCACGCCCAGCCGGTGGTCGCGCGGGGAGATCCCGAAGTGCCGTTTGAACGCGGTGCTCAGCGCGAAGGCGCTGCCGTATCCGACCTGACGGGCGATGGCCTCGATGGTGGCATCGGATTCCTGCAACAGGTCCGCGGCCAGCGCCAGCCGCCATTCGGTGAGGAACGCCATCGGCGGCTCACCCACCAGATCGGTGAACCGGCGCGCCAGCGCCGCCCGCGACATCCCCACCGCCTCGGCCAGGCCCGCGACCGTCCACCCGTGCGCCGGATTGTGCTGCAACAGGCGCAGAGCCTTGCCGACCAGCGGGTCGCCGTAGGCGTGGTACCAGCCGGGCGCGTCGGCGCGGGAGAACCAGGCGCGCAACGCGGCGATCAGCACCAGATCCAGCAGGCGGTCCAGCACCGCGCTCTGCGCGGGCTCGTCCTTGATCACCTCGTCGACCAGTAGGTCGAGCACCCGACTGTCGAACTCGCCGCGCCGCAACACCAGCACCGGCGGGAGCGCGCGCAGCAGGCGACGGCTGGCCGCGCCCGCGGACTCGTAGGTTCCGGTGACCATCAAGGTCGCGCCGTCCGGGTCGGTTCCCCACTGCCGGACGCCGAGGCTCAGTGTCTCGCAGAGGACCTCACCCCGCGGCGTCTTCGTCACCTGACCGGGATGGATGATGATCTGCGGTTCGGTCGCCGGGTCGTCGGCCACCGTGTACGGCGCGGGCCCGCGGAAGATCGCGACGTCCCCCGCGCCGAGCTGCCGCGGTGCGCCCTCGTCGGTGACGATCCACGCGCCGCCGCGAATCATCGACAGCACGGTGAGCGGAGCCTCGTCCTGGATACGCAGCGACCACGGCGGATCCAGCAGCGAACACATCAGGAACGCGCCGCGAGCGCGAGGGCCTTCGAGCAGACTGGCGAGCGCATCCACCCGCCCACAGTAGACGATCACGCATGGTCACAAGCCACTGCGCCAGGTTCCGTCTCGACTGCGCCGGATATACCGGGCTACCCGCCGCCGTGACGTGCCTGTTCGGCACCGGTGCTCGACGTTCGTAACGCCGGGCCGCCGAGGGAGTGCGGCGCGCGCTCGGCCGGAGCCCGAAGGATTTCGCCGACTACGTCACGGCGACGGCGGCCGGCGGAATCCGGAATGTCCGGGCACCGTGACGCGTTTCACATGGAGAAAAGGACTCGCTCGCGGACGTGACGCGCAGTGTCGAGCGTCCCGCACGGCCGCACGACCAGGTCAACGGCGCCCTGGGCCGGTTCCGCGAGCGAGTCCGGTCGGGGTGGGGATTTTCTCGGTACCGTCGAAATGGTGTTGAGCCCGACGGTCGATCGTCAGTTCCGTGTGGCGCGCGCCGCGGTATTCACGGTTTTCGCGTTGAACGGCTTCCTGCTCGCCATGTGGGTGGTGCACATTCCGGTCGTCACCGACCGCACCGGGGTCGCCAAATCGACGCTGGGCATGTTCATCCTGCTGATGTCGGGCGCGGGCATCGTCGGGATGCGACTGGCGGGTCCGCTCGCCGATCGGTTCGGCAGCAGGACATTGGTCGGCGCCGCGGCGTGCTTCGGATCGCTCGCGGTGGTCGGCCCCGGCTTCGCCACCGGGCCGTTCACCTTGGCGCTCGCGCTGGCCTGCTTCGGTTTCGGCAACGGAGCGCTGGACGTGTCGATGAACACCCAAGCGGTGCATGTGGAACGGGCCTACCGGCGTCCGATCATGGCCGCCTTCCACGCGTTGTTCTCCGGCGGTGGACTGCTCGGGTCCCTGCTCGGAGCCGCCGCGCTCCGGGCGGGCTGGGATGTGCGGGTGACCCTGGTCGTCGCCGCGGTGGGCTGCGTCGCTCTGGTCCTGACGCTGGTGCCGCGTTTGCTGCGGGAGACGGCATCGGAAACGGCGGAGTCCCCCGGCGTCGTGGCGTCCGTCCACGCGACCGAACTCGACGCCGCACCACTGGAACACGACGCGAAGGTGTCGCTGGGCATGGGCGATTCCTCCGGGCACGACGTCATGCCGACAGGATCCGATGCGGCGTCCACCGCACAGTCGCCGGACCGGCTCGACCGAGACCGATCATCGCGGGCTCGCGCCACGACCTCCCTCGATGCTCGCGCTCGCGGCCGAAAGGTGCTCGCGCTGGCCGTGCTCGCCTTTTCCCTGCTCTTGGCCGAAGGCGTGGCCGCCGACTGGAGCGCACTGCAGCTGCGCGACCATCTGGACGCCGACGCTGCTACCGCGGCACTGGCCTTCGGCGCCTTCTCCACCACGATGACGGTCGGGCGGTTCGCCACCGACCGGGTCAGCCACGTCTTCGGCGGGGTCGCGGTGGTGCGCTACGGCTCGCTCCTCGCGGCCATCGGCCTGGCCGTGATCGTCGTCTCGCCGTGGATTCCGCTGACGCTGCTCGGCTGGGCCTTGACCGGCCTCGGACTCGCCGGGGGCATCCCGCAGATCTTCAGCGCGGCGGGGAATCTGGGCTCCCGCACGGCCGCGACCGACATGTCACGGGTGTTCAGCGTCGGCTACCTCGGCTTGCTCGCCGGGCCCACGGTCATCGGCTGGCTCACCGCCGTGATGTCGCTGACCACGGCGATGGTCGTGCCGATCCTCGCCGTACTGCTGTGCTGCGCGTACGCGAGCGTCGTCGCCACGCCACGCTGACCGGATCACGAATTCCAAGCCAACTCGACCATCGGCACCTGGTCGACGGCCGTGCTCGTGGCTTCTTACCGCTACTTGGGCGGCACCAGGCACATGGTGATCGGCTCGGGCTTGGGGTAGACGATGGTGTCGTTCTCGGTCGCCTTCGCTCCGCACGCGGACTTGTCCGCGGTGCCGCGCACGATCCGGCCGATCTTGAAGTCCGCCGTCGACCCGCAGGCCACCTTGGTGCTGGCGCCGAGGAAACCGCCGTCGATGCAGTCGCCCTCCTTGACGTTCAGTCGCAGGCACAGCGTGTACTCGTTGCCGCCGGTCTGGTAGTAGCTGGCGTAATCCTTGGTGGCGCAGTCCGCGTTCGCCCCGTCGAGCCGTTGCGCCACCACGTAATTGGCTTCGGCGTCGGAGCATTCCTTGGTTTCGAACTCGGCCTTGACGGTGGTGCCCGACAGCTTCGCGCACTGACCGATCTCGATCTTCTCGCCGTCCGAGCGGAACACGGTGCGAGCGCCCACGACCAGCAACCCGATCACCACGACGACGCCGAGTATGCCGAGGATCTTGCCGATACCGCTCCCGCCTCGATTCTGTCGGGGCGGGGGTCCGGGCGGCGGGAACCCGCCGCCGGGGTAACCCGGCTGCTGCGGGAAACCACCCTGCGGCGGGTAGCCCGGCTGCGGCTGACCGGGATAGCCGGGCTGGGGATAACCCTGCGGCTGACCGGGATTTCCCGGCTGGCCCGGAAAGCCTTGCGGCGCACCGGCAGGCGGCTGCTGCGGATAGCCGGGCTGGCCTGGATACGGTTGATTCGGCGGTGTGGTCATGGATCCCCTCCCCGGGTCTCGCTAGATTCCGTGCGCACAGAAGCGACGGGCGAACCCATGGAATCTAGCCGATCGGTGCGCGTACCGCCGTGTGGGATACCGCCCGGTTCGCCGCACCGACTCGCCAACCGGCGCAATGGCTTCGGTTCGAGCCGCCCGACCAGCGCACCGACCGCAGCGACCAGCCGGGGCCCACGACCAGCGCGGCCCCGCTGTCGTTGTCGCGTACGGTGCGCGCCACGCGGCCGCGGGCGGGACGCAACGGTGCGTCCGGTCGCACCCGTTCCAGCTGCGCGGTGCGCGCGCATGGATGATCACCGCGCAGGAACGGACCGAGCGCGAGGGCATCGATCGCGTCGCGGATGGAGTAGGTGGAACCGACTACGACGGCCCACGGCAGCCGCTCGGCCGGATCGGCCGAGGGCTCCCCGGGACCGATCAACCGAAGAGACTCATGACGTGCGGACACTTCGAGAATGATCCGGGGCGGCGGGGCACGGTGTCCATCGAATTACGACAGTGCCCCCTCCGCACCACGGCGAAGGGGGCACTGCGCGGAAATGCTCGGCTTACAAGGCCTTGAGTTCTTCGGTGACTGCCCCGACGGATTTCTTGGCGTCGCCGAACAGCATGGAGGTGTGGTCGGCGTAGAACAGCGGGTTGTCGATTCCGGCGAAGCCGGAGTTCATCGAGCGCTTGAGCACGATCACCGACTTGGCCTGGTCGACGTTGAGCACGGGCATGCCGTAGATCGGGCTCGAGGAGTCCTCACGGGCAGCCGGGTTGGTGACGTCGTTGGCGCCGATCACCAGGGCGACGTCGGTGCGATTGAATTCGCCGTTGATGTCGTCCATTTCCTTGAGCGCGTCATAGGACACCTCGGCCTCGGCCAACAGCACGTTCATGTGGCCGGGCATGCGACCGGCGACCGGGTGGATGGCGTACTTGACCTCCACACCCTTGGCCTCCAGCAGCGAAGCCATCTCCTTGACCGCGTGCTGCGCCTGCGCGACCGCCATACCGTAGCCGGGGACCACGATCACCTGGTTGGCGTACGCCATCTGGATCGCGGCGTCCGCGGCGGAGGTGGCCTTGGCCTGCTTCTGCTCACCATCACCGGCGCCCGGCGCGGTCCCGCCGCCACCGAAGCCGCCCGCGACGATCGCCGGAATGGACCGGTTCATCGCCTTGGCCATCAGGTTGGTCAGGATGGTGCCCGACGCGCCGACGATCATGCCCGCCACGATCATCGCGGTGTTGTTCAACGCCAAACCCGCCGCGGCGGCCGACAGACCGGTCAACGCGTTCAACAGCGAGATCACCACCGGCATGTCCGCGCCACCGATCGGCAGCACGACCATCAACCCCAGCACACCCGCGAGCACCAGCACCGCGATCATCCACAGCTGCGACACCCCCTCACCCGTGGCACCGACACCGATCACCACCGCCGCGGCCACCGCACCCAGCAGCAGCAACAAGTTCAACGGCTGCTGCAACCTCCCGATCCCGATCGGGCGGCCGGGCAGGATCTCCTGCAACTTGCCGAACGCGATCAACGAACCCCAGAACGACACCGAACCGATGATCGCCGCGAACAGCGACCCGATCACGATGTGCACCGTCGGCTCCTCGTCGAAATGCGAGAAACCCTGGGAGTTGATGAATTCCGACCACGCGATGAGCGCGACCGTGCCACCACCGACACCGTTGAACGCGGCCACCAGCTGCGGCATCGCGGTCATCTTCGTGTACTTCGCCGGCGGCACACCCAGCACGACGCCGACCACCAGACCGGCGACGATCAGAATCCAGTTGCTGGTGTGGCGGATCGAGATCAACGTCGCGATCACCGCGATCACCATGCCCACCGCGGCGATCAAGTTGCCGCGCACCGCGGTCTTCGGGCCGGTCAAACCCATCAGACCGTAGATGAACAGCGAGAACGCCACGATGTAGAGACCGTTGACCAGATAGGTCACGTTGTCGAAGGTATGCATCATTCACCGGCCTTCTGAGCAGCGGGCTTCTTGCTCTTGAACATGCCCAGCATGCGGTCGGTGACCACGAAACCACCGATGACGTTCAGGGTTCCGAACACCACCGCGACGAACAGGATGATCTGAGTCAGAATCGAGGGATCCTGCACGTTGCCCAAGGTGACCAGCGCACCGAGCACCACGATGCCGTGAATAGCGTTGGTGCCCGACATCAACGGCGTGTGCAACGTGTTCGGGACTTTGGAGATCACGGCGAAACCCACGAACCCCGACAACACCAGGATCGCGATATTCGCCAGAAGTTCGGTATACATCAGTTCTCCACCTTCGCCTCGGTCGGCTCCGACTCAGCCGCTGCCTCGGCGGACTCCGCTGCCCCCGTCGCCTCGGCAGGCGCCTCGGGCGCGTCCGGCTCACGGGTGACGCAGGAATCCGCCAGCACCTGGTCGCTGAAGTCGGGCGCGAGCTTGCCGTCCACCAGCATCAACTCCAGCAACGCCGCGATGTTCTTCGAATACAACTCCGAAGCGTGCTCGGGCATGGTCGCGGGCAGATTCAACGGCGAGGCGATGGTCACCTCGTGCTTCACCACGACCTCACCCGGCTCGGTCAGCTCGCAGTTGCCGCCGGTCTCTCCCGCCAGGTCCACGATCACACTGCCGGGCTTCATACCCTCCACCGCGGCCGCGGTCACCAACCGGGGCGCGGGACGGCCCGGCACCAACGCGGTCGTGATCACCACGTCGAAGCCCTTGATCGCGTCCTCGAGCGCCTGCTGCTGCTTCGCCTTCTCCTCGTCGGTGAGCTCACGGGCGTACCCGCCCTCACCGGCGGCATCGATGCCCAGATCCAGCCACTGCGCACCCACCGACCGCACCTGATCGGCCACCTCGGGGCGCACGTCGTAACCGGTGGTCCGTCCACCAAGACGCTTCGCGGTGGCCAGCGCTTGCAGACCGGCCACACCCACACCGAGCACCAGCACCGTCGCCGGCTTCACCGTGCCCGCCGCCGTGGTCAACATGGGGAAGAACCGCGTCGACTCCGACGCCGCCAGCAACACCGCCTTGTAACCCGCCACATTCGCCTGCGAGGACAACGCGTCCATCACCTGCGCACGCGAGATCCGCGGAATCGCCTCCACCGCGAACGCCTGCACCCCCGCCGACTTCAGCGCACCGATCTGATTCTCGGCATTGCGCGGCGCGAGGAAACCGATCAGCGTCTGCCCCGACGACAGCTTGCCCACCTCGGCGTCACTGGGCGGGGCGACCTTCACCACCACATCCGCCGACCACGGATCGCCGATCGACGCACCCGCCTGGACATAGGCTTCGTCGGGAATCAGCGCGCCTTTCCCGGCCCCGGGCTCGACGACAACTTCCACACCCTGTTTCACCAGGCTCGGAATGATTTTCGGCACCAAAGCGACACGTCGCTCGCCCGCGTTGGATTCGCGAACGACACCGACACGCGCGCCGCGCGGCGACAGATCGCCTACGCTCTGCGTTGTCTCCACTTGTCAGACTTCCTTCTCTTACTGAGCTTCAGGCAACGGGCAGACGACCGGACGATGTTACCGATGAGTAAGTTCGCCCAAATCTTCGCAACTGTACCTGGCCCGCCGTGAGCCTAGCTGAGATGCCCATCACACACGCCGGACGGATCGCGCTAGGACGCCGGAGTTCCTCGGTCGCCACCGAGGGAGCCGCCGACCGCCGAGCGGCGTCCACCGTTTTTCCTTTTCGCTGTGTGATCGTGGTCTCCGCAGGTGAACACGGCAAGACCGTACGGAGAAGTTCGTTACCAACCTCGAGGTTGGGCACCTGGTGGGACGCCCGGCCCACAGCGGCATAGTGACGTGCGTCATGCCGATCGGCGATCCGGGGTGTTCCGCTCGGCTCGTACGCCGTATGGTCCAGCGTGTGAACGACTGCGTCTTCTGCCGCATCGTGGCAGGCGAGGCACCGGCGGCGAAAGTGTACGAGGACGACACGCTGTGCGCGTTTCTCGATGTCCGGCCGGTCGCCCGCGGGCACACGCTGGTCATACCGAAGCGGCACGCCGCCGAGTTGGAGGACCTCGACGCCGAACTCGGTGCGCAGATCTTCCGGACCGGTCATCGGCTCGCCCTGGCCATCCGGCGCAGCCGCCTCGCCGCCGACGGCGCCAATCTGGTGCTCAACGATGGAACGGCGGCGTTCCAGACCGTCCCGCACGTCCACCTGCACGTGATCCCGCGCAGACACGGCGACACGCTGCGATTCGCGAAGGGCTTTCTCCTGCGCCGCCCGCACGATCCGATATCCACCGCCGCGGCCATCCGGGAAGGCATCGCGGCATTGGACAACGAGGGCACAAGCCCGGAAAAGGAAACCGAGGGATGACCGAGACGTTCGATCGGGCCACGCTGATCGACCTGCTGTCACGGCAGTGGGAGGCGATCGACGCGCTGATCGCTCCGCTGGACGAGGATCGCTGGCGCACCCCGTCGTCGCTGCCGGGCTGGACCGTATTCGACGTCGTCGCCCACATCATCGGCACCGAATCCTTCCTGCTGGGTGACCGGCCGCCCGCGCACGATCCGACCAAGGCCAAGACCGACGTGCGCACGCTGCCCTACGTGCGCAACGAGACCGCGGTGCTCAACGAGATCTGGGTCGACCGGCTGCGCCCGCTGTCCGGCGCCCGCCTGCTCGCGTTCTATCGCGACGTCGTCGACCGCAGGCGCGCGGCGCTCGCGGCCATGGGCGACGCCGAATGGGAGAAGGAGACGGTCACGCCGATCGGGCAGGTGACCTACGGCAGGTTCATGCGAGTGCGGTTGTTCGACTGCTGGATGCACGAACTCGACATCGCCGACGCGCTCGGGGTCCGGGTCGAGGAAGGCGGTCCCCGCGGCGAGTTGGCGTTCGACGAGTTCGCGGCCGGCATTCCGCGTGTGGTGGCGAAGAAGGGCGAAGCGCCGGAGGGCGCGCGGATCGCCTTCGCGCTGACCGGTCCGCTGGCCAGAACCCTGCGCATTCAGGTGGCGGGCCGGGCGAACTACGTGGACGCGTTCGACGGACCCGCCACCGTCGAGGTCGGCTTGGACTCTCGGCTTTTCGTGCGTCTCGGGGGCGGTCGGACCAGCGCCGAGGAGCACTCGAGCGAGATCACCGTCGAGGGCGACGACGAGCTCGGGCAGCGGCTCGTCCGCCACCTGGCCTTCACCATCTGAGCCGCCGGTGCGACTGTTCCTGTCCAGCTACCGGTTCGGCGCGCACTACGACCGGCTCGTCACGCTCGCGGGGCCGCCCGGCCGGGTCGCGCTGATCCCCAATGCCTGCGACGCCTGGCCGCAGGCGTGGGCGGGTGCGGTGACCAGCGACCTGGCGCCGCTGCGCAAACTCGGCTACCAGCCCGAGGTGCTCGACCTGCGCGAGTACGTCGGCCGGGAAGCCGAGCTGGAACGGAAGCTGGCGGAGTTCCCGCTCGTGTGGGTGCGCGGCGGAAACACGTTCGTGTTGCGCGCGCAGTTCGCCCGCAGCGGCGCGGATCGCGTTCTGCCCCGGCTACTCGCCGCCGACGCGCTCGTCTACGCCGGTTACAGCGCCGGGGCCTGCGTGCTGACCCCGGACCTGCACGGCCTGGATGCGGTGGACGATCCGGCCGAGGTCGCTCCCGCCTGCGGCGTCGAACCGCAGTGGGACGGACTGGGTCTGGTGAACCGCAGGATCGTGCCGCACATCGATTCGGCCACCGACCCCGAAGGCGACTGCACTCGCCTCGCGGCTCGCTACCGCGCCGAAGGCGTCGCGCACTGGGCGCTGACCGACGACGACGTGATCGTCGTCGACGGGGCGCGCACCGAAGTGCTGATCAGTCCGGTGGCGTCGTGAACTCCCGCCTCTGTTCGGGATCGCCATCCACCACGACGATGGACATCCTCTCCCTGCGGGCGGCCGAGTGTCGAGGTCGAGTGCCACGATCACGGCGCTGAGATCGCCCGTCACGTCAGGGGCAACGCCGATTCCGTATATCGAGACGGCTCGGCGCTCGTCGTCGCACGGACCCCCTGGCGACCGGTAGCGGTGGCGACCCATGGATTGACCCACAGCCGTTGTCCGACAGCCGAGCGGCGATCGACCTCGCCGATCGATGTCCGTCGATTCAGGGTGAGCCGTCCGGACAGGCGGCCACTCAGCCGGGTCGCGGCCTCCTCATGGCGCGATACAGGTGTCCGCAGCACCTCTCCACCGCCGACACCTCACATCGCGTCGGGAGTCAGCTCCGGTTCCGGCTCGACCGCGCGGCGGAAGACCACCCAGCGCATGGCGCTGTACATGTAGACGGCCTCGCACGCGCCCGCCAGCAACCGGGACACGTGGTACTCCACGCCGAGCGCGGTGAGCCCGCTGCCGATGCCCAGGATGAACGCGAGGTAGTTGACCACCACCACCACGACGTACACCGCGGCCTGCCTGCCGACCGGCGCGTGGGAATGGAAGTTGAACGTGCGGTTGAGCACGAAGCTGAGCCCGAACGCGCACACGTATGCCACCGTCACCGACGACCACACCGGCAGTTCGAACCAGCCGTGCAGGACGGTGAGCAGCGCCAAGTCGGCGGCGAAGGTGCCGCTGTTGATCAGCGCGAAGCCGAGGAAGGTCGGCGGGACGAGACGGTTCAGCCCGAACGGCATCCGGTGCACGACCGACTCGCACCAGCGGGTGAACCGGTCGGCGATGGTGTCGGCGGTCTCGGACAGCTCGTGCACGCGACCAGCGTGCCAGCGGCAGATGTCCGGCAGATGAGCGGGCGGCGACCGCGGGGTGGCTCAGCCGATCTGCGCCTGGCCCGGGTCTCCCGCGGCGTGGTCCAGGCTCGCCCATGCCGCCAGGCATCGCCGTCGCGCGACATCGTCCGCGTCCGCCAGCAGCGCCTCCAGCAACTCGCGGGGCTCGCGCTGCCAGAGGTCGGCCAGCTCGGCGCGGGTCTCCTTGTCGAAGACACCGGAGCGGTCCAGCGCGGTCAGCCATTCCTCGTGCTCGCCCGCGTGCACCCGGCGCAGCACGTCGGGGTCTATACCGTCCTCGACGAACTCGCTGGAGAACATCGCGGCGACCAGTTCCCGGCGACTCGGTTGCTCGCCCTGCATCCGTTCCATCCCTCCAAGTGCTCCGCGGCGAACCGCATGGACTGCCGGCGCCACGACGTGGCGGCGCCAGGAGAACTCGATGCCCCGAACAGTCAAGCCCCTGTCGGCATTCTGGTCTCCCGTAGGCGGTAATACCACTGTGGCGGCTGACATCACATTCCAGGCCTTCCGTTCGCCACACACGCACGGTCGACCGATCAGCAAATTTCGGGCACGGGGAGCTAGCGTGAGGTGGTGGACCTGCATGACTTGATCGCCGCCCTCCCCGACGGCGCGGTGCTCACCGACGCCGACCTGCTGGCGAGCTACCGCCAGGACTGGGCGCGCGATCCCGGCGCGGGCACCGCCCTGGCCGTGGTGCGTGCCACCAGCACCGACGACGTGGCCGCGACGCTGCGGTGGGCCAGCGCGCATCGCGTCCCGGTGATTCCACGCGGTGCCGGATCCGGGTTGTCCGGCGGCGCGACGGCCGTCGACGGAGCGATCGTGCTGACCACCGAGCGGATGCGGGAAATCTCCGTCGACCCGGTGACCCGGACCGCCGTGGTGCAGCCCGGCCTGCTGAACGCCGAGGTCAAGCGCGCGGTCGCGGAGCACGGGCTGTGGTACCCGCCGGACCCGTCGTCGTTCGAGATCTGCTCGATCGGCGGCAACGCCGCGACCAACGCGGGTGGCCTGTGCTGTGTGAAGTACGGCGTCACCACCGACTACGTGCTCGGCATGCAGGTCGTGCTCGCCGACGGCACCGCCGTGCGGCTCGGCGGTCCGCGTTTGAAGGACTCGGCCGGGCTGTCGCTGACCAAGCTGTTCGTCGGCAGCGAGGGCACGCTGGGCGTGATCACCGAGCTGACGCTTCGGCTGCTGCCCGCCCAACCGCCGCAGAGCACGCTCGTCGCCAGTTTCGCCACGCTCACCGCCGCCACCGAGGCCATCCTGACCATCACCGGCGAACTGCGGCCGTCGATGCTCGAGTTCATGGACTCGGTGTCGATCAACGCCGTGGAGGACGAGCTGCGGATGGGGTTGGACCGGAAGGCGGCCGCGCTGCTGGTCGCGCGCTCCGACGCCCCCGGCGAATTCGCCCACCGCGAGGCCGAGATCATGGCGGCGGCCTGCGAGAAAGCGGGCGCGACAGAGGTTTTCCACACCGAGGACCCGGCCGAAGGTGAAGCGTTCACGGCCGCCCGGCGTCTGGCGATCCCGGCCGTGGAGAAGCTCGGGCCGCTGCTGCTCGAGGACGTCGGCGTTCCGCTGCCCCGGCTCGGCGACTTGGTGAGCGGCGTCGCCGAAATCGCCGAGCGCAACGAGGTCACAGTGTCGGTGATCGCGCACGCGGGTGACGGCAACACCCACCCGCTGATCGTGCACGACCCCACCGACGCCGACCACACCGCGCGAGCGAACCGCGCCTTCGGCGAGATCATGGACCTCGCCATCGCCCTCGGCGGCACCATCACCGGTGAACACGGCGTCGGACGATTGAAGAAGGCATGGCTGCCCGACCAACTCGGCCCCGACGTCATGGCCCTGACCCGCCGCATCAAGGACGCACTCGACCCCGACGGCATCCTCAACCCCGGCACGATCCTGTAACCACCGCGACGGAACATTCCCCACGCACAAGGAGTTCTACCCCGACATGACGACCAGGCTCGAACACAACGTCGCCGATACCCGTTTCGAGATCTACATCGACGACACCCTAGCCGGGTACGCCGACTACGCCGAACGCGAGGACACCAAGACCCGCGACTTCCACCACACGCTGACCTTCCCCGAATTCCGGGGCCGAGGCGTAGCCGCCCAAGTCGTCGAATACGCCCTCAACGACTCCCGCACAGCCGGTTTCTCGGTCATCCCCACCTGCTGGTACGTGGAGCAGTACATCACCCAACACAGCGAGTACGCCGACTTGGTGAAGTAGAACCTCAGATCCCGTGGCGAGTGGCACACCACCGAGAGGTCTACTCGGGTTTTGCCACAGCCATGTGCCACTCGCGGATTTGTTCCTGGCGCGGATGGGGGTGGCCGGAGGGGTGGCGGCGGTTGGGTCGCCGAGCACGGCCGTTGCCCCGGTCGTAACGGCTCGGAGTCCTTACCGATTGCCGAACAACATCTTTGGAAGAACATGGAATGAACGGGAAAGTCACCGCCACACGAATCACGGTCGCCGCAGTGTCCGCGCTGGGCTTTGTGGCGGCAATCGGTTCCGGCACCGCCCAAGCCGCACCCGAGGACTGCACCATCACCCGTGACCTGACCAGCGCGACCGCGGCCTGCCACGACACCGACGCACCCGCAGGCAGGGAGTACACCCTGGTCATCGAGTGCTTCGGCCTGGCCCCCGTCCCGTACTCCTTCCCGCTGATGACCATCGGTCCTTACCGGGGTAGGTGGAGCGGTTCCTTCAGCCCGGCCGGTGGCGGCACAGCGTCGTGCCTGGACTCCATGAGCTTCGGTACCGTCACCAACGCTTACGTCAGGATCTACCGCGACTGATCCGATCGCGGCAGTCGTAGCGCGATGACACAACCGCTGTTCGGTTCAAAGGCGCTTGAAGTCGCCGTCGGAGATGCCAGCGGTGAAGGTGTCCCACTCGCCGGGCGTGAAGACCAGCGCCGGGCCGGTCGGGTTCTTCGAGTCGCGTACGCCGACACCGCCTTCCACGAGGAAAGCGACCTCAACACATGCTTTGTCGCCACCGCTTCGGCTGCTTTTGAACCACTTCGCCTCGGAGAAGTCGATATTCACAGTGCGTACTCCCTTGCGATCTGCCTGAGCAGATTCCTGCTCTGATCCGGGTCCAGCGCCGCTCGCTCGAGCTGCCGGTAGGCATCGACATACCGGTTCACAGCGCCGAGCTTCTCCAGGTACAGATCGCCTGTGAAGCTCTTGACGTAGACAACAGTAGGCTCCTTCGGCTGTCGTTTGCCGTCTCCCCCGGACTTCAAGATCACGAACGGACCGACGGCCACACCCATGGGGAATCCGGCCGAGAAGGGAAGCACCCGGATCATGACGTTGGGCAAACCCATGAGATCCACCAGATGACGGAGCTGGGCGGACATGACTCGGTCGTCACCGACCATCCCGCGCAGCACGGACTCGCGAAGTATTGCGTTCACGCTGACGGGGTTTGTTTTGCGCGTTATCAGCGCTTGGCGTTTGCGCCTGAGATGGACCCGACGCTCGTGTTCCAGCGCAGTGTCATCCGGGTAGACAGCGCGAATCAATCCGCTCGCGTACGCGGGGGTCTGGAAGATCCCCGGAACCAGTTCCGGTTCGTACCAGGTCAGCGACCGTGAAGTGGCTTCCAGGTCCACGAAGACATCGAAGTTCTCGGGGATCAGGTCGCCGAACTCATGCCACCACGACTTCACGCTCGCCTGCTTCGCCAGCCCGACCAGTGCGTTCGCGTACTCCTCGGTGAAGTCGTAGATCTTGCACAGCGCCTCCACATCGACGGTGCGAATGCGCTCGGTCTTGCCGACTTCCATCCGCTGAACGGTGCTGACGCTCCACTGCATCCGTTCGCCGACGTCGGCCAACGTCAATCCCGCCGCTTCCCGTCCGTTTCGCAGATGCCTGCCCAGCTGACGGCGAGGCAGGGTGGAGCCACCACTTTCGGCCATGCGATTCCTGTCCACTCCGGGCGACCCGGGTTTCTCATCTCCGGGCCGATTCTCATTGCAGAATGAAAAACGTGCTGGTCGAGCTGATGAGATCTCATCTTTACCTAGTTCGTCGGATAGGTCCAGTGGTTCTCTGATCGTGCGCCCGGCAGTGGACGACGGAAACACCCGCACCGCAGAGTAATTCGCTCCCCTTACGGCTACCGACCAGGGATTACCAGAGCTACGGGCGCACCCTGAACCCCTTCGATGAAGCAGAGGTCTCGTTGCGCCACATAGCGTTTGGAGACACGCCGTTGTCTCGCTGTCACTACTACCGGCAGGTGTGCGGTCTCCCCGCGATCGTGGACCCGCCACAGATCGGGCGGATCATCGTCCGAACTGGGATGGTCTGGGCGATAACCATGCCCGCCGTGCTGGGGCACCACGTGAAGGTGTGGATGCAGGACCAGGACCACGAGCTGGGGCCGATCCTGTCGCATCCGCGGTCGAAGCGGTGGACGTTCATCATCCGGCCGGACCTACCGGACGACGTGCCGCTGTTCGCCGAGATGTTCCGCTTGAACGTCTCCATCATCCGCTACGGCGGCATGATCGCGCTGCCGAGCCCCGCCGACCAGGGAACCAAGTTTCGCGCATGGATAACCCGCCCGGACACGGCATTTCGCCCATCGGGCCGCGTGGTCGTCGCGGCGATCCGCCATTGCGTGGCCGCGAAGGTCGCGCGCGGTCGGCGGGTGATCACATATGTCTGACCGCGCGAAATCCCCGATTCCATCCGAGCCGGATGTCCACCTGTCGGTGTTCTGGCACGGAGCCCGCCTCGACTTCGTCGCCTGCGTAACGGCCGCATGCCTTTTCGTCCAGGAATGGCGCGCCCGACACTGGCACGACGCAGTGGAAGTATCCACAGACACCACCGACGACTACCCGAGACTCCCGTGCGAACGCCTCTACCTGGAGCCTTGACACGAGTGGCACACCAGCGAGAAGGCACTCGCGTTTTGCCGCAACCGTGTGCCACTCATGGCCGCGTCTCATTGGGAGAGCGGGAACGTTCGAGCACGCCCGGAATCGCGCTGACTCCGGGCACTGACGAAGCGCAGGCACCCGCACGTCCCGGCAATTCGGGTTTCAGGTTGCGCACGTACGCCCATATCGTGCCGCCGCGCTACGAGCGGGAGCGGAATGCGATCGACGGAATGTGCGGGCGGCCTGTGCTCCTCGACAGCCTGGAGACGGCCCGAGATGCGTTGCCAGGCGCGCCCGACATCCGGCGATCTACAACAAAATCACTTGAGCAGGGCGCGGCTCATCACCAGGCGCTGGATCTGGTTGGTGCCCTCGTAGATCTGGGTGATCTTGGCGTCGCGCATCATCCGCTCCACCGGGAAGTCGGTGGTGTAGCCGGCGCCGCCGAACAGCTGGACGGCGTTGGTGGTGACTTCCATGGCGACGTCGGAGGCGAAGCACTTGGCGGCGGCGGAGATGAAGCCGAGGTTCTTCTCGCCGCGCTCGGCGCGGGCGGCCGAGGTGTACACCATGAGGCGGGCGGCCTCGATCTTCATCGCCATGTCGGCGAGCATGAACTGGGTGTTCTGGAAGTCGGCGATCGACTTGCCGAACTGCTTACGGTCCTTGGTGTAGGCGATGGCCGCGTCCAGCGCGCCCTGGGCCAGGCCGACGGCCTGCGCGCCGATGGTGGGGCGAGTGTGGTCGAGGGTCTGCAGCGCGGTCTTGAAACCGGTGCCCGGCTCGCCGACGATGCGGTCACCCGGCACCCGGCAGTTCTCGAAGTACAGTTCGGCGGTGGGCGAGCCCTTGATGCCGAGCTTGTGCTCCAGCGGGCCGACCACGAAGCCCTCGTCGTCCTTGTGCACCAGGAAGGCCGAGATGCCGTTGGCGCCCTTGTCCGCGTCGGTCACCGCCATCACGGTGTACCAGGAGGACTTGCCGCCGTTGGTGATCCAGCACTTGGAGCCGTTGATGATCCAGTCGTCACCCTCCTGCTTGGCCCGGGTGCGCATACCGGCCGCGTCGGAGCCCGCCTCGCGCTCGGACAGCGCGTAGGAGGCCATCTCGCCGTTGACGATGTCCGGCAGCACCTTCTGCTTCAGCTCCTCGGAGCCGTTCAGGATGAGGCCCATGGTGCCGAGCTTGTTGACGGCGGGGATCAGCGAGGACGAACCGCAGACGCGCGCGACCTCTTCGATCACGATGCAGGTGGCCACCGAGTCGGCGCCCTGGCCGCCGTAGGCCTCGGGCACGTGCACGGCGTTGAAGCCGGAGGCGTTGAGCGCGGTCAGCGCCTCCTCCGGGAAGCGGGAGTTGCCGTCGACGTCCTTCGCGTGCGGGGCGATCTCCTTCTCCGCGAGGGCGCGGATCGCTTCGCGTAGTTCGTCGTGGAAGTCCTCGAGCTTGAACAGGTCGAAATCGGGGTTTCCCGTCATGGGGCCTTCACTCCTGATCGTCGGTGGTCGGCGCCGCTTTCCGTCGAACAAAAGCAGCATCTCGGCACTCAGTGCCATCTATGAGTCAGTATACCCATATTGATGCGGCTTACGTGGGGAGATGACGTGGCACTCAGTGTCAGATAAGTCGCACTTCGATCCGGGTTCACAGGTTGCCGAGCTTGCGGACCAGCAGGTCCGCGATCTGCTTCGGCGCGACGTCACGGGGAAACACCGCCACGACCAGCTCGTCCGCGCTCGCGGGACGCCCGGCGCCGCGCGGGATGGCGGCCAGTTCCATCCGCAGGTCCGCAGCGCCCGCGTCCGACTCGCCGCGCACCATGCGGCGCAGCAGGTAGTTGTGCGTCGCCGTCACCGCGGCGGTGAACTGCACCCGGGCCAGATCGGGAACGTCGGGCAGCCGCTCACGCAGGTAGTCGGTGAACAACCGTTCATAGCGGAACACCGTGACGATCTCGCGCTCCCGCAGCGCGGGCACCCGCCGGACCACCTGGTAACGCCGCGCCGCGATCTCCCGCCACTGCGTGAACCGCTCGAACACCTGCACCACCGCCGAGCACACCGCCTCCCACGGGTCCTCTCGCGACGCGGCCAGAAACTCCTCCGCTTGCGCCAGCTGGGACTCGTGGTCGGCGAAGATCACATCCTCTTTCGACCGGAACTGCCGGAAGAACGTGCGCCGGGAGATGCCCGCCGCCTCCGCGATCTCGTCGACGGTCGTCGCCTCATACCCCTTCTCGGCGAACAACCGCAGCGCCTGATCCACCACCGTGAGCCGAAAATGCGCGGTGTCGTCGCCTCCCCGCGTTCGAGCGATATCCCCTGTAGTCACGACCTCACACCGTAGTCAGCGGCCGAGAGCGCGAGTCCCCGACACCGGAAGCTTTCGCGGTCCGCCGCCGTATCACCAGGTCGACGGGGCTCGACCGCAGTGGCCGCGGCTCGGCGAGACCGACCGTGCTCCCAACCGGCGTCGCCGCGATCGTCGCGGTGACCGGGGCGCGCGCCGACACTCTGTTCGTCCGCGCACAGCCCGACCAGCGTGCGGAAGCATGCCCCTTCGTCCCGTCAGCTGCCGAGGGTCGCCGACATGCCGGCCGGTGTTGCGGTACCCCGAAGTCCCGCCGCGCCGGTGGCGGAACGGCGTGCGCGCAGCCCGCTGACCAGGCACAGCGTGACGCCGAGCGCGAGCCAGGCCAGCAGGACGAGGACGGCGTGGGTGGCCCCTCGACCGTCGAAGAAGGCAGTGGATCGCAGCAACCGGCCACCGGCACCGGGCGGCAGCAGCTGGCCGAGCGCGCCGGACCAGCCGGGCAGCATTTCGGGTGCGGTCGCGGTACCCGAGAGCGGGTTACCGATCAGCATCATGAGCACGGCGCCGATTCCGATCCCGGCGTATCCGAGCAGCGCCTCCAGCCCGAGGACGGCCGCAGCGGTGGCCGCGATGGACAGCGCGACGGCGCCGGAGTTGGCGAGGTAGGAGCCGCTGAGCGAGCCGAGCCAGAACTGCAGGATCGCGGCGACGGCCAGGCCGCCGGTGATCGCGAAGGCGAGCGCTCCGGTGACCCGACGGGCGGTGCCGCGCACGAGCCGGGTCAGCAGCACCGCGGCCAGCAGACCGCCCATGACCAGGGGCAGGGCGCCTGCCGACAAGCCGGCGCCGCGCGGGTCGTCGGCGGGCAGGGTGGCGAGGTCGCGGGCCGCCGTGCCGGGCTTGCCCTCCTGTGCGAGGCCGCTCGCGATGCCCTGCAAGGTCTGGGCGACCGCGGTGCTCGCGGCGGAGGCGACGATGACCTCGGGAGCACCGGAGCCGAGGTCGATCGCCCCGTACACCCGCCGGTCGCGAATCAGCGTTTCCGCGGCCGCGGTGTCGGGGACCTCGGTGATCTCGAAGCCGCCCGGCAGCCGTTGCTCGAGTGCCGTGCGGACCTGAGCGACCGCGGTGGCCGGACCGGCGACGGCGATCGGCACATCGTGTACCGAGGACCGCGCCGACGGCCAGGCGAAGGCGATGAGCAGCACGCTGACGATCGCCGTGAGCAGGGCGACCGCTCCGGCCACCGTCGGCCATCGCGACGGGAAAGTGTCGGCGAGCGGTGCCCGCGTGGTCATGTCTACTCCTCGAACGGTTGGGTCGACGTTCATCGCAGGCTGAGCGGGGTCTGCGAATCGACGTGGGTCAGTTTCTGCGGGTTGCGCACGTAGTAGAGGCCGGTGATACGGGTGTCCTCGACGCGCATCGCGAGGACGCCGTCCAGTTCCCCGTCCATGCGCAGAGCCAGTGCGGGGCTGCCGTTGACCGTGGTCGATTCGACGGTGAGCGCGACATCGTTCTTGGTGAGGCCGCCGACGATGAAGCGCGCCACCTTTTCGGCGCCGAAGACCGGCCGTGGCGTGGCCTGTTTGATACCTCCGCCGTCGCTGATGGCGACGACGTCGGGGGCGAGCACGTCGAGCAGTCCTTGCACGTCGCGAGTCTCGAGCGCGCGCCGGAACGCCTCGGCAGCCGCCTCGGCCTGGCGCGCCGTGACCGAGCGGCGTGGACGGCGAGCTTCCACGTGGCGACGGGCGCGGTGGGCGATCTGGTGGACGGCGGCGGGCGTTTTGTCGACCGCGGCCGCGATCTCGTCGTAGCCGAACCCGAAAGCTTCGCGCAGCACGAACACCGCCCGTTCGATCGGGGTCAATGTCTCGAGCACGAGCATCAGCGCCATCGACACGCTTTCGGCGAGCTCGACGTCTGCGGCCACATCCGGTGTGGTGAGCAGCGGCTCCGGCAGCCAGGAGCCCACGTATGCCTCCCTGCGGCGCTTCACCGAGCGCAGCCGGTTGAGCGCTTGC
Organism: Nocardia sp. NPDC059691; assembly: GCF_042733915.1. Classification (NCBI taxonomy): domain Bacteria; kingdom Bacillati; phylum Actinomycetota; class Actinomycetes; order Mycobacteriales; family Nocardiaceae; genus Nocardia; species Nocardia sp. NPDC059691. The sequence continues at coordinate 376,065 of NZ_JBHWFB010000005.1, read as the reverse complement.
CGGGTGGTGATCCGGACCAGGTAGGCGCGCGGCTCGGTGACGTGCGCCGCGTCGACGCCGACCCAGCGCAACCAGGTCTCCTGCAAGACGTCGTCGGCGTCGGCCACCGATCCCAGCATTTCGTAGGCGACGGTGAACAGCAGGTTGCGGTGGGCGAGGAACGTCTCGGTCGCCGCCGCGGCGGTGTGGTCGCCGCCGTCCCGGCCTTCTGCCTTCTGGTCGGTCCCCCGTTTCTCATCGGCTCCACTGGCTGCTTCCATGAGGTCCTCTTCTGTTGCTCAGACGTTCGATCCGACTCGCTGGATCGTCGATGCCCGGTCCGGCGCACACCGGACGATGCGCGCTCGCATCCGGCGATGCGCCGACGGCCGGGCGGGTGCGGCGGCGACGGCGAGAACAGCGCTGCCACACCCGGTGCGGGGCGAAGTAGTCGACCGGAGACCACCGGCGCTGCTACACAGCCCGTTCGGCGGCGACCGGCGCGCCGCCGCGCTGCTCCCGCAGCAGCTGGGGCCGGTGCTTGCCGTCCTTGGGCCAGTGATGCGAGCCGGGCTTGCGCGCTTCGTTCACCAGGTGCTCGACACTGGCGGCGCAGGAGAACTCCTTCAACTTCTTGCCCGCGAGTCCGCTGAAGTAGAGCGGCATCGCGGTGTCGTCCTTGTGGCCGAGCTGGAAGATTCCCGCGCCCCGGCCGAAACTGATGCACATCGCGGGGAAAGACAGGTCGATCGGCGCAGGCCTTTCACCCGCGATCCGGTTCAGCACCGTGTCGGCGGCATGGGCGCCAAGGCACCCCGCGGCATAGGCGCTCATCCGGAACGGCAGATCGGACGGCGCCGCCGAATCCCCGGCCGCGACGATGCGCTCGTCGTCGACGCTGGTCAACGTCTCGTCGGTGCGCAGTCGTCCCGTAGCGTCGGTGCTCAGTCCGCTGGTGGCGGCCAGATCCGGCACACCGAACCCGGTGGTCCAGATGGTCACCCGACTCGCCAATGTGCGGCCGTCACCGAGTTCCACGGCATCCCGCGTCACCGCCGTGACCGCCGCATCAGGGCCTTCGAGCACGCTGATCCCCAACTTGGCGAGGTACTTGCGGGCAGTCCGCCGGGCCCTCGGGTGCAGGTACGGGCCGACCACGCCGCCGCACACCAACGTGACCGCGCGACCCCGCTCCGCCAGCTCCGTAGCGGTCTCGATGCCCGTCGGACCACCCCCGACGACCGTCACCGCCGCCGACATCGGCGTGTCGTAAAGCACCGACCGCAACCGCTGCGCCGCCTCCAAAGTGGCGATCGGATAAGCGAACTCGTCCACGCCCGGCACTCGCGAGCCCGCGCTGCCGCTACCCACCGCGTAGACCAGGTAGTCATAGCCGACCGTGCCCCCCTCGGCCAACGTCACGCTGCGCCCGGGCGCGTCGATCCGTGTCACGCTGTCGACCACCAGCCGGACCCCCTCGGCCAGCACTTCGGTATAGTCGACGACCGCATCGTGCGTCCCGCCCACCAGCTGATGCAGACGCAGCCGGGGAACGAACGCCGAGCGCGGATTGATCACGGTCACCGCGACGTCATCGCGCTGCGTCAGCCGGTTCGCCGCCATCACACCGGCATACCCGCCACCGATCACGACCACGTCGATCTTCTTGCTCATGGTGTCTCCTTCGCTCCGAGAGGCTCGAAAACAAGACACCGCAGCCCCGAACATTCCTGACACCATGTGACGTAGATCACTATTCGAGTCACGTCGGGGTGGATCGCAGCCATCTCCGGAGTACTTGTCCAGATCGACCGCGTGGTCTGTGCATTCAGCAAATCGCCGACTCACGTACCAACCCAGCGGAAACCGCTGGAGACGTGCTGAACGCTCTGGAGAAAGCCGGATTTGTGGAAGCGGTCGCGAGTGGGCGCGCGCGACCGCTGACCGTGCGTCGCTCAGCCCAGAAGTTTGGTGCGCAGCGCGTCGTCCTTTTCCAGCACCATCTGCTCGAGCCCGGCTTGGAACTGTTCCATGCGGGTGCGCAGGGACGGGTCGTGGGCGGCGAGGATGCGGGCGGCGAGCAGGCCCGCGTTGCGGGCGCCGCCGATGGAGACGGTGGCGACCGGCACGCCGGCGGGCATCTGGACGATGGACAGCAGCGAGTCCATGCCGTCGAGGTATTTGAGCGGCACCGGCACGCCGATCACCGGCAGCGGAGTGGCCGAGGCGACCATGCCGGGCAGGTGGGCAGCGCCGCCCGCGCCGGCGACGATGACCTTCAACCCGCGCCCCGCCGCGGAACGCGCGTAGTCGAGCATGCGCTGCGGCGTGCGGTGCGCCGAGACGACGCCCACCTCGAAACGGATCCCGAATTCGGCCAGCGCCTCCGCGGCGGCCTCCATCGTCGGCCAGTCCGAGTCGCTGCCCATGATCAGGCCGACCGCGGGGGCGATGGCCAGTTCCTCACTCATGCGGATCCCATCCGTCGGTCCAGATCGCGTGCGACATCCAGTGCGCCGCCCGCTCGGCCTTCTCCCTGACCTCGGCCACGTCGTCGCCGAGGATGTTGACGTGCCCGATCTTGCGGTCGGGACGCTCGCCCTTTCCGTACAGGTGCACCTTCGCCTCAGGGATCCTGGCGAACAGGTGGTGCAGCCGCTCGTCCATCGACATCGCCGGGGCCTGCGGCGCGCCGAGAATGTTCGCCATCACGGTCACCGGAGCCAGCGGCGCGGTGTCGCCGAGCGGGTAGTCGAGCACGGCGCGCAAATGCTGCTCGAACTGCCCGGTGCGGGCGCCGTCCATGCCCCAGTGCCCGGAGTTGTGCGGGCGCATGGCCAGCTCGTTCACCAGCAGCTCGCCGTCGGTGGTCTCGAACAGCTCCACCGCCATGACGCCGACGACGCCGAGGTCCCTGGCGAGATGCAGCGCCATGGTCTCCGCTGCGGCGGCCGTGTCCTCCGGCAGCTCGGGCGCGGGCGCGATGACGACCGCGCACTGCCCTTTGCGCTGCACGGTCTCCACCACCGGCCACGTCGCCGCCTGCCCGAACGGCGAACGGGCCACCATCGCCGACAGCTCCCGCTTCAGGTCGATCTTCGCCTCCGCCAGCAACTGGACGCCGCGGGCGAGCTGGTCGGCGACGATCGCCGCTGCCGCGTCGGCGGACTCCGGCATCCAGACGCCGCGCCCGTCGTAGCCGCCGCGCACCGCTTTCAGCACGATCCGCCAGCCGTGCTCGTCGCCGAAGCGCACCGCGTCCTCGACCGAGGTCACCGGCGTGAACGCGGGCACGGGCAGCCCCAGCGCGCTCAGCTTGGTGCGCATCGCCAACTTGTCCTGCGCGTAGACCAGCGCCCGCGGCGGCGGCTGCACGTTGACGCCCTCGGCGACCAGCGCCTCCAGGTGCTCGGTCGGCACGTGCTCGTGGTCGAAGGTCAGCGCGTGCGAGCCGACCGCCGCTTTGCGCAGTGCGGTCAGGTCGGTATGGCTGCCGAGCACCACCTCGGGGCTGACCTGGGCGGCCGGGTCCTCGGGGTTCTCGGCGAGCACGCGCAGCCGCTGGCCAAGCGCGATCGCCGCCTGGTGGGTCATGCGCGCCAACTGGCCGCCGCCGATCATGGTGACGGTGGGCATGGCCGAAGGATCGAAGGAACGTGCGCTCACGTCGGACAATATTGTCATGTCCGGCGCAAATGACAGCTACCGGTACACTCCGGTCTTGTGTCATTCGTCGACGACGTGGTCAGCGTCCTCCCCAAGCCGCTGCAAGATATCGCGTACCGGCAGCGGGAATTGATCAAGTTCGCGATCGTCGGCGCGACCACGTTCGTGATCGACAGCGGCATCTTCTACATACTCAAGTGGACGGTGCTCGCGGAGAAACCGGTCACGGCCAAGATCATTTCCGGCGTCATCGCCGTGATCGCGTCCTACATCCTGAACCGGGAATGGTCGTTCAAGAATCGCGGCGGGCGGGAACGTCATCACGAAGCGCTGCTGTTCTTCGCCGTCAGCGGCGTCGGCGTCGTCCTCGCCTTCACCCCGCTGTGGATTTCCAGCTACGTCTTCGACCTGCGCCAGCCCAACGTGAGCTTCACGGTCGAGAACGTCGCCGACTTCATCAGCGCGTTCATCATCGGCAATCTGCTGCAGATGGCGTTCCGTTTCTGGTCGATGCGCCGCTGGGTCTTCCCCGACGAAATGAGCGAACTCGAAGCGGAATTCGTCGACCTCGTGGAAGAGGAACTCGGCCGCGGCTGAGTCACCTCGGCTCGGGCACCACCGAGTTGGCCGGACGGGCCTTCGACCCGAGGAACACCGCGAACAGCGCGGGCCTGCGCCGCTGTAATTCCAGCCGTCCGCCGTCGGCCTCGACCAGCGCCCGCGCGAGCGCCAGCCCGACACCGGTGGAACCGCCCGCGGAGAAACCGCGGTCGAAGATGTGCGGCGCCAGCTCGTCGCGCACTCCGTGGCCCTCGTCGGCCACCTCGACACACACCAGCGGCTCGCGATCGGCTCCCGGCCGCACCGAGCGCACCGACACCGTGCAGGTCCCGCCGCCGTGCATGAGCGCGTTGTCCACCAGCACCGTCACCGCCTCACGCAACCGCGAACCCGTGATCGGGGCGCGCAACGACTCGTCGCCGGTGAGCGTCAGCGACCGTCCCGCCTCGGTGAACGGGTGTTTCCATTCGGCGACGACACCGCGCAGTTCGTCCATCACGGGCACCGGATCGCGGTCGGCCGCGTCCTCGTCGCGGGAGGCGCGGACCAGGTCGTCGATCGCATCGGTGAGCCGATCGACCTGAGCCATCGCCTCCTCGGCCTCGTGCACCACCTCCGGGTCGGCGTGCGCGGACAACTCGTCCAGGCGCAACCGCACGGCGGTCAGCCTGCTGCGCAGCTGATGCGAGACGTCCGCCACCAGGGCGTGTTCGCGCTGGAGTCGTCCGGCGATCTCCACCGTCGCCGAGTCGAGCACGTCGGATACGCGATCCAGTTCCGCGATGCCGTGCCTGCGCGGATCGGGCCGGAAATCGCCCATCGCCAGCCGGGCCGCGCGCGCCGCGACGTCCCGCAGCGGATCGGCCACCCGCCGGGCGGTGACCACCGCGACCGAGACCGCCGCGCCGAGCGAGGCGAGCACCGCCAGCGCGACCACCGCGACCGCCTGGCGCTGCATGGCGTGCATCGGCGCGGACGGCACCTCCAGGCGCAGCGAAGCGGACTTGCCCATCGACAGCGACTCGACCAGCGGGTCGGACACGTCGGCCACCCCCACGTCGCGGCGGACGGCGTTGTCCCGCTGCGACGGGTAGACGATGGTGAGCCTGCCGTTCTCCGGCACCAACGGCGCCACCGACCGGATGTCCAGCTCGCCGGACACCGTGCCGTCGCGTTCCTGCGCGATGATCTCCGTCGCGATCCGGTCCAGCCGGTTCTGCAGGTCGTTGCGCGTGATGTCCTCCACCCACAACCACGCCGTGTAGATCAGCGGCACGCCGAGCACCACCGTGGTGAGGGTCAGCACGGTGAGCATGGAACGCAAGATCCGGCGGCGCACGTCAGTCGGTGTTCAGCCGGAATCCGACACCGCGGACGGTGACGATGCGCCGCTCGGCCATGGGGCCCTCGTCCCCGATCTTGCGGCGCAGCCAGGACATGTGCATGTCCAACGTCTTGGAACCGCGCAACTCCGCGTCGCCCCACACCTCGCGCAGGATGGTCTCGCGCGCCACCACCTGACCGGCCCGGTCGATCAGCACCTTGAGCAGCTCGTATTCCTTGTTGGCCAAACCGATTTCGACGCCGTTGACCAGTACGCGCCGGGCGGCCGGCTCCAGGCGGATGCCGCCCACCTCGACCGTGTCGTCGCCGATTCCGCTGCGCCGCAACAGCGCTCGCACCCGGGCGAGCAACTCGGCGAGCCGGAACGGCTTGCCGACGTAGTCGTCGGCGCCCGCGTCCAGCCCCACCACGAAATCCACCTCGTCGGTGCGCGCGGTGAGCATCAGCACGGCCAGATCCGCGCCGCGGGCGCGCACCTGACGGCAAACCTCCAGCCCGTCCATGCCGGGTAGGCCGAGATCGAGAATGAGCAGGTCGTGCCCGCCTTCCAGAGCCCGCTGCAGCACGGCGGGGCCGAAACTCTCGACAGTCACCGAGTAGCCCTCGCGGCCGAGCGCGCGCGACAACGGGGCCGCGATGGCATCGTCGTCCTCGGCCAGCAGTACAGCGGTCATACGCCCAGGTTACGGGCTCACCGGTAGCTGCGGCGGTCGTCCCAGCGCTCGTCACGCCCGTCCCGATGGCGTTCGACCTCGAACACTTGGTGGTAGAGCAGCGAATGCACCTGCTGGACTGCGGGGATGTCGTCGTATTCCAGCGGCTCCGAGGAGGACGACTCGATGATCAACGTCCCGGTGCCGAGCAACCGATCGAACAGCCCATGCCGGAACTGCACGCTGGAGATCCGGCTCATCGGGATGTCGATGCCGCTGTGGGTGATGACGCCCTGGCGCACCAGCACCCGCCGGTCGGTGACGATGAAATGCGTCGACTTCCAGCTGATAACCGGTACGGCGCAACGCCATAGCAGAATCGCCACATACACCACGAGCACCGTGATGAGCAGCGCCGAGGCGGTGGTGCCCGTGGCCTTCTGCGAAATGAGTCCCCCTGTGAAACCCGCGAGAGCGGTGGCGACGATCAGCGTCACGATCGGCCAGAAGAGCATCTTCCAATGCGGGTGGCGATGCAGCAGCAACCGTTCGTCGGGCGCCAGCACATCCTCGGGATAACCCATGTAGGAACAGTACCGCGTCAAGATGCCCGAACGGCTGACACCGCAGCGCGTCATGCTGCACAATCGGCACCCTGCGTGTGACTATTTCCGCGCAGTGGCTCTCTGTATCGCGCAACGCCCGGCTCACCATCATCGCCGATTCCGACCGTGGAGGAACGCGTGACCAAAGACCTGACCCCGCTGCAGATCCTGGCCGAACTCGAACCCGTCGCCGAAGAGAACGTGAATCGGCACCTGTCCATGGCGAAAGACTGGAACCCGCACGATTATGTGCCGTGGAGCCAGGGCCGCAACTTCGCCGCCCTTGGCGGCGTGGATTGGCAACCGGAGCAATCGCACCTCAGTGAAGTCGCCCGGGTCGCGATGATCACCAACCTGCTCACCGAGGACAACCTGCCCTCCTACCACCGGGAGATCGCGCAGAACTTCTCCGAGGACGGACCGTGGGGCACCTGGGTCGACCGCTGGACCGCCGAGGAGAACCGCCACGGCATCGCCATGCGGGACTACCTGGTCGTCACCCGCGCCGTCGATCCGGTCGCCCTGGAGGAGGCCCGGATGATCCACATGAGCAACGGGGTCCGATCGCCGGACGGGTGGGGCGGGTTCCTGGCGAGCGTCGCCTACGTCACCTTCCAGGAACTGGCCACCCGTGTGTCGCATCGCAACACCGGCAAGGCATGCAACGACGCCGTCGCCGATCGCCTGCTCCAGCGCATCGCCGCCGACGAGAACCTGCACATGATCTTCTATCGCTCCCTGTGCGGCGCGGCGCTGGACCTGGTGCCCGACCAGGCGCTGCCCGCGATCACCAGGATCATCACGAACTTCCTGATGCCAGGCGCCGGGATGCCCAACTTCCGCCGCTACGGCGTGCTGATGGCCAAGCACGGCATCTACGACCTGCGCCAGCACCTGGAAGAGGTCGTCGAGCCGGTGCTCAAACAGTGGAACGTCTTCGACCGCTCGGACTTCGGGCCGCGCGGCGAGCAGGCGCGCGACGAACTGGGCACGTTCGTGGAGCAGCTGGCCAAAGACGTGATCAAGTTCGAGGAGCAGCGCGATCGCGCACTCGCCCGGGACGCCGCGCGCGACGTCGCCCAGCACGTCTGAGGCCGCCGCGAGAGGCGGTCAGTACTGGGCGCGCAGATGCGTGACGTCGCCCGCGGACACCGCTTCGCCACCGATGAGCAGACGGCCGTAGTCGTCGACGCCCTCGGCGATGCCGGTGAGCTGTCGGCCGCCGGGTAGTTCGGCGCGGACCTCCGTGCCGATGGTGGCGCACCGCTCGCGATAGGCGGCGGCCAGTTCGTCGGTCGCCCAATCCGCGTCGCGCCACGCGGTGAAGCGACGGGCGAACTCGGTCAGCAGCGACCGCACGAGCACCGTGCGGTCGGTCTGCCGCGCACCCGCGATGGTCAGCGACGTGGCGTGCGGCACCGGCAGTTCCTCTTCGGTCAGGCTCACGTTGAGCCCGAGCCCGATCACGACGGCGGGCGCGCCGCCCCCGCTCGCCGCGACCTCGGCCAGGATGCCCGCGACCTTGCGTCCGTCGATCAGCACGTCGTTGGGCCACTTGAGTTCCGCGGCGACGCCCGCCGTGGTCCGCAGCGCGTCGACCACGGCGACGCCGGTGAGCAGCGCCAGCCAGGCGAGCGAAGCGGGGCCGATCCCGGGCAGACGCACCAGCACCGACATCGCCAGTTGCGCCCGGGGCGGGCTGACCCAGGTCCTCGCGTGCCTGCCACGCCCCTGCACTTGGGTTTCCGCCAGCAGAACGACGTGGTCGGCGTCCGGATCGGCCGCCAGCGCGATCAGATCCGCGTTCGTGGACCCGGTCGACTCGACCACGTCGATCCGCGAGAAGAACGACAGTTCCGGCGAGTCGACGGCACTGCGCCGCAACTGCTCTGCATCCAACGGTGGCCTCTGCACACCGGCAGGCTACTCGCCGCGCGGGCGCTACCCGGCCAGGTCGTACCAGGAGACGAGCGGGTCGCGCGCCGCCATGCCCGCGCGGTCGTTCTCCGGCTCGCCCTCGGCGGTCTCGGTCCAGCACTCGGGCTCGCCGTACTTCGGAGCCGTCTCCGTGGTCCGTGTCCACGCCGCGGCGGCAGCGTATTCGGCGAAAGTCCTACCCCATTCCCACATGACGCGCTCCTCCCCTGAGCCGAAAATGTTTCGCCCTCAGGCTATCCGGACCCGACCGGTGGGCGATACTCATTTTCCGCCTCCCCAACGTCGCTACCGACCAGGAAGTTTGCCTCCGAAAATTGATCTAGCTGCGGTTTTCTACTCGCCGGTAGCCCCCGTCTGGGTTAGAGAGACGCACTGGTACTGGTTACACTCCGATGCCATGACGAGTGTCCAGCAGCAGCCCGCATCAGGTCCCGCGGGTTCCCCCGATATCCACACCACCGCCGGGAAGCTGGCTGACCTGCGGAATCGGCTGGAAGAGGCGAAGCACCCGATGGGCGAGGCCGCGGTCGACAAGGTGCACGCGAAGGGCAAGATGACCGCCCGCGAGCGCATCCTCGCCCTGCTGGACGAAGGCTCCTTCGTCGAACTCGACGCCCTGGCCCGCCACCGCAGCGTGAACTTCGGCCTGGAGCACAACCGCCCGCTCGGCGACGGCGTGGTGACCGGTTACGGCACCATCGACGGCCGCGATGTCTGCATCTTCAGCCAGGACGTCACGGTGTTCGGCGGCAGCCTCGGCGAGGTCTACGGCGAGAAGATCGTCAAGGTGATGGACCTGGCCCTGAAGACCGGCCGCCCCCTGATCGGCATCAACGAGGGCGCGGGCGCGCGCATCCAGGAGGGCGTGGTCTCACTCGGTCTCTACGGCGAGATCTTCCACCGCAACATCCAGGCCTCCGGCGTGATCCCGCAGATCTCGCTGATCATGGGCCCGGCCGCCGGTGGCCACGTGTACTCCCCCGCGCTGACCGACTTCGTCGTGATGGTCGACGGCACCAGCCAGATGTTCGTCACCGGCCCGGACGTCATCAAGACCGTCACCGGCGAGGACGTCACCATGGAGGACCTGGGCGGCGCGCACACGCACATGACCAAGTCCGGTGTGGCGCACTACGTCGCCTCCGGCGAGCAGGACGCCCTGGACTACGTCAAGGACCTGCTGTCCTACCTGCCGAGCAACAACCGTGCCGAGGCGCCGCGCTTCCCGGCCACCGACCCGATCGACGGCGCGATCGAGGACTCGCTCACCGACGAGGATCTCGAGCTGGACACGATCATCCCGGACTCGCCGAATCAGCCCTACGACATGCACGACGTGATCCGTCGCCTGCTCGACGACGACGAGTTCCTCGAGGTGCAGGCCGAGCGCGCGATGAACATCATCGTCGGCTTCGGCCGGATCGACGGCCGCAGCGTCGGCATCGTGGCCAACCAGCCCACCCAGTTCGCGGGCTGCCTGGACATCGACGCCTCGGAGAAGGCCGCGCGCTTCGTGCGCACCTGCGACGCGTTCAACATCCCGATCATCACCCTGGTCGACGTGCCCGGCTTCCTGCCCGGCACCGGGCAGGAGTACAACGGCATCATCCGGCGCGGCGCGAAGCTGCTCTACGCCTACGGTGAGGCCACTGTGGGCAAAATCACGATCATCACGCGCAAGGCCTACGGCGGCGCCTACGACGTCATGGGTTCCAAGCACATGGGCGCCGATGTGAACCTCGCCTGGCCGACCGCCCAGATCGCCGTCATGGGCGCTTCGGGCGCCGTCGGCTTCGTCTACCGCAAGCAGCTCCAGCAGGCCGCCAAAGACGGCGGAGATGTCGATGCGCTGCGGCTCGAGCTCCAGAACGAGTACGAGGACACACTCGTGAACCCGTACGTCGCCGCCGAACGAGGCTACGTGGACGCGGTCATTCCGCCGTCGCACACCCGCGGCCAGATCGTCTCCGCGCTGCGACTGCTCGAACGCAAGATGGTCACCCTGCCGCCGAAGAAACACGGCAACATCCCGCTGTGATCGAGCGATACCCTCGATAGGCCGCGCACAAAGGGTGGGGCATCGGCCTCGGTAACACTTACGCTGGCGTGTACCGGCTTGTTGCAGAGAAGCAAAGAGTGCGTCCGAGGACGATTGCTTCATCCATAACTTGTCGGAAAACGGGAACAGCCTGATCAGTTCCGCTGATAAGGGCGAAGAGAGGACCTGGCACTGTGACGACCGTGGCAGAAGAAGATGTGTTGAGCGCCGTCGAACTGGATCTCACAGTCGACCCGATCGCAGACGAGGCCGGTGCGTCCACCGGTTCGACCGCGACAGCGCAATCCGCAGAGGCCACCCCGGAGCCGTTCTTCCGTGTCGTGAAGGGCTCGCCGACCGACGAGGAACTCGCCGCGCTGGTGTGCGTCCTGTCCGCCGCCGCGAACAGCGCCGCGCCGGGCGGGCCCGCAGGCCCGCCCGACCTGTGGGGCCACCCGACGCTGATGCATCGCGGCGCTTCCCCGTTCTCCCCGTACTCCTTCCCACAGCTGTCCCACCTGCGCGGGTGACGCGGCTGATCCTGGCCTCCGCGTCCCCGGCCCGCCGGGAGGTGCTCCGCTCGGCGGGCATCGACCCGATCGTCCGGGTCTCCGCCGTGGACGAGGACGCGGTGGCCGCCGCCCTCCCCGAGGGCACCCCTCCGCAGGGGGTCGTGGTGGAGTTGGCGCGCGCCAAAGCGGCGGCCGTCGCCACCGCGGTTCCGGAGTTCGCCGCCGACTGCGTTGTGGTGGCCTGTGATTCCATGCTGCTCGTGGACGGCGAGTTGCAGGGCAAGCCGCACACCCCCGAGGTCGCCCGCGCGCGCTGGGGCGACATGGCCGGACGCAGCGCCGATCTCGTCACCGGGCACTGCGTGCTGCGGATGCGGGACGGTGGGATCATCGCCGAAGCGGTCGACTGCAGCAGCACCACCGTGCATTTCGCCAAGCCCGAGCCGGACGAGCTGGACGCCTACATCGCGACCGGCGAGCCGCTCCAGGTGGCAGGCGCGTTCACCCTCGACGGGCTCGGCGGCTGGTTCGTCGACCGCATCGATGGCGACCCGTCCAGCGTCATCGGCATCGGGCTACCACTGCTGCGCCGACTGCTTGGCGATGTTGGGATCGGCGTTACGCAGCTGTGGGGCCACACGGCCTGACGGCGTGGTGAACGCCTCGGCGTCACCGCCGGGCACCTTCGCGGTCTCCTGGGCCTCGGCGCGCTGCGCCGCGATGAGTTCCAGACGGACCACGCACAGCTCCGGCTCCACGAACGGATGCATCCGCACGTCGATGGTCCCCTGCGCGCCGCCCCGGCGGAGGACGTCTTCGAGCAGCCCGAGGTGCACGCCGCAGACCACTTCGGAATGCGTTCGCGCGAGTTCGCGCAGCGGACACGCGGTCATCCGGATCAGCACCTTCCCCTCGTTCTCCGGGGAAGAGTCGCGCTCGGGCGCGAAACCCAGTTCCGACATCAACGTCATCGTGAGATCCTTGGCGTCCTCCAGCGACTCGACCCGATGGTCACCGACGTCGAGTCTGCTGCCCCAGGCGCGGCCCGCCGCATTCGCCGCCTCCGCCCTGCGCCGGGGATCCGGGCCGAGCTGGTCGGCGAGCACCTGGGCGAGATCCTGGTAGCCCACCGATCGCTGCACCGCGCTGTATCCGATGCGCGGTCGCCCGCGGCCACGCGGCGGCTGCTGGAACTGCCGGACGAGGGATTCCCTGGTGAGCACATCCAGATGGAACCGGACCGTGGTGACGTGCTGTCCGGTGATTCTGGCCAGTTCCTGGGCGTCGAGAGGCTCGCTGGCGCCACGTAGGATCGCGAGCAGTCGCCGCCGCGGCCAAGAATCGGACATAGCTCACCCCTCCTCCCGGGAGACTTTATCGGATGTAGGTGCCCTTTATTCAGCCCTCATCCGATTTGTGATCTGAAACGAGAGCCACTGTCGCCTCACACCTACCATCGCTGTGAGGCCTCGAACCGCTGCCACCACCGTCCACCCATGCGTGAAGGACCCAAACACCGTGCCCGTCGCTCCGGACCCTCATCCCTCACTCGGTTCCTACGCACACCCACACCGACTAGTAACCACGGAGTGGCTGTCGGCAAACATAGGCGCGCGGGGACTCAAGATCATCGAGGCCAACGAGGACACGCTGCTCTACGACATCGGGCACGTTCCGGGCGCCACCAAACTGGATTGGCGAAGCGATCTGAACGATCCGGTCACGCGCGACTATATCGACGGAACGCGATTCACCGAACTGATGCGCGCGAAAGGTATAGATCGTGACGACACGGTTGTGATCTACGGGGATCGCGGGAACGCGCAGGCGGCGCACGCGGCATGGGTGTTCACCCTGTTCGGGCACGAGGACGTGCGCCTGCTCGACGGCGGCCGCGCGGCGTGGATCTCCGAAGGGCGCGACACGACCTTCGAACCCGACTACCCGGTGCGCAGCGGCTATCCGGCTGTGCGCAGAGACGACAGCACCTTCCGCGCCTTCCGCGAGGACGTGCTCGCCCACCTCGGCAAACCGGTGCTCGACGTGCGCTCGGCCGAGGAGTACTCCGGCGCGGATGTGCTCCAACCGGCCAACCCCGAGGACGCGGCATTGCGCGGCGGCCATATTCCCAGCGCGTCGAACATCCCGTGGTCGGAGGCGCTCACCGCCGACGGGCGTTTCCGCTCCCGCACCGAACTCGACGACGTCTACCGCGCGTTGGCAGGCGCGGACGAGGTGATCGTCTACAGTCGAGTCGGCGCGCGATCCGCTCACAGCTGGTTCGTCCTGACCTACCTGCTCGGGCGCCACGGCGTACGCAACTACGACGGGTCGTGGACCGAGTGGGGCAACTCGGTGCGCATGCCGATCGCCACGGGGGAAGAACCCGGCGAGGCGCCCGCGCGCGGCGGGTCGCGACGCACGCGGAGCAGGTAGGCGGGGCGCGGTCCCAAACACAGGACGCGTACGTTGTGATCCGCGACCTACTGTTCAGTAGGCCTAGCCGAGTTCGGCGACTGTTGGCAGACTGCCTACACTCGCCCGAGACGTAAGTTTGTCGATTATGGGAGCGGAGCCCGCACAGCGACCCCACCCCCGGCGAAGCGACCAGAAGAATGCACACAGGAGGCTCAGTGCCCAGCCATGCCAGCGCGCGGATCACAAAGGTACTCGTAGCTAACCGAGGCGAGATCGCCGTGCGCGTGATCCGGGCGGCCAAGGATGCCGGTATCGGCAGCGTCGCCGTCTACGCGGAGCCGGATGCCGATGCCCCGTTCGTCAAGCTCGCCGACGAGGCGTTCGCCCTGGGCGGGCAGACCTCGGCCGAGTCGTATCTCGTCTTCGACAAGATCCTCGACGCCGCCGCCAAGTCCGGCGCCGACGCCATCCACCCTGGCTACGGCTTCCTTTCCGAGAACGCCGACTTCGCCCAGGCCGTCATCGACGCCGGGCTGATCTGGATCGGCCCCTCCCCCCAGTCCATCCGCGACCTGGGCGACAAGGTCACCGCGCGGCACATTGCCGAGCGCGCGAAGGCGCCGATGGCCGCGGGCACCAAGGACCCGGTCAAAGACGCGAGCGAGGTCGTCGAATTCGCGAAGAAGTACGGCGTGCCGGTCGCCATCAAGGCGGCGTTCGGCGGCGGTGGCCGCGGCATGAAGGTCGCGCACACCATCGAGGAGATCCCGGAGCTGTACGACTCGGCCGTCCGTGAGGCGACCGCCGCCTTCGGTCGCGGCGAGTGCTTCGTCGAGCAGTACCTGGACAAGGCCCGCCACGTCGAGGCTCAGGTCATCGCCGACAAGCACGGCAACGTCATCGTCGCGGGCACCCGCGACTGCTCGCTGCAGCGGCGCTTCCAGAAGCTCGTCGAGGAGGCCCCCGCGCCGTTCCTGTCCGACGAAGTGCGCGCGAAGATCCACGCCTCGGCCAAGGCCATCTGCAAGGAAGCCGGCTACTACGGCGCGGGCACCGTCGAGTACCTGGTGCAGGGCGAGACGGTCTCCTTCCTCGAGGTGAACACCCGTCTGCAGGTCGAGCACCCGGTCACCGAGGAAACCGCGGGCCTCGACCTGGTGCGCCAGCAGTTCCGCATCGCCAACGGCGAGAAGCTGGAGATCACCGAGGACCCGACGCCGCGCGGCCACTCCTTCGAGTTCCGCATCAACGGCGAGGACGCGGGCCGCAACTTCCTGCCCGCCCCCGGCCCGGTCACCGTCTACAAGGAGCCCACCGGCCCCGGTGTCCGCGTCGACTCCGGCGTGGTCCAGGGCAGCGTGATCGGCGGGCAGTTCGACTCGATGCTGGCCAAGCTGATCGTCACCGGCGAGAACCGCACGCAGGCCCTGGAGCGGGCGCGGCGCGCGCTGGCCGAGTTCGAGGTCGACGGTCTGGCCACGGTCATCCCGTTCCACCGGGCCATCGTCGAGGATCCGGCGTTCATCGGCGACGGTGAGAAGTTCGAGGTCTACACCAAGTGGATCGAAACCGAGTGGGTCAACACCATCGAGCCCTTCACCGGCGCGGGCGCCCCGGCCGACGAGGACGAGGAAGCGCCGCGGCAGAAGGTCGTCGTCGAGGTCGGCGGACGCCGGGTCGAGGTCTCGCTGCCGGGTAACTTCACTGTTGGCGCCGGAGCGGGCGGGGCAGCGGGCAACGGCGCGGGCGTGATCCGCAAGAAGCCCAAGCCGCGCAAGCGTGGCGGCGCGGGCGGCGGCGCGGCCTCCGGTGACGCGGTCACCGCTCCGATGCAGGGCACCGTCGTCAAGGTCGCCGTGGAAGAGGGCCAGTCGGTCGAGGCGGGCGATCTGATCGTGGTGCTCGAGGCCATGAAGATGGAGAACCCGGTCAACGCGCACAAGGCGGGTGTGGTCACCGGCCTTTCCGTCGAGGCGGGCGCGGCGATCACGCAGGGCACCGTTCTGGCGGAGATCAAGTAGTACCCGGCGCAGACCGGGAAACGGGCGGGCGCGGACCTGGAGGTTCGCGCCCGCTCCTTTGTTCACGCGGCGGTCCCTCCGTCGTCACGCCGCTGGACCGATACGCATACCGTGGTGTCGTATCGTGATCCGGTGACCAGCTCGACAAGTCTCTCTCCTGTCGCGGAAGTGATCCGCGCGCGTCGTGCCACGGGCGGCCGTGCCGACGGTCACCGCCTGGCGCTGGTGGTGGAGGGAGGCGGCAGCCGGGGCGTGTACTCCAGCGGCATGGTGTCCGCGCTGGAGGAACTCGGACTCGCCGGGATATTCGATGCCGTATACGGCACGTCGGCGGGCGCGATCAACGGCGCCTGGCTGTTGTGCGGGCGCGCGATCCCCGGCATGCGCTCGTGGACCGATCCTGCCATCATGCGCCGTGCCATCGACCCGGCTCGGCTGCTGCGCGGGCGCCCCGCGTTCGATCTGCGGTATCTCGTGCATCAGGTGTACGACGGCATCGAACCGATGGACTTCGAGGCGATCCTCGCCAACTCCACGACGTTCCATCCGATCGCCACCGATATCCGGACCGGGCAGGCGGTCGACCTGCATCCGCACATCACCGACAAGCGGACGCTCATGCGCGCGCTGCGCGCGTCGGCGGGCCTGCCCATTCTGGCCGGACCTCCGGTCGCCCTGGGCGGTTCGGCCTTCTTCGACGGAGGTCTCTCCGAGACCGTGCCGATCCGCACCGCGATCCGAGCGGGCGCCACCCTCGCCTTGGTCCTGCGTACCCGGCGCGTGGACGAACGGCGCCCGGCCGCGTCGCGCCTGCACCAGATCGTCGGCGGCGGTTATATGCGCGCGGTGGCTCCCGGCGCGTACCGGGCGTGGCTCGAACGCCCTCGCCAACAGGACATCGAGGATCGCGCGCTCGCCGAACTCGGCGACTCGGTACTGCAAATCCACCCGCCCCTCGGCTCTCCCGACATCGACAGCGCCGCTCGCGACACCACGCTGCTGGCCGCGGGCCTGCGAATCGGCCGCCAAGCCGTCCTCACCGCGCTGTCCGCCGTCCTCCCAGCCGCCTGAGCGGGCTCGCCGCTTCCCATCCACAGCGGGCACGCCGGAGCATCGCGGACCGGCGTACAGGTGGCCGAGATCGACACCGCGCTCGCCGCGCCGTGCAGCGGAGTCACCCGGAGCGAGGTGTTCTGGCGGAGAGCATCCGTTTCCGGATCGGCACCGGCATCGCCGCGCGAAGACGTTCAGCCGAGGGCGACTCGGACGCCGTTGGACAGAACGAAGTCGTGGAGTTCCAAATGGTCGGGAGTGACCGTCGGCGGGAGGTCGAAGACGAGTTGGGTCGTGGCGGATTGCCCCGGGCGCAGCTCGAAGGAGTAGCCGAGGCGCTGTTGGGTGCTCTGCCACATGGTGGCGGTGGCGTTGTGGTCGAACGGCGTGTTCTGCGCGTCCAGCAGGCGCTGGCCCAGCGGCAGGAACCACTTCGATTCGTCGGAGATATTGCGGACGGCCAGCGTGACGATCAGAAACGAACCGGCGGCCGTCTGCAATCCGATGCGTGACACGCCCGCGTCGACCTTCGTCACGACGAATTCGAATTTGCCGTCGCGAACGGGAGTGCCCACCGGCGCCACGGCAGCCGGATCGGTCATGGGGTCGTCGCGGGACGGTCCGGGTTGTTCCACCGCCACCGCCGCGGGCGGCAGAGTCGGTGCGGGCGTGCCGGAGTCGCCGGTTCTGGTTCCCGCCGCGATCAACGCGACGCAACCGGCCGCGAACGCGAACGGCGCGAGGAACACCACGATCAGCGCGCCGATCAGCTTCGACAGCAAGCTCCGCCGACGTCGGGGGATCGCGGCGCCCGGCCGCTGGGGAACCGACCGCCGACCCGGACGCGGGACCGCCGGGAAGACCTTGCGCGCCTGCGCCCGGTACGGCGGCGCGACCGGGCCGGGCTTCGGGGACAGCACGCGTGCTTGCAGGGCCAGCAATCTGCCCTGCCAACCTGGCTGTCCGCCTCCAGCGGCGTACGGCGCGTTTCGATACCCGCCTGCTGAATATGGCTGCCCCGCAGCGGGGTGACCAGGGCCGGCCGGCCGACCGGCATATCCCCGCACCGGCGGACCCGATTGCGGAACGGCCTTGCCCGGGGTGGGAATCGGCCCAGGGGTGACCGTGGACCAGTCGAGCCTGGTCGCCACGAGCGTCGGCGTCGGGCCTGGCTGGGGCATGACTTTGGTCGGGGTAGGCGTGCGCCGTGGCGGTGCGCTCGGCGCTTCCGAAAAACGCTCTGCGGCTCCAGCTGACGGACGCGGCGAAAAATTCTCTTGCCCAGGGAGACCGCCGTCGCCACCCGCGCCGGGCCCTGGCGGCGGCACGGCTCGCGAGTCGGGAACGCCGATCGCCGATCGCGCGGCTGCGGCGAATTCCCCGGCGGTCGAGAATCTTTCGTCCGGATCCTTGGCCAGACCGCGGGCGATGACGGCATCCAGAGCGGCGGGGACAGCGGCGCACACCGAACCGGCTCGCGGGGGCGTCGCCATCAGATGGGCGTGCATCTGCTGTGCGGGGTCGGTGTCGCCGTAGGGCCGGGAGCCGGTCAGGCACTCGTAGAGCACGCAGGCCAGCGAGTAGACGTCGGCGCGTCCGTCCACCTTCCCGGTGAACCGCTCCGGAGCCATGTACGCCAGGGTGCCGATCGCCATGCCCGTGGTGGTCACGGCGGTCTGGCCGAGCCCGTGCGCGATGCCGAAGTCGATCAAGTAGGTGAAGCCGCTGGGGTGCACGACAATGTTCGAGGGTTTGACGTCGCGGTGCACCAGTCCGCGCCGGTGCGCCACATCGAGCGCCGCGGCGACGTGGCCGATGACGCCGACCGCGACGGCCGGTGGCAGCGCTCCCTCGGCCAGCAGTTTGCCCGCCAGATCCGTGCCCTCGACGAACTGCATGTCGATGTAGAGCCGGCCGTCGATCTCGCCGAACCGGTGGATCCGGGGTACGTGCGGATCGCGCAGTTGCGCCACCGCTTCGGCTTCACGCTCGAATCGCTTGCGATATCCCGCGGCGGCGGCGAGTTCGGCAGGCAGGAGCTTCAACGCCACCCGCCGCGCGGCCACCGTGTCGTAGGCGAGCCACACTTGCCCCATGCCGCCCTTGCCGAGCAGTCGCTCCAGCCGGTAGCCCCCGAATCGCACCTCCCCCATCGCGAACCTCCAGTCAGCGTTGACATCTGGCCGATCCGGCCTCCCCGCGGCGCGGAACGAAAATCAGCAGGTCACCGCGCGAATGCCGTAAGAATGGCCTTCTTCGGAGCGTAACCCCGCCCCGCGTCACACACCACTGTGGGCTCGACGACAGTCCGGCAACGGCCCCCTACTTGCCCGGTTTGGGCTTGTCCCTGCCATGTCCCTGGTTCGCGTGATCCGGCTTGCCCCGGTCGTGCTTGTCGCCGGAATCCTGTTGCCCGGGTCCGTTCGAGTCGTCGGCGTTCCGCACGGCGACACCGCCGGAGGCGGGCGACGCGGGAAGCCAGCTGGGGCGGCCCGCCGACGGAGTACAGGTGAGCACCAGGCCGTCCACAACGACGCTGTGCACGTCGACCGCCGGATCGCACGGCTGGCCCGCGCCGGGCAGGACCACGATGGGCGCCGAGATCGGCGCAGGCGCGGCCGGGGCTTGCGATGGCGGGTTCGACGCTGCCCCGTGGTCCTGGTTCGACGACGGCAGCGGCGTTGTCGCCGGTCCCGCGTCGGCCGCGTCCGGCCGTCCCAGCCACAACGCCCCGGCGACCGCCGCGGCGAGCGCCCCGAACGACGCCAGCGCCAGGCGCGGTCCGAGGGACGTACGCGCACCGGACGAGACACCGGTCGTGGGCGAGACACCGGTCCGGGGCGAGACGCCGGAGGTGGCCACCGCACGGAACGGCGGCAGTACGACGGTCGGCACCGCGGAGGCGAGTTCGACCGTGTTCGCGTCCCGGCCGGTCAGCGCCACGTGCGCGGCCGAAGCCAGTTCCCCCGCACTGGACCAGCGCTGGTCCGGGTCCTTCGCCATGCCGCGCGCGATCACCGCGTCCAGTGCGGGCGGGAGGGCCGGATTCAGCGCCGATGCCGACGGCGGGGCTTGCATGAGGTGGGCGCGCAACAGGCGTGGCGGCTCGCCGTCGTCGAACGGCCGGTACCCGGTCAGGCACTCGAACAGCACACAGGCCAGCGAGTACTGATCCGAACGTGGGCCCGCAGCCCGGTCGAACCGCTCCGGCGCCATGTAGGCCAGCGTGCCCACCACGTTGCCGGTGGCGGTGAGCGCGGGCTGGTCGCTGCGGTGCGCGGTGCCGAAGTCGATCAGATAGACCGTGCCGCTGGGCGTCACCATGATGTTCGACGGCTTCACGTCGCGGTGCACCAGGCCGGCACGGTGCGCGATGTCGAGCGCGGCGGCCGTCTGCGCGACGATCTCGATCGCCCGCTCTGGGTCCAGCCGCCCCGAACGCCGCAGCAGCGCGGCCACGTCGCAGCCCTCGATGAACTCCATATCGATGTACAGGCGGCCGTCGAGCTCGCCGAACGAATGGATCGGCACCAGGTGCGGCCCGCGCACCTGGGTGGCTAGCCGAGCCTCCCTGGTGAACCGCTGCCGGAATTTCGGGTCCGCCGCGTACGCGGTGGGCAGCAGCTTCAACGCGACCACACGGTCGGTCGTGGTGTCGTGCGCAAGCCAGACCTCGCCCATGCCGCCGCTGCCCAGCAACCGATCGAGGCGGTAATGGCCGAACCATAGCTCGCCCATATCGATAGAACCTCCCGCTAGCCTCTTCCTCATGATCGAGCTACCCGAAATCCGGTTCGTTACCGCGAAACGCGCAAAAGCGACGTGGCGGCCATCCGATCATGTCGCAGCGAGGCCGTTCGGCGTCGCGGAATTCGGCGGAGTGCCCGCCGACGACTCGCGCGGCGGAACGGCCGAACGCTGATGGAGCCGATCGAAATCAACGCGGGCGCCTGGTATCTGCGCGCCCTGCGCGCCGACGACCGCATCGACGACCGCCCCGCCCTGGCCGCGGGCGGCATCACCGAACCGGACTACGTGGCCCGGCGCGGTGCGGGCTGGGCGGAGGAGACGCACTTCTCCTGGGCGGTCTGCGAACCGACCACAGCCGAGCTGGTCGCCGAAATCGGGGTGACGCCCGAGGCCGACGGCACCGCGAAGGTGAGCGGATGGGCGCGCCCCGGCTACGAGGCCGCTCTGGACGCCGGGCTGACGTCCGTTCAGCGCTTCGTCGAAGGCGGTCTGGGGTTGCGTCCGGTCAGGTCCTGACCGCTGCGCAGGCCGGGCCGAGGTCAGCGCATGACGCCGGTGTGGCCCGTGGAGTAGCGGCCCGGCTGCGGCCAGATCGTGAGTCCGTGTGGCCCTTTCCCTACCGGGATGCGAGCCAGCAGATTCCAGTTGACGATGTCGATGGCGTACACCTCGTCGTGGTGTCGGCCGGACGCCCAGAAGACGCGACCGTCCGCGGAGATGTTGCCCATATCGGGACTGCCGCCGCCGGGCACGAACCACTTGCGCACGAGCCCGTTCGCCGCGAAGTCCCACACCGAGACGCTGCCTTCGTGCCGGTTGGTGATGAGCATCTGCGCGGAATCGCGGGTGATGTAGAGGCCGTGGGCGCCCTTGCCGGTCGGCACGAATCCGGTGTTCTCGAAAGTGTGCGCGTCGAACAGGTAGATGCCGTCGGCGGTCATGTCGGCGACGAAGAAAGTGTGGCCGTCCGGGGACAGCTTCACGTCCTGCGGCATGCCCGAGCGACCGCCGGGCAGATCGACCAGCTTGACGACTTTGCGCTCGGCCACGTCGAAAACCAGCATGCGGCCGCTGAATTCGCACGAGACCAGGGCGAAACGGCCGTCGGCCGTGAAGTCCATGTGGTCGACTCCAGCGCAGTCGGGCACCGCCATGGCATGCGTCTTCTGCCAGGTTCGCGGATCGTAGAAATCCAGCGACTTGTCCGCCTCCGCGACCACGAGCGCGTACCGGCCGTCCGGCGTGTAGTACATGTTGTAGGGATCGCGCACAGGAAACGGTTCGCCCGGCTTGCCCGTCCTCGGGTCGATCGGCAACAGGCTGCCCGCGCCGATCGGCAGATCGTTGGTGACGTAGAGCGTCTGCAGGTCGTACGACGGGACGACGTGTTGTGGTTCCGAGCCGCCCGCCGCATAGGTGTCGATCACTCGAAAGGTCTCGGGATCGATCACCGAGACCGTATTCGACTTGCTGTTGGGCACGTAGACGAGCGGGCGGTGGTCGGCCACGGTGGGGCTGAGCTCTCGGTCGGCCACGTACACGTCGGTGGCTGAGAGCGGCGGCGGCATCCCCGGCAGCGGATCGGTCATGTGCGGTGGGAGCACGCCTGTAGTGGGGGCCGCCGCGGCGGCCGGGGTCGCGACGGTGATCTGGGCGGTCCGGCTCTGCTCGTCGCCCACCGTGCCGGCGTCACCGGCCGCGCAGCCGGCCGGCGCCGACAGCAGCAGCATGGAGACGACGAGGTGGGGCGCGCAACGCCGAAACATCCGCTGTCGGTTCACCTGCTGCACCTTGTCGGAGCGCGGTGAAGACGAGATGACATGGGTGCGAAGCCTAGGAGCCGAATCCGGAATTCCGGCGCACCCGCGCCGGAGTGCACCGGAATGTCCGGATCGAACCTCCGTGCGTTATTCGAGGCTGGTCAGCACCCGATCCAGCGCGTCGACGGCCTCGTCCAGTTCGGCGCCGGTGACCGTCAGCGGAGGACGGAACCGGATGCCCCGCTCGCCGGTGCCGAGAATCAGCACGTGCTCGCGCTCACGCAGCGCGGTGAGCACCTCGTCGCGCAGCCGGGAGGACGACAGGGTGATCGCGCACATCAGGCCGCGCCCGCGCGGCTCGCTGACATCGGCGTGCCGGGCGGCGAGCGCGCCAAGTCGTTCGAGCAGGTGCGCCCCCAACGGCCGGGAGCGTTCGATCAGCGCGTCCTGCTCCAGCACCTCCAGGGTGCGCCTGCTGCGCACCATGTCGGCCAGGTTGCCGCCCCAGGTCGAGTTGAGCCGGGAGCTGACCGCGAAGACGTTGTCGGGCACCTCGTCCACCCGCCCACCCGCCATGACGCCGCACACCTGGGTCCGCTTACCGAACGCGACGACGTCCGGCGCCAAGCCGAGTTGCTGATAGGCCCAGGCCGTTCCCGTCATGCCTACGCCGGTCTGCACCTCGTCCAGCACGAACAGCGCGTCGTTCTCGTGACACAACCGTTGCACGGCCTGCAGGAACTGTGGACGCAGATGCCGGTCGCCGCCCTCGCCCTGGATCGGCTCGGCGATGAAACACGCGATGTCGTGCGGGCTTTCCTCGAATGCCCGCCGCACCTGGGTCAGCGCGGAGGCCTCCGCCTCCTCGACGTCGAACGCGTCGGTGAGATAAGGCGACTTGACGCGCGGCCAGTCGAATTTCGGGAAGCGCGCGGTCTTCACCGGATCGGTATTGGTGAGCGACATGGTGTAACCGGTGCGGCCGTGGAACGCGCCGGTCAGGTGCAGCACTTTGGCGCCGAGTTCCGCTGGGCGGCCGTGTGCTTCGTTGTGCCTGCTCTTCCAGTCGAACGCGATCTTGAGGGCATTCTCCACCGCGAGTCCGCCGCCATCGATGAAGAACAGATGCGGTAGCCGCGGATCGCCGAGCACCCGTACGAACGTCTCGACGAAGCGGGCCATCTCGACGGTGTACACATCGGAGTTGCTCGGCTTGTTCACCGCCGCGGTGAGCAGCTCGGCCCGGAACTGGGCGTCCTCGGCCAGAGCGGGGTGGTTCATGCCCAGCGCGTTGGACGCGAAGAAGCCGAACATGTCCAGGTAGGGGCTGCCGTCGCGTTCGTCGACGAGGCGGCAGCCACGGGAACGGGTGAGGTCGAGGACGAAGTCGAAGCCGTCGGCCAGGATGCTCGCCGACAAGATCTCGTGCACCCGGGCGGCGGGGGTGACCGCCGGGCGGGTGCGTTCCAGTTCGATGGTCACGCCCTGAGGGTACGTAAAAATTTACGGAACCTCTACAACATGGCGGATTAATTACACCAAATCGTCACTTGTCATAGAATGTCTGAAGGATGATGGTGCTCCTGGTGCGCACATTGGCGGTGGCTCTGATCTCTTGGAGCAACTGCTCGAGGTGCCGCGGGGACGCCACGCGCACCAGCAGGATGTAGCTCTCCTCACCGGCCACCGAGTGGCAGGCCTCGATGCCGGGGATGTGCTGCAACACCGCCGGCGCGTCATCGGGTTGCGACGGGTCGAGAGGAGTGATCGCGACGAATGCCGACAGCAGCTGGCCGAGGGCTTCCGGATCGACGTGCGCGGTGTACCCGCGGATCACACCGCGCGCCTCTAATCGGCGGACCCGTGACTGCACCGCGGACACCGACAGACTCGCCTTTTCGGCCAGGTTCGACAGAGTGGCCCGTCCATCGGCCATCAGTTCACGAATCAGCAGGCGATCGATGTCATCGAGTACGGGTCTTGCCGGTGTATCCGCCATCAGCGAAGGCTAACTTAGGCAGCCCGCCTCGTGTCCGGAACCTGACCTCCACCCTCCCGCTATGTGGGACAGACACGCCGCGACGCGGCCGAAAGGTATGGCGGAACAACAGATGACCGATGTACTCGACGACCAGGCCACCCAGCGACTCGCCGCCCGCGCGGAAGCGGTGCTGCGCCAATTGGGCGCGCCGCCACCGGAACCCGGCGATCTGCCCGCACGCACCCCGATCACCGGAGGGCAGCTGACTACCGTGCGATCCAGCTCGCTCGACGAGGTCGACGCCGCGATCGGCCGGGCCGCTACCGCCTTCCGCGCCTGGCGCGGTGTTCCGGCGCCCGTCCGGGCCGGGGTTGTGCGCAGCCTCGGTCGGCTGCTCACCGCGCACAAGAGCGACCTGGCCGAGCTCGTCACGCTCGAGGCGGGCAAGATCCCCGCCGAGGCCGCGGGTGAGGTGCAGGAGATGATCGACGTCTGCGAATTCGCCGTCGGCCTGTCCCGGCAGCTGTACGGCCACACCATGCCCTCGGAGCGTCCTGGCCACCGGTTGATGGAAACCTGGCATCCGCTCGGCGTGGTCGGGGTGATCTCGGCGTTCAACTTCCCGGTCGCGGTCTGGGCATGGAATACGGCGATCGCGCTGGTCTGCGGCGACACCGTGGTGTGGAAGCCGTCGGAGACGACGCCGCTGACCGCGCTGGCCTGTCACGCGCTGCTGCGGCGAGCGGCCCGCGAAGTGGACGCGGACCCCGAGATCCATCAGTTGATCCAGGGTGCGAGCGCCGTCGGCTCCCGCCTGGTCGACGACGAGCGGGTAGCGCTGGTGAGCGCGACCGGCTCGGTGCGGATGGGTCGGCTGGTGGCGCCACGGGTGGCCGAGCGGCTCGGGCGCTGCCTGCTGGAACTGGGCGGCAACAACGGCGCGGTCGTCACCGCGTCCGCGGACCTCGACCTCGCGGCGCGAGCCATCGTGTTCGCGGCGGCGGGCACGGCCGGGCAGCGCTGCACGACACTGCGCAGGCTGATCGTGCACCGAAGCGTGGCTGGCCCGCTGCTGGACCGACTCGAACGGGCCTACCGGCAACTGTCCGTCGGCGATCCGTTCGACGACGGGGTGCTGGTCGGGCCGCTGATCGACGGCAAGGCATACACCGGAATGCGCGCGGCACTCGACAAGGCCGTGACCGACGGTGGCGAACTGGTCTGCGGCGGCGAGCGAGTCGATGGGTTCGGTGACGACGCCTACTACGTGCGGCCCGCCATCGTGCGCATGCCCGCCCAGACGGCGGTGGTGCGGGAGGAGACCTTCGCGCCGATCCTCTACGTGCTCACCTATGACGACTTCGATCGCGCGATCGCCCTGCACAACGAAGTGCCGCAGGGCCTTTCGTCCGCCGTCTTCACCACCGACCAGCGCGAGGCCGAACGCTTCCTCGCCGCCGACGGATCCGACTGCGGGATCGCCAATGTCAACATCGGTACCTCGGGCGCCGAGATCGGCGGCGCTTTCGGCGGCGAGAAGCAGACCGGCGGCGGACGCGAATCCGGCTCGGACTCCTGGAAGTCGTACATGCGCCGAGCCACCAATACCGTGAACTACTCCACCGAACTCCCCCTCGCCCAAGGCATCGAGTTCGGCTGAACGCCACACCCCTCCCCGGCTGCCACACCTGCGGCGGCTGCCACATCCCGACCGGCTCGGCTGCCATGCGGGTGCCATAAACCGCATGGGCCGACGCGGCCAGCCCCAGATACTTGCCGAGCAGATACTTGTTGCGCGGCACCGCGTACGAGAAGAGCAGCCGCCAGGCGGCCTGATCAGCTCGCACCGAGGGCGGCCAGCAATGCGGCCGTCATATGGCCCGACCGGCCTTCTGGCTATGCCAACGACATGGGATACAGCGGAACGGTGATGATGACAGGGACCAGGATGGCGAACCAGCCGATGAAGCCGCGACGCATCCTCGCCAGTTCTGTCGCTGTGACGTCCCACAAACTCGGCTGGTCTCGCCGTGGGCGAAGGTCGGGCCCGTAGCGTGCCACGGTGGCGGCCATACTCTCTCCTCGAGTCGTTCGGTTCCATCGAGGTTGTAGCTGTCGAACGCGATGTGGTTCACGTCCGGCGCGATCGGGTCACTCGCCTTCCCCCACGCGGGCCCTCCTCTTCAACGCCGCGCCGAGCTGGACGTTCGCGTTCAGCAACTCGATGCCGATGAGTTCGCCGTCGTCACCGAAGTCGAGGGCGGCGACGATCTCGCCGCTGTCCTCGTCGCGTACGCGCAGGGTGCGGCCAGCGTGGCGCGGCCCCTTGTTGTTCTGCCGAAGCGCAAGATAGGCGATGTTGTGCTGTTCGTCCCAGGTCAGGTAGTCGAGATAGTCGAGTTGCATATCGTATTCCTTGTCGTCGTTACTTCTGGAAAAGCAAAATTCAGGTGGCGCTTCGTCACATAACGACTCGCTGCTCTGGTGGAAGGAACAGTCGATCTCGCGGTGTGACGTCGAAGGCCGAGTAGAACTCCGATACGTTGCGGACAACTTGGTTGGCTCGGAACTCACTCGGCGCGTGGCTGTTCGCGGCCAGCGCCGCGGCGGCGAACTGTTGTGTCCGTTTTACCCGCCGGCACCGCGCCGACGACGCTAACTCGAGCCCCCGACCGAGCGGCAAGCCTTCGACCCTGTACCTCGAGTACCGTCACAATAGGCGCGATGGCGCTTCGGCGCAGCCACGCCGGTCGCCGGGACCACCACCACACCGCGGCCCATCGGCCGGATCCTGCGGCCGCGCCGCTAACGCATCACGCTCTTGCGGCGGGCCACCCGGGCTCGTGCCACTGCCCGCACGCTGGACGTCACCATCCACTCCTCGTCTCGCAATCTGTGTCCGATACTTCTCGTCACATGGTTGGACGCGGCGTCGGCGCATTCGGTTCCACCCGTGCGCAACAGATTGCCCAGGCCTCGCCCAGTTACCCGCAACATGCCCTCTCACCTGCACGATTGGGTTATTCGCGCCCACCATGTGTACTGTTGGAAAAGCCGACGCGGGGTGGAGCAGCTCGGTAGCTCGCTGGGCTCATAACCCAGAGGTCGCAGGTTCAAATCCTGTCCCCGCTACTGCGGAACGGTCCGGAGCACACGCTCCGGGCCGTTTCTCTTTTGCCGGGTCGAGTCACGACCATGGGTCACGCACAGCGGGTCGTCCGGGCACTACACCCCGTAGAACGCGGTGGCTTCCGGATCCGGCGAGGTCTCAGCGATGCACGGAGAGCCGGCGGTCCAGCGAGGTGGTCGGCGAGGATCCCACGCTGGGCGCATCGCGTAGACCCTTGCCACTGACGTCGGGAACCCCGACAGTCGAAGTGCAGATTATTTGACTACCGATGTCGGTTACTCCGACGCGCTCAATCCTGCGATGCGGTTCGACGCTTGCCTGTTCCGTAGCTCACATCCGAATCTTCGACAGAATGACCAGCCGCCGATCGCGATTGCGAATCGGCGGTTAAAAGATGGTTACGACACCGTCCTGGATTGGTGACGTCCGAGTTGTCATGTCACGATACTTTCGAGTCACCTGGACAAATCATCCCGAAGTGTTTTCCCGCAGGCAACCCCCGGTTCCCATCACCGCACCCGCCTTGTCTCCTTCGGCGTGTTCGTAATGATTCGATCGCCAATGTCGGCCATCTCTGCGTGCAACGACAACAATCTGTGAGGAAAGTTCCGCGTGAGTGATTTCTGGAATGTGAGCTCGTCTTTGGCGTGTCTCAGCGTCGGCATTTCATTGTTCGGTGTCATCGCGTACCTGGCGGGGATACTGGAAGGGGACACCCGGCCGCGCATCGCGTCGTGGGCGGCCTGGTGCACCGCGAACACCGTGTTCGCGGTGGTGGCGTACCTCGAGGGCGGCTATCTGGCCGCGGCCATCAACGCCGCCGCGGCGGCGATGAACGCGGCGGTCATCGTCGTCGGCATCACCCGCGGGTCCGGCCTGCGACCGGAAGACAATATCGATTGGGCCTGCCTGGTCTCCTCGATCGCATGCGTGCTGGTGACGGTCGGCGTACAGGAAAAGGCATTCGGCGCGCTGTTCGCGATATGCGCCAATCTCATCGCCACCATTCCAACGCTCCGGCATGTGTGGTCCAAACCGCACGAGGAAACCTGGCAAACCTTCGCGGCGAACGCACTCGCGAACGGCCTCGGCCTGCTCGGCGTGCTCCTGGTGAGCGGGTTCGAATTCGTTTCGATCGCCGGCCCGATGATTTCCACGGCGGGCAATGCCGGTTTGGTCGCCCTTACCGTCGGTCGTGCTCGATTCGCCGCCGTCGCGGTCGTCCCGGTGAAAGTCGGCTGATCTCGCGTGCGATCGGTCACTTCCAATATCGGCGACTGCTTCACCGATCCGGGCGAACTCACCGAGGGACAAGCCCGGCGCGCTCTCGAAATCCACGTCATCTGTTCCTCGCGCTGCCTCGTCCTGCGACGGGCCAAGCGAGTGCTGGGAGTAGATGACCCGACCGACGCGCCACCAGGCGGTCGTTGACCGCCGACCGGCAGGTTGCGCCCGACGCCCGCCTTTCGGCGGACGCGTCGGGCGCAGCCGCGCAGGTACGCGAGCGCGGCGTCTCCTACCGCTATCCTTCGATCTCAGCGACCCGATGACCAGCTGATTCGTTCCGGGCAAGAGTTCTACCGACGCCGCTACGGCCGCGACGCCGAACGCTTGCCACGAAGGCGAAGGAGAGCGCTGTGCGGCGCAGGGCGATGCTCGAGGGGTGTGTGGCGGCGGTTGCCGCACCGATGTTCGCCGCCTGCGGCCTGCTGAAAAGCGACGCGCAACCGGCGGACGAGTTGGCTTTCGACCCGGACGAATTCACGGTGCGGAAGAAGACCGTCGCCACCTTCGAGCGGGACAAGAACGTGACCTACCGGTTCTACGACAGCGTTGTCTACGTGGCGAAACCGGTGAACAAGACGTATCAGAGCTTGAACGTCAGCGTTCCCGTCGAGATCGATGGGAACACCGTCGACGCGAGCAAGGCTCCGATTCTCTTGAGCAACTCCATCGGCGGCTATCTGTCGTCGGCGGCCGAGGGCGGCAAGCCGGACGACGGCGGTGATCGGGGCAGGAACCGCGAGCTCGCCCTCGCGGCCGGTTATGTCGTCGTCGAGCCCGGTGCGCGCGGGCGCGACCTGGTCGCCCCGGACGGCACGTACTACGGCGTGGCGCCCGCCGCCATCGTGGATCTCAAGGCCGCGGTCCGATACCTGCGGCACAACTCCGGCCGGGTTCCGGGAAACACCGACCGGATCGTCGCCACCGGGGTCAGCGCGGGCGGCGCGCTGTCCGCGCTGCTGGCTGCCTCCGCCGACAACCGGATGTACGACCGGTATCTCGCCGAACTCGGCGCGGCGGACGCGAGCGACGCCGTTTTCGCCGCCGCCCCTTACTGTCCCGTGACCGATCTCGACCACGCGGACATGGCCTACGAGTGGAATTGGGGCGCCAACCCGCTGCGCTCCGGCGAACTCGACGCGACGGCCTCGCGCGAACTGAGCACCGCGTTCGTGGACTACCAGGCATCGTTGGAACTGCAAGGGACGGACGGATTCGGGCCGATCACGGCCGACAACTACGGCAACTACCTCGTGCGGACCTACCTCGAACCGGCGGCGACCAGGTATTTGACCGCTTTGCAGGACTCCGAGCGTTCCAGCTACCTGGCGGCCAACACGTGGATCACCTGGTCGGGCGACCGGGCGGAGTTCACCTGGCCGAATTTCCTCGCGCACGTGGGCGAGCGGAAGAAGGGCGTGCCCGCGTTCGACGCCTTCGACCTGTCCTCTCCGGAGAACAACCTGTTCGGTGCCGGCACCGTCAAGGCCAGGCACTTCACCCTGTTCAGCCTGCGGCGAGCGACGGGCGACCCGGGCGCGCAACTCGACAGCGACCTGCCCGAGAAGATCAGCATGATGAACCCCATGTTCTTTCTCCGCCAACGCAATCCCGCCCGGGCGAAGCACTGGTGGATTCGCGTCGGCACCAAGGACACCGATGCGTCGCTGACCATCGTGGGCAACCTCGCCGCGAGCCTGGCGAATCTGGGCGACCAGGTCGACGCCGCGATGTATTGGGACGCGGGGCACGGCAGCAACGAGGACGCCGCGGATTTCGTCGCGTGGATCGGCAAGGTGACCGGCTACACCGGCTGAGGCCTTCGCCGACGAGCGGCCTTTCCACGAGCTCGCCGGGTCACCAGGTGGCACACCGGACTCGGTTCGCGGCGAAGACCTGCTGAGGCGTTGGTCCCGGCAACGCCCGCGCGGCGCTCCGACCGGCCACCGGCGTCGGGGACCGCTAACAGCACGGCGGCTCGATGCCGAGCTCCCGCAGACGTTCGATGTAGACCGCCACGCCGGCGAGTTTGATGTCCTCGTATCCGCGCACCACGTCGGCGAGCGCGGCCGCCCGCACGGCGCGGTCGTAGCCCGACCGGTCCAGCCCCTCGGCGAGGTCTGTCACCATCGCGGTGTAGTGAGTGCGCAACTCACGTTCCACGCGTCGCACGTGCGCGTATCCGAACGGGTCGAATCTCGTGCCGCGCAGCCGCTTTCCCTTGGCCAGCAAGCGCAGGGCGAAGTGGCTGCCCGGCCCCATTCCGATCTTGTCCTTCCGTCCCAGCGCACGCAGGACCGGCGGGTGCAGCCGATAGGTGAGGTTCGCCCCCTCGGGTACCTGCGCGGCGACCTCGGCCAGGAACGACGGATCGGTGAGCCGTCGCGCCACCTCGTACTCGTCCTTGTATGCCGTGAACTTGTACAGCCCGCGCGCGACCTGCTCGCTGAACTCGGTACGGTCGGTCACCTCACGCTCGGCAGCCCAGACTCGTTGCATCGTGGCCACGTAGTCGCGCGCCATCGCAACGCTCTGGAAGCCGATCAGCTCGACGGCCCGCAGCTCGACCAGCCGCCGCGTCTTGCCCGTCGCGGTCAGCTCGTCGAACAGGTCCGCTGGCACCGGTACCGGAGTGCGTTCGGCCGTGCGACGCGTGGTGGCGGCGGCGAACTCCTCCGGCCGAGCTATCGCGACCCGGCCCCAGCGGAAGGCCGCGAGGTTGGCGTCCACGGCCACGCCGTTGATCTCGATGGCCTGCTCGATCGCCGTGCCCGGCAGCCGCAGGCCACCGAGTTCGTAGGCTGCGCCCACCAGGAGGAAGTTCGCGGCGGCAGTGTTGCCGAAAAGCGCCTCCGCGGCGGCGAGAGCATCGAAGGACCGCACCGAGCGCGAGACCTGTTCCAATCGCCGCAGCAACGTCGCCTCGCCGGGGTAGGTGACGGACCGGTCGTAGACCATGTCCCCGGTCGGGGTCTCGCTGGTGGAGGCGACCGAGACGGTCGTCTCGGCGCAGCCGTAGGCCAGGTTCTTGTTGTCGGTGGCGGCCAGCAGGTCGAACGCCACGATGCAGTCGGCCGAGGCCGGGGCCAGCCGGTTGGCCGGCTCCAGCGCCCCGACGGCGAAACGCAGATGCGAGACCACCGGCCCGGCCTTCTGGCTCATGCCGATCTGGTCCAGGCTCGCCACCTCGTACCCGGCGCGCATCGCGGCGGTCGCCAGTACCTGGTTCACGGTGACGATGCCGGTGCCGCCGATACCGGCGAGAAAGACGTTCTGCGTGGTCGTCGGCGGTTCGTGCACCAGGTCCGGCAGCCGCGGCGGCTGCGGCGCGCGAACGGCTCGGCGCGGCTTCCGCGCGGCCGGGTCGGGCAGTTCGACCGTGACGAACGCGGGGCAGTCGCCCTTCAGGCAGCTGTAGTCGGTGTTGCACGAGGTCTGGTCGATCCGCGTCTTGCGCCCGAACTCGGTGTCCACCGGCTGCACCGACAGGCAGTTGCTCTGCACGCCGCAGTCGCCGCAGCCTTCGCACACCGCCTCGTTGACGACCACCCGGGTGCGGCGCACCGGCAGGGCGCCCCGCTTGCGCTGCCGCCGCGCGTCGGCCGCGCAGTGCTGGTCGTAGATCAGCACGGTGACGCCGGGGATCTCGCGCAGTGTGCGTTGCGCTTCGTCCAGGCGGTCGCGGTGCCATAGGAGGGCGCCGGGAGCGAGATCGCGCTTGCGGTAGCGCTCGGGCTCGTCGGCGCAGACGATGATCCGCCGGACGCCCTCGACGGCGAGTTTGTGGGTGAGCATCGGCACCGTGAGCGCGCCCTCGGCGTGCTGCGCGCCGGTCATCGCGACCACATCGTTGTGCAGCAGCTTGAAGGTGATGTTCACGCCAGCGGCGACGCACGCCTGCACGGCGAGCTGGCCGGAGTGGAAATACGTTCCGTCACCGATGTTCTGGAACAGGTGCGGCACGTCGGTGAACGGCGCTTGACCGATCCACTGCGCGCCTTCGCCGCCCATCTGGGTCAGCCCGGTGACCTTGCTGTCGGCGCGGCCGGACATGGTCACCAGGGTGTGGCAGCCGATGCCGCCGCCCGCCAGTGAGCCCTCCGGAACGGCGGTGGAACGATTGTGCGGGCAACCGCTGCAGAAGTAGGCCGCGCGCTTGGCGGGCAGCACCGACAGCGACAGCGGCTGCGGCAGCGGACGTTTCAGTTCGAGGCGCCCGTCGAGCACGCGGCGCAGCGGTGCGGCGACGCGCCCTGAGGTCAGTTCGCCGTCGGCGCCGAACAGCGGGCGGTCCGCCTCGTCGCGCTTGCCGAGGATTTCCGGCGCGCCCGCGACCCCGTACAGGATGTCGCGGATCTGGGTCTCGATGAAGGCGGTCTTGTCCTCGACGACGATCAGCTGGTCGAGCCCGGCGGCGAACTCGCCGACCCGGTCGGGCGCGAGGGGAAACGGCATTCCGATGCGCAGCAGGCGGATCCCCGCGCTGTACAGCGCTTCGTCGTCGGCGCCGAGGTCGATCAGCGCTTGGCGGACCGCGTCGAAGGTGGTCCCGGTGGCGGCGATGCCGATCGTGGCGCGGGCCGGGTTCACCTCGATCACGTCCAGGCCGTTGCGCGTGCTGTAGGCGCGCACCACCTCCCAGCGGGGACCGTAGAGGTCCGCTTCGGCGAGCAAGCTGTCGGCGGGCGCCGCCATCGGACGCTGCCGGTAGTGGAACCGCTGACCTTCCCAGTCGATCTCGGGCACAACGATGTCGATGTCACCCACCGAACCGTCCACGGTCCACGCGCCGTCGGCGACGTCGGCGACGATCTTCAGCGCCACGAGGCAACCCGAGGCGCGCGACAGGGCGACGCCGTGCAGGCCCATGGTGATGATCTCGCGGGCGTTGCGCGGGAACAGCACCGGAATGTTCATCGCGGCCAAGGAGCGCTCGCTCACCGCGGGCACGGTGGAGGACTTGGCCGCCGGATCGTCGCCGACCAGCAGCAGGACGCCGCCGCGCGGATGCACGCCGTACATGTTGGCGTGGCGCAGCGCGTCGGTCGCCCGGTCCAGGCCGGGGCCTTTGCCGTACCAGACACCGACGACGCCGTCGTGGGTCGCCGCGCCCCCGGGCAGCTCCGCCTGGCTGCCCCACACGGAGGTCGCGGCCAGTTCCTCGTTCAATCCCGGGACGAACGAGATGTCGTGCTCGGCGAGCACCTCCGGCATGCCGGAGAGCATCTTGTCGACGCCGCCGAGCGGACTGCCCTGGTACCCGGACACGAACGTGCCCACTCGCCGCCCGGCGCGCAGATCACGCACATGCTGCTCCACCAGCTGCCGCGCGATGGCCTGCACGCCGGTGAGGACAACGGTCCCCGAGCCGACACGGTAACGGTCGGCGAGGTCGTAGGGAGCTGCGATCAGATCGCGGTCGGCGAGCTCGGTCATCCGGATCCACCCGTCCGCTCGGCGCCGATCCGGCGCTTCGCATCGTTGAGCACTTGGTGCCGATATCGTGTCTCCGAAGATCTGAACGCACAACCTTTGAATAATAAGTTGAGCAATCTGCTCAATTCGACGTGTCATAGATGGGCACCGGCTAAGCACTGTGCGAGGTCGCTGTGACGACGCGCACACTCTCACGTCGAGGCGTCCGGTCATTTCCGCGAGCCGCACCGGTGCCACACCGCGCATCCTCCGCCGCGCCCGCGCCTACCTGTGTGAAGGTGGAGAGGTGGCACTGCGCAGGATGGGTACGGCGATCGTCGCCGCCATCACGTTCGGAACGCTGACCGCGTGCGGGCAGCAGGCGGACCCGGCCGTGCCCGCCACTCCGGAGCGCACCGCGGAAGCGGCGGCGGGGATGCGGGCCGACCCGGGTCCCCGGCGATACGCGGGCGGGACGATGGTCGTCATCCCGCATGCCGCGGACTTGGAATCCAGTTCCGCCTTGCCTTTCTCGGAGTACGACGTCGAGGACGGGGCGGACAAACTCGGGATCCACATCCCCGGCCCGGTCGGCTGCCCGAGCATAGGATTCACCGCGCGGGTGGAGGAATCGGCCGACCTGGTGAGCGTGCGATTGATCCATGGCCTGCATCGCGGCATGCCGCCGTGTCAGGGCGCGAACCCGGAGCAGAAGCGCGAGTACGGCGTGGTCGTCGTCGACCTGCAACGCCCGCTGGGCGGACGGGCGGTGCTCAGCTTCACATGATCCGGATCGGTGCGCGACCGGGTAGGCCACCTCCGTTAGTGATCTTGTCGAATGGCGGGCCGCGGGCTTTGTGACATGTCCGGTTCGCCTGTGCCGGAGCGGCGTCCGGAGAATGTCGGGCGCTATCTTCGCAGCGGATGGTGCCGCCTTCGCGGCTACCGGCGGTCCCGGAGTCGAAGGAGGTGCGGCAGTCCGCCATGATCGACTCAGGGTTCCCACGGCGGCGGTTCCTTCTGCTCCGCCCCGCAGTGAAGGTTCGCTGCGGTTCTCGTGTAGTGCCGGTGCGTCCGAAGCACCGACGTCGCGGCGTGCCCGCCGCGGGGCGGTGGGTCGGTGACGGCTGACTTTCGAAGGAAACCCGTGTCCAGAGTTCCGTTCAGGATCGCGATCTTGCTGGTGAGCATCGTCTCGCTCGGCCTGCTCGGCCTGCCCGCTACTGCGCAACCCCTCTATCCC
The DNA here is from genome assembly GCF_042733915.1 of Nocardia sp. NPDC059691. NCBI lineage: Bacteria > Bacillati > Actinomycetota > Actinomycetes > Mycobacteriales > Nocardiaceae > Nocardia > Nocardia sp. NPDC059691. Next base: position 340,714 of record NZ_JBHWFB010000005.1, on the reverse strand, counting down.
ACTCCCGATCCCGATCCCTTCTACACCGCGCCGCCCGACCTGGGGGCGCTCACGCCGGGCGACGTCGTACGGAGCCGCAGGATCGACACCGGTATGTATGTCGGGACCGAGGGCTGGCAAGTCGCGTTCCGCTCCACAAATTCGCAGGGCCAGCCCGTCATGGGCATCACAACGGTCCTGATGCCCGCCGGGGTGAAGAATCCGCCGCTGGTCTCCTACCAGGCGCTGATCAATTCCCTCGGCACCCAGTGCAATCCGTCGCGCTCGCTGTTCAACGGCGAACTACAGGACGCGGTCGGCGCGATGTTGCCCATCGGACGCGGATGGGCGATCTCGCTGCCGGACTATCTGGGCCCCACCTCCGCCTACGGCGCCGCGCGCCTGGCCGGAATGATGACCCTCGACAGCGTGAAGGCCGTCCGCAAGGTCGCCGCACTGGGGCTGTCCGACTCCCCCGTCGCCATCGCGGGCTACTCCGGCGGCGGCATGGCCACCGCGTGGGCCGCCGCCATGCAACCCACCTACGCGCCGGATCTGAAACTCACCACCGCCGTGGCCGGTGGCATCCCCGCCGACCTGGAGGAGATGGCGATGGCGCTCGGCTTCGAGCCGCACCCCGGATTCGGCCTCGCATTCGCCGCCGCCATGGGGCTGGAGCGGGAGTACCCGGACCGGCTGCCGATCTCCGATCAGCTCAACGAGAACGGTTTGTGGTTCCGGGAATTCACCCACGACGCCTGCCGCCGATTCCTGCTCTTCCACGGCGCCTTCCGCAGCGCGGAGCAGATGGCGGCGTCCAAGAGCCTGATGGACAGCCCGGAGGCGCACGCCGTCCTGCGGGAGAACAGCCTGAAGTACTTCGACGGCGTTCCGACCGTGCCGACCTACATGTGGCAGGGCCGCTTCGACACCCTCACCTTCTACAACCCGGTCGCCGAGGTCGCCGACCGGTACTGCAAGGCGGGTGCGCGGTTGACGTTCCATACCGTCGACATCTCCGAGCACCTGACCGCGGCCGCCGCCGGATTCGCGGACGCGTGGAACTACGTCGAGGCCAGGTTCCGCGGCGAACCCGCACCGACCAGCTGCTGAACCCAGAAGACAAGCGGGCCCGGGAGTGCTTCTCCCGGGCCGCTTCTCGTTGCATCAGCTGATGGAACGCACCTCTTTCTCGTACTGCGCGCGGACCGTCTCGTCGGCCGGGTGCAACGCGCGATCCCCGTCGAACAGGCCCCGGATCAGGCGCACCGCGCGTTCCGGCGCGGCGGCCAATGCGATGTCGAGCGGGCCGAGGTAATTCGGCACGGCCACCTCGGCTTTGCGGGTGACGCAGGTGCGCACGATCGCGCCGGCGACGTCTTCCGGGTCGACGGTCGGCATGCCGTGGCCGAGTGTCAAACCCGAGGAAAGGCGGGTTCGCACGGCCGACGGCAGGACGCAGCTGACACTGACGCCATGCCCGGCGAATTCCAGGCGGGTCGCCGCCGAGAGACCGACCGCGGCGAACTTGCTCGCGTTGTACACGGCCAGCCCCGGAATCGGGATCTTGCCCGCCAGCGAGGCGACGTTGACGACATGGCCGCGACCACGCTCGATCATGCCCGGCGCGACGGCGCGCATGCCGTGGATGAGACCCCAGACGTTGATGTCCAGCGTGGCCTGACCGACCACGTCCGGTTCGTCCAGGAACGCGCCCGCAGGCATGACACCGGCGTTGTTGACCAGCACGTCGATTCCGCCGACCGCAGCGGCCACCGCGTCCCATTGCCCGCGCGAACGCACGTCGAGTTCGAACGCGCTCGCCCCGATCGCGGCGGCCGCCTCCTCGGCGGCGGGTTTGTCCACGTCGGCGATTACGACCCGAGATCCTTTCGCGGCGAATAATTCCGCGGTGGCCCGGCCGATTCCCCGCCCGCCTCCGGTGATCAGGACTGTCGCCTCGCGCAGGTCGATCGCGGGGTAACCGGATCCGAGGATTCTCATACGAATGCTCCTTGTTCGAGCGTGCGGCGGGTACTGCGCAGGCTGTGTTCGAAGGTGGCGAGACGGCGGCGGCCGTCCATGAAGTTCGGTCCCGTCACCGCGAGGTCGTCGGCGGTCGCGCCAACGAACAGCACCTTGGTGCCCGCGGCGCGCAGTCGTGCGATCTCGGTGCGGAGCTTGTCGCTCATCCGGTTGCGCAGCTGCCGTTCCAGCAGGTGCCCAGGGCCGGTCGCCGGGATCCGGGCCGCGGAGGCCATCGGAGCCAGCACGAGGAGTTCGTCCAAGTTCTCGGCGACGAGCAGGTCCACCGAGGCCGTGGAGCCCGCGCCGCCGTCGACGAAGCGGCGGCCCCCGATGGTGACCGGAGGGAACCAGCCGGGCACGGCCCACGATGCCCGCAGTGCCGCGCCGATGGTCGCGGCGGGCGCACCGGGCGCGCCGAACGCGACGCGCTCGCCCGTCGCGTAGTCCATCGCCACCAGCCGGGTCGCCGGATGCGGCACCCAGTCGCGGCCGGGGTTCAGTCGTTCGGCCAGCCGTTGCAGCCAGCCCGGGTCGCCACCGCCGACCGGCAGCAGTCCGCTGCCCGCGGCCAACAGCGCCTGGCCCGGCTCCTGGCGACGCAGCGGCAGTCGAAGCGAGCCGAGCCGCGGGCGCGGCAGCGGCGGAAACCGGCCGGGCTCGGCGGCGCGGTGCTCGCGCAGGATCGGGTCGGTCGCGGTGCCGCGCTGCAACGCGACCAGGTCGTCCACCGAAACGCCACTGCCGAGCATCGTCACCGTCTCCGCACCCGCGGACGTGCCGAGCAGCACGTCCGCCTCGCGCGGATCCCAGTCGAGCACATCCCGGGCGGCGGCGAGGGCGGCGACGATCCAGGCCGCCCCCACGGTGCCACCGCATCCGATGGCCAGGCCGCGCCGCTGCGACCCTTTGTTGTTACCCATAGTCTCAGACACTAGCCCGGCTCGGCCCGAAAGCCACCCCCTCGAGCGGTCGGTATCCCGGCTCAGGCCGTGAAGTGCAGCGTCCATTCGCCGCGATAGTGCAGGCGGGTGACGCTGCCGGGCGGGATATCGATGCGCCAGAAAGATTTCGGTGGAGCGTCCAGCGTCACCAGCAGCGCGGCCCGGACGACCGCCGGGTGGGTGACCGCGATCGTGGACACCGACCGCGCGGCGACCTCGGCCATCCAGAGCCTGGTCCGTTCGATCACGTCCAGCACGGACTCGCCGCCGTGCCCGCGGAACGCCGGGTCGGTCAACCAGGCGTACAAGTCGTCCTGGGGCACCGACATCAGTTCGCCGCCGCGCCAGGCGCCCGCGTCCAGGTCGCGCAGCCGGTTGTCCTCCTCATCCGGCAGCAGCCCCAGCAACGCGGCGGTCTCCACCGTCCGGCGTTCCGGGCCGGTGAGCACTCGCGCGGCGGTGAGCGGCCCGCATCCGGCCACCGCCCGCCTGCCCGCCTCGGTGAGCGATTCGTCCACCGGGAACCGTGCCTTCCGCATCGCCTCGGTCATCCCATGGCTGACCAGGTCGAGTCTGAGCACTTTTTGCACCTGTCGAAGCGTACGGCCCGGCGTCGGCGGCCGTTGTTCGATTGCTCCCGCTTCGCTCGCGAAACGGTACGGGCGTGCTTGTCGGTGGGCCGGTGCACACTTGAATCCATGGCCCAGTTCTCCCGCGCGACCCAGGAGTGGTTCGACGGCGCGTTCCCCGCGCCGACCTCCGCTCAGCTGGGGGCGTGGAAGGCGATCGCGGCGGGCGAGCACACTCTGGTCGTCGCGCCCACCGGATCCGGCAAGACGCTCTCGGCGTTCCTGTGGGCGATAGACCAGCTGGCCGGCCGGGAACGTCGGCCGGAGCGGGCGGGCACTTCCGTGCTGTACGTGTCCCCGCTGAAGGCGCTGGCGGTGGACGTGGAACGCAATCTGCGAGCGCCGCTGGTCGGCGTCACGCAGACGGCGAAACGCCTGGGACTGGAGCCGCCGGAGATCACCGTCGGGGTCCGTTCCGGCGACACCAGCGCGTCCGATCGGCGGTCCATGCTGCGCACCCCGCCGGACATCCTGATCACCACGCCGGAGTCGCTGTTCCTCATGCTCACCTCGGCGGCCAGCGAGACGCTGCGGGACGTGCGCACGGTGATCGTTGACGAGGTGCACGCGATCGCCGGTTCCAAGCGCGGTTCGCACCTGGCGCTGTCGCTGGCCCGGCTGGATCTGCTGACCGAGCGGCCCGCCCAGCGCATCGGGCTGTCGGCGACCGTCCGGCCGCCGGAGGAAGTCGGCCGGTTCCTGGTCGGCAACGCGCCGATCACCCTGGTCGCGCCGCCCGCGCCCAAGACGTTCGACCTGTCGGTGCGCGTGCCGGTGGCGGACATGACCGAGCCCGGCGACTCCGACCAGCCTGGATCGATCTGGCCCCACGTGGACGAGGCGATCGTCGAACTCGTGCTGGAGCACCGGTCCTCGATCGTGTTCGCGAACTCCCGCAGGCTGGCCGAGCGGCTCACCGCCCGGCTGAACGAGGCCTACGCGGCGCGGCTGGGCGAGCCGGTGGAGACCGAGCACAAGCCGCCCGCCCAGCTCGGCCCGTCCACCGAGGTGATCCACGGCGCGGGGCCCCTGCTGGCGCGCGCGCACCACGGTTCGGTCAGCAAGGAGCAGCGAGCGCTGATCGAAGACGATCTCAAGAGCGGGCGGCTGCGCTGCGTCGTCGCGACCAGCAGCCTGGAACTCGGCATCGACATGGGCGCGGTCGACCTGGTGGTCCAGGTGGAGGCACCGCCCTCGGTGGCCAGCGGATTGCAGCGGATCGGGCGGGCCGGGCACCAGGTCGGCGAGATCTCCCGCGGGGTGATCTTCCCCAAGCATCGCACCGACGTCATCCATTGCGCGGTGGCGTCGCGGCGGATGACGGCCGGACAGATCGAGGCGATCCAGATCCCGGCGCATCCGTTGGACATCCTCGCGCAACAGACCGTCGCCGCGTGCGCGCTGGACCCGATCGACGTCGACGCGTGGTTCGACGTCGTGCGCGGCACCGGCAGCTACGCGTCGCTGCCGCGCTCGGCCTACGAATCGGTGCTGGACCTGCTCTCGGGGCGGTATCCGTCCGACGAGTTCGCCGAACTGCGTCCCCGGCTGGTCTGGGATCGCGACGCGGGCACGCTCACCGGGCGGCCCGGCGCGCAACGGCTGGCCGTGACCTCGGGCGGAGCGATCCCCGATCGCGGCATGTTCGCGGTGTACATGGTGGGCGAGAAGGCCTCCCGGGTGGGGGAACTCGACGAGGAGATGGTCTACGAGTCCCGGGTCGGCGACGTGTTCGCGCTCGGGGCGACGAGCTGGCGGATCGAGGAGATCACCTTCGATCGGGTGCTGGTCACGCCCGCGTTCGGACAGCCGGGGCGGTTGCCGTTCTGGCACGGCGACGGGCTCGGTCGGCCCGCCGAACTCGGCGCTGCGCTCGGTGAATTCGTGCGCACGGTCGCACAGGACCTCGCCGCCGAGGCGTCCACGGGTACCGGGAAGACCGCACGGCGCGATGCCGGAACACCTCCGAAGGCGTCGAAACAGACTCGCGTGCAGGCGGATTCGATACCCAACGGCACGGGTCGCACGCCCGCGGTACCGGAGCGCGTCGCGGATATCATGCTTTCCGCCGGTCTCGACGACAACGCGACCGCCAACCTGCTCACACTCTTGGACGAACAGCGCACCGCGACCGGACATCTGCCCACCGACCGCACGCTGGTGGTGGAGCGGTTCCGCGACGAACTAGGCGACTGGCGGCTGGTGCTGCACTCCCCCTACGGTCTTCCGGTCCACGCCCCCTGGGCGCTGGCCATCGGGGCGCGGCTGCGCGAACGGTTCGGTGTGGACGCCGCGCCGAACGCCTCCGACGACGGCATCGTCGTGCGGCTGCCCGATACCACCGACGATCCGCCCGGCGCCGAACTGTTCGTCTTCGAGTCCGACGAGATCGATGACATCGTCACCGAGCAGGTGGGCGGCTCGGCGCTGTTCGCCTCGAGGTTCCGCGAATGCGCCGCCCGCGCATTGTTGCTGCCGCGCCGCGACCCGGGCAAGCGAGCGCCGCTGTGGCAGCAGCGGCAGCGCTCGGCCCAGTTGCTGGACGTCGCGCGCAAGTTCCCCGAATTCCCGATCCTGTTGGAGACGGTGCGCGAATGCCTGCGCGACGTCTACGACCTGCCGTCGCTGCGCGACCTGCTCGGACAGGTGGGGCGGCGCCGGATACGGCTGGTCGAGGTGGAGACCGCGACGCCGTCACCGTTCGCCAACGCCCTGCTGTTCGACTACATCGGGCAGTTCATGTACGACGGCGACAGCCCGCTGGCCGAGCGGCGCGCCGCCGCGCTCTCGCTCGATTCCGGTCTGCTCGCCGAGTTGCTCGGCCGGGTCGAGCTGCGCGAACTGCTCGACGCCGCGGTCATCGAGCAAACCGAGCGAGAACTGCAGCGGCTCACTCCGGAGCGGCACGCGCGCGACGCCGAGGGCTTGGCGGATCTGCTGCGGCTGCTCGGGCCGCTCACCGCCGCCGAAGCCGCCGAGCGCTCCGACGAGGATCCCGTCGCCTGGTTCGAGAGCCTCGTGTCCGCACGCCGTGCGCTGGAGGTCTCGTTCGCGGGGCGCAGCTGGTGGATCGCGGTGGAGGACGCGGCCCGGCTGCGCGACGCGCTCGGGGTTCCGCTGCCGATCGGCACGCCATCGGCGTTCATCGAGCCGGTGGCCGATCCGCTCGGCGATCTGGTCGGCCGCTACGCCCGCACGCACGGCCCGTTCGGCACGGAGGCGGTGGCGGCCCGGTTCGGGCTCGGCACCGCGGTCGCCGCCACCGCACTACACCGGCTCGGCATCGAAAAAAGGGTGGTCGAGGGGGAGTTCACGCCCGGAGCCGCCGGGGCGGAGTGGTGCGACGCGCAGGTGCTGCGCCGGCTGCGCCGCAGATCGCTCGCCGCCGCCAGGCACGAGGTCGAGCCGGTCTCGACTGCCGCGTTCGGGCGCTTTCTCCCGTCCTGGCAGCACGTCGGCAGCGGCGAATTGCGCGGCGTCGACGGCGTGGCGGCCGTCGTGGAACAGCTCGCGGGCGTGCCGATCCCGGCGTCCGCCTGGGAATCGCTCGTCCTGCCCGCGCGGGTGCGTGATTACACCCCGGCCATGCTCGACGAGCTCATGGCGACGGGTGAGGTGATCTGGTCAGGGCACGGCGCCATCACCGCCAAGGACGGCTGGATCGCCCTGCATCCGGCCGAGCAGGCGCCGTTCACCCTCGCACCGCCGGACGAGGTCGATCTCACCGATGTCCAGTTGCGTCTGCTCGCCGCGCTCGGCGCGACCTTCGTGCCATGGACGCCACCCGGCCCCGCGGAAACCGTGCCGGATCGACCGCCCGTGCCGTTGGACGAGCCGGTTCCGCCGACCGGCAGTGCGTCCGACGGTCGCGGCGCGCGCCGGCGATCCGCCGAGACGGCCGGTGGCGCCACACCGAACGAGTCGGACAACGGCCGACGTGGCCGACGATCACCAGTCGGCTCGGAAGACGTGGCCGACGCGGGGCATTCGATTTCCGGCGCTCCCGCGGAACGACTGATACCCGTGCCGCAGGGCGGCGGCGCGTACTTTTTCCGGCAACTCTCGGACGCCACCGGCCTGCTCGACGACACTGCCGCGGCCGCCGCATTGTGGGAATTGGTCTGGGCCGGAATGGTTTCCGGTGACACGTTCGCGCCGGTACGGGCGTTGCTGTCCGGCACGGCCCGGACCACGACGGCCCACCGCACGCCCCGCCGCGCCCCGCGAGGACGGGCCTACCTGCCCCGGCCGAGCATGCCCACCCGTTCCGGCCCGCCCTCGGTCGCCGGGAGATGGTCTTTGCTCCCGGAGCGAGTCTCGGACAACACGCTGCGCGCCCACGCGACCGCGGATCTGCTCCTGGAGCGGTACGGCGTGCTGACCAGGGGCTCGGTGCAGAACGAGGGCGTGCCGGGCGGGTTCGCGCTGATGTACCGGGTGCTCACCGAGTTCGAGGACCGAGGACGCTGCCGCCGCGGTTATTTCGTCGATTCGCTGGGCGGCGCGCAGTTCTCCACCACCGACGTGGTGGACCGGCTGCGCTCCTTCGACCCGGAGCGGGCCCGTCCCGAGTCCAGGGAGCCCACCGGCACGGTACTGGCACTGGCCGCGTCCGATCCGGCGAACCCATACGGCGCCGCTCTGGCCTGGCCGAAGAGCGACGTGGAGGGCGGGCATCGCCCCGGACGTAAAGCCGGAGCGCTCGTCGTGCTCGTCGACGGTGAACTGGTGCTGTATCTGGAGCGGGGCGGCAAGACCCTGCTCACCTTCACCGAGGACCCCGACGCCCGCCGCGCCGCCGCCGCGGCGCTCGCCGACCTGGTCCACCGCCGCCGGGTGGACTCGCTGGTCATCGACCGGGTCAACGGAGACACCGTGCATGGCAACACGTTCGCCGGGTTCCTCACCGAAGCCGGCTTCTCCGCCACCCCACGCGGCCTGCGCCTCCGGAGCCGCCCGTGAGCCCGCGATTCCGCGCCGACTCGGCGGAGCTGTCGTATGCCTGAAGGGGACACCGTCTTTCTCGCCGCGAAACGGCTTCGCACCGCGCTGGCGGGCAAAGAACTGACGCGCAGCGACTTCCGCGTACCGCGATACGCGACGGTGGATCTGCGCGGACAGGTGATCGAAAGCGTCGGCAGTTACGGGAAACATCTGTTCATCCGCACGCCCACCGTGAGCGTTCACACCCACTTGAAGATGGAGGGCAGCTGGCGCGTGTTCCACTGCGGACAGCGCTGGACGAAACCGCGCGTCGCCGCACGAGTCGTGTTGAGCACCGCGGACGTCGAAGCAGTCGGGTTCTCCTTGGGCACCGTCGAGGTCGTGCGGGTGAGCGACGAGCACCGCATCGTCGACCATCTCGGACCCGATCTGCTGGGCCCGGATTGGGATGCGGCGGAAGCCGTCCGGCGATTGGCGCGGTATCCGGATCAACCCATCGGCGTCGCGCTGCTGGATCAGCGCAATCTCGCCGGTATCGGGAACATCTTCCGCAGCGAGGTGTGTTTCCTGCGCCGCGTCCACCCCGCGACCAGGGTCCGCGACGTCCCGGACCTGTTGGCCATGGTCAACGAAGCACACCGCATCCTCGCCGAATCGGTGGCCAAGCCGCCGCGGCGCGCTCTGGCCTACGGCCGAACACACCGTCCGTGCCAGCGCTGCGGCACCCCACTCGCCGCCGACCTACTCGGTGACACCGCACCGGATCACGACCGCGTGGTGCAGCGAGAGCGGGGCATCTTCTTCTGCCCTCGATGTCAGCCCATCCCGGCCGATTGATCCGATGCCGCGAGTCCCGGTTTCCGGCAGGCGATCCGCCACGCCGCGCGGTAATTCGCTGTCTTACAGCCGATATCGGCCGACAACTCTTGACGAGCACTTCCCGCCCACCTAACTTACAATTTGTCAGTTATGGCGGGAGGCAGCATGGGCGACCGACGGCGATACGTGGTGATCGGGGGCGGCCTGGCCGGGCTCGCCTCGGCGGTCTGGCTGGCGGAAGCGGGCAAGCAGGTCACCCTGCTCGAACGCAGAGGCAGGCTCGGCGGACGCACCCACGCCATGCGCGCCGAGGCCGTGGACGATCCACCGGACAACGGCCAGCACGTGATCGCCAGCGGATACGACCACCTGTTCCGCTATCTGACCAGCGTCGGCACACGGCAGTACGTCGCTTTCCCGCATGGCGGCACACTGCGCTGGCCCGACGGCCGCAGCGTCACCATGCGCACCAAAGGAATCGCCGCGCTGCGCACGCTGTCCGGCGCGCATCCCGATGCGAACCCGCTGGAGCGCGTGCGCGCGACGATCGCCACGGTCCGGCTCGGCTGGCAGTGCCTGCGTCAGCCCGCCGACCTGCCCGGCCTCACCACCGAGCAATGGTTCGACCGGGTCGGCATGCCCGCCAAAGCCCGGGAAGCACTGTGGGATTGGCTAGCGCTCGGCATCGCGGCGGAACCGGTGCAGCGGGAGTCGGCGAAGGTGTTCGCCGATGTGATGGCCACGGGCATCCGGCTGGGCCTGCGGCACCGGCAAGCCGTCGGCATCGGTTATCCGACCACCGACCTGGACACGTTGTATGTCACCGGGGCGTTGCGTGTCTTCGAGAAGCACGGCGCGCAGGTGCGCTACCGAGCCGTGGCGCGCCGGATCCACATCGTGGACGGGAAGGTCAGCGGCGTCGCGTTGGCGGACGGCAGCACGATCCCGGCCGACGCGGTGGTGTGCGCCGTGCCCAATTCGAACATCGGCGGCCTGCTCGACGATCTACCCGAGCACGCCGAGATCTACGCGGCGGCCGACAAACTCGGCTACACGCCGATCGTCAGCACCAACCTCTATCTCGATCGCCCACTGGGGACCACGGCCGAGTTCGAGGCGCTGATCGGCGGCACCGGCGTCATCGACGAGGTCTTCGATCGCCAGCGGATGACCGGGCGCAGTACCGCGAAGGCCTGGCTGTACTGCCTGACCACCAGTGGCGCCTACGAACAGATCCACAAGTCCGGCGACGAGATCGTCGCCGAGCAGATGGCGCTGCTGCGCCGCTACTATCCGGCGGCGCGAGCGGCGAACGTGGTACAGGCCCAAGTCGTCCGCATGCCGAAAGCCACCTTCTCCCAAGTCGTCGGCAACCACGCGTTGCGCCCGAGCCAGCGCACCTCGGTGCCCACTTTGACCCTCGCGGGTGACTGGACCGCCACCGACTGGTCGGCGACGATGGAAAGCGCGGCGCAGAGCGCGGCGCGGGCGGTCGAGCTGCTGCTCGAGCTACCTTCGACGGCGTGACCACCGACCGCTCCACGGCCGAGCGCGGTACCAGCGAGGCGCGGCCGAAGCGCCGGATGTCCGCCGCCGACCGCCGTACCCAGCTGCTGAACGTGGCGCGCGACATCGTCGCCACCGAAGGCTTCGGCGCGGTGAGCATCGACCGGGTGGCCCGCGAAGCGCGGGTCGCCCGCGCGCTGGTGTACCAGCAGTTCACCGACCTGTCCGGGCTGACGTCGGCGCTGCTGGACCGCGAGTCGGCCATCGCCTTCGCCGGTGTGCGCAGCGTGGACTGGGACCACGGTGACGTGGACCGGGTCGGTCGCGGCATCCTCGCCTACCTGCACGCCGCGCCGACCAGTTGGCGGATCATGCTCAGCCCGTTCGACGGCGGGCCGCCGGAGCTGCGCGAGCGACTCGCGCTCGGTCGCGCTTACGCGCGGGCGATCGGCGCGCGTCATCTGTCCAGATACCTCGGGGTCACGGTGGATCCGAATGGTCCGACAGAGCGAATCCTGTTGGCCGCCATGGAGGAACTGGCCCGGCTGCACCTCACCGACCCGAGCGCGTATCCGGACGAACTGGTGCTGCGCTACCTGCGCTCGCTGGTCGGCTGGGCCATGGCGATGGAAGCGCCCGACTGACCACACTCAGCCCTCCGACGGCACCGGCTCCAGGATCTGCGGGCGCGGCTCGGGCGCGGCGATCCGCAGGGCGTCGGCGGAGGCGTCGTCCGGTTGGGTCTGCGATTGGATCTCCGCCTCGACCCGCGCCTGATAGGTGCGTACCTCCCGGTCGATCTCCTCGTCGTCCCAGCCCAGGACGGGCGCGACCAGCCGGGCCACCTGCTCCGCGCAATTGGCTCCGCGGTGCGGGTACTCGATCGAGATCCGGGTCCGCCGGGCCAGGATGTCGTCGAGATGCAGGGCGCCCTCGGCCGCCGCCGCGTAGACCGCCTCCACCTGGAGATAGGACGGCGCGTCCGTGATCGGTTGCAGCAGTTCGGGTTGGTCCTCGGCGAAGGCCATGACATCGGCGATCAGCGAGCCGTACCGATCCAGCAGGTGCTTGATCCGGTACGGATGCACCCCGTAGGTCTCGGCCAGCTGCACCGTCTGGTTGACCAGCGCGAAATAGCCGTCGGCGCCGAGCAGCGGCACCTTCGCCGTGATCGATGGTGAGACCCGGGCCGGTATGTCCTGCGCCGCTTCGTCCACCGCGTCGAGAGCCATCACACGATAGGTGGTGTACTTGCCACCCGCGATGCCGACCAGACCGGGTGCGACCCGGGCGACGGCGTGTTCACGTGAGAGCTTGGAGGTCTCGTCGCTCTCCCCGGCCAGCAACGGGCGAAGGCCCGCGTACACGCCGTCGATGTCGTCCGGCGTGAGTGGCTGAACCAGTACTTGGTTCACCCGTTCCAGCAGATAGTCGATATCGGCCTTGGTCGCGGCCGGATGCGCGAGGTCGAGATTCCACTCGGTGTCGGTGGTGCCGATGATCCAATGCGCGCCCCAGGGGATGACGAACAGCACCGATGTCGCGGTGCGCAGGATGATCGCGGTGTCGCTCACGATCCGGTCGCGTGGGACCACGATGTGCACGCCTTTGGAGGCCCGCACATGGAACCGGCCGCGCTGATGCGACAGAGCTTGGACTTCGTCGGTCCACACGCCGGTCGCGTTGATCACCACATGTCCACGGACCTCGCCCGCGCGGCCGTCCTCGGTGTCGCGCACCTTCACGCCGACCACCCGATCGGCTTCCCGCAGGAATCCGACGACCTGGGTGGACGTGCGGATCACCGCACCGTAGTGCGCGGCCGTGCGCGCCACCATCATGGTGTGGCGTGCGTCGTCGACGACAGTGTCGTAGTAGCTGACACCGCCGATCAGCGAATCGCGCCGCAACCCGGGCGCCAGCCGCAACGCGCCCGCGCGCGTGAGATGCCGTTGCCCGGGAACGGATTTCGCCCCGCCCATGGTGTCGTACAGGACCAGGCCCGCCGCCACGTACGGACGCTCCCACACGCGGTTGGTCAGCGGGTACAGGAAGCGCAGCGGCTTGACCAGGTGCGGCGCCAGCATGGACAGCGCGAGCTCGCGCTCGCGCAGCGCCTCGCGCACCAATCCGAACTCCAACTGCTCGAGGTAGCGCAGTCCGCCGTGGAACATCTTCGACGACCGGCTGGACGTCCCGGACGCGAAATCGCGGGCTTCGACCAAAGCGACCTGTAAGCCCCTGGTCGCCGCGTCCAACGCGATACCGGCCCCGACCACGCCCCCACCGACGACGACCACATCGAAATGATCTTTGCCGAAGCGCTCCCAGGCCGCACTGCGCTGCTCCGGCCCGAGAAGCTGCGATTCCGGTTTCTTCGCCATGCTCGACTCCTCCAGCGGATGTGTCCGATCGAGCGTTCAGATCCAGGCTAGGCGAACCGCCGCGAATCGACCGCCCGCGCCCCGGCCCGTGTCGCCCCGTCCTACTCGTCGGTAACAATCCCAACCCTAGCCGAGCGGCGACCCGTCCCCACCGCCCAGTGAGGCACACAACAGCACACTCCCGCACTCACCAACCCCGCCGCCGCAACGACCGGATCGCCTCATCAGACCCAGCACAATTGCGACCGAACCGAGACCGAGCAGCTGCCCAGGCAGGGCAAAACACCCCGGCGGACCGGCAACTACTGCGGCCTCATGCACAACGTCTCGAATCCGACCCACGAGTCGCACGCGCCCCGCCACAGCCCGAACGGCCAACACGCCTTTCCCTCCGGGCAGTCCCGGCCGAGCACATGCGCCCGCGACCAACACAGCCGACTCGTACCCGACAACTCGCCGAACCGATCGAGCCGACACCAGAGCTACCACCAACCGCTCGCACCGGGTAGCAAGCCTCGACCCCGACGGCACCCACGCCTTCAGCGCGAAGCGAGACCGAGCATCCACCCTTCGCCGCCCGGCTCCGGTCCGAGTGGCCGCCGCGTACGCGACGAAAGGAGGAACAGACCGCCGGACCCGCAGCCAGCACTACAACCGCGTGCACCGGTAGCCGAACTTCGACACCGACGCGCCCAGCGCACCGCAACCACGTCTTTCGAGCGCAGCGAGACCGAGCATGCACCGTTCGCGGCCCGGCTCGCGTGTGCGCGGCCGCCGCGTACGCGACGAAGGAGCAAGCGGCGGTCGCGCAAACGCGAGCCATTAGGGGCCGCGAACACGCCGCGACGAAGTCGCGGTTAAATACACTGCCAGCATGCGTCGCTATGTGGCCGCCATCGACCAGGGCACGACCTCGAGTCGGTGCATCGTCTTCGACCGGCAGGGGCGCGTCGTCGGCGTCGCCCAGCGGGAGCACGAGCAGATCTTCCCGCAGCCGGGTTGGGTCGAGCATGATCCCGAAACCATCTGGCGCAATACCGAATTCGTCCTCGGTGACGTTCTGGAGCGCAACGGCCTCGGCGCGGACGACATCGCCGCGGTCGGCGTCACCAATCAGCGTGAGACGACCGTGGTGTGGGACCGCGCGACCGGTCGTCCGGTGTACAACGCGATCGTCTGGCAGGACACCCGTACCGACCGGCTGTGCGCCGAATTGGGCGGCGACGCGGGACCGGGCCGCTACCAGGAGCGCACCGGCCTGCCGCTGTCCACCTATTTCGCCGGGCCGAAGCTGCGCTGGATCCTGGACAACGTGCCTGGCGTGCGGGAGCGCGCGGAGGCGGGCGAGCTGTGCTTCGGCACCGTCGACAGCTGGGTGTTGTGGAAACTCACCGGCGAACACATCACCGACGTGACCAATGCCTCCCGCACCATGCTGCTGGATCTGCGCTCGTTGCAATGGGATTCGGCGATCTGCCGGGAGTTCGGCGTGCCGGAGTCGATGCTGCCGCAGGTGCGCAGTTCCTCGGAGGTCTACGCGCCGATCGGTTCCGGGCCACTGGCCGGGGTGCCGGTCGCGGGCATCCTCGGCGACCAGCAGGCCGCCACTTTCGGCCAGGCGTGCCTGTCACCCGGCGAGGCCAAGAACACCTACGGCACCGGCAATTTCATGTTGCTGAACACTGGAACCACGCCGGTGTTCAGCAAACACGGCCTGCTCACCACGGTGTGTTATCGCCTGGGTGACGCGGACGCGGTGTACGCCCTGGAGGGCTCCATCGCGGTCACCGGTTCGCTGGTGCAGTGGTTCCGCGACAATCTCGGCATCATCTCCTCCGCCTACGAGATCGAGCCGCTGGCCCGTAGCGTCGACGACAACGGCGGCGCCTACATCGTGCCCGCCTTTTCCGGGCTGTTCGCCCCCCGCTGGCGTCCGGACGCGCGCGGCGTGATCGCCGGGCTCACGCGTTTCGTCACCAAAGCGCACTTGGCGCGGGCGGTGCTGGAATCCACCGCGTTCCAGACCCGCGAGGTGGTCGACGCGATGCGCGCGGACGCCGAGTCCCAGCGGCTCGGCCTGGAGCTGACCACGCTGAAGGTCGACGGCGGCATGGTCGCCAACGATCTGCTCATGCAGTTCCAGTCCGACGTCCTCGACGTGCCCGTTGTGCGCCCGGTGGTCAACGAGACCACCGCGCTGGGTGCGGCGTACGCGGCCGGGCTCGCCGTCGGCTACTGGTCGGGAACCGACGACATCCGCGACAACTGGACCGCCGACAAAACTTGGCACCCGACCATGCCGGAGGCGGAACGGGACGAGCGCTTCGCCGCGTGGAACAAGGCGGTCGAGCGCACGTACGGCTGGGTGGACTGACGGGCGGACCGGGCACGCTCCTCGACCTCGCGACGCGTCGCGCGGCACGGTCGTCACAGTAGACCTGCCACCGACGAACACCTACCCGGCAGGGGCGAGGCAAGCGACGCCCCGCGCGAGCGAGACGACGACTACGCTCGCACGTCCGCGACATAATCGCGCGAACCATCCGGCGGCAATCGAAAGTGGTTGTCCCCGGATCTATTCACCTATCGCGCGCGCCAAGCGCTCGATCGCCTCACGCAGCGTCGCCACGTCGGAGGTGGTGAAGCACAGACGCATCGAATTCCGATGGCCGCCGGACACCGCGAATGCCTCGCCGGGTACGTAGGCGACGCCGAGATCAATGGCGCGGGGCAACAAGTCCACGGCGTCGGTCCCATCGGTGAAGTCGACCCACACGAACATGCCGCCCGCCGCATCGGTGCTCACCAGACGGTCACCGAAGCGGGTGCGCAGCTCGTCGACCAGGACACGCGCCCGCGCACCGTAGACCCGCCGGATCTCCTCGACCTGCCCGGTCAGCCAATCCGCATCGGCGAGCAGATCGGCGGCGATCTGTTGGGTCAGGGCCGACCCGCACAGGTCCGCGCCCTGCTTCAGCAGTTCCACACCCCTGCACACCGCGTTCGGCGCGGTCATCCAGCCCACCCGCAAGGTCGGCGCCAGAATCTTCGACACGCTCGACAGCCGGATCACGTTGGGTGAATACGTCGCGATCGGCTCCGGCGACGGCCGGTCGAACCACAGCTCGCCGTAGGGATCGTCCTCGATCACCCAGAATCCGAACCGGTCGGCGAGCTCGGCGAGTTCCTGCCGGCGTCGCGGGCTCATGGTCACACCGCGCGGATTGTGGAAATTGCTCACCGTGTGCACCACCGCGGGCCGCTCGCCACGGCCGAGCAGTTCGGCCAGCGCGTCGACCCGCATCCCTTCGGCGTCGAGCGGGACCGTCACGATGCGCGATCCGGCGGCCCGGAACACCTGCAACGCGCCGACGTATGCCGGATCCTCGACCACGACGAGCGCGCCCGGATCCAGCAAAACCTCGGCGAGCAGCGACAACGCCTGCTGCGAACCGTGCGTGACGAACACCTCCTCGAGCGGCACCGGCCGCCCCAGCCGCCGCGTCTCCCGTGCGGCGAGCACGTCACGCAGCGGCCCCCACCCGGCCGATTCGGTGTACTGCAGTCGCGCGCGGTCCGCCAGCGCCGACTCCGCCGCCTGCGCGATCCGGTCTCGCGGCATCAATTGCTCGTCGGGCAGGCCACCGGCCAGGCTGATGACGTCGTCGCGCGCGGCTACCTTCAGCAGATCACGAATCGCCGAACTCGTCAGGCCCTCGAGACGCCGGGCCAGGGGTGGAGTGATCGCCGTCATGAAACCTCCGGAAAAGGACGCCACGGTACGCGTTGTCCTCACTGTTTCACATCGACTACCAAAATATGAAATTCTATTCTCATTATGTGAGATACCCGAGGCATGGAGCGGGCCGTCGAACGCAACACGACTGGACCGACCGACTCACTTGCCCGACATGCACCAGCCGCCCCGACGCACAGCGACCACTGGAGTGATCCGCATCACTCGATGGAACGGTATTCGCACCTCCGCCGTCCAGATCCACGTAAGGATCATCTGACCGAAGGAACGAAAAGCCATGAAACACATCGCATCCGCGCTTGCTATCGGCGCATTGACCACCGGCGTACTGGCCTTTGTGGCGCCGTCGGCGAACGCCGCCCAGCCTGGTCAGAAGTGCACGGTTCCAGGAGCCACGGCGCAGGACTATGTGGACGTGGGCAACGGAGTCCAGCGCAAAGCGGTTCTCGGCTGCGTGCGCTCCGGCGGTGGGTACGTGTGGCAGGTCACGAACTACCTGCAGCCGGGCGTCAACGACGGCTGATCCGTCGTCCGCGGCCGCGGGGGGGGGGGGGGTGGGCCCCCCCCCCCCCCCGGCCGCCCCCCCCCCCCCCCCCCCCCCAAAAAGAAAGGGGGCACC